>JBGTBY010000038.1:0-185397 GCA_041749075.1 Balneolales bacterium | reverse complement strand
GATGGCATCCGCCCTCGGGGTCGCACCCGCCCTTTTCGAATCATCAGGGCGGATGCCATCCGCCCCTACATCATCAAGATCCTTCTTCACAATGCGTCCGTTTGGTCCGGAGCCTTGAACTTTGCTCAGATCCACTCCACTTGCCGCGGCGATGGATTTGGCCAATGGGGAGGCTTTGATGCGGGAATCATCCGACGATTCTTTGATATCGCCGACGATGGGATCTTTGAAATCTTCTTTTTTCTCTTTCGGGTCGATGCTATCGACCCCTACGTCCTTTTTAACGTCGGGGCGGATGGCATCCGCCCCTTTATCGTCCCCTTTTTTCGGGTCGATGCGATCGACCCCTACGTCTTTCTTGTCACCAAGCAACGCCGAAATATCTTCACCTGGTTTGCCGATGATGGCCATCAAACCGCCTAGAGGTACGGCTTCGCCTTCTTTGGCAATGATTTTGAGGATGGTTCCACCATCAAACACTTCCACATCCATGGTCGCCTTATCGGTTTCCACTTCCGCGATGATGTCGCCGGTTTTGACCACATCCCCTTCTTTGACGTTCCATTTGGCGATCACCCCTTCAGACATGGTGTCGCTCAATTTCGGCATATCGATTACAATGGCCATACGTTTTTACCGGTAGGTTACAGCGTTTACAGCTTCAATGACTTGTTTTGGTCCGGGCAACCACAGATCGAACAGGTTGCGCGCGAATGGAGCCGGCGTATCCGGCAGGGTAACACGCAACACAGGCGCGTCGAGATGATCGAAGGCTTCGCGTTGGATGAGGAAACCTACTTCAGCGGCGGTTCCTGCGAACGGATGCGCTTCATCCACAATCACACATCGATTGGTCTTGCGAACGGATTCGAGCACCAATTCCAGATCGAACGGTTTGATGGTGCGAGGATCGATGATTTCGGCCTCAATGCCGTCTTTCGCCAATTCAGCGGCGGCTTTGACCGCGACATGATACATTTTTCCGTGCGCGACAATCGTCACATCCTTCCCTTCGCGCTTGATTTTCCCTTTTCCAATTGGAATGAGGTACTCTTCACTAGGAACGTCCTGTTTCATTCCGTACATCTGCTCCGATTCCAAGAAAATCACTGGATTATCGTCGCGGATGGCGCTCTTGAGCAATCCTTTGGCATCGTACGGCTCGGACGGATGAATGACTTTCAGCCCCGGGAAATGCGAATACATGGCTTCGAATGCCAATGAGTGGGTAGCGCCCAATTGTCCGGCAGAGGCGTTCGGCCCGCGAAACACGATTGGAATCTTCACTTGCCCACCACTCATGTAGCGAATCTTAGCGGCGTTGTTCAAAATCTGATCCACGCCGACCAACGCAAAGTTGAAGGTCATGAATTCAACGACCGGACGAAGACCGTTCATAGCGGATCCCACACCGATACCGGAGAATCCGAGTTCGGAGATCGGAGTGTCGATGATGCGCTTGGCGCCGAATTCGGCGAGCATGCCTTGGGTCACCTTATAGGCCCCATCATACTCGGCGACTTCTTCCCCCATGATGTACACGCTCTCGTCGCGGCGCATTTCTTCATTTAGGGCTTCTCGGATGGCTTCTCTGAATTGAAGTTCAGGCATGTCAGGTCAATTAACGGTGAAATGGATAATCATTTTCCACATAAACGTGGTCGTACAGTTCGGACGGATCGGGTTGAGGTGAGGAATCCGCGAATTCAACGGCTTCCAGCACTTCGGCTTCCACCTCATCCATGATTTTCTGAAGGGCTTCGTCCGTTGCGAGTTTCTTCTTGAGGATGTAGGATTTCAGGCGTTCGATGGGATCCGTTTCGCGGAACGCGTCCATTTCCTCTTTCTTGCGGTAGTGGCCCGGATCACTCATCGAATGTCCACGATAGCGGTATGTGCGAAGCTCCACGAAGTACGGAATCGAATTGTCACGCACATCTTTTGCGATGGTTTGAAACTCGTCAATCACAGAGAACAGATCCATTCCGTTCACGATCTTGTATTTCATATCGTAAGCCAATGCGCGCTTCCAGATTTCGGTAGCGGTATGACGTGCGACGGCCGTACCCATGGAATATCCGTTGTTTTCAACCACAAAAATTACTGGCAATTTCCACAACTGAGCCAAGTTGAAGGCTTCGTGCAAGGCACCTTGATCCACGGCGCCATCCCCGAAAAAGCAGGTCGAAATCTTGCCATTGCCATTGTATTTGTTGGCGAACGCCAAACCAGCGGCGACCGGGATGTGGGCACCAACGATGCCATGTCCGCCCCACATGTGGTGATCGGCTTTGAAAAAGTGCATCGATCCGCCTTTGCCACGGCTCGAACCGGTGGATTTGCCGAACAATTCGGCCATGCCCATTTTCGCGTCGATGCCGCGAACCAATCCCCAGCCATGGTCACGATAGGCGGTGATGATGTCGTCTTCCGGGTCCAGAACATGGTTTACGCCGGATGAGAGGGCCTCCTGACCAATATACAAATGCAGGAATCCACCGAATTTGCCTTTCTGATACTGTTGCGCGGCACGCTCTTCGAAACGACGGACCAAGTACATTTCTCTGTACAGAGCGATGACTTGTTCTTCGCTGAGACCCAATTTCTTATGATCTTTTTTGGTCGCCTCGGGCAGGTCGGTTGTCTTATAAAACGTGCCGGAAGGCGTGAAAACGGTATTGGACATGACGTAGGGATTAGAGTCCGGTAAGGCTGCAAATATACGGATTTTTCGTTAGCCGATGTGGGACGCGGCTTGGTCCAAGGCCTCGGAAAGCTTCTCTGGGAAGCGTCCGCCGGCCGTAGCCAGATTTGGTTGCCCACCTCCTCCTCCACCAACGGTTTTGGCCAAGGCCCCGACGAGGGTACCGGCTTTAAGGCCTTTGTCGCGGATCAGATCGTCCGTGACGGATGCCATGAGGTACACTTTGCCGGCTGCGGTATCGGATGATCCCAGAACCGTGACGGTACCTGTGGAGCGGCGCTTGAGCGACTCATAACCGAGCTGCTTAAGCGCGTCCATTCCGGCGTTGGGAATGATGCGTTTGATCAGGGTAACGCCATTTGGTAGGATGGTGGCCTGGGCAAGGGCGTCGTCCAACGAGGCAAGTTGAGCGGTGAAGCGTAGGGATTCGAGTTCTTTTTCGAGGGATTTCTTCTCACTCAGCAACGTCTCGAGAGAGTGGATCGGATCGCTGCTCGGACCGATGAGATGGATGAGGGATTGAAGTCGTGCGGATTCGTCACGGAAGTGGCTAAGGGCGGATTGACCGGTAACGGCCTCGATGCGTCTGACCCCTGCCGCTGCCGAGCTTTCGTTGAGGAAGCGGAAGACGCCGATCTGGCCGGTCGCATCCACGTGTGTTCCACCGCATAATTCGATGGAATAGGACGGGTCTACCGTTACTACACGCACTAGATCGCCATATTTTTCGCCGAAGAGCATCATCGCTCCCAATGTGCGAGCTTCTTCGATAGGCACATCCGTTGCGATCGAAACCGGGATATTCTCTTGGATTTTTCCATTCACTTCGTCTTCGATGGCTGCCAGTTGCTTCGGCGTGATGGCCTCGAAGTGGGAGAAATCGAATCGAAGGCGCTGATCATCGACTAATGATCCTTTCTGAGCCACATGGGTGCCGAGATGGGCACGAAGCGCGGCATGAACCAGGTGTGTCGCGGTATGATGCTTGCGGATTTCAGAGCGTCGAGCCACATCCACAACGGCTTCCCAAGATCCTGACACATCATCGGGCATGCGATCTAGAAAATGAACATGCAAGCCGTTGACTTTTTTCACGTCCAACACCCGAAAAATCTCATTTCCATTGCGAATCAGACCGGTATCCCCTACTTGCCCGCCACTCTCGGCATAGAATGGGGTTTCATCCAAAATGAGGGCGGGTTTTCCGAGTCCGTCGAAGGGATGGATCAGAGTACTGGATTGTAGAGTCGTATACCCGACAAATGTTGAAGATTGAAGGTTGAAGGTTGAATGACCAACATCCGATGCATCGATGGCAAACTTCCCTGCCGCGCGGGCGCGGGTCTTCTGCTCGTTCATGAGGCGCTCAAAGCCATCATGATCCACATCCAAACCTTGCTCTCTGGCCATCAAGGCGGTCAAATCGATCGGAAATCCGAAGGTATCGTGCAGTTTGAAGGCATCTTCACCGGAAATGACTTTCTTCCCTTCGGCCATGGAACCGAATAGCTGAATACCGAGTCCTAGAGTTTTCAGGAAGCTAAGTTCTTCAGCTTTGATCACCTTCGCCACATAGGACTCTTGCTCGCGAAGTACGGGAAAGACATCGCCCATGGTTTGGGTCAGGATGTCCACGAGCCGGAACATGAATGGTTCTTTGAGGCCAAGTTTGTCCCATCCGTAGCGAATGGCCCGACGCAGAATCCGTCGCACGACGAACCCACGTCCGTCATTGCTCGGCGCTGCGCCGTCGGCTATAGCAAAACAAACCGTGCGAATGTGATCGGCGATCACGCGCATCGCGATATCGGATGCTTCCGCTTTGCCATAGGTGATGCCGCTCAGATCGCTGATCGCTCCGATGATCGGCATGAACACATCTGTGTCGTAATTCGATGATTTTCCTTGGATCACCGCGCAGATGCGCTCGAAGCCCATCCCGGTGTCCACATGTTTGGCAGGAAGCGACTCGAGCTCGCCACTGGGCTGACGATTGAACTGGATGAAGACCAAATTCCAGATTTCCATCACGCGCGGATCGCCGATGTTCACCAACGTGGCGCCATCCACTTTTGAGCGTTCCTCATCGGTACGCAAGTCGATATGGATTTCGGAGCAAGGTCCGCAAGGGCCGCTTTCCCCCATTTCCCAAAAATTGTCTTTCTTTCCGAACCGAAGCACATGCGACGGTTTGATGCCGGTTTTCTTCACCCACAGCGCAGCGGCTTCTTCATCCGCATCCAATCCATCTTTAGCATCTCCACCAAATACGGTGGCATAAAGTCGATCCGGCTGCAAACCCCAACGTTTCACCAGCAATTCCCAGGCCCATTCGATGGCTTCTTCCTTGAAGTAATCGCCGAAGGACCAGTTGCCGAGCATCTCGAACAACGTGTGGTGATAGGTGTCGTGGCCCACTTCTTCCAAATCGTTATGCTTGCCACTCACGCGGATGCATCGCTGCGTGTTGGCGGCGCGTTGCCACTGCTTACCTTGGGTCACGAATCCGGGTTCTTTACCGAGAAAAATCGGTTTGAAGGGGTTCATTCCGGCGTTGGTGAACAGCAATGTCGGATCGTCGTGTGGAACAACAGGAACTGACGGAACGATGCAATGGTCTTTTTCGCGGAAAAATTCGAGAAACTCGGAACGGATCTGGGCTGAGGTTTTCACAAAGGTAGTTTTGGCATTCGGAAAGGAGCGCAAAAATACCAATTTTCCGTCTCACATACGACGCACACATGACCGACAACCCCAAAGCCAAGCTTTCTTTCCTCGTCAAAGCCGCATTTTCGAAATATGGCGATGATGATATCCTCACACACGCGGCAGCATTGGCATTCTATACGATTTTTAGTCTGGCTCCCCTTCTCGTGATCCTTGTTGGACTGGTGGCGTTCTTCTTTGGTGAACAAGCCGCTTCGGGACAATTGACCAACATGCTGTCGAAACTGATGGGCAACGAAACGGCACTCATGCTATCCGGTTTTGTGGAACAAGCGAACCGCCCATTCAGCAATATTGTCGCATTCGCTGTGGGTGGGTTTTTCTTGCTGTTCACATCCTCCACTGTCATCGCCCAACTCAAAACCACACTGAATCTGATATGGGGAATCCGAGTCGCTGAGGGCAAGGGTTTGATTCATTTTGTGAAGTCACGGCTGATGTCTATTTCCATCGTACTCGTCACCGCCTTCTTGTTGATGCTGTCCCTCATCGGCGATGCGATACTGCTTACCATCGGAGGCCAAGTGGAGCGAGTGGTCGACGTGGATCCTGTCTTTTGGGGATGGGTGAACTATGCCGGGTTCGTCGCCCTACTTTTGTTCTTGTTCACTGTGATCTACAAAGTGCTACCAGATATCCTGATCCGTTGGCGGGATGCCTTCGCAGGTGCTCTAGTAACCACTTTGCTGTTCTTGCTTGGCCGGTATCTTGTATCCTTATACCTGGTGCATGGAGCATCGGTGGATGCCTATGGCGCGGCCGGGTCCTTCTTGGTCTTTCTTTTTTGGATCTACTATAACACGCTGATTGTGTTTCTAGGTGCGGAGCTGTCCCACCAATACACCATGCACTGGGGTGGTGGTTACACGGCAGGACGCTACGCCCGCATCCGTCAATAGACTTCGACGAACATCCGATCGGTGTGCTTGAGGCCTTTTTCAGTCTCCATCACATAATCGGTGAGGCCGTGTGTCAGTAAGGTTGTCAGAATTCCTGTCTCCATCCCCTTCAATCCGCAGATGTAAATCAGGGTATTATCTTGTTTGAGGATGGGAATCAGCACATCGGCTTCATCCACCAACGCGCTCTGGACATATCGTTTGGTGCCGTCTGCGCGAGGTTCTTCCCGCGAAATGGCCTTGATGAAGTGAAAATTCTCGACATCTTTGTTCAGGGTTTCGAAATAGGCTGGATAGAGGATGTCGGTGCGGAACGGGCATCCGAACACCATCACCACTTGGTTTTTGGTCTTCGCGTTCATCAGATCCATGATCATGCCACGGAATGGAGCCACGCCGGTTCCAGTCGCGAAAAAGATGTAGTTGTACTTTTCTGGATTCTCAGGCAATAGAAAGCGTTTGCCGCTCGGACCAGTCATTTTAACGACATCACCGGATTTGAGTCCGCAGAAGTAGTTCGAGGCCACACCGGTGAACAATTGCTGGGTTTCCCAATTTTCGTCGATCACGCGTTTCACGGTCGTGGCGTAGATTTTTCCATGTCCGTCTTCCCCGCCGGTCGGCGAAGCGACCGAATACAAGCGCAATGAATGAGGTTTCCCGCGATCATCGAGTCCTGGAGCCAAAATTCCTATCGACTGACCAGAACGGATGTTGTTTTCCAAGGGAGTTCCGGACACATCAAATGTGATGTGGCGAATGAAATTCGGAGACGCCGCGGCGGTGGCGATCTTCGTTTCGACGATGCGGACATCCACCGGGTCTTTCGGTTTGACAAGGTTGATGGGGACATCCGGAATGACAAATGGCATGCTCATGGTCGTTAAATAGGTGTATTGTTGTGGATGATGTACGTCCAAGCCGGAATCCATCCGTCCTTGGTTTTCACTGGAAGTAAAACCCGATCATATTCTGATTCGCCGCCGGGTTCGAAATCTTCCAATAAATCGAGCAAGGGAACGCGCTCTTCGGGGTTTGACAGGATGTAGAGCTCGCCATCCACCCAAGAATCTGCTTCAATCGCATCGGCTTGAATGGATGTCGCTTTTTTCGCATCCGCCATCGGATGAATCGTGCCTTTCAAAAGAATGGAGTTTGGGGGAACCACGATGTAAGGGATTCCATCTTCCATGGTATGCCGGGTTGCGGCAACCTGTGCATCTTCTCTATGGGAGTGTTCTGCCGAAATAAGATGATGATGATCTCCACCTTCTTTCAAGGTGCCGTAAACAAACAATCTGAACACATTTCCCATGCTCTGAAAATAGGGCGAAAATGCGTTTCGTCACAGATGTATCGTATTTCTTCGCAACTTCATGTAGCATAAATTGGAATTACTCGACGTACCCCACCGAACCCGAAACCCCATGATTCACATGCTCAAGCACATCTCTACCATCGCAATCCTAGTCCTGTCTTTCGGGTTGGAATTGCACGCTCAAAGTTTTTCAATGACGAATGGACGTAATCATCCGGAAATAGAGTGGATCACCGCCGAAACCGAGCATTTCGTGATCATTTATCCATCGCATCTGGCAGGCATCGAGGCCGAAGCTGCGGCTATCGCGGAAGCCACCTATGAATCGTTGTCCGAGTTACTGAGCGTGACATTCGATTACAAGATTCCCATTTACTTGTCTGATCAGGACGAAATTGTGAACGGGTTCGCTGTTCCGTTTGATCGCGCCTATACGCAAATCTGGGTCGCATTGAATGAAAAAACGGTCTTTTCGAGCAATGAAAAGTGGCTTCGAAAAGTTTTGGCTCATGAATTGGCCCATATTTTCCATTTCCAAGCTGTGAAATCGAATGTCGGATTGTTGGGGAATCTGCCTGCCATGAGACGGAATTGGACGGAAGGATTCGCCCAGTATTCCACGGAAAAGTGGGATGCGAAACGAGGCGATGCCCTTCTTCGAGCGGCGATCTTTGAAGATCGTTACGATTTCAACCGTGGTGAATCCATCAAAGACGGCGGACTCGTTTATGCGGTCGGGAATAGCCAGTTGCGCTATTTCACCTATGTGTATGGGGATAGCGCCGTCGGCAATCTGTTCGCCGATCGCGATACCTTGGCCAAATTCATCCGATATCATAATTTCGGAAAAGCGTTCAAAGAAACGACCGGAAAATCGTACAAAGAGTTCAACGACGATTGGAGCCGCTTCGCCAACATCCATTACAATACGATTGCGGCGTACATGGGTCATCCCGATAGTTTGGATACGGATCCTCTCGATCTTCCAGGCACATTCTTGACGGATGTGGCCTACAGCCCCGATACAACATTGGTCGCCGTCTCAGGGTATGTTTCGGACACGTATCCGTTCAGCAGAATTTGGGTGATTGAGCGCAAAGAGAAAGGGAAAACACGTGTCATTTATGAGGGATCAGATACTGGACCGTTAAGTTGGTCGCCGGATGGATCCTCGATCTTGTTTTCGCGCACACGCCGCGGACCGTATGGGTCCATCATTCCTGACATCTACGCTGTGGATGTGGAATCGGGCAAGAGTCGTCGAATTACGACGGATTTACGCGCCACGTTTCCAGTCTGGTCGGCCGACGGAACTCAACTCTATGCCTCGGTAAATGAAACCGGCACAGCGAACATCCACCGAATCGATCCATCCAGTGGATCCAGCACATCCATCACACAACATACTGGGGATGTTCAGGTTTCTTCCTTGCGGCAACATCCAACCGGACCATGGCTTGCATTCAGCCGGTTTGATGCGGATGGAAGTCGGTTCATCGTCATTCTGAACACGGAAACCAATGAAGAGACCGTCTTCACAGACCCATTGACCGACGACCGCAGACCCATTTGGAATCCAAGTGGCGATACATTGGTCTACACCAGCTTGCGCGATCGAGTACCGAACGTGTTTCTCGTGAGCTTCGATAACGGACGAGTGGGTCAGGAAATCCGTGTGACAAACCAATTCACCGGGTTCACCGCCACGCATTGGGCACCGAGTGATAGCCTGCATCCGTCAGGAACCCTATTGGGGATGACGACCGACAGCAAACTTAAAGATCGCGCGTGGCGCATCGACGCGGGCATGCGCACAACCGTTCGTGATGTACCGATGCCGAATTATTACTCGGATTGGACCTCCCGCGACCGCGAAGGCATGATTCCTTGGGTGATACGGCCGGATGCGTCGCTCATCAGCGAGCGGGGTCGTTATAAGCCGTTGAACGAAATCGATCATGTTGTGAGCCTACCCTTTGTCTATTTCAACACACCAACTGATTGGGGTTTCGGCGGACTCACCTACTGGCGCGAACCATTAGCGATCCATGAATTCATGGTAGGTGCCAGTTTGGCCCCGCCATCCATACGCGACCACAGTTATGCCGTGGTGAGCTACCTCAACCGTTCCTTCCATCCCTCTTTGGGGTTGGATCTGTTTCATAACCTGTTTGAATCGCGGGTCTATTCGGATGATTTTCTAATCAGCACGCAATCTGGAGCACGTTTGAGCGCGGCGTTGCCATTGGACCTGATCGATCATCCGTTCACGTCCAGCAATGTCCGTTTCGCCACAGCCTTGGTTTATTCCAAACCAGACATCCTGTCCTATTCGCTGCCTTTGCAAGACAATCTGGCTCCTCCTGTGGCTGGTACCATCGTCGAATCGGAGTTGCGATTCGCCATTCGACGGGCTAAACCATATTCGAACGGATTCATCCATCCATTGGATGGAATGGGGCTTGATGTGACCGTGAAATCGGGGCAACTCGACGCATCTTACATCCAACCCGATGTGAAAGCTTATGCGCTGATCCCAATAGGCGGACTTGCCCGTATGTACCTGTATGGACGTGCGGTGAAGCGATTCGGCACCACGTTACCTCAGGAAATATTGGGTTTCAACCGATATGATGAGCCCGATTTGGGGGATTACGGGATATTTAATTTCGGCCGTTCCAGCACAGAGCGGGTACGCGGGTATCGGAAATATGCTACGGGTGATATGCTGTTGTTCGGTAGCGCGGAAATCCGTCTTCCATTGATGAACGACCTGAATACCCAGGTGTTGGGATTGGTGTCGTTTGGCAGCACATCCTTCGCCGCATTTGTGGATGCGGGGATGGTGGGCGGAGTGACGAACCTGCCTGGTGTGTCGACTGAGCAAAGGAGCGGCGCAGGTATCGAAATCAAGAATCAGACCACTATTCTCGGCTTGTCCATTTTGCAAAGCTTCGGAGCGGCACGTCCGACGAATGCCCTAATGGATGACGCCTTCACCGACTTCTACTGGCGCATCAAGGGTAGCGTAGCGTTTTGAAACAAAAAAGGCTCTCCCGATGTGGGAGAGCCTTTTTTTGTGGAGATGGCGGGAGTCGAACCCGCGTCCGAAACGGCAAACCGTCAAGCGTCTACATGCGTATCCTGCTATTGAATCTCATCTTCCGGTTAGCCAACAGGCAAGGTTTCGGAAGACCAGGTTGTGAGTTTTAGGGCACATCAGCCAACCGATGATGTGAGTCCCGATCCCATCTGAGTATGACGCTCGGGATAAGGCCGATGAGAGAGCCTTATGCGGAGCGGCCGGCGCCGTTAGGCTGCCAGGCGGTATGCAGTATTGTCTGCGTATACATTTTTTCACAAGCGTTTTTAACGGGATCGATTGTGTTTACCCGGCACGCAACCTGCGATTCCACGCATTCCGTCGAGACCAAGTACATCCCCGGAATATGTAAAACTACGAAGATTTCGTAACTTTATTGCTCAATATCTAGACCATATTCTACAGGGACGTGAAGGGAATGAACATCGCAGTTGTCGGCGCAGGTACAGTTGGTGCGGCCATTACTCGGCTGTTGTGCGCCGAAGATCGAGTGACTTCAGTGCATGTGATCGATCGAAATGGAAATGCGCTCGAAACACTGTCTAATCTGATCGCCAATCCGAAAATGAGCATCCATCGCGTGAAGATCGAGCGCGAAATGTCGATCATCGGTCTCATCAAAGGTGCAGATCTCATTATATCCGCTCTACCATTCAAACAGAATGTGAAATTGGCTGAAATCGCCATCAAAGTGGATGCGCACTTCATCGACCTTGGCGGCGACGACGATACCTATCTGCGTCAGCTCGAATTGTCCGATCAGGCGCAAGCCGTTGGCAAATGGATTGTGCCGAATTGCGGTCTAGGACCTGGCCTCACCAACATCCTAGCGATGCATGGGTATGAGGCGTTCGACAAAGTCGATTCGATCCAAATCCGGGCTGCGGCATTACCGAAAGTACCTGTACCTCCTTTGAATTATCAGTTGAGTTTCTCCCCACAAGGGCTCATCAACGAGTACCTTAGTACATCGGTTATCCTCGAAAACGGGAAATTGACCGAGGTTCCGGCATTGGAAGGGTATGAAGAAGTGATGCTTCAATCCAGGCAGGAATTGGGAATATTAGAAGCATTTTACACCGCCGGTTCAGCCACAACGTTGGCTCGTCATTTGGAAGGAAAGGTGAAGTCGCTCAATTTCAAATCAATGCGCTTCAAAGGGCATCGCGACCTAATCAAATCCCTATTCGAACTCGGATTCAACAGCACACAGATCATCGACGTGCGCGTGAACTTGTCGTTTCGAGACTTATTGATCCGGCAACTAAGTCGCTATCTCCCCAGCGGTGGTGACGATTTCGTGGCGATGAAAGTCCGCATTAAAGGGACTCGCGATTCGAAGAACATCACCCGTGATTATGAGATGTATCAGGAAGCCGACAAAGAGCGTGGTGTATCGGCGATGATGGTTAGCACGGCCATTCCGACTGTTGTGATGGCGATGATGGTACTTGAAGGGAAACTAGGTACCAAAGGTGGTGTATCGGCTCCAGAGTTCATCGTACCGAAGCAGGAGTTCATCGATCGTGTGAAAAAAATGGGACTCCGCCTTCAACAGACGGAGTCCTCGATTTCTTAGGACTTACTTTTTCTTATTGCGAAGGAGTTCTTCGTCCTCTTTCGGTTTGTCAGAACCGGTCGTAGCGATGGATTGGCGCATATCGGTATCAGCCATCACATTCTTCATGTTGTAGTAATCCATCACGCCCAATTTGCCTGTGCGAAACGCATCAGCGATCGCTTTTGGAACTTCCGCTTCTGCTTCAATCACTCGAGCTCTTGCGTCTTGGGTTTTGGCTTTGAATTCTTGTTCTGCCGCAACAGCCATGGCGCGACGTTCTTCCGCTTTGGCACGAGCCACTTTCAAGTCGGCTTCCGCCTGATCGGTCTGCAATTTGGCACCGATGTTGTCGCCGACATCCACATCCGCAATATCAATCGACAAGATTTCAAATGCGGTACCGCTGTCGAGGCCTTTGCTCAACACCATCTTGGAGATGTTGTCAGGGTTTTCAAGAACGGCTTTATGATCGACAGATGAACCGATTGTTGATACGATCCCTTCACCAACACGAGCAAGAATGGTTTCTTCTGTCGCACCACCCACCAAACGGTCCAGGTTGGCACGAACCGTGATTCGGGCAATCGCACGCACTTGAATACCGTCTTTCGCGAGAGCGGTGATTGGTGGTGTTTCGATCACTTTCGGGTTCACGGAGATTTGAACGGCTTGAAACACATCACGTCCAGCCAAATCAATTGCGGCAGCGCGCTCGAACGTAAGGCCGAGGTTTGCTTTGTCGGCGGAAATCAGGGCTTGAATGACTTTGAAAATATTCCCACCGGCAAGGAAGTGGGCTTCCAACTTACCGATATCAATCGGAATGCCGGCTTTGTTCGAGGTGATGGCAGCTCGAATGATGGGTGCCGGCGCCACTTTACGAAGGCGCATGGCCACCAGATCACCAAAGATGTTGACCTTCACTCCGGAGAAGAATGCCGTTATCCACAATCCCAGCGGTACGAAGTACAGAAATAGGAATATGCCGGCAATGACAAGTACAATAATCAGATATGGAAAGGATTCTAGCATGGTTTAGGATAGGTTAATGGATAGATGATGATGATCAGGCGTCTAGTTTTTGAACCATGACGCGGGAACTGCTGGTATCGACTACTTTCACACGGGCTCCTTTTTCAACGAATTCGCCATCGGAGACCACATCCACCCTTCTGTCTAGTACGAGTACCGTTCCAGACGGTCTGAGGGCTGTGATCGCGATTCCTTCTTCACCGAGGAGATCGTCTTTTGATTCTTGTGAGATGTAGCCGCTGGTGCGGTTGGTGGATTCTGAAAGGACCAATTTGTTGAACATGGTGTTTTCGGGCAAGTAACGGACAAATGAAGCAATCATCGCCACACCCAATACCAGAGTGACAGCCATTGTCCAAACGGCATTCGATATCTGGTTGAGTTCAGGAAAATTCAGACCTATGTTGCCAATGAGGGCGGCCCCAAGGCTGAATATGACCAATGTAATTCCGGATAATCCGGCTAAGCCAAATCCGGGTATCACAAAGATTTCGACAACGATCAGTGACACCCCGATCACAAATAAAATGATTTCCCAGCTTTCGGCGAGTCCCATTATGTAAAGAGGAGCGAAGAAAAAGACGGCACCCAATCCAGCCATTAGGCCTGGAAAACCGACTCCGGGAGTTTGAAGTTCGAAGTATAATCCACCGAGCATCATGAGCATCAGCATGGAACTGATTACCGGATTGGCTAAAAAGCGTAAAACCGATTCAGCCCACAACTCCTGCATATCGATCTGTGGCGCATCTTCCCAGCCCATATGGGCGATGACCGCATCCACCGACTCGATTGAACCATTCGCGAATCCAAGTTCAACCGCTTCTTCGGTGCTGAGAGTAAGCAATTTTCCCGCCTCGATCACTCCTTCGACTTCGACCGTCTCATCAACCATCGCTTCTGCGATACGCGGGTCACGACCTTTGCTTTCTGCTGTCGCTCTCATGATTCCACGCATATAGCTTTGCATCTTCTCAGAAGCGTAGGTTCCTTGGCCATCGACAACGGTTGCCGCGCCGATGGAAGAACCCGGAGACATAAATATCGAATCGGCCGCAATGGATATCAATGCACCTGCTGACGCGGCGTTCTTATCGATGAAGGCGACGGTCACCAGTTCGGTTTCGATCAGGTTTTTGCGAATGTTGTCGGCGGCTTCAACCAGCCCTCCGAACGTGTCCACATATAAGATCACACCGGCCGCATTGTTGGAACGAGCGCGGTTCAATCCGCGTTCGATGTATGTGTGTAAGCCATTGTCGATCAAGCCTTCCACATGAATGATGTAGACGCCGCCATCCGGATCGTCTTCGTAAGAGCTCTGGTCTGTATCGACCTGCAGAAGCAGGGCGAACAACAGAATCATAGCGGTTTGGTAATATCGAATTGGGTAATTTTTCATACAGTTTTAATCTACGAAATCGTAACAACACCTTTGCAACCAAACGTAGACGTTCGCAGACGGGTTGCACATCAAATCATCTACCATGCGAGTTTTTTGGAGCTTTTTAGCTCTATCCTTTTCCATCTCGGTTGCGCTAAGCGCACAACCAAGAACATCAATCAGCGGTTATGTGACGGATTCTGCCAATGGCGAGACCCTTCTCTACGCCAACGTGATCATCAAAGGTACTACAACAGGTACGTCCACCAACACATCCGGTTATTATAACATCGTCGGATTGGCTGCGGGATCATACATCGTTCAATACACGTTCGTGGGTTATGTGCCTCGCGAATTACCCTTAACCCTCTCTGAAGGCCAATCCGTTCGTTTGGATGTGGCATTGGATCCGGAAGATTTCCGATTGGAGGCAATCGTGGTCGAATCGGAACGGGAGAAGGAAGAATCCAGAAATGTGGGTGTGGCACAGGTTCAGACCAGACTCATCAAGCAGGTTCCAGCCGTTTTGCAAGCGGATGTGTTCCGCTCCGTACAGCTTCTGCCGGGCGTGAAGGCCGCATCCGATTTCTCATCCGGATTGTATATACGTGGAGGTGGACCCGATCAAACACTTATCCTACTGGATCGGACCACAGTATATAACCCATCCCACTTTTTCGGATTCTTCTCCACCTTCAATCCGGACGCCATCAAAGACGTCCGATTGTACAAAGGTGGCTATCCAGCGGAATACGGTGGCCGGCTCGGATCTGTGATCGACATTTATAATAAAGACGGCAACCGGGTTGAACGGGCCGGTGTCATCAGTGTGGGTATGTTATCGTCGCGGGCGATGATCGAGGGTCCACATGCGAAAGGTTCTTATATGCTCGCATTCCGCAGATCCACATTGGAGCCACTTCTGTATGTATTGCAGCAAAGTGTGGACGGCGTGCCCGAAAGCTTCTATTTTTACGATGTGAACGGCAAGCTAAACCTCGACTTGGACGATCGCAACAAGGTGAGCCTGTCGTTTTATGGAGGTGAGGATAACGTGAATTTTCCAGTCTCCGACGATCTCAACCTCAACTTGTTTTACGGAAATCGAACGGCGAGCGGAAACTGGACCCATTTGTTTAACAGCCGTCTTTTCGGAAATGTCACATTAACCGGATCCCGATATTTCAATACGCCAAGATTCGAAATCGCCGGAACTCCCATCGAACGGAACAATAATGTGTTCGACTATTCCATCAAATCGGATTTGGAATGGGCCGCATCCCCATCACATGACATCCGAGGTGGATTCTGGGCTGGCTTACTCACCCTCACTCTCAAAGATCGGTTTGATGGGAATCCAACGACCAATTCCCGCATCCAATCATCGTATGCGTCAGCGTATGTGCAAGACACCTGGAGATATGGTGATCGCCTGAAATTGACCAGCGGTGTTCGATTGAACTATTTCACGAAAGGCGATTACCTACGCTTGGAACCGAGACTCAGCGCGGAATACATCCCACATCCATCGTTGCGATTTCAAGCCGCATACGGTCGCTATTATCAATTCCTGACGCTCATCACAAATGAGGCATTTTCCGGATTTGATGTGTGGCTGACAACCGATGAAGGCGTACGCCCTTCCTATGGTGATCAATTTGTTCTCGGAGTGAAAAGTTATCCGATTCAAGGATACAACCTCGAGGTGGAAGGATTTTACCGCACGATGAACGACTTGTTTGAACTGGATCCGCGTCTGCCTGACGCCGCCGGACTCGATTACGCTGATCTGTTCCGTTATGGCAGCGGATTCGCCTATGGCTTGGAAGTGATGTTGGAAAAAACATCCGGGCGATTAAATGGGTTCATCGGGTATACTTGGGGAACCACTCGCCGGAAATTTGCGACGTTCAATAACGATGATTTCTACCCACCGAAATACGATCGGATCCATGATGTGAACGTGGTAACGAACTACCGTCTCTCAAAACGCTGGAAATCCACGGCTGTATTCAATTATGCAACCGGACAAGCGTATACAGATGTCCTTGGTCGTACCGAAATCGGCAATCCGTTCGGCACCCAGCCCTATCGACCCGTCGTGGTGGGACGTGTGAACGCTTCCCGACTTCCATCCTATCATCGATTGGATATCGGTTTCACCCGAGAGGGCACCTTCTTCGGTATGGGCGTTTCCGAATTCCAAATCCAGATCATCAATGCCTATTCACGGCGCAATATCTGGTTCTACAATTTTGATTTGGAGAAGAACCCACCCACACGCACGGCTGTGCCACTGCTTCCAATTCTCCCCACACTTTCCTACACGGTTTCGTTCTGATATGCGCACATCTACCTCCCTCCTACTGATCCTGAGTTTCGCTGTCGTAGCTTGTGAAGACTATGGCCAAGACGCGTATCGCGAGCAAATCGTGGTCACATCCTACTTGACTGCGGCACAACCCTTCCCTGAACTCACACTCTATCGTACAGCTCCGATCAACGATGTCTACGATGCCGCCAGCTTAGCTGTCGTTGGCGCGAACGTAACCGTTCTAGAATTGGATGCGGCCGGAAACACAATATCCGCCATCGCTTATCAGATGACCATTCCTGGTGTCTACCGTTCTGTGGATGGCGTTATGACGGTCAAGCCCTCGACTCGATATCGCCTCGATATCACCGTTCCAGGATTGGAAAACCCCATCACAGCGACCACGTTCGTTCCCGATACGTTCCGCGTCCGCACACTGAACAGCACATCCCTGCCCTATCAGGGCCCGGAGCAGTTTGAAGCGAATTTATCGTCCAGTATCTATCCAGGAAGACAAACCTACTATGTGATCACAACTGCGGCATTGGATACATCGCAAGGCTTGGTTCCTTTTTATGAGGAATTTAGCGAAGAGGACGATGACGTGACCTTGGTCAGCTCCGGAATCATCAATCAGATGAATTACGAACCGCAGGCGGATGGGAGCATCAATTTGAAGTTCCCGTGGCTGGCGGTTGCCTATTATGGTCCGAACGAGATTTCCTTTTATGCCATCGACGACAATGTGTACGACTTCGTCCGCTCGGCGAATGTGCAACTCGGTGGAAGCACCACCTCACCCGGCGAGATTGAAAACGTCCTTTCCAGTGTGAATGGGGCAATCGGCATTTTTGGAAGCATGTCGGTGGCGAAAACCACCATCACCGTCGAAGTTCAATGACCATCGCGGTTCTTCCTGGAATGCGGATCGAGCTCAGGTCGTTCAACATGCGGCCTGAAATCACATCCTGACCAGAAGAAAACCCATTCATCCTCTCACTGAATCGATCCGTGCGGATGGTCTTCTCCTCCTCATCACCGTTCATCACCACCATCACCGTTTCGGTGTCATTGTGTCTGAAGTAGACATACACATTGTTCACCGGTACGAAATGCGTGAGTTGACCGTAATGGATCACCGGCTTGTCGCGTCTCCAACGATTGAGATTGCGCATGTAATCGAAGACATCATCCACTTCCAGTTGTTCCCGACCTTGGGGAGTAAAGGCATCGACCGGATCGCCAGGCCATCCCCCTGGAAAGTTTCGACGCTTATCCGGATCGATATTTCCACCTTTCATCGCGATTTCCGTTCCATAATAGACCTGTGGTATGCCACGCGTGGTCAAGAGAAACGCCAATCCCATTTTGAATTTGGCCACATCCTCACCCTGTGAACTGAAATAGCGGTTCAGATCGTGGTTATCGAGAAAAATGACGTTCAGAAACGGATCGGTGTACAAAAAATCCTGACTGAGCACATAATATAACCGAGTGAGTCCCGTCTCCCATCCGCCACCTTCATTGAATGCCTGACCCAACGCATAGTACAATGGGAAATCCGTCACGCTGCGCAGAAACGAATCATAGCCGTTCTTGTCGGGGAAGCCGGTCTGCCACCAAGCCGTGGTGGCCACGTTCGGCATCCACGCCTCACCGACGATGTTGAATTTCGGGTATTCATCCAACACGATGCGCGTCCAATCGGCCATGTATTCTTTGTATGGATAGGGATGAGTATCCATGCGGATGCCGTCTATGCCCGAATATTCGATCCACCACAAGGTGTTTTGAATGAGATAGGTTGCCAAAAGCGGATTGCGTTGGTCCAAGTCTGGCATTTCGTCCACAAACCAGCCTTTCACGGTCGAATTGCGGTCACGTTCGGACGCATACGGATCCATGATGGTGGATGTGCGATAATTCGTGTTTCCGACCTCCTTCTGGTTGTGCACCCAATCAGACGTCGGAGGATCCATCACCATCCAATGATGCGTTCCCACATGATTATGGATCATATCCATAATCACTTTCAAGCCTTTGGATTGCGCATCGTTCACCAATGTGCGGAATTCCTCGTTCGAGCCCAATCGGCGATCCACCTTATACATGTCGGTGGCGGCATAACCATGATAGAATCCAGCGCCAATCGCATAATTGGGTGGCATGTCGTTCTCGAAAATCGGTGCCACCCAGATAGCGGTCATGCCCAAATCTTGCAAGTAATCGAGGCGGTTGGATAGCCCTTTCAAATCCCCGCCATGACGCGCAAACGGCTGCGAACGGTCCGTTTTTTCGAGCATCCCCGGAATGTTGTCGTTCGAGACATCCCCATTCGCGAAGCGGTCGGGCATGAGCAGATAAATCACATCCGATGCATCAAACCCGTTGTTGCGCATGGTCGAATGATTTTTAGTAAGCAAAGGATAGGAGTGAGTCACGGCTCTGCGACCGTTCCGAAACACAATCGGGATGTCGCCCGATTGCACGCTCGCATCCATCCTAAGATTGATGAACACATAATTGGGATTTTCTGTGCGGATGGTGTTTTCCAACCGAACGCCCGGATAACTCACACTCACTTGCGACTGGGAGATGTCCTTGCCATACACCAGAATCTGCAATTGTGGATTCTGCATGCCGACCCACCAATTCATGGGTTCGACCCGATCGATCGTGATGGTTTGGGATGTGGCTCCACTGGCGAACAGCGCAAGGAAAAGGATCGGAAGCAGTGCGAAACGTCTCATGAAAAAGGTTACTTTTGTGCAATGGTTTCCGCAAATGTACTCAACCCGATTCGTTTTTTCGCATTCCTACTTGCAATGACATGGATGGCGGATGTGAGCCTGGCTCAGCCGGGGTCGGACGCCTCGACCGGGCACTTCAACATTGCCCGAGTGAAATATCGTGGAGGCGGCGATTGGTACAACGATCCGTCTGCCTTAAGCAATCTGATCCGATTCGCTTCACAGACCCTTCCGATCGGAATTCACCCCAGATATGAGGATGTGGACATCGCAAGCCGGGATTTGTTCAAATATCCGTTCCTGTTCCTAACCGGACATGGCAACATCAGCATCAATCGGGCGGAAGCCACCAACCTCCGCGAATACCTCGACGCCGGTGGATTCCTCTACGTCGACGACGACTATGGCTTGGATCCATTCATTCGCGAAGCCATGCGACTCGTCTACCCCGACGATGCGTTCGTGGAACTCCCTTTCGATCATCCCATCTATCACCTCGCGTTTCCCTTCGGCGACGGACTCCCCAAAATTCATGAACACGATGGCAAACCGCCACAGGGCTTCGGCATCTTCCGGGATGGGCGAATGGTCGTGTTCTATAGCCACGAATCCAACCTGAGCGACGGATGGGCCAATGCCGATGTGCACGGCCTGCCCGAGTCGTTGCGAACCCGTTCCCTGCAGATGGGAACCAATGTGCTCATTTACGCTCTCACATCCGGTCTGTGATTTTCATTTGAGTCTGAAAATGGCGAAATTCAGAGCATGATACTACCCATCGCCTCCGATCACGCCGGGTTCTCGGCAAAAGAGAAGGCCATCGCCATTCTCGAAGCTCTCGGGCATGAACCAGTCGATTACGGAACGCATGATGAAACCTCCGTCGACTACCCCGATTACGCCATTCTCGTGGCTCAATCCGTCTCCAAAGGCGAATATGAACGGGGCATTCTCATTTGCGGAAGCGGCCAAGGCATGTGCATGACGGCCAACCGCATACCTGGTGTGCGTGCCGCATTGGCTTGGAACCCCGAGATTGCTGGTCTTTCCGCGCAGCACAACAACGCGAACGTCTTGTGCCTTCCTGGACGTTACCTCTCCTATGACGACATCGAAGCCATCATCACCAAATGGATGAACACCTCATTTGAAGGTGGCCGTCACGAAGGTCGCGTCTCTAAAATCCATTCCCTCACGTCCTGTTAAGTCCAAATCCTGAATGAACTCACTCGCTCAGCACGATCCGGCCATCGCCGCTCTCATCGACAAAGAAACCGAACGTCAGGAATATGGTCTCGAACTGATCGCATCCGAGAATTTCGTGTCGCCGGCGGTGATGGAAGCGATGGGGACATCCCTCACCAACAAATACGCTGAAGGCCTTCCTGGCAAGCGGTATTATGGTGGCTGCGCGGTGGTGGATGACGTCGAGCGCATCGCTCAAGACCGTGCGAAAGAATTGTTCGGTGTGGACTGGGTGAATGTGCAGCCTCATTCCGGTGCGTCGGCGAATGCCGCGGTTTATTTGGCCTTAATGAAACCTGGTGATACGCTGCTCGGCCTGGATTTGAGCCATGGCGGACACCTGACACATGGATCTCCTGTGAATTTTTCCGGCATGTATCACAAAGCCACGTTTTATGGTGTGGATGAGAAAACAGGTCGCCTGGACATGAATAAGATTCGTGATACGGCTCGCTCCATCCGCCCGAAAATGATGTCAATCGGCGCATCCGCGTATCCTCGCGATTTCGATTACGCCTCGTTCCGCTCCATCGCCGATGAAGTGGGTGCTCTTTTATGGATGGATATGGCGCATACCGCCGGACTCATCGCCGCGAAATTGCTCAATAATCCGTTTCCACACACGCATGTGGTTACGACAACCACACATAAGACGCTTCGTGGGCCACGTGGCGGGATGATTTTGGTCGGTACGGATGGGGAAAACACGTTAGGCATCACTGCCGCGAAATCGGGTCGCCTCAAAAATTGGTCTGAAATCTTCGACAGTGCGGTATTCCCGGGCACACAAGGTGGACCGTTGATGCATGTAATCGCCTCGAAAGCCGTCGCTTATGGAGAAGCGCTTCAACCTGGCTTCGTGACCTATCAGAAACAAGTGATCGCCAATGCGAAAGCGATGGCCAACCGCTTCATGGAATTGGGTTACAATCTGGTGAGTGGTGGAACCGACAATCATCTGATGCTCATCGACCTGCGCTCAAAAGGTGTGAACGGAAAAGAAGCGGAAGAAGCCCTAGGTCGCGCAGAAATCACCGTCAACAAAAACATGGTGCCGTTCGATACTCAGAGTCCGTTCGTGACTTCGGGAATCCGTATCGGCACACCTGCGATGACCACCCGTGGATTCACAACAGAGGCCTTCATTCACGTGGCAGACCTCATCAATCGAGTCATCGAAAACCCGACCAACGAATCTGTCTTGCACGCCGTGAAATCGGATGTTCACCATTTATGTGAACAGTACCCGCTGTACCGCACTGTATGAATGAAACCCGCGCCGTGATGGATGGTGAACCGCCAGTAGCCAAAGCACAGGCTGAAATGTCGTTTCTCGATCATCTCGAAGAGTTGCGTTGGCGCATTATCAAAGGCATCGTCGGAATCGTATTTGGTGTCGCAGTCGCAGGATTGTTCTCCGATTTTTTCATTGATGTGGTATTGCTGGGTCCAGCCAAGAAAGATTTTTTTATTTATTCCGTTCTCGGAATCGATGCGGTCGACCTCATCTTTCAGAACCGTAACCTCCCCGGACAGTTTTTCACTTATTGGGGAGTATTGTTTTCGGTCGGATTTGTGATCGGCTCCCCCATCCTGTTCTATCAGTTGTGGATGTTCCTTGAACCCGCACTCGAAAACAAAGAAAAACGCAGCACCACGGGTATCGTTTTCTTCATCACAGCCATGTTCGTGATCGGAATTTTGTTCGGATATCTGCTCCTCACACCGTTCGCATTGCAATTTTTCGCGACGTTCAAGATTTCGGAATTCGTGCGAAATGATTTTGACATCAACGCGTATTTCACATCCATCACGATGTGGGTGCTGGCATGCGGTATCATTTTTCAGATTCCGTTTATCAGCTACATCCTCTCAAAAGTGGGATTGCTCACGCCCGAATTCCTTCGAAAATACCGCAAGATCGCGATCATCGTCTGTTTCATCGTCGGAGGCATCCTCACACCACCCGATCCGATCTCCCAATTCATGGTCGCTATTCCCTTGCTTTTGTTGTATCAAATCGGAATCTGGATCAGCACCGTGGTGAATCGCAACCGGAAGAAAGCCATCTTCGGGGATGCCTAAGCCGAATCGGCTTGCGGCGTCGACCTCTCTGTATCTGAGGCAACATGGCCTCAATCCGGTCGATTGGTACCCTTGGGGGGATGAAGCTCTTGCCAAAGCACGTGCTGAAGACAAGATGATTTTCCTGAGCATCGGGTATTCCAGCTGCCATTGGTGCCATGTGATGGAACATGAATCCTTTGAGGATGAAGCCATCGCGACGCGCTTGAATGAGGGATTCATTCCCATAAAAGTGGATCGGGAAGAGCGACCGGATCTCGATTCCATTTATATGGAAGCCGTTCAGATGATGAGCGGTCAAGGCGGATGGCCCTTGAACGTATGGCTCACGCCTGATCTCAAACCCGTTTATGGCGGCACCTACTATCCCCCCCAACCCATGCATAGTCGGCCCTCGTTCGCGATGGTCCTCGACCGGCTGAGTGACTTATGGTCCCAAGATCACGCCAAACTCATCGATCGGGCGAATGGCATCGCAGACAGCCTCACCCGCGACTTGTATGAGCATCTCCCTCCTGCTCCCGTTGAAGAATCCTTGCTCGGCGCCGCCCTTTCCTCCAACAAAACCCGATTCGACGCTACGTATGGCGGGTTCGGTTCTGCGCCCAAATTTCCGATGGCCATGTGGCTGTCCTTCCTATGGCGCCGAGAGGAAGGAAAAGACATGGTTCTCCAAACCTTATTGGCCATCTGCCGTGGCGGTATTTACGACCAGATCGGAGGCGGCTTCCATCGCTACAGCACCGATGAGCGTTGGCTAGTACCCCATTTCGAGAAAATGCTCTACGACCAGGCCTTGCTGTTACGACTTTTGTCCGACGTCTGGGCCGAAACTCGCCATCCGCTACTGAAATCATGCATCGATCAGACAGGACATTTCCTTGATCGCGAAATGAAATGTTCCGACGGCGGTTATGGGTCGGCTCTGGACGCCGACAATGCCGGATCGGAAGGTGGATTCTACACCTGGACCCATGATGAAATCACACAATTAGCGCCCGAAATTGCTACGGCATTCAATCTTCCAAAACAGGGCAATTGGGAACATCGCATCATCTTGGAACGGCATTCCGATGTGAACCTTCCGTCCGAAACCATCGAAAAGTTGCTTCAATACCGCGAACAGCGTGAGCGTCCGGCATTTGATCCGAAACGCCTCACATCGTGGAATGCCATGCTTTTGTCCGCGTTCGTATCGCTCCATCAGTCCACATGTGATGACATTTGGAAAACGCGCGCCTTGGGTCTGGCGGAATGGCTGCATCAAAACGCATATGATTCTGGTACCGTCAAACACATCGCGGAGGGTGGTGACGGATTCTCACAAGATTTCGGAACCTTATGTGAAGCGTTTTGCCATGTGTATGAACTCACGGCCGACCCGAAATGGCTTGAAACGTCAGAAGCGATCGCCGAAAAATTGTTGTTGAATTTTCATGATGCGGCCACGGATTCGTTTTACTTCGCCAAAGCGCAACCGGATCTGCTCTTCCGGAAAAAAGAACTGTTCGATCATGCCGAACCATCGGGTAATAGCGCGGCACTAGCGGGACTCTATCGTTTGGGTCGACTCACATTGAATGTGAGATACATCGGCATCGTGGAGCGAGCTCTGAATGCGATGTCGAGCGTGTTTGTGGATCATGCGATGTCGCTGGGTGTGGCATTGCAAGTCGCGCAAGAAATCCACTCCGATCGAACGGAACTGGTAATCTGTGGCGACAACGGATCCCTATTGGCTAGCCAATCTGCTAACCCTGATCCATTCCGCATCGTCATACAAGGCGATAGCAATGGAAAAAAAAGCCTCAACGGCCAACCTACCGCTTGGCTATGCACCGAATTCGAATGCCAGGCGCCAATGCATACACCAGAAGAGTTGGCCGATGCGTTACAGAACCGTAAAAAAGGATATCTTTAGTTCGTATGAAATCACGCTTCTCCATTCTCGCCGCCCTATTGTTATTTGTCACGCTAAACGCATGTGACTGGAACTCCGGATATCAATTCCGACCACCGGATTTCACAACGGTTCCGGCACCCTACGATACCACATCAGCCCAAAAATTCAATCGCGCGGACGGATTGAATGTGTACACCTTGAATGATGGATCAGGCGATTTCACTATCACCGAAATCGACCGCATCTATGTGTATTACACGCTTCGGACCATGAACGGGAAAATCCAAGAAAGCACGTATGCGAACGGAAATACGACCACTCCGGCGATACTGACTATGTCTAGCCTCATCCGCGGATTCCGTGAAGGCTTATTGAATAAGAAGGCCGGGGCGAAAGTCGTATTGATCGTGCCACCTGCGTTAGGGTATGGCAACAATTCAACGCATCAGTTCCGAAACGACACGCTTCGTTTTGATGTCGACATCATTTCCATATACGATTGACGCGCGGCCCGATCGCGCATAACAATTCGTAGGAAATAGTGCTTAGTTGATCGGCCCAAGCTCGTAATTGGACCGCATCCGCATCATAAATGGTCACAGGTGTGCCAATCGGTTCCGGTTGGTCGCCTAACCAAACCATGCATGCATCCATCGTGATGGTTCCGATCTGAGGAACCGCTCGATCCGGCAATAGCAGGGATATGGATCCGGATAGCGGACGCATGAGTCCGTCGTGATACCCAACTGGAACCACGCCATAATACCCATCGTGTGGGGCGGTCCATCGGCCACCATAACTGACCCTCTCCCCTTTTCGGATGGGTTTCACTTGGTTTAGAAAACTCGTCCATGTAAGGGCGGGTGTCAATCCAGGACGTTGTGTTGGGGCCGGATCGATTCCGAATAAGGAAATCCCCGGGCGAATGGCATCGAAACGACCTTCTGTTTGCATCAGAATGGCAGCCGAATTCGCGGCGTGCACCATCACGCCGGCACCAATAGCGTCCACAATGGGTTCGAATCGGTCCAACTGCATGTTAAAGTAGCTCGGATCCCCATCATCGGCCGTTGCGAAATGCGTCATCAGTCCGGTGTAATTCAATTCCGGATGCGCCGCCATCGCACGTTGGATGGATGAACGTTGCTCCGGGTACAGCCCCGTGCGATGCATTCCGGTATCGATATGCAGATGATAGTCGGTTCTGGGCAACAGGAGTTCAAAGTGAGCCAAATCACTGACCACCGCCGTGATGGAATGTAGACGATATAACTCGGCATATCGTGCCAATGGTGGAGCGAAAACCAATATCGGATGCTGAATTCCCGCATCCCTCAACTCGACCGCTTCTTGAATTTGCGCCACCGCGAACCACTCGGTATGAGGCGCGAGAACGGTGGCGGTTTCGATCATTCCGTGTCCGTACGCGTTCGCTTTCACCACGCAGATGGTGGGTCGATTTCCGCCCGCATCACGCAAAAAATGAAGGTTTCGCACAATGGCGTCTTTCGAAATATGGGCTTCAGATAGCAGCATAACGGGTTTCTTTCAACCAGAATCGGAGTTCATTGGCATCCGCCACACCCACGACGGCACCACTTCGCACAACGGGGAGAAATTCGGCTTCGAAGGGTTCCATGTGATTCCATGTATGGGCATCGTCAAGGTCGATGTAGCGGCTTTGCACAACGGGATATTCTTCATTGGTCATGAGATGTCTCACACCGATCAGAACGAGGTCTTTGTCGAGCAACGGAAGGAGCATGTTCCGATTTGTCGCGGCAAGATCGTGATAGGAAACCGGCTCGTGGATCAGATCGGCAAGTGTCGGCGTGGCGAGCAACTCTTTGCGTCCTGCGAACACCGTATAGGCCAGATAACCGGAGAGTAGGAAAAACAGCAACGTGTAGGAAGATTTGAACACCGACACATCCAGCAAGGCCACCATCAGCACCATCACGATCAATACATAACTGATCTGATGCATCCGATGGGATGCGAGCGTGTATCGGCCTGTGAATTTCCATAAAAGGGCGCGAAGGGCGCGTCCGCCATCCAACGGAAAGATGGGTATGAGGTTGAACAAGGCCAGAAGCAGATTCATTTGGGCGACAAAATCGAGCATCAGGCGGGTGTTGGTCCAATATATCGGTGTGACTTGTGATGCAGCCAATGCGATGACACCGAGCAAACACGACGCCAATGGTCCTGCCAACGCCACCATCGCCTCATGCGAGGAAGTGGACGGACGATGCTTCAATTCGGCCATCCCACCGAACAAGAACAGATGGATCCGTTCGATCGTGAGATTCAGGCGCTGTGCGACCACGGCGTGACCCAATTCATGAAACAAGATTGAGACGGTAAGCAGCAGAGATGCCACACCACCCAACACATACGATCCGCCGGGCATGTAGCGCTCGGTCAGAAGCCATCCGATTCCCAGAATAACGACAGGCAGTAGGGGATCGACTGTGACCCGGAACCCGGCTATCCTGACATCATGTTTCACACAACTGCGCTTTCTACGGTGCGGAGGGTTCCTGCGGTGGCATCCACTTCCATCTGGACGCCAAGCGGCAAGGTGAGTATATTCGAGACATGTCCGGTGGCCATGCCGATGAAGCACGGTTTTCCAAGCGGTTCGAAGCGGTCACGGATCACATTCATCAAATCCATATCGTCGCTTCGATCACGTGTGACGGTGATTTGGCCAATGGCGAACCCTGCGGCCACTTGCAACTTCCGAGCGAGCCACAAATGCGTGAGCATGCGGTCGATGCGGTACGGCGACTCGTTCACATCCTCAAAAAACAGGATTTTTCCACGAGTATCGATTTCCCATTCGGTACCCAGCGTTTGAATCAGAAGTGACAGATTTCCGCCGATCAACTGGCCTGTGGCTTTACCTGGAACAATGGTGGTATGCGACGCACGTCGGCCATTCACCCCGAGAGGGGCTTCCATCAAGCCGGCCGGTGTGTTGTTCATCAACACTTTTTGAAGATTCTCGCGGGTGTAGTTGGTCCAATCGAAATGCGCGTTCGGACCATAAAACGTAACCATGTTCGAAAACATGTTCATAGTCACAATCAGCGAGGTATTGTCTGAAAAACCGACAAAGGCTTTCGGGTTGCGGCGAATCAGGTCGAAATCAATCATGGGAAGAAGGCGGCTCGAGCCATATCCGCCACGGATCGGAAAAATCACTTTCACTTCGGGATCCAAAAAAGCTTCGTGCAGATCGGTGAGGCGCTCGGTATCGCGTCCGCCAAGATATCCCCAGCGGGAACCCAAATTCGCACCTAATTTCGTTTTCAGGCCGAGTTTATGCAAGGATGCGACGGCGTTCTCCACATCTTCTTTCGATACCACGCTCCCAGCCGGCGACACGATCGCGGCAGTATCCCCCGGACGCACACGTGGCGGCTTGAGAAACGGAACCGGGATGCGCGATTTCGCATCCGTGGTCACGAATGGCGCGATCAACAGTCCGCTTGTCGCGGTCAATCGTTTAATAAACCCTTTTCGATCCATTTAAAATCACCTTCTTTTCTTTTTGATGTCGCGCAGGACGACATTGGCGGCATTGTACCCCGCAGCGGCAAACACGCCACCACCCGGGTGGCA
This sequence comes from Balneolales bacterium, assembly GCA_041749075.1. Classification (GTDB taxonomy): domain Bacteria; phylum Bacteroidota; class Rhodothermia; order Balneolales; family HLUCCA01; genus CAMTWZ01. Next base: position 156,742 of record JBGTBY010000038.1, on the reverse strand, counting down.
CGATGCGCTTGCAAGATACAACCCTTTGATCGGGGTTTTGTACTGACTGAGTTCAGGGGTCGGACGAAACATGAACATCTGATCGAAACTCATCTCCACGTGCATCACATTTCCGCGAAGCAATCCATGCTTGCGCTCAATGTCGAGTGGTGTTTGGATGTACCAATCCAAGCGCTTCCCTTTCATGTTGGGAGCATATCGGGTGACCACATCATAGATTTTCTCGGCTTCCTGCTCACGGATGTCATCCCACTGAACACCATTGGCCAGTTCATAGGGATGCCATTGCGCCCAAGCAAACAAGGTGTGTTTTCCTTCGGGAGCCAGGGTCGGATCGATTTTCGAGAAGGTCATAGCCACCACGGCTGGTTCTTTGGGCGGCTCTTTGCGATGATAATCACCTATGGCTCGAAACATGTAATCTCGGTCGGGACATAACATTTGCAAGCCGTTATGGATGTATGGGTCCTCCGGACACGCCTCATACACCGGCAGCTCATCCACAGCACAACGAAGCACCATACCGAAGCCGTTTCCGACGTTGATATCGGCCACGCGCTTCATCAGATGTCCATCCAAATGCTCCGGACCCACCATGTTCAACATCGTTGTCTGCACATGCGCGTTAGAGACGATGGTAGAGGCATGAAATGTTTCTCCCGAGACCAACTCCACCCCTTCCGCCTTTCCATTTCGGATGAGAATCCGTTTCACAGGACAGTTTTCGCGCACCTCGCCCCCATGCGCGCGAAGCATTGAGATCATGGCCTGAGTGAGCATCCCGCTTCCGCCTTTCGGACGTTTTCCGCCACTTTGATGCATCATCGCCTGCCATCCCACGAAATCGCCGGATGCGGCCATGTCGGGTGTTGGTCCCGATTGCGCCGCGAACCATAATAATGCGGTTTTCAGATGCGGATTCTTGAAGCTTTCTTCCACCACCTGACCATAACTGCTCAGAATTTTTCTTAATCCATCGGTTTGTTGGCCTTTGGCAAACATCGATCCGTCGCGTATTTGTCCACGGATCATTTCTTTCATGATGTTTCCTGCGCTCGGAGCGGTGAGAAACGCACCTAAAACCCCTTTATTGATGCGGGTCCAGAACTCAATGAAATCCCTGTAATTCTGCACATCCTCGGGGGCAACGGTCGCGATCGATTCCAACGTGCGTTCCAGATCCTTGAAAAAATGGATCACGCCTTTTCCGCCATACACCGGAAACGACATGAAGGGATCCAAGTCGATGTACTCCAATCCGTAGGCCGTCAAATTGAGATCCTGAATGACTGGAGTCTGATGGATCATGAAATGAGCAGATGAACCCACATCCATTTTATATCCCCCAAACATCTCTTCGGTGCAGACGGCGCCACCTAGAGTTTCCCGACGTTCCAGTACCAAGACCTTATGACCGGCTTTCGCTAAATAACATGCGGTTGTGAGGCCATTATGTCCCGAACCGATTACGATGACATCGAACTTTTCTGACATTGTTTTGTTAGTTTCTCCAATCCCGTTTCATCCACAAAGGTACCATTTATGTCATTCATCAAAGGTGTGTTCGCCACCATCACCGGACTCTTTCTTTTCTTCATCCTCACCATTTTCATCATCATTGCGATGGCAGCCAGCCAGTCAGCATCGCCCGAACCGTATGTGAAACCGAAATCCGTTCTCAAAATTCCCCTAAGTGGCACGATATCGGAACGCGTTCCGGCCGATAATCCGTTCGCGGAAATCTTTGATCCGGGTCAGCAGAAACGCGTGACCGTCAACGGACTCAGGACTGTTCTTCGTCATGCCGCAGCCGATAAACGTATTTCCGGCGTTTGGCTGGATGTGTCTTATGTGGGAGGCGGGTTCTCCACACTCAATGAAATCCACGGACTTCTCACCTCATTCAAGGAAAGTGGAAAATTCATCTACGCTAGCACCAACGATGGTGGCATGAACGAAGCCGGATATTACTTGGCTACCGCCGCCGATTCCATCTTTGCTCCAGAGCAAACCTACATCGAATTCGACGGGTTCTATCTCCAAGGCATGTTTTACAAGCGCCTGTTCGACAAGGTGGGGATTGATGTGGATGTGATCAATTCCGGCGATTTCAAGACCGCTGCCGAGTCCTACACCAACGAACGGTTCTCGAGTGCGAACCGCATCCAGTTAAACGCCATTCTTGATGCGGCGATGGATGCGCATCTGTCCGCAACCGAAGCCAAAACCGGTCTGAGTCGCACCCAATTGAATGGCATCCTCAACGGAGAACCCATTTTCCTAGCTACGGACGCATTCAAAGCCGGACTCGTAGACTCTCTCCTGTTTCCGTCCGACATGGAAACCCTGTTTGCGGAGCGTGCGGGTTCATCCAAACTCGAAACCGTCACCTATGCTCGATATGCGAATGTGAAACCATCCACCGCAGGCATCGACAAACCGGATGCGGATGGTACCATCGCAGTGATTTATGCCTCGGGAATCATCATGCCGGTCGCAGCCAACGATCCGTTCAGCGGCGGTGAAGCGACCCTAACCGCAACCGCCATCAAAAAACAACTCGAGGACATCGCCAAGGACGACAACATCAAAGCCATCGTCGTTCGGATTGACTCTCCTGGTGGAGCGGCAACCACATCCGAACTCATCTGGAAATTGTTGAAGGATGCGGGTGAAACACGTCCCATCATCGCATCGATGGGTCGAGTAGCCGCATCCGGCGGATATTATATCGCGATGGCAGCCGATACGGTGGTTGCCATGCCAACAACCATAACTGGCTCCATCGGCGTGATCATGCAGAAAATCACGTACAAAGATCTGTTCGAGGACGAACTCGGCATCACGTTCGACGAAATCGCCACCCATCCCAATGCGAGTTGGATGGATCCGGCCAACGACCTCACTCCTGCCCAGCGTAACATGCTCACGCGCTCCAGCCGAGAAACGTATGAATTGTTCATGCGCCGTGTGTCCGAGAATCGGGGTATGTCACGCGACCAAGTCAACGACTTGGCTCAAGGACGTGTCTGGAGCGGTCGGGATGCCCACCAAAACGGGTTGGTGGATGTCCTTGGTGATTTGGATGTCGCCATTCAATTGGCTGCAGCCGCCGCCGGACTCGAGAACTACGATACCGAGCTCTTCCCAAAGCAGATTCCATACATCGAACAACTTCTTTCTGGCGCATCGAACGAAGCGGCCAAGCTCTTCCTTCCCGATTTCCTTCAACGTGTAAAATTGCCGGATCTCTCGGAGCGTCCGCAAGCCTACTACCTCTTCCCGTTTGATCTTGAATGGAAGTAACCCCGCATGAAACTGGGCCGATTTGACATCGAATCGCTGAGCGAAGGACATTTCATCATCCATGATGGTGGCCGACTAGAAAAATCAGTCTGGAATGCATCTGACACCGAATCCGGCGATCCGTCGAGAGATGTGATCGTCGGCATCGAACCGATATTGCTCATGGACGACAAACATGTGATTCTGCTTGATGCGGGCATCGGGATGGGGTTGGATGCGGGAAGTCCGGCGCCCGGCGTGTCCAATCTCCGCACGAATCTGGAGATCTTCGATCTTCAGCCTGAGGATGTGACGCACGTGATTCTGAGTCACCTTCACTACGATCACGCCGCTGGACTCAGTTTTACCGACAAATCCAGCACCACAATTTCCACTTTACCGAATGCGCGGATTTTCGTGCAACAACGTGAATGGGATTACGCGGTGAGTCAGATGGACATCCCAAACGCCTATCACGATGCCGGATACGTGCTGGATGACCTGTTTCGACTCAAAGCCAGCGGCCAGCTCGAATGCGTGAGACAGGATAGTCTGGAAATTGTGCCGGGTGTGTCGATGGTCTTCACGGGCGGACATACGCCGGGACATCAGATCACCCGCATTGACGATGGCGGACGCATCGCCTATTTCATGGGCGATATGCTGCCGAATGAGGAATTCTTCCAGTCGAAAGTGCGTCCCAATTGGGATACCGACGCCTTATATGCCGCCCGAATGAAAGGATTGGTGATGAGGCAGGCGTATCGCGAGAAAGCCTACATCCTGCTCTATCATTCCTTGTTTTCGCGAATGGGCATGCTCGAACGCCATGCCATGGGCTCATTCGGATTGCGCGACGAGTAACCTTATTGGTTCATCGAAATCAGGAATTCGGTATTGCTCCGGGTTCCTTTCATCTTGTCGAGCACGAACTCCATCGCTTCCAATGGCGTCATTGCGGTCAGATACCGACGCAATAAGATCACTTTTTCACGTTCGGCTTCACCCACGATCAGTTCTTCTTTCCGGGTGCCGGATTTGAACACATCAATCGCCGGATAGACCCGCATGTTGGAAATACGTCGGTCGAGCACCACTTCCATGTTGCCGGTGCCTTTGAATTCTTCGAAAATCACATCATCCATGCGAGATCCGGTCTCTACGAGCGCCGTTGCCATGATCGTGAGACTTCCGCCGCCTTCGATGTTCCGTGCCGAGCTGAACAGCTGACGCGGAATTTTCAACGCTTCGGAATCCACACCACCTGACATCGTGCGGCCTGAATTGCCCCCAACGATGTTATAGGCACGGGCCAAGCGAGTGATGGAATCGAGCAAGAGCAACACATCGTGACCTGCTTCTACTAACCGTTTTGCCTTTTCGAACACGATTTCGGCCAGATTCTTATGGTTTTCCGGCTTCATGTCGAACGTGGATGCAATCACTTCGGCATTGGTCACAGACCGTTCCATTTCCGTTACTTCTTCTGGTCGCTCATCCACCAGCAAAATCAAAATCTTGGTGTCAGGATCATTCGCTGCCACGGCGTTCGCAATCATGCGCAACATCGTGGTTTTTCCGGTTTTCGGTTGGGCCACAATCAATCCGCGTGTGCCTTTTCCGACAGGAGCGAACAAGTCCATCACACGGGTGCAATATTCGCTCGGCAGATGCTCGAGTTTGTAGCGCACATCCGGGTAAATCGGCATCAGGTCTTCGAAATCCACGCGCACTTCCATTTCAGACGGGATGCGGCCATTGATTCCTTCCACCCTCAGCAATGCGAAATAGCGTTCACCCACTTTTGGTGGACGAATGATCCCAACCACGGTATCGCCCTGGCGCAAGTTGAAGCGCTTGATTTGGGATGGCGACACATAAATATCGTCGGGGCTGGCGCTCAGATTGTAATTGAGCGAGCGTAAGAAGCCGTAACCATCTGGCAGAATTTCGAGAGTTCCTTCATTGATCAGGAATCCGCCCAATTTTGGCTCGATTTCGGCAATACGTTCTAAAAGTGTCGGAGCCTCGGAAACCGGAAGATTCTCATAAAGCGGTTTCGGCTTGTTCTGATTCGGATTCGGCTGATGTTGCGGAGCCGGGTTCTGGTTTGGATTCGGATTCGGATTCGAATTTGAATTCGGATCAGCCCCTTCGAACAGATCGTTCGCCCTATTCTTATTCTTGTTCCATTTTCGGCGATTTCGACGGCGACGATTCGGGTTGGAGTCGGGATCGGCTGGAACTTGATTTTCGACCTGCGGAATCTGAATCACGCGCTTCGGTTGAGCGGGTTGTGGAGCGGGTGATGGGGCCGGTGCGGATTTCGGTGCGGGCGGCTCATTGAAAAACTGATCGAGGGCGTCGGCTTTTGCGATCGGTTGAACGGGTTTGACCGATTTCGTCTCTGGTTTCTTCAATTCCGGAAGCACTTCTTCGCGTCTCGGACGGCCACGTTGACGCTCAGCCACCTTTCGTGGCACGAACTTCGGTTCAACCGGCTTCGATTCCAGCATCGACTGGATCAAAGCGGCTTTGGATATTCCGGTGACGCGGGAAAGACCCATTTCGCGGGCTTTTTCCTGAAGCGATTTCAGCGTCATCGCTTCAAATGGGATTGCATCCTGACTCATACCGTCTTGGTTGCGGATGTACGTCGTAACAAAATTACGTAGGGTTTTATCTGAAAAATGGGACCCGGTTGTAGAAGGGAAGTTTCGCCGGGCAACCGTTAGGCATCTGAAATCTGTTTCATCCAGTGCGTTGCAGTTCCATAAAAGTAAAAACTTCCGGCAAGGATTACCAATTTTAATTCTGAGAGCCTTTCTGGGCCGGAAATCCGCTCTGCAGAAATCCCCCACGGTGTCAAATCTTTGAGTGTTGCCGCGCGTGGTGAGACGAGTTCAACCAGCATCAAATGGTTACGTTCTTTCATGAAATCAATCACGCCGGATGTGAGTTTGTCTTTCATCAAAGCCATCACCCAATGCTGTGGCTCTCCCGGAAACCGTTGGTTTACATAGGTATCCAGTGCTCGCAACGCCTGCTCATTATGCGCTCCATCGAAATACCAGTCCCGTTTGGGATGAAGCCGTTCGAATCGGGCCCGGAAGCCAGTGGTTTCGCAAACGGATGATAGTCCTTGAACAAGTGCGGCTTCATCGACCGGCATGACCAACGCGGACTTCACCATGGCGATATTCAACCCCGAATTCGCGGAATTGAGATCGGTATTGTGCGAGGTGTCGGGTTCTGTGATGAAGATGACATCGGGAATAGCCTCGAACACGGCTCGGCATTCATCTGGCACCGGACCCACGATGCGTCGTTTCATGCCCGGTTTGAGGATAGCGGCTTTTTCTTGGGCGATGTGAGTGAGCGTCGGACCCAAGATATCGGCATGATCCATCCCAATGGATGTGACGATCCCGCAGATCGGATTGAGGATGTTCGTGGCATCGAGGCGTCCGCCAAGTCCGGTTTCGATGATGGCGATATCCACTCGGCATTTCGCGAACCACCAAAACGCCATCGCCGTGGTGAACTCGAAATAGGTCAACGGCTGCGTTTCGATGAAGGGTTCGATGCGGTCCATGAACGATTGCATCGCCTCATCCGAAATCTCATTCCCATTGATCTTTGCGCGTTCGTTCACCCGCATCAGATGAGGTGAGGTGTATAAACCCGTCCGATATCCGCCATGTTGATAAACGGATGCGAGCATATGGCACACCGATCCTTTCCCATTGGTTCCGGCCACATGGATGGATGGGAAGGAGTCGTGAGGATGATCAAGGGCGGTCATCGCCGCACGAATGGCATCCAGCGAATAATTGGCGGCTGAAATCCCAACCGTTCCAAACATAGGAAGGGAATTCAGATACAGGTGAACATCACGCATTGTCCGTAATTTAGCGCCATGTGGTATAAATCCGTCGCCCGACCCCTTTTATTCCGGATGGATCCGGAAAACGCACATGAATTCACGTTTTCGATGGCTGAGCGGCTGGGCAACTCCTCCATGATGCGAAGCATGCTTCGTTCGATGGCTGGAACACCGTCCAAGATTCTGTCCACATCCCATTTCGGAGTCGAATTCCCATCCCCCATTGGCACGGCCGCCGGATTTGATAAGAACGCTCGGCTCACGCACGTTCTTCCCAGCCTCGGATTTGGATTCATGGAAATCGGCAGTGCCACCGCCTTGGCCAGCAAAGGAAATGCGAAACCGCGTTTGTTCCGCCTGCCACAAGACCAAGCCCTCATCAACCGAATGGGATTGAACAATGATGGGGCTGAATCGCTATCACAAAAACTGCAAAAACGATCCGGATTCGAGGTTCCGCTTGGCATCAACATCGCCAAAACCCATGATCCGCGCATCTTAGGTGATGCGGCCGTGCAGGATTATGCGACCAGCGTACGCCTATTGGCCCCGTATTCGTCCTACATCGCGCTGAACGTGTCATGTCCGAATACAGAGGAGGGCAAGACGTTCGAAGACCTCACGGCGCTAAAAGGCCTGTTGGATGCCATCGAAACCGAGAAACCGGTTTTGGTCAAGTTCAGCGCCGATATCACAAAGAAAGCGTTGATTCCATTAATTGACATCTGTGAGACCTATGGTGTGGCCGGTTATGTGGCAGTGAACACATCGCTCGACCGCTCGTCTCTCATCACGCCGGTGCATAAGCTCGAAGTGATTGGAAAAGGCGGATTGAGCGGTCGCCCTCTGAAATCCGACGCGACCCGCCTGCTTCGCCTGATCCGCGACCATGCCGCGACGGAACGCACCATTATTTCTGTGGGTGGAATTTCGACTGTGGAGGATGTGATCGAGCGATTGTCGGCGGGAGCCGATCTGGTGCAGTTGTATACAGCGTTGATCTATGAGGGTCCGATGTTGGTCGCAAGACTGAACCGGCAATTGGCCGATTGGCTTCAGCGGCAGGGTACGACGTTGCCCCAGTTCATCAAGGCCTCACGCTGATCACGATATCGCAGGTGGTGCGCACAGGCTTCCCCCCTGAAACCGGTGGGAAATAAAGCAATCCGGTTTTCATACGGTCGTTCAATAGGCGGATGAAACCAAATTCGTCGACTTCACCGATGGGCACAATATTTAGAATGGTCCCTTCTTCACTGAGGATGATTTCGAATTCGAAATCCGCTTCCACGGCTCCGACTCGCTCCATCAGCGCTTTCACCCCGCTTGCAGTAACAAAGGCATCCATCCCACCTCGAACGGTAATTGGCTGATCCAGCTCAGCGCATGGCACCATCGCGATGTCGACGACCGTTTCGGGAAGCGGGGTCAAATCCGTCAGCAGGATGCGGGCTTTGGGGATGGCGGGATGTTGCGGATACCGCTCGACCAATGAATTGAGCACAGCCCGGGTACTGTCCCATTCAGCGCCCTTGAACGGATAGGTATCGCGCAGATCAGGTGGCGTCAGGGTGGAGTCTTGAATGGATTCCCACATCACCCGATCGTCTTCGGGCATTTCCGCATCGGCCAATTTTTCAGTGGCACGACGTTTGAGCGTATCGAGTTCGGCCTGGGCTTGGGAATGCTCGCGTTGCAGACGTTGCCTTTCGGTGGTCAGGCGTGCGTAATCGGGTGAGGTGCGACCGGCTTCAGCATAGGCTTGGGCCGATGCATACAGCAAATCACCGGATTTGGAGAAATCGGGATGGGCTTCGGAAAACTGTTTCAGAGAATTGGCACGGGTGATGGCATCTACGGAGTCCAACGACACGATCAGGGAATCATAGGCGATACTCAGGCTATCACGTTCAACTGGCGAATCAATCCGATCATCGGAAAGCAAACCAAGTCGACGGGAAAGGCGGCGTTCGTACTGGCTTCCTAAATGCGAGCTTCGCAACAAGCGGGCCATGGAAAACGCGTCGAGGGAATCGGATGCCGATAGAGCCACATCCGCGATGGAATACATGGCTTGCGGACTCACCTTGGCGTCCGGAAATCGGTTCACCACAAATTGATAGTGACTCAATGCGCTATCCGGCATATTCAGCGTGAGATAGAACACGTTACCGATTTCGTATTCCAGCGCCGCGATGCTTTCTTCCGTGGTTTCCTGCTTCTCGGCGGTGAGTGGCAGATCATTCAGATTGATTTGGAGCACGGCATCCAATTCGGCGCGGTTTTGTATGGTGCGAGTGCCTCCGCCGACATCTCCAGCCACTTCGGCTTCTTCAATACGGGCATTGCGCGTCACTTCGAGTCGACGCCAGTTATCGACCAACGGACGACCTTGCCATACCGCGGCGAATGATTCAGCGGCTTGGGCGACGAGCTGCGGATTTCTATGGTTTAAGAAGCCGCTATTTCCTTGAGCGGGATTTTGCCCTTGTCCAGCACCTGGATTGGTCGATACAAGAGTGGTGCCTTGGCGTTGGAGTTCGCGCTGACGGATTTCGTATGCCGCCAGTCGGGATGTGCGAAGTACTTGAATCACCGAATCACGCTCCGCGCGTGGCATACGTGCGACATGCAGCAGGCTGTCGAGCCGAGCTGACTGTTTTGAAAGGCGTGTATAATCGCCAAATGATTTCGCTAAAGCGGAGGCATCGAAATCTCGAGGAAGAAGTTCTACGTCGGTGACGGCTCGGGCCGACGAATCATAATACGCGGCGGCTAGGGCATAATCACCGAACTCGAACCGATGCAATTCCCCCAATCCATAGTGAGTGAGGGCTACGGTGACCCGAGCTGGCGGCATCAGACTGTTGTACAGCACATCCAAATACTCATCGAGCGCTTCTTCGTGTCGATCCTGATCGTGCATGGTCCGCGCCATTTCATAATTCAGATCGGCGAGTTGGTCGAAATGTTTGTCGTCTCGGCTCATCGCCCTGAAATGGTTCATCGCCTGCGTATAATTGCCTAATCGGCGAAGGATGCGACCTTTTTGAACTTCGGACAAATAAATCAGATTGTAGTCTTTGTATGAACGATCGACCGAATTGAATGCGTCAAACGCGTTGTTCGGCTTGTCCAATTCCAGATACAACTGACCCAGTAAGAAATAGCCACGGGAACTCAGATTGCGGTCTTCGATGCCCTTCAGACCACGTTTGAGTAAGAATTCGGCACTGGCATAATCGTTTTCCCTGACATACATCTGAGCCAATACAAGATCGATTTCAGCGCGGATGCTTGGAACCCACTGAAATTCTTCTGACACGATTCTGGAATCCAGATAGGAGATGCCTTCGGTGTTGCGGTTGGTTTCCAGAAAAATGCGGCCCTTCCATAGGATGGCGCGTTGGCGAAGGTCGTCGCTCGGGGAGGCCATCAGCACTTCGTCGAATTTTTGCTCGGCAGAATAAAACTGGCCGAGATAGAAATAGGATTTTCCGATCAATTCAAGGGCGTCATCCGCCCATCGGGAATCAGGATATTCGCGAAGGATGTTCGCACTTTTCTCAATCGCCTTTTCGAATTCGGCTTGTCCGGCCCGGGCAGGTGTGAGATGGACTTTGACGGGTCGAGCCGGATTGAATACCACTACCTGATTTTGAACCAGGGTATATCCCCTTTTGTACGACTCTTGAGCGTTGTAATAGGTATTGAAATACGCGTTGAAATCAACCCAACGGTTTTTCATTCCCGCAGTACATCCCGCCAGCAGCAGGATGAGAAGCATCAACGCATATGGTCTCAATCCACTATTCAATCGTACTGATCTTGATCATGTTGGTACGGCCCCTCTGTGTGATGGGGATTCCAGTGGCAACCACGATCCGGTCGCCTTTCTGAACAACGCCTTGCTCCTTCAAATAGTCTTCCATAAGCTGGACACTGCGATCCGTATCGAACAAGGTGTCGAGTTTGACGCAAGTCACGCCCCAGACCAGATTCAATTGGCGACGCACATCCACACTTTCCGTGAATGCGAATACCGGAACTTTCGGACGATATTTGGCGATACGACGGGCTGTGGATCCGGAGTGAGTGATGGTGGCGATCACTTTCGCTCCTACCATCTCCGCGAGTTCCACGCAGGTGTAACTCAGCGATTCGATCACTTGCTTCTCTTTCCATTCAGGCTTGCTGAACGGCATGTTGCTGTAGAAATTTTCGGCATTGGCTTCGATGGTGCGGGCGATGCGATCCATCTGGCGAACCGCTTCGAACGGGAATTTGCCGGATGCCGTCTCGCCTGAAAGCATGATGGCATCGGTACCATCGATGATAGCATTGGCCACATCGGAGTTCTCGGCCCGGGTGGCGCGTGGATTCACGATCATGGACTCGAGCATCTGAGTGGCAGTGATTACCGGCTTACCTGCCTCGCGACACGCTTGAATGATGCTCTTCTGAACCAATGGTACCCGTTCGGAAGGGATTTCGATACCCAGATCGCCACGAGCGACCATGATGCCGTCGGCTTCTTCAATGATTTCATCAATCACATCCAGAGCTTCCGGTTTTTCAATCTTGGCAATAATGCCGGCATTCGATCCCTTCGCCCGGACACGGGAAATCAGTTGTTGAACATCATCAGCGGAACGCACAAAGGATAAAGCCACAAGATCCACGCCCATTTCGAGGCCGAATTCGAGATCGGCGATGTCTTTATCCGACATCGATGAAATCGATAATTTGATACCTGGTAGGTTCACGCCTTTGCGCGATTTGAGCAAGCCGCCGTTGATCACCACCGCATCAAGTTTTTCGCCATCCGCTTTGACCACACGGAATTCGAATAGGCCGTCATCCAGCAAAATCACATCCCCTTCTTTGGCTTCTTTGGCCAATGTCGGGTAATCGATGGGAATCAGTTTGGATGTGCCCTGAACCTTTAGGTCGGGTGTGAGGGTTACATAATCACCGGTCTGGATCGGTTGGGCTCCGTCGATCATGGTTCCGACCCGTATTTTAGGGCCTTGTAGATCCATCAGAATCGGAATGCTGTACTGGAGCGTCTTGGCGACCTCCCGGATATGCTCAATCACTTGTTTATGATCAGCGTGCGAACCATGCGAGAAATTCAGACGAACCACATTCATCCCGGCATTGGCCAGCTCAAGAATTCGTTCATATGTGTTGGTGCTGGGTCCGAGTGTGCAGACGATTTTTGTACGACGTTCGATCTTGACCATGTAATGAATTGCGTGATTTCCCTAAAAGTTTGAATGAAGATAACGGGTTTTGTGAAGAGTACTGTTATCATGTAACCGGATAGATGACACGGAGAAGCCATAAATGAACAGATTTTGGATCGTATGTATCGCGTTGGTCGTCGCCTCTTGCTCAGGGGCTGACCGATCTTCGACAGACCGGGGCTCGAGTTACGGATTTCGTGACGGATACCCTGAATTGCGTGTATCTGCAGTGGGATTCATCGATGATGCGGGTATTCCATCCATCCAAGTTGTGGCCGATGTGGTGAAAGGCAGCTTGATTTATAAGAATGTGGATGGATTTTTAACGGCACAAGCCACATTGAACATCCAATTGAATCGATTGGAAAACAAGGCTCCGGTATCCACGGCCACCATTCAGATTCCCATCCTGATCGAAAGCGATCGACCGGATGTGGTTCGTTCGAGCGACATCCACACGACCATACAAAATGTACAGGTGGATCCAGGAGATTATGAGATCCTAGTAATGATCCAGGATGCATCGTCCAACCAGCAGACGACACGTCGTGCGTTGACATCCCTCCCCGATCCGACTGCAGATGTCATCGGGTTGACCGGCATTCGGATCTTCGGTGTGGACAAGGTCGATACGACCGAGAAAACATCCATCACCACGTTCGATGTTCAGAATCGATATGCCGCCATTGATTTCGAATTCAATGTGGTGATTCCGCCATCACAGGATTCCGTCGAATTGACGATCGATTTGGTTCGATATGAATCGGACACCGAATCGGCTCGCGAAATGGCCGGAATTCCGGTGAGCCCTGGAAGCATCCAGTACAAAGGCATCGAATACGGAGGTGGACGCAAAATAAACTCAACTACCCTTTCGATCGCACGTTCCGAAGGGATATCACTCATTCGGCATCGGATCGCGTCGCCGGCTAGTGGAAATTTCAGGCTGGATATCTCGGTACCCGGTGCTGGCGATGAAAGGTTGACAAAATCTCGGGAGTTCAGCATGAAAAGCGCATGGTATCCGAACGTTCGTAGCGTGCAAGAACTCGCAGAACCATTGATTTACCTGATGGGGAGACGGCAGCATCAGAATCTGATGTCGATTGACAATCCCGACAGTCTGAAAAAAGTATTGGATATGTTTTGGCTGGAGAACATCAAGAACCGATCAAGAGCGGGCCAAGTGTTGGAACTCTATTATGATCGCGTTGAAGAAGCGAATAAACAATTTTCCAATTTCAAGGAAGGATGGAAAACGGATATGGGTATGGTCTACATTCTTTTTGGGCCACCTTGGTACGTCGAAAATTCATTGGACACAAGTGTTTGGTTTTACTCTTATAATCGAAACGATCCACGATACACCTTTCAATTCTATCGACCCCGGATCGCAGACCAGTATTTCCCTTTCCAACATTATATTTTGCTACGAGATCGGATGTACCACACCCTCGAGTACGATATGATTCAAAACTGGAAATCCGGTTATGTTTTGACGAACCGTTAATCTATACCATCACCAAAGGACAAAAGCACGCTACTATGAGATTAAAATTGAATCATCGAATCTTGCCTATATTGGCATTACTGGCCTTCAGCAGTTGCAAAGTCAGCCAAGATTCCGCAATCAACCAACCGAATTTCTTTAAGGAACGGTTGGGAAACGCATCCGCGCAAGATGTCGTCACATTCACGGAGAAAATCCTTATTCGGCACAGCTATGCATTGGATCGCAGAGAAATCGACAATGTGATCTATTACGAAACGCAGTGGAAGGAACGGCTCCCTTTTGACGATGAGGTGGCTTTGGGAATCACATCCGCACGTAACAAGATCATCATCAATACTCGCCCATATATGCGAGGTGAGACCACGCCATTGCTTACCGTTGAATTCACAGGAATCACAGAAGTCAAGTTCAGCAACTTCATTGATTGGAGGAAAGATGAAGCGACTGAGGATGCGAAAAAGTACTTGTCGAACATCTCTTATGAATTACGAAACGAGTTGATCAGCCGATTGAGACGTTAATTAATCGCCGATTCACAGACATAAAAAAAGCCCGGCTTCGAAAGAAGTCCGGGCTTTTTTAGTTCGATACCGAATGTCGGATTATCTCAGACGCAGCGGTTCGTTGGAATCACGCAATTTCGGCGCGCTACCTACAGCACCAGCGTTTCCGCCGAAGCTATAGTAAGGTTGCAGAAGCACACCCAACTCTCGAGCTGGTACTGGCCACATCGTCAATGATCCGGGGATCAAACGGCCCATACGACGGTCGTTGTACTGTGGCGTGGAAAGAAGCCCTGTAGGACCCACTTCCAAGTTCCATTCGTAGAGCAGAGCGGCCTGTACTGCGGCGTCTGTGTCAAGTGCGGTAAGAGCTGGCAATGATCCGCGACCAACACGGTAGCGGTTGATCAAAGCAACAGCGTCCAACTTGAGACCACCTGAACGGGTAATGGCTTCAGACAAGATGAGGTCGTTCTGTGCACGGAGCAAGAACGGAACCGCACCAGCGGCTGTGATACCAAAACGATGGTAGAAGTAGCGACGATACTGTACACGGGAGAACTTGTACTGACCACGGTCTGGACGGAAAATCGCCCAAGTTGGAGCAAGTACGAAATCCGTACCGAAACGAGCATCAGAGGTGTTGATGGCCGGTGGCGTGGTGCCATCGGTTGGCCACAGGGCTGGTTGAGCGGGATCCATCAGTTTTACAACTTCTTGATTCACACGAACCCAGTCGGACGCCATATAACGAAGCAATTGCGACTGCCATTCGTCGTTGTTCGACACGGGTGCGAAATCGAAGTCTACACCATTTGTGGCATACGTACGAATCTGGCCCCAGTTGGCAGCAGCGTTCTCAGCAACCGTACGAGGACTCATGGCCATGAACAACGCAGCGTAGCTATTCGCAATCTGCTTGAATTGTGGCCAAGTGAGCGTCGCACCTGGTGTGGTCCAACGTGCATCGATCGCACCCAATGTTGGGATGATACCAGTAGGTACCGACGTCGAACCGGCCGCAATCGCTTGATCAGCTGTCGTTTTAGCCGCTTCGATTTTGGCGACGGCAGCTGCAATCACATCCGCATAGGGAAGGAACTCGATCGTACCAGTCAAATCGGTGGTTTCGTCGATGATGAACGCTTTGTCAAAATGCAATCCAAGCGCACCATAGTTCAGGGCTTGAAGGAATTGTGCCAAAGCTTTGTAACCCGTTGTGGTGGGCGCATTCTCGATTTCTACACCGTTCGCTATTGCGTTAAGCGCCAAATTGGCGTTTGCGATGGATCCGTTGAACTCGCCCCACAAATCGTTGTTCACATCCTGAAAGTTGGATGTAGGCGTGTTTGGGAATTCAGCTGTCCTTGGAATGTTGTTTCCAGGGTGCAACCACCAATTACCTACGGTACCTGTGCCCCATTTGGACTGGCCGGTAGCTGGAATGAGGGTTCTCCATTGGACCATGAAAGCCCAACGACGGTAACCGCCGTCGATAAGTCCGATCACATCGGCTGGTCGGGTGATCGCAAGGTCGCGGTCAGGTGCGTTCTTGTTTTCAACAACAAGATCCGCGCAACCCGACACGATCGAAACCGAGATCGATAACAGCAAAATGCTGAGAGTTCTGGTTAGTGTTTTCATGTGTGTCTTATGTTTGTTTTGCATGTGTTAATACTCAGGTTGAGATCGCTTAAAACGCGATCTCAATGACACCAGTGAAGGTTCTGAAGTTCGGATAGTTAAAACCATCGAAACGGTAGTTGGAAGCGTCACCGCTCAAACCAGCCACTTCAGGATCGTATCCGGAATATTTGGTGAAGGTCAAGAGGTTACGACCGATAATCCCAACACGAATGCGGTCGACAGAGTTGCCAAGGACACCGAGTTGACGGCGGTTCAACGTGTAGTTGATCGCAACTTCACGGAGTTTGAGGAAAGTACCGTCTTCCACAAAATACTCGTTGGCATTGTTTGCATCGTACAGGGCACTGTAGTAGTTAACCGTTTTCTTCTTGCTGTCCGCTTTGCCACGTTGGTCATAATCACCATGACGTAACTCGCGGAATGTCCACTGCTTGGTTTGGTTGTAGATTTTGCCACCAATTTGCGCGTCAAGAAGTGCGTACACGCTCAATCCTTTCCAAGATACGGTATTTGAAACAGCGAAGTTGAAGTCAGGGTTGGTGTCACCGATGTTGAAATCACCGACCAAAGCACCATTTTCATCTGTTTCGAAGTAGCGAATCGGGAGCTCGGTCAATGTGCCTTGGGAACCGGAACGTACCAGATACCCATCGGAGTTCACTTCGTAGTCGTCCGGGTTTGCAGCGGCGTGAGCAGGGTTTTTTTGCAGTTCAGCAAAAGATGTGACCCACTTACGGCCGTACATGATACCAAAGTTCTCGCCCTCTGTGAGGAAGAAGATTCCAGCACCTTGTTCGCCTGGACCTACGAATTGATCAGGAAAATCAAGTTCGGTCACTTTCTGACGAGTACGGTCGAACGTTACGTTGGTGGTCCAACGGACATTGTTGGCATCCATCACAATCGCACCCAATTGGGCTTCCCATGTGTTGGCTTCCAATGTACCGGCGTTTCTCCACTGTGAAGAGAATCCACCGCCTGTGCCAGCTGACAACGGAACCGAAACGATTTGGTCTTCGGTCACTTTGTTCGAGTAGTTCACTTGAAGAGAGAAACGGCGCAGGAATTCGACATCCACACCATATTCAACTTCTGTCGTGAAGGCAGGCTTCAATTGATTGTTACCCAATACGCCTGGGGAAGGAGTTCCACCAGCCACGTTGAAGGTCTCATACTGAGCAGCGAATGGAGGACGCAGACCGGCGGTACCGATCGACGCACGCAATTTCAACTCATCCACACTAGGAATGGTGAAGTCTTCGGTCAAGCGATAGGCTGCTGAGGCACGGTAATAGACCGCATAACGCTCATCTCTACCGAACTCTGACGAACCATCCTGACGGACAAGGAAGCTGGTGATGTATTTCTCATCGTAATCCAGATCCAATACACCGTAAACATTCTCCGTACGGATTTCCTGAATGAACGACGATGCGCCGCGTGTTTCAGGATCTGAGATGTTCAGACGTGGAAGTTGAGCCACACTAAATCCTGTACCAGTCACAGCGAACTCATCATATTTACGATTCTCGTACTGGTAGCTGGCACGGAAACGCGCGTTCAACTTGTCAAGAGACTTCTGGAATGTAGCTGTAGCCGTAGACGTCTGAGCGACGTTCTGACTGTTGAATTTGTTCAACGAACCAATACCAGGAGACACGCCTTCAAGGTTGCCTGCACTTGGTGCGACCAAGCTCAAGAAACCGAGTGGCACATATGTTGAGTTGCGCACATCCGAACGGTCATATCCGAAGCTGCCTTCGAAACTGGCCCACTCAAACGGACGGTAGTTCACACGGAAATCGCCCAAAACACGTGCGCGACGGAAATCACGCTCGATGTATTCGAGTTCGTACAGTGGGTTTGGCTCTGAAACATATGGATCGGCACGAAGGCGGAATTTGGATCCGTCTGGGTTGGTTCCATAGATATCGGCATCCGGTTGAAGCAAGAGCATGCGGAAGAACGGTGATCCAGGACCTTGGGTCACAGGCTCGTTATCCGACTGATTGTAAGATGTGGAAGCAGACAACGACAAATTGTCGGTGATGTTCTGATCCACGTTCACACGAACGGTTTGACGGGAATACCCTTTCACACCGTACAAGATCCCTTCCGTATCGGAATTGGAGAAAGACAACGCGTAGTTGCCGTTTCCGGTATTGCGCTGAACGGAGATGAAGTTGGTGCTGTAATCACCATTTCCGAACACTTCGTTTTGAAGGTCACGGTTGGTTTTGTATGGATTATCAGCAATGAAATCCGTTTCAGGAACACGGTTTCCACCAGCATTCAACACATAATCGCCATTCGCGTCGATTTGGAAGTGATGGCTTTCGGAAAGAGGAATGGTGCGTCCGAGATACGAACGACCGAACTCATTACGGAAAATCACTTGTGTTTGGCCTTCGCTGAGGTACTTACCACGCTTGGTGATGATCTGAATCACACCGTTGGCGGCACGTGAACCGTAGAGCGACGCAGCAGATGCACCTTTCAGAACTTCGATAGACTCGATGTCTTCTGAGTTGATGTCGGCAAGCGAGGCATCCAAAATCACACCATCAACGATCACAAGCGGAGCTTGCGAGCCGGTGAGGCTTGTGGATCCACGAAGACGGATGGCAGCGGCAGAACCAGGAGCACCACTGTTCGAAATAATCCGGACACCGGCAATCTTGCCTTGAAGTGCGGATGAGGCCGAAACAGCAGGAACTTGATCCAACTCAGCTGAACCTACACGGCCTACCGTGAAAGGAAGCAAACGTTGGGATGTGGCATCGGTCACACCTGTGACAACCACTTCGTCCAAGCCGAGCAAATCCACATCCAGTTGAACGTTGGCGACCAGTTCTCCGGTACCGACATTGACCAAGACGCGGGTCTCACGATATCCGATGTAGGATATGGCAAGAGTGTAGCTGCCTGCGGTTACTTGACGAATTTCGTAACGGCCTTGTAAGTCCGTCACAGCACCTTTTGATAGTTCGCGAATGAATACGTTGGCTCCGGTTAATTCTTCGCCAGTATTTCTATCCGTTACCGTACCTGTGATATACCCGGTTTGAGCATATGCAGATAGTGGCAATACCAATGCTAATGCTACGATTGAAAGTAGCTTCTTTAACATATATGACCTCATGATTGATTGTTGGTTAGCAAGATAATCGTCGGGGTTTTTACCTGACGTTAGCGTTCTGGGTGAATGACCCATTCGACCTATTGAAACACTTCCGTGCAATCTAATACTAGAATCGCAATTCACAAAAATTATTTAAACCATTATCATCCCTTCACATTCATCCCAAAGCCACGTCTAAAACCATCATCACAGCGAAGCCGCTCATCGCACCTAGAGTGGCCAAATCCGTGTTTCCATGGCGATGCGATTCGGGTATCACTTCCTCAATCACCACGAACACCATGGCTCCGGCTGCGAAACTCAACGCATAGGGCAACACGGGTTCAATCACCATCACCAATGCCGCACCAATCACCGCAAACACCGGTTCGACCAATGCCGATGATTGACCCAGATTGAAGCTTTTCCATCTCGACATGCCGTCTCGGCGCAACGGAATCGCAACAGCCGCACCTTCCGGAAAGTTCTGCAAACCGATGCCCAATGCCAACGAGATGGCCGCGCCCAATGTGGCTTCGGGAATGCCCATGGCCAAACCACCAAATGCAACACCCACGGCCAAACCTTCCGGAATATTATGCAATGTCATGGCGGTATATAATAAGGTGCTTTGCCTCCAATTCGTTTTGGGCCCCTCTGCTTCTGCGATTGGAAATCCTAAATGGATGTGTGGTACAACCGAATCCATCAGTCGAATGCACAAGCCACCTACAAGAAATCCGATCACGGCCGGAGCCCATCCGGATCCGCCGGATGCTTCCGACATTGAAATGGCCGGATTCAACAACGACCAAAAACTCGCCGCAAGCATCACCCCGCCTGCGAATCCGAGCATGTAATCCATTACCTTCCGATTGAAGGTCTTGAAAAAAAACACCAACGACGCACCTAGCGCATTCATAAACCAGCAAAATACACCCGCCATCAGCGCTTGCATCACCGGATGTTGGGAAATGAACCAATCCACCATATTTAGCTCTCCCTAAATTTTAGCTTTACCTAAAATTTAAAGCGAGATGAGAACCGACGCAAGCCATTATTTCGTTTCTGCGGTGAAATAACTATATATAGCGGGGATGACATATAATGTGAGCAAACTCGCAAACAGCAAGCCTCCGATCACAGCGATTCCCATAGACACACGGCTCTCCGATCCGGCGCC
This sequence comes from Balneolales bacterium, assembly GCA_041749075.1. Classification (GTDB taxonomy): domain Bacteria; phylum Bacteroidota; class Rhodothermia; order Balneolales; family HLUCCA01; genus CAMTWZ01. The sequence goes on along the minus strand of JBGTBY010000038.1, from coordinate 136,355 downwards.
CAAGGCCAAGGCAATCGGCAGGCTACCCAAGATGGTGGAGGCGCTGGTCATCAGGATCGGACGGAACCGTACTACAGCCGCATCCACAACCGCATCAAACGCTTTCAATCCGGTTTCTTTGCGCTGATTGGCGAATTCGACGATCAGGATTCCGTTCTTCGACACCAATCCGACGAGCATGATAATCCCGATCTGGGAAAAGATGTTCAAGGTCTGACCATAGAGCCACAGCGACAATACCGCCCCGGCCACCGCCAACGGAACTGTGAACAGGATGATGAACGGATCGCGAAAGCTCTCGAACTGCGCCGACAAGACCAGATATATAAGGACAACCGCTAGCGCGAAAGCGAACAACAAGCTGGATGAGGATTCTGCGAAATCCCGTGATGTGCCTGCAAGCGTGGTGGTGAACGTATCATCAAGTGTTGTGGCGGCGATGACGTTCATCGCATCGATTCCATCGCCCAAGGTTCTCCCTGGTGCCAAACCGGCGGATACGGTAGCCGACACATACCGGTTGAATCGATACAAGGCGGGCGGACTTACCTTTTCCGTGATCGTCACCACATTATCCAACTGAATCATCTCCCCTCTTTCGTTCTTCACGAACAAGGAGCGTAGATTCACCGGCGCATCACGGAATTCACGCGACAGTTGCCCGATCACCTGGTATTGTTTTCCATTCATGATGAAATAGCTGAACCGCTGTCCGCTTAAGGCCAATTGCAATGTCTGAGCCACATCAATGGCCGACACACCCAATGTGCGGGCCCGTTCACGGTTGATGTCGATCTGCAATTCGGGCTTGTTGAATTTGAGGTCCATATCCACTGCTGAAAACACGGGATTTTGACGAGCTTGATCCACAAAATCAGGAAGCACTTCGGTCAGTTTCTCGAAATTCGCGGCTTGGATGACGAATTGGACGGGAAGTCCGCCACGACCGCCGCCAATGGTCTGATCTTGGATGATAAAGGCTCTCGCGGCGGAATATCCAGTCAGCAATTTGTTCAATTCCACAGCGATGTCTTGCTGTGAGCGCGAACGCTGGCTCGCATCGGTCAATATCAGATTCACGAATCCGGAATTGACCGAGCTTGCAGCCGCGAAACCAGGTGATGTGACGGAAATGATGGCGGAATATTCCGGGATGGTGTCTTTGATCACACTCACCACTTCGTCGATGTATCGATCCATGAATTCGAACGTGGTGCCTTCCGGACCCGATGCGGCGATCCTCATCCGTCCACGGTCTTCCAGAGGCGCGAGTTCGGTCTGAAGCTGACCTCCCATCCCCACAATGATGCCTGCCGACAGGGTGATGACCACGAATCCGAGCCATCTAACCCGCATGAAAGCGCGCAACGACGATTCATATCCGTTGGTGAGAGCAAGAAAAAACGGTTCTGTGAAGGTGTATATCCACGGTTTCGTAGCTCTTTTTTTGAGGATGCGGGCCGATAGCATCGGTGTGAGCGTGAGGGCGACGAAGGAGGAGATGATCACGCTTCCCGCCATGACGAGTCCGAATTCGCGGAACAATCGACCCGTGATGCCTTCAAGGAATATCACAGGTAGAAACACCGCAACAAGTGCCGTTGTGGTCGAAATCACCGCAAAGAAGATTTCCGCTGCCCCTTTGGATGCGGCTTCGTCTGGTGTCAGACCGTCTTCGATCTTCGAGTAGATGTTTTCCATCACAACGATGGCGTCATCCACAACCAAGCCGATGGCCAGCACGATGCCGAGCATGGTGAGCACATTGATCGAAAATCCGGCAACAAACATCACGAAAAATGCTCCGATCAACGAGATCGGAATCACCACGACTGGAATGATGGTGGTGCGCCAATCGCGCAGAAACAGGAAAATGATGAGCACGACCAACACAAATGCGGTAATGACGGTATCCTGCACTTCGGTGATCGATTCGCGGATGTATTGGGTGATGTCGAAACCCACCGCAAGACGGATGTCCTCCGGCAGATCACGCTCGATACTCTCTAAACGTCGATAAAATTCATCTGCGATGGCGATGTTGTTCACACCCGGTTGTGGCACCAGTACCACACCCACCATGGCCACGCCATCCCGTTTCAGAACGGTTCGCAGGTTTTCGGCACCGATTTCAGCATAACCCACATCCCGCATCCTCACCACATTACCGCCGGATTCACGGATGATGATGTTGTTGAATTCGTCGGGGGTTTCGAGTCGACTCAGCGTACGCACCGACAATTCCACCGATTGACCTTCGATTCGTCCGCCAGGAAGCTCCACGTTCTCCCGATCCAAGGCACGACGAACATCCAAGGGTGTGAGCTGATACGCGGCGAGTTTGGCCGGATCCATCCACAAGCGCATCGAATATCGTTTCTCACCCCAAACACTCACCGCCGAAACACCGGGTATAGTTTGCATCCTTTCTTTGATGCGAGTCGATGCGATGTCCGATACCTCCAAAATGGGTCGAGTATCGCTGGAGACGTTCAAAAAGACGATGGGCGATGAATCGGCATCGGCTTTGGTCACGATCGGCGGTTCCACATCCAACGGAAGGCTTCGTTGCGCACGTGAGACCCGCTCCCGCACATCGTTCGCAGCCGCTTCCATATCCGTTTCCAGATAAAACTCGACCGTGATGGTGGATCGGCCTTCGCGACTCACCGAGGTCAGCGTCCGGATTCCGGCGATCCCGTTGATGGATTCCTCCAAGGGCTCTGTGATCTGCGATTCGATCACATCCGCATTGGCCCCCACATAGTTCGTTGAAACTGTGACAATCGGCGGATCCACAGCCGGGTATTCCCGAACGCCCAGATACGTGTAACCGATCACACCGAACAAGACGATGACGATCGACATCACGGTCGCCAAGACAGGTCGGCGGATGCTGATGGAGGATAAACTCATTGGGTCACCCGCACGGCCATTCCCTGCCTCAGTTGCAGGATTCCTGTTACAAGAACTGAATCACCCTGTACCAAACCATCCGTGATCTGCACTTGTGTATCGGTGCGGATGCCGGTCTGAACCGGCACTCGGTGCGCCGCTCCATCCCTCAAAACAAACACAAAGGTCTGTCCCAATTCCGGAATGATGGCTTCGGATGGAACCAGCAAGGCATTGGATATCTCGCTAAGCGAATATGTGATTTGAGCGAACGCTCCAGGCAATATGCGACGTCCCGGATTGGACGCGGTGGCTCGGATGCTCAAGGTGCGGGTGTTCGGATCGATGCGTGGTTCGATCGCGGAAATCACGGCCGTATAGGTCTCACCGGATCCTTGGCGGGTGAACTGAATCACGTCTCTGGTTTTCACGCTCGCCGCATATCGTTCCGGAACGGAGAAGTCGATCCGGATGCGATCCAGGTTTTGCAACGTTGCCAACTGCTGGCCAACCGAGACAAAGGCTCCTTCCGATACATTTCTTAAACCGACCATGCCATCGAATGGCGCAACGACGTCCGTCTTTGCAATATTGGCCTTGATCAGGTCGATTTCAGCCATGATCGTATTCACTTCGTTCAGCATGATGTCGTAATCCTGCTGCGAAATGGCTCTGTTTTCGAGCAACTGCCGCTGACGCGCTTCGCGGATTTGAGCCAGCTCCAGATTCAACGTCGTGCGACGTAATTGGGCTTGCAGATCGGCATCGTTGATTTTTGCCAGCAAGGTCCCCTTCCGGACAAAAGACCCTTCCTGCAGTTTCAGGTCGATGATGCGTCCGGCCGCTTCACTACGAAGGTAGACTTCATCCTCGGCGATCACACTACCTGAGACAAAAATTCGATCCTGAAAAACCACTGGTTCCAAGACGCTCACACGGACACCCAGACGAGTATCCGATGACGTGTTCGAGGCAGTGTTCGGACCCATCATCGTCGGTTCTGGTGCCCGCATAGACCACCAGAATAAGAGGGATATCACGATGGCCACAGCAAATAGGACGGTGGTTCTGACAGCGAGAGACATGGGCATTCCTGCTAAATAGGATAGGATTTGCCCAAAGATACCGGCTCAGATGTTCAGTGCGGTGTAAAAATACGTTTCTCGATATAGCGTGAATTCATCACGCCTAAGGCGCCCATGTATTTGAGTCCGAATCGGACCTCATCGCCAACGTTCAGGTTGGATGGATTTTGTCCAACATCCACAATGAGCATGTCGGAGCTCGCATCCACCACGCGGATGTTTTCATCCAACGAAATCAGGAAATCCGGGTTCACATCCAAATGACCAATATCCAATATGGCTCTGTAGGACGATTTTCCGATAAGTTTGGGATCAATCTGCAGGATGTTGCCCATCGGATCCACCCCAAGCTCCCCGCTTGGCAACATGGGTTTTTCCTGGATTTCGAGGATTTCAGTGTATAGTTCGAACACATCATCCCGCATACCTTCAATCACGCCGCCGGTGAACAGATCCGCTCCGAAATATAGAGCTTCCCCTATCCGAAAATGATTCACTCCAATCGGCAGATCGCCTCGAATAAGCAAGGGAAGTGTGACCGTCGTTCCTCCCGATACCCAGGGAATGTCTTTCTTGAACTGAAGATCGATCAGCTGCTTATACAGACTCAATTGGATGAGCTTATCCGCACTTGGCATCACGCCATGAAGGCAATTCAGGTTCGTGCCGAGTCCGACGATCGCAATATTCGGCAGTTCGAACACTTGCTTATAGAAGTCGAGCAAATCTTCGCGCATCACCCCTTCCCGCAAATCGCCCATTTCGATCATGATGAGCACTTTATGCGTCCGATCTTGCTTCACGGCTTCTTCCGATAGTGCGCGGATGGTGCTCAGCTCGGTGTTCAGACTCACATCGGCATAGGTGATCACCGCGGCGATGCTTTTCTTCGGAGGCGGTTTGATGTAGACGGTCTGGATATCCGGATCGAGCTGTTTAATGGCCTTCAGATTGGTGATTCGCGAATCATGGACTTCCCTCACACCCAGACTCATTACTTCCTTCAAATACTCCCGGTTTCCGCACAGCAGTTTCGTCACAATTCCCCAGGAGATGCCGTTTTTTGAAAACAAGGCGTCCAGTTTGTCATAATTCTGCTGGAGGCGGTCACGATAAAGCGCTAAATACGCCATCAGACGCTCGGTTTGTGCAAACGCATCTCGATGTATTTGCTGGTGAATCCGAGGCGTTCATACAGGCGTCGCGCGGGATTGTCGGGCTCGACGTGCAGGGCGATGTCGCCAGGCGTTTGTTCAATGGCCAAATCCATCAATTTTTTTCCTAAACCGAGTCCGCGAGTGGATGGATCCACCGCAATATAGACCAAGATGTTTTCGGGGATGAAGCCAGACATCCCGGTCCGGTTCACGATCACGGCTCCCAACAGATTGCGTTTCATATAGGCGATGAACACCGCGCCACCACGTCCCGCTTCAACCGAATACACATAATCCATGCAGGCTTGGATGTGGTGCTTCGCATCGCCGTATTGCTCGAGAGCGGTGAATAGAAAATCGACGACGTCGGGTTGTCTGAATTTGGTTTCGCTGAGTTCGGCGACCTTGATAAGGTCAAGTTTGTCGTTCGGAGACATGACAGATGAAGTAGATGATGGTTGAAGAAAAGAGTCCATACAGGTTCGGATCGGCTTGTGCGATGATCCAACCCGGCGGTGCCAATGTGAACCAGACGGTGACGCTTCCGCCAACGATCATGGCCAGAATGGCACCAATAGTGGAATGTCGAGACAGAAACAATGCCGCCAATACCGGCACGAACAGTCCGGATACCATGAAGGCATACGAGTACAACATCACATCCAATACATTCTCCATGAAGGAAGCCAAGCCGATGGCAATCCCTCCAATAAGCAACGTGATGAGTTGGGATGACCGTATTTCATTTTTTGGTTTGATGATGTCGCTCACCACATTTCCGGATGCAGCCACAAGGCAGCTATCGGCTGTAGACATCACCGCGGAGAAATACGCGGCAAGCATGAGGCCCATGAAGCCGACCGGAAGAACCGTTCGAAGCAACAACGGCAACCCCATTTCTGGGTCCAACATGGTGGCATCGGCATAACCCAGTGAGGCGAACATCCCCTGTTCGGCGGCCACACGAGATAGCATTCCAAGCAAGACGCCCATGAAGGCCATCACAGGCCATTCGAAGAATCCGGCCACGTACCAGGCTTTTTTCGCATCCTTGACGTTGCGTGAGGCATAAATCCGTTGGTACAAGGTCATCCCCACAAACCATATTGGAATGATGGTAACCGCCCAATTCACGGCTTGCCAGATGGAGATCTGATCCAGTCGAAGCATGGATGGATCTAACACACGCACGATTTCCGAATAGCCGCCGACGGCGGTCCATGCGATGGGAATCCCGACGAAGCACAATCCCACCATCAGCAAAATCCATTGGAACGTGTCGGTGTAGATCACCGCTTTGATGCCCCCCATCACCGTATACACAACGATAATGACACCCATGATCCATAAGGCGGTCGTCAGACCGATTTCAGGGAAGGTGGCGGATGCGAGTTTGGCTCCGGCCAGCATTTGTGCACTGGTGAAGCCGATGTAACCGATCGCAGAAATCACAGCGGCGATGTAGGCCGCACGCCGTCCATACACATGATGGAACAATTGCGGCATTGTGAAAAACCGATGCGTATCCGACAACGGTTTCACAATGGGAATGAGGAAGACGGCGCTGAGCCAGGCCCCTAATAAACCAGTGAACAAGAGCCAAGAGCCGGAAAGCCCCATCAGATAACCCAACCCGCCAAGGCCGATTGAGAAACCACCGCCCACATCTGTTGCCACGACCGACAACCCGATGTGAGGGTACGACATGTTTCGTCCGCCTAAGAAATAATCCTCATTTCCGGTGTTTTTCCGAAGAAACCAAAGGCCAACGAGAACAATAGCGACCGCATAAACCGAGAAAACGAGGATATCTATGAAATGCACTAATCTAGCTTTGGTTCAGGATGCGCCAAGGCCACGGATTTCATGGCCTCCGCTTCGCGCAAGGACCGATCCAGGATATCCATCCCTTCATCGATTTGCGAGGTTGTGATCATCAAGGGCGGACGAAACCGCACCGAATGACTTCCACATGGCAGAATCATCAATCCGTTGTCATAAGCCGCATCCACAAGGGCGTTGCGCGCATGCGTGGTGGGAAGATCGAAGGCGCACATGAGTCCTTTGCCACGTGAATTTCCGATCGACTCATGCGTCTGCTGAAACGAGTGAAGCTTGGACAACAGATACTCGCCTGTTTTGGCGGCATGGGCCACCAATTTGTCTTCTTCAATGATTTCGAGATAGCGTTGGAAACGGACCATATCCACAAGATTTCCACCCCAGGTGGAATTGATGCGGGATGATTTCCGAAACACGTTCGTGTCGATCTCATCCACACGCGTACCGACAAGAATGCCACAAACTTGTGTCTTTTTGCCGAATGCAATGATATCGGGCTTCACATAATGTTCATGGGCCCAGAATTTTCCTGTGAGGGCCACGCCGGTCTGAACTTCATCATAAATCAGAAGGGCCTCATGACGATCGGCAAGATCGCGCAGGGCTTGATGGAATTCGGGACGGAATTGGTTGTCGCCACCTTCGCCTTGGATCGGCTCGAGAATGATGGCGGCGATGTCATCTTTGTAGATCTCGAAGTAACGCTCGGCTTGAGCCAGGGCGTGAGCTTCGCGCTTGGCCACATCCGCGATGGCTTCTGCGGTTTGGGGAAACGTCATTTTCGGATTGGTGATCCGGGGCCAGTCAAATTTCGGATACAGAGCCACTTTGTTGGCATCGGTGTTGGTCAGCGACATGGTATAACCGGTACGACCATGAAATGCTTGCTCGAAATGCAGAATTTTCGATCCTTTTTCGACACGGTACCCTTTGCGGAAATTCTTTTGCACTTTCCAATCAAATGCCACTTTCAAGGCATTTTCAACAGCCAGAGCGCCACCGGCCACAAAAAACGCATGCGGCAGGTAGGATGGGATCCCCACACGATCGAAGGTGTCCACGAATTCCGCCATTTGGGAGGTATAGATATCCGAATTGGACGGATTGTGGATTGCCACATCGGCGATTCGCTTGCGGAAGGCCGCATTGCCCGCCACTTTAGGATGATTCATCCCAAGCGGATTTGAAGCAAAAAAGGTGAAGAAATCGAGATAGGTCTTGCCATGCTTGCTGTCGTACAGATAGGCCCCTTCACTTTTTTCCAAGTCCAAAACAATATCATATCCATCGGCGAGAATGTGTTTTCCGAGGACATCATGAACCCTACCGGGCTCGACATGTGAGGTGTTGTGCATACGGTTTTACTCTGGTGATTACGCCCATAAGGTATCCAAAATCGGCGAAAGATGAAAGCAGAGGCCGATTTTTATAAAACATGGCCTATGAAGTTTAAACCTAGGTTTTGTTCAGCCATCCGATTAATTTTGATTATATGCACAGTAAATTTCTGTTGTTGATTTGGATCGCAATCGCATCTTGCGTTGAACCGGTGGAGTTCGAAAGAAACAATATGCGTGACCCCGGAAATCCGGATTACACCCCACATCCGCCACTGAATTTAACCGTGACCAGAAGTGGTCGGGACATGCTTCTGAGTTGGTATTTGTTTCCCGGTGGCTCAGACAGCATCTGGATTCAGAAATCCATCAAAGGATCCGATTTTCAGACCGTTGCTCGCATCGCCAGCGCCGAGACCGGATTTCGAGATACGACGCGCAATCTCGATTATCCATCGACGTATCGTATCCGATCGGTGTATCATTCATCGTCAGTGGTACGCGTTTCGGAACCGGCTGATTTCAGCCTACCAGTGCCCATTCTTGGTCGTCAAGCGGGGGAATCTGTTGGGATGTTTGGATTTGCCGAGAATTGGTTTGGGGGAACCGTTCCAAACTTTTCAGGACTTTATGGATATCGCATCCACTATCAATCATCCGAATATGGATTGTCTGAATATGTTCCATCCGAAGGCCCGATATACACGGCAGGTACCAGGGGCGATTTGAATGTCTCATATCAACGGTTTTTCGAGCACCAACCCTGTCCCTTTGTACTGGATGCGACCTTTCAAGTCTATCTTCCTTCCTCTGATGGCGACAGATTGGTACAAGAACATCCGATAGGCGGGTCGCCGTTTGTCATTCCGTTCTTCGCAAAGAGGGATCAATTCGACGAGGATCCGAGCTACTCCTTCCTTTGGGTACAATTGCGTAGATGTGAGGCTTGCCTGATTGATGTGCACCGTAGCGTCGATCAAGGAGATCAATGGTCCTTCCTTGAACAGATCGATTACTCTGCAGGAGCCTATGATCACACATCACCGGGGAACAAACCATGGTATCGATTGAGCCTGCGTTGCGGCGACAAAATCCATCCCGAAACCATTGAATACCGCTTCTGATCATGATATTCGGACTCCTCCTCCTGCTTCAGTTCGGCTTCGACATTCCCACAGGTGTGTTGAGCATCGAACACCCTGATACTCGAGCCATTGTCATCATAGGTGATTATCAGCGTGAAGTGGCGTCCGGAGACACTTTGCATCTGCCTGAGGGAGATTTGCAACTGCGCTTCGGGTTTCCATCCTACCGTGATGTCCTTGTAACAGTCCACATCCGCCCAGACCAACCCGCATCGGTTAAGCTGGATCCAAAACCCATTCGAAGTGAACGGGAACGAGGCCTTTACAGCGTTTATCCGGCGGTGATCTGGGATGCCAATTTGATTGTGGAAACGGACCCAAGAAGTCGGTTGAGGTTGAATGGTCAGCCATTGGATTCACATGTGGTCTCCCTACAACTTGAACCAGGATCGTATTCACTTGAAGCGATTGATGCGTATGGTCGTCAGCGATCCAAAAAGGTGAAGATCACATCCACACGTCTCACCTATGTCGATATGACTGAGCCACAGTATCAGTCGCGATTGAAGCGGGCTTCATTCATCCCAGGATTGGCACAATATCACAAGAATGAGGTAATCAAGTCCGTCCTCTTTGCAAGTGGCGTTGCCACTCTCGCGTATTGGTCATACAGCGAAACCACGCGACATGCTCGGGCATCCGATCGATATGATCAAACAAGAACCGCCTATTTGAACGTTATTGGTCCCGACGATTTGGTTATTCTGGCCGAACGAGGAATCCGTCAAGCCCATTATCTGAATGATGCACGCCGAAGACGACATATCGCATGGACAACCTTAGGCTTGGCCTATGCTTGGAGTGTGATGGATGGTAGACGTCCAGGCCCATCGGGTTTCCGAACCGATCCACCACGTATCCGCCCCTTCATCCACCCGGATGAAGTTGGTTTGCGAATCAACTTGTAAGTCGTTTATGGCACATCAACGTCCAACACGTCTATTCCTGATCATCGTCTTACTTACGATGGTCAACTGCCAGAAGCCAAGCGATTTCGAGCTGGTCAACCGGCACGATCCCGAATCACCGAATTACATTTTGGACCCAGCCACCTTCTTCAGTGTCTTCCTTATTCAGGGTAACACGTTTCGTTTTCGTTGGGAAGGAGGTACGGCCAATCGTTCCTATGTCGAATTGATCCGAATCACCGGAACGGATACCCTGTTTCTATATAACGACATTCACGAATCCACCGAAATCGACTTCCATCTGCCTGAAAGACAGAACTCCCCATTCACATTCAAAATGAGGATGTCGATGAACGGCCAAGTGTCGAATTGGCTCAAATCATACACATTCGGATATGTGATGAACAAACCGACTATCCATGTTCAAATGATTCCAGAAGGGAGTATCACAGTATCTTGGGATCGCAATACGCCCAACCATATGATTGAAAGTAGAGATGGTATCGGCATTATTTTACTGCCGAATTCGACGATTGTTCTTGATAAATCGGTAAATGGCGCGGAGTATCAAACCCTCGGATCCTTTGAAACAATCAACTCCTATGTGGATTCGCAGTTGCCCGCAGCAGGTGAAACCATCCGATATCGGGTCACCGGGTTTTATCAAGACGCGACCGCAGGACCTACCGAATCGGCAATAATAACTCTCCCCGCTCAATAAGATCCGCCATCGCACGGATATCCTCCGCGAAAATGCGGTCTTCCTCGGCATGATCGATCACCTTGCGGATGAGGTCGTGGCACACATCCAACTTCGGACCCGATTTGAGCGGACGACGATAATCGAACGCCTGCGCCGCGCACAACAATTCGATGGCCAAGATCTGATGCAGGTTATCCAAGATCATGGCCATTTTTCGTCCGCTGATCGAGCCCATGCTCACATGGTCTTCCTGTCCGAGTGATGTGGGGATGGAATCGGCGGATGCGGGATAGCAAAAGCTTTTATTCTCGCTCACCAATGCCGCGCTGGTGTACTGAGGCATCATGAATCCGGAATTGGTACCGGTATTTTTCATGAGGGATGGAGGCAATCCGAACGGTTCTCCATCCAGCAACTGATAGATTCTTCTATCGGAAATCGACCCGATTTCGGATGCCGCCACCGAACAATAATCCAAAGCCATGGCCAAGGGCTGACCATGGAAATTCCCCCCGCTGATCACCTTGTCTGAAAAAATGATGGGATTATCGGTCACGGAATTGATTTCGACCAAGGTCAGATCTTTCAGGTGAGTCCATGCATTTCTGGACGCCCCATGCACCTGAGGCATGCATCGGAAGGAATAGGGATCCTGAACACGGTCGCAATTCAAATGACTTTCCACCATTTCCGAACCATATAACAAATCTCGGATGCGAGCCGCGACATGCCTTGTGCCATCATATGGACGCAATTCATGCAAATCCGCATCAAATGGCGATGCCGAACCCAATATGCCTTCCAAACTCATCGCTCCGGCGATATCGGCATGATCCAGTAGTTTCTCAAAGCGGATGAGGTTGTGCACCGCATACGCCGCGATGAATTGGGTGCCGTTCAGGAGGGCGAGGCCTTCCTTCGGACCCAGTTCGAGCGGCTTCCATCCCATTTCCTCCATCACATCAATCGCCGGACGCACCGTTTTCCCATCGTAAAACGCTCCCAATCCAATCAAAGGCAGACACAAATGCGCGAGTGGCGCCAAATCACCGGATGCGCCCACCGATCCCTTCGACGGCACATAGGGCGTCAATCCGGCCGACAACATCTCCAGTAGCCGTTCAATCACATGTATTCGTATACCCGAATATCCATAGGAAAGGGATTGGATCTTCAATAAGATCATCAGTTTCACATACTCGGGATGGATGGGGTCTCCCACTCCGACCGAATGACTTTTCAGGATGTTGAGCTGCAGAATATCCAGTTCTTCGCGCGGGATGCGGGTATTGCACAAAAATCCGAAGCCGGTATTGATGCCGTACACGACCTCATCATTGGCCACGATATCGGTCACCCGATCCGCCGATGCCTGAAGGCGCGCTCTCCCCTTTTCGGAGATGGCGCCGGTCACATCCCCCTTCAAAAAACGTTCACAAATGTTCAGATTCAGGGGTTCATCGCCGAAATAAAAGGGTTTCATATGGAATGGATGAAGCTATGCATGAACGCGGCGCCGAGTCGGGCGGTGGATTGATTCGCATCGTCGTAGGTCGGATTGAGCTCGGCGATGTCCATCGCTTTCACCTTGCCCGATTTCATGATGTATAAGAAGGTCTGATGCACCATGGCTACATCCAGCCCTAAAGCGTTCGGCGCACTGACCCCTGGGGCGGATGCGGCCTGAAACACATCCAGATCCAACGAGACATACAAGTACCGGCACGATTCGATGAAATCATCAAGGATTTTGTGCCAAGCACGCGACGTATACATGTCTTCTGCCAAAATCGGCTCACATTTGAACTTGAATGCGGTTTCGAACAGAAACGGCGCGTTCAGATGAGGTTGGATACCGATCGGCAAATAGGCCACATTCCGTTTGGTGTGATGGGCTTCATCCAACACTTGTAGAAACGGTGTTCCGGACGTGGAGCCACTTTTCTTGAATGGACGCAGATCGAAATGCGCATCCAGATTGATGATACCGATGCGATCACTCGGGTAGGCATCGATGAATCCCGGAATGTGGGCATAGGCGATGTCGTGTCCGCCTCCCAATCCCAGTGTGAAGGCGTTGTAGTAGCCATGGACATTGGATACCATGCCTCTGAATGTCTGTTGCGCGGTTTCGATATCGCCATCTTTCACGGCCACATCACCCAGATCGTTCAAAACGATCATCTGTTCATCCACATGGGAATGCAGTTTCGCGAAATGGGCTCGCAACTGCGCCGGACCCTCTGCCGAGCCGACACGTCCGCTGTTGCGCCGCACACCTTCGTCGGTCGGATATCCGATGATCGATACTTGCTTGTTCATACGATACGTTCTCCTTTGATCCATACGTGAGACGGCATGCAGGTGCCTTGCACATAGAGGATTTCGCGGATGTCGGCCACGGGAAAGCTCACGAAATCGGCCCGATATCCGGGCTCTAACCGACCTCGATCCGTTAATCCAAGCGCATGTGCGGCCCGGAATGTGATGCCAGCCCACGTTTCCGCGGTGTTCAGCTTTTGCCGCATCGCCAGGATGGAAGCTTGCATCAGCAATTGTCCGTTTGGCGCCGAACCGGGGTTCCAATCACTGGCAATGACCAGCGACGCACCAGCATCCAGCAGGTTTCGAGCGGGAGGAAATTCCATTCCGAGTCCGAGGCAGGCACCGGGTAACACCGTCGCGGCGGTATCGGATGCGGCCAAGAACCTGAGATCCTCCTCGGAAATCGACTCCAGATGATCCGCGCTTCTCGCGCCCAATTCCGCGGCAACGCGACTTCCTCCCCTACTGAATTGATCGGCATGTATGGTGAGATCGAATCCGCCTTCTTTCGCGGTTTTCAGATACGCATAGGCCGCATCCCCGTGAAACGCCACATCATCCCAAAACATATCCACGCGGTTGCATCCCACATCATTCAATTTCGGGAACAGTTCATGGCGGATGTGATCCAGATAGGCGGATGGATGCCCATACGATTCAGGCAACATATGCGCGGCAAGGCAGGTCGACACGCATCCCAATTCTCGAATCACTTGAAGCATGAGGAACTCGGTGTCGATATCGAGTCCGTATCCGCTTTTGATTTCGCAGGTGGTCACGCCTTGGCGCCGAGCCCGGTCCAACCGACCCGATGTGACATACAGCAGTTCCCCATAACCAGCTTTTCGGGTTTCGGAAACGGTATGATGGATGCCGCCTCCGGTTGCGAGGATGTCGGCATAACCGGCGCCACTCAATTTGAGGGCATAATCCTTCGCACGGGACCCTGCGTAACATATATGTGTATGCGAATCTACTAATCCAGGGACAAGAACCTGATCACCTTCTGTTTCGATGATGGTTTTTGCTTGGGATTTCAGCTCAGAAAAAACGCCGATCTCCATAATTCGACCTTTATCAATTAGGATACCGGCTTCGGAAATAACTTCGAGATCGGAATCGCGCAACGGACCTTTGACCGCGAGTCCCTGGAGCGTCATAATCTGGCGAAAGGGTCCGATGAGCATCATACTAAGTTGTGCGTTTTAGCGACGGATATGGCTTCATCATAGCCGGCATCCACATGACGGAAAACGCCCATCGCTGGGTCGTTATGCAGCACGCGACGAAGGCAATTCGCGGCGCGATCGGTCCCATCCGCCACCACCACCATGCCGGCATGTTGCGAATATCCCATCCCAACGCCACCACCATGATGAAACGACACCCAAGTGGCACCGCCGCCGGTATTGGCCATCAAATTGAGCAAGGGCCAGTCGGAAACCGCATCCGACCCGTCTTTCATGCCTTCGGTTTCGCGGTTGGGCGAGGCCACGGAGCCGCAATCCAAATGGTCGCGACCGATCACGATGGGGGCGCTCACCTTACCGGTTCGCACCAATTCATTGAAAATCAATCCCGCTTTTTCGCGCTCCCCCATCCCCAACCAGCAAATTCTTGCTGGAAGCCCTTGGAACGCGATTTTCTCGCGTGCTTGGGTGAGCCAATCGATCAGATGCGTGTTGGCGGGAAAGGCCTCGATGAGGGCCCGATCCGTGGTATAAATGTCTTCCGGATAGCCGGACAACGCCACCCAGCGAAACGGCCCCTTCCCTTCACAGAACAACGGACGGATGAATTCCGGCACAAATCCGTTGAAATCATACGCATTCACTTCCCCGCCCTGTTTTGCGAATTCACGGATGTTGTTTCCATAATCGAAGGTGATGGCGCCGCGTTTCTGATGCTCGAGCATGAATCCGACATGTCGCGCCATGCTGGCCAGGCTTTGAGCTTTGTATGCCGCAGGATCGGAAGCTCGGAGTCGAGCCGCATCCGACAATGACAATCCATTCGGGATGTAGCCATGAACGGGGTCATGGGCGGAGGTTTGGTCGGTGAGCACATCCGGTATGAGATCGTCTTCGAGTAATTTTTTGAGCAAGTCACCAGCATCGGAGACGAGTCCGATGCTGTACGGAAGTCTATGTTTTTTCTTGAGAAGGGCGATGTCGCGCGCTTTCGTGTAATCATCCGTCATCTCATCGATATAACGCGTTTGAAGGCGCTTTTCGATGCGGGATGCATCCACATCCGCTCCCAGAAAACTGGCTCCGGCCATGGTGGCGGCGAGAGGTTGCGCGCCACCCATACCGCCGAGTCCGGCCGTGACGACGAGCTGACCTTTCAGCGTGCCCCCGAAATGCCGCTTCGCGCAGGAAGCGAACGTCTCATAGGTGCCTTGCAAAATGCCTTGTGTGCCGATGTAGATCCAGCTTCCGGCTGTCATTTGACCGTACATCATCAACCCGTTTTCTTTCAGAGCTTCGAAATGCTCCCATGTGGACCAGGCCGGAACCAGATTCGAGTTGGCGATGAGTACACGTGGCGCTTCGGGATGGGAGCGCACGATGCCCACGGGTTTGCCGGACTGGATGAGCAGTGATTCATCATCACCAAGACTCAGCAGTGATCGGATGATGGCTTCGAGGGCGGGACGGTTGCGCGCGGCTTGTCCGGTGCCGCCATAGACCACGAGATTGGCGGGGTCTTCGGCCACCTCGGCATCCAGATTGTTCAGAAGCATGCGCAATGGCGCTTCCGTCGCCCACGAACGGGCGTGCAACGTTGAGCCTCTAGGAGACATGTAGTTGGGATGCGAGGCAAACGTACGTAGGAAGGAAGACGTGTCGCTCATGGTACAAGGTAAGCGGTAATCCGGTAAATTGGCGCCCATGAAACATGCGGTACTCCTTCTCTTGCTTTTGGGTTTGGCATCGCCTGTGATGTCTCAGATTGATATTGCCCGCATCGACTCCATGAACACTCGCGCCAATTCGTTCAGGGGCACATTACCCGATTCGATGATCGCGATCGCTCAGCGAGCTCATGACCAGGCAAAACGCATCGGTTACCGGAAAGGTCAAGGTGATGCGTTGCGTTGGATTGCGCTCGGCAAGAATCTCACGGGGCAACCCGGAAGTGAGGAATTGCTGGATGAATCCTATGCGATATTCACATCCATCAATGATCCCGCCGGACTTGCAAGCACGCTGAATGCCATGGCCACGGTCACGTTCTACCGGGGTGCTTACGATTTGGCCGGGGAACGTTGGCACGAGGCGCTCGAGACCTACCGCCAAATTGGCGATTCTATCGGCATCACCAACATGTGGAACAACTTGGGCAATCTGCACCGCGCGATGGGACAAAATGAGATCGCACTCACCTACCACCAACAAGCATTGGCCTACCGTGAGAAGAAAACCGATACGTTGAATCTTGCAGGAAGTCTGAACAATGTCGCGAATCTGTTGAATGAATTGGAGCGGCACGACGAAGCCCTTCGTTTCCATGAACGCGCGCTGACCATGAACGAAGCGATCGGCAATCGACGCAGCATCGGCAACAGCATGATGAACCTTGGTTCCACGCATCTTCGTCGAGGCGACGCCACACTCGCACTCGAGTATTACCAAAAAGCCGCCGAAATTCGTGAATCCATGAACGACTTCCGATCCCTTTCCGGAGTCTACAGCGGGATGGCGGATGCCTACCTATCACTCGGTCAAGCCCAAAAAGCGGCCGAATATGCCACCGATGCCTACGAGATGGCCATGCGTGTGAACACCCCGCGCGAAGCGAATGATGCCAGCCGATTCGCTTATCGCGCATACAAAGATGCCGAGGATGCCGCAACCGCACTTCGATATCTGGAAATCCATAAGTCACTGAGTGACAGCCTGCTGTCCATCGATCGGCAACGGGCCATCGCGAACCTCGAATCTGTCGCCGAACTCAACCGCGTGCAGGAAGAAGTCAATGCCCTCGAAACCGAGAAATTCTATTCTCGCATCATTTTTTCGATTATCATTGTGAGTCTGATCGGGGCAGTGACCGCATTGGTTTACATCCGTCGCTCACAGCAAGAACTGCAACGCCTCGGTGCCATGAAAGACCGAATGTTCTCCATTTTGTCGCATGATTTACGCAGTCCGCTTACCAGCCTCCACTCTCTGATCGAATTGTTGGATATGGATGCGTTGACTCCGGATGAATGGGCCTCACTCAAATCATCCCTACTCCGCCAGTTTTCGGTGACCGATGAAACCCTTCGGGATGTGCTTCTATGGGCAAAAGGACAGTTCGAAGGCGAAAAATCCAGACAGCAATCCGTCAATTTGAATGAAGCGGTCGCATCGAATGTGGAACTTGTCAACTTGATCGCAATCCGAAAGAACGTCACCATCCAATCGAATGTGGATTCTAAAGTGATGGTGACTGTCGATCGGGACCATCTCATGGCCATCATCCGAAATCTGCTGACCAATGCCGTGAAGTTCACCCCATCTGGAAAATCCATCATCATTAAGAGTGAGACCCTGAACGGAAATCATGTATTGATTGTGAAAGACGAAGGCATCGGTATGTCGAAAGAAAAATTAGACCGCCTGTTCACCACATCCGGACAATTCACGCAAGGCACTGCTGGAGAATCCGGTAGCGGATTGGGACTTATATTTGTGAGTGAACTGGTGAAGCGCAACAACGGCACCATTCACGTGGAAAGCACCCCGGGAGTCGGAAGTATGTTCAGGGTGAGTTTCCAGAAAGGATAGGATCACAAGGGCACAATTCGTAAAAAACAAAAGGCTTGCACCTCGATTGAGATACAAGCCTTTTTTTGTGGCGGGGACAGGACTCGAACCTGTGACCTTCGGGTTATGAGCCCGACGAGCTACCAACTGCTCCACCCCGCGGTGTAGATGTGAAATATACGGCATTCATCGCTCGGATGAAAGATAAATTCCAAGATCGATTCACTATATTCACATCATGCTACGAATCGCACCCCTCATCATCGTTCTTGCCATCGCTTCATGCCAACAGCCAAGCGAGTTTGAACTGACCAACCCATTCGATCCGGAATCTCCGGAACTGAAGTTCCAATCTCCAACCGGATTCGTGTCCAATGTCGCGCCGAACAACCTGTTCGGATTCAGTTGGAACCCCGGCAAATTCGCCGGTTCCAGAGCGCAAATCAAATACATATGCGGGGCTGACACCACATTGATTCTCGATGAGGTGATGAAATCATCACAGCACTTTTTTAATGGTGTGCACATCAATGCCATTCCCTTTCATTTCGAATTCAGAACCTTGGTGGGCGACACCGCATCGCCTTGGCTGAAGACACCTTTATACCGATATGAATTGGCGCCCATCACCAACCTATCCGTTTCAGGACGCGAGTATGGCATCGACATCAGCTGGGCCCAAGCCCAAGTCGCTGAGTTCACTGTTTATACTTCGGGAGCCGAGAGGCGGATACGTGTTCCAGTAAAGCATTCGGAGTTGTATCGATCTGTGGATGGCGGATTGTTCGAACTCATCGACACAGCCCCTACGCAGTCATACAAGCACGAGTTCGAGCCCGAACTCGGGGTACGATATCGATACCTCATCCGATCCTTTGCCGATACATTGCAACTCGAATCGAGTGTGTCTACGGCTTTGCGATTGGATGAACAGTTGCAAACCATTGTCCGATTCCCATCCCAACTCATTGAGTTCAGATCGATGAATCCATCGACTGGTTTGATGCTGTTCGCCAATGTGTCGCACAACACATTGTCAGGTTTCAACTTGAACACGATGCAATACCAGTTTTCCGTGACATTGAATCAAGCCGTGGATTTCGCGCCATATCTAACCTATGCCAGTGTGGTGACCGCTGAAGGATTGGATAGTGAGATTTTCGTAGCCTATCGCTATCGAATTCATTCATACAACCGGTCCAATGCTGCGAAGCGAGTGATCGCCAACTTGGAACCAAAATATGTGATTGAAGCCATCTATCATGATCCTCAAACAAGAAAGCTCGTGGTTCGTGCTTTTTTCTTCGATAATACCAACCCGGATCAATCGGAAATGTATCGTGCCGTGTTTGTCCTTGATCTTCAAAGCGACCAGGTCGTGAACATTTACGGCGACATGCTTGCCCATGAACTGTTCTTTGAAGAAATATCAACCTTTGATTCATCCGTGATCATCCACTTCCCATTGCGAAGCAAAATGGAGATCACCTCGTTGGATAATCTGAATGTTGAACCCTATGCTTCTTCGGGAAATTATTGGATGGGGCCGATCATTCGATCACCCGATAACAATGAACCCGCTGTGGTCATGGTCCATAATTTCGAGGGCTTTGTTGTTCAACAAAAAAGTATCCGGTCAGCGCGAAAGCATCCCGAGTTCGGGAAGGTTATGGCGCTACGCTATGATGAAACAAACCAGTTGCTATATCTGGATTATGCGCCTGGAATCACACGAATCATTGACATCCAAGATGATTATCGGCTCATAAACACCATTAATAGTCGGCTCGTGCACTTCGATACGTTCTTCTGGAAAGGGCGCAATCTCAGAATTGATGGCGCACCACCACTTCTTAGAGAAATCGTCATCAATCGGATCTGGCTCAGCGGAAATTAACCCTCACACCCGCTCCACCGGGGTTCGTGACGAACTCGATCCGATTCGACTCATCCCTGAATCCCGATTTCGGCGGTATGAATGCATCAATCATATTCACCAATAGGATTCCAGCAGAAACACCCATCAGAATGTTCCTTCGGTCGATAGATTTGTCCGCCAATGATTTGTTTTTACGTGCTTCTTCCCGGTACTGGATCGCGGTGGACATATTCAGAGCACGTTCGTATTGCCGCACCGAATGATCGTATGCGGCAATGCGATCATCCACATCCTTCATTCCCGCATAGGTCAAGCTCAAGGCGGCGAAACCGGAGATACCTAGCACGGCGGATTTCAGATACTGCCGTTTATAATAAGCGCTTCCGCCCGGAAATAGACCCCAATAGATGCTGGTTCGACGATCCGGAAGCACATAGGCATCGATCGTCACCACGCGTTTGCTGGTCAGATCCACCTGCTCCATTTGTGTGAAACCATGCTTTGAATGAAGTTGGATTCGATTCACGCGCCCATCCGCCAACTGCACAAAACCGGATCCAACCCGAAGCGTGTCTCTGCCTCGAATCACAGCCGTATCATCATCGGTGTTCACCAGCACATTTCCACCGGTCTGATAGCGGAGGTAGGATGAGTTTGAACCGGTCGCATCGGTCCAAACCGGAATCATGGAAAAACCCAGATCGGTGGTGTCGTTGGATGGTGACAGTAAGAAGCCAGTCCAATCGCGGTAGGACGGGTGGAATACCCGGATCGTGCGGATTCCAGGCCTCACTTCGATCACATCCATCGCTTTGACGAATCGGGCGTTCCGGAAATCCTCCTCGAAGACAATCCAGAATTCAGGCACCAAGGTGACCAATCGCACATACGCGGGTGGTTCGGATAAGAGGAGCAACAATAGGATCCACATGGCTTAGAAAGATTTGGAGAGTTTGAACCCATGCATGAATCCGTCACCATTCGGATTCGACTCGACATACGGATCCAACCGCATCCCTCCCACACGATAACCGATTTTGCCAGGACGAACCCCATCCGCATAACTGATCAGATATGCAGCAATGGTGGACGCCACAAAGATGTCGCGTTGTTTGAGGGTAGCATTGGCTTCATCCGCTTTGAGTTGGGCCCTTCGCGCCGCCGCATCGGCTTGAGACGGTACGGATGTGAAATAATCACGCCGAAGCTTGTCGTACTCGGATTTCTGGGTCAAGTATGTCAGATGGGATTGAGCCGAGAGTCCGATGAAGGCCAAAACGGCCGTCGGTGCCACCACCATCCGCACATATTGCTGCTTTCGGAAGTGGGAATAACCCGGTAACAGGCTGTTGATGAGGTGCTCTTTGCGGGTCATGCGGATATGCAAATCGAGTGAATTCAGGCGATTTTCACGGATTTCAGCGCGTACTTGCCTGGTTCGACCAAGTGGATGCGTGACTTTGACATTCACCCATCCCGCATCGGCCAAGACCATCCAATCCGTACCTTCGAGTTCGACTCCGTTCACTTCGATCTTGCTGTCCAAATCCGTTTCAACATGGATGGTTTTCGCCCATTCGTAATATGGAAGTGAGCTGACTTCTTGCGTGTATTCCCGTTTCACGACGGTCTTCATCGGGAGCATGTAATTGCGCATCGTGCCCTCTTGAATCACCATGCGAGCCTCCTTATCGGCATAACCTTTGGCCATCACGATGAACACATATTCCCCCGCCGGCAGAGATAGTGTGTCGGCTGTGGCAAGCTTCATCTGAACGGTTTGCATTTGGACATACAGGGTATCGGGTTCGGTCACAAACAATACACGTCCGTACCCGGATTGGCCATAGGCGGATGTGGCCAAGAAAATCATGCAGAAAAAGGTGAGGGTTCTGATCATTTAAAAATGGAGAAACAGGGCAAGCAACAGATAATAGATGACATTCCACATAGGATGTTCGAAGATCAGCTATTTCTTACTGAATACCAACACATGGTGCAAAATTGGTTTTTGCTTACGACCTTAGGCAAAATCAATCCTAGGAGTCCAATGTCACGTCTGTTACTATTGTGCGCTTTTTTGTTCGTTTCCGGAACAACCATCGCACAAACCACCTATCAAATGCCACCAGCGGAGGTCGCGGCGTTGGTCGACGCACCCGCCACTCCGTCGGTGAGCATCGATCCCACCGGCGCCACGCTTCTGATCACGACCATGCCGGGGGTTCCCACCATCGCCGATTTGGCGCAGCCCGAGCTTCGTTTGGCTGGCTACCGGATCAATCCGGCGAACCATAATTCGAGTCGCAGCACGTATGGCACAGACCTTCGCTTGGTCACCATCGCCACGCAGCAGTCCCGCCAAGTAGCCGGCCTCCCCAACGACGCAAAAATCCAAAATGCGAGCTGGTCGCCCGATGGCTCACTCATCGCCTTCACACACGATACCGGATCCTCCCTCGAACTGTGGACCGTGACCGTCTCCAATGCCCGCGCGTCCAAACTCAATAACATTGATGTGAACAATACCATGCCTGGACTTCCCTTCGCATGGTATCCAGACAGCAAAGGACTTCTGGTCCGTGCGGTGCGCTCGTCACGCGACGGCGTTCCCGAGCGCAACCTCGTTCCCACCAGACCCATCATCCAAGAATCCATCGGCGAGGCCGCACCTGTGCGCACCTACCAGGATCTGCTGGCCGACGCGCATGACGAAGCCTTATTCGAATTTTATGCGACCGCACAACTGACGCGAGTCGAGCTCAATGGCCGTAGCCAGCCTCTCGGCGCGCCTGCGATCTTCAGCTCTGTCTCCCTGTCTCCGAACGCGGGCTACATCCTCACCAGCCGAATCGTCAAGCCGTATTCCTATCAGCTACATGCCGGACTCTTCCCTAGCATCACAGAAGTTTGGAACGACCACGGCGAAGCCGTGTACCGCGTATCCGAACTTCCCCTGCTCGATTACATCCCCATCGCGTTCAATTCCA
Source organism: Balneolales bacterium (assembly GCA_041749075.1). Lineage (GTDB taxonomy): Bacteria > Bacteroidota > Rhodothermia > Balneolales > HLUCCA01 > CAMTWZ01. Next base: position 113,332 of record JBGTBY010000038.1, on the reverse strand, counting down.
CATACATGGGTCCGCGCTCGGTGCAATGGCGTCGGGATGCCGATGCGACGTTGTTCTGGCTGGAAGCCCAAGATGAGGGAAATCCGATGAAGGAAGCCACCATCCGCGACAAAGCATTTACCTTGGCCGCTCCGTTCAGAAGCAATCCTGTGGCTATCGCGGAACTATCCACCCGTTATGCCGGCATCGCATGGGGAGATGGCGGATTGGCGATGATTAACGAGACCTGGCGCGCCACACGAAATAGCAAAACCTGGCGCATCGCTCCGGATTCGCCATCAAAACCGGCCGAACTGATCCGCGACCGCAACTACGAAGACCGCTATGGCGATCCAGGAAATCCGGTCTTCAATGAAGGAAAATTGCTGATTTCCGAAGACGGATCGTCCATTTATCTGACCGGCATCGGCGCATCCCGCGAAGGAAATCGTCCGTTCTTGGATCGGTTCAATCTGGTGACCAAAGAAACCACAAGGCTCTGGCAATCCGAAACGCCATACTATGAAATGGTGGTGAGCGTGCCGAGTGCGGATGCGTCGAGCTTCATCACACGTCGGGAATCAGTGGATATGCCTGCGAATTTCGTGCTTCGTTCGTTGAAAGACGGATCCGTGAAAGAACTCACATCCTTCCCACATCCGACTCCGCAATACAAGGATGTGAAAACCGAGACGATCACCTATTCGCGAAACGATGGCGTGCAATTATCAGGTCAATTGATTTTACCTGCGGGATACACGCCGGATCAAGGTCCGCTGCCAGTCGTGATATGGGCGTATCCACGGGAGTTCGCCAGTGCCGATGCGGCCGGTCAACGTTCCGATTCACCGTATCAGTTCACATCGATCAGCTACTGGGGTCCGCAGTTTTTCGTGACCCAAGGGTATGCGGTGCTGAACAACGCTGCGATGCCGATCGTGGGGAAAGGCGACGGGTCCGAGCCGAACGATACCTTCATCGAGCAGACCGTCGCCAACGCGCAAGCCGCGATCGACGAACTCGTGAAACGTGGTGTGAGTGATGGAAAACGCCTAGCAGTTGGAGGACACTCCTATGGCGCGTTCATGACCGCGAATCTATTGGCCCACTCGAACCTGTTCAAAGCCGGTATCGCGCGAAGCGGCGCCTACAACCGGAGCTTGACGCCGTTCGGCTTCCAAGCCGAGCCGCGCGACATCTGGCAGGCCACGGACACCTACATCACCATGTCACCGTTTTTCTTCGCTCATCAGCTGAAAACACCGATTTTGTTCATCCATGGTGAGGCGGACAACAACTCCGGCACCTTCCCAATCCAAAGCGAGCGGATGTACCAGGCCATCAAGGGAAATGGTGGAACCGCACGTTTGGTGATGTTGCCGCACGAAAGCCATGGGTATCGCGGACGCGAATCGCTCAATCATATGCTTTGGGAGCAGATCACCTGGTTGGAGACCTACGTCAAATAAGCTGATGCGACTCCGGTTGCATCACGATTTCATTGAGAACGGATGATTCAGGCTGGCTGCAGGCGTAATAGATGGCTTTCGCCACTTCGTCTGCGGTCAGCATCTTATCGGCTTGCACGCGCATGCCGATGTCCGGATTCTCCCAGAACGGCGTCGCCACGCCACCCAGATAAAGCAGACTCACTTTGATGCCGTTACGGCGATGTTCCTCGACTAGCGCTTTTCCGAAGCCGGCAACGGCAAATTTGCTGGCTGAGTAAACGGATGAATTCTTCATCACATGTTTTCCAAGAATGCCAGGAATCAGGATGATGGTTCCTTTTTTCGCGGCCACCATGTGCTTCAAGACCGCTTGAGTGGCGAAAATGGTTCCATTCACATTCACCGCAAGAAGTTCGTTGATGCGGTTTGGATCGGAATCGGCAAGGGGTTGAATCATTCCTGATCCGAACGCATTCACAAGCACATCAATGCGTCCGAGTTCGCGCTGTACGGTATCGGCCAGAGCAGCGACAGAGGCTGCATCCGTCACATCCGCTTCGAACGCATAGGCGTCTCCACCGGCGGCATTCAGGTCGCGGACGAGGTGTTCCGCTTTGGAGAGGTTCTGGCTGGAGACCACCACTTTGGCTCCAGCGCGGGAAAACAATTTGGCTGTGGCGGATCCGATTCCGCCGGCTCCGATGATGAGAACGACTTGATTTTGCATAGCATGAAAAAACCCGATGCTATGGCAAATCGTTTCCACTGGCCCGCATTTGGGACACAAATTCCAAGATTTGGTCGCGATCGAAGGGTTTGGCCAAATAATGGGTGAATCCTTCCCGCAGCAATTCGTCTTTGGTGTTGATCCACTGGGCTGTGACGGCGCCGATCGGTGTTCTCTCATATCCCGGCATCGCACGGATCAGTTTGCACAGCTCCATCCCGTTGATTCCACGACCCAAATTGATATCGATCAAAATCAGATCAAATGTTTTTTTCGCCAGTTCTTCCAGCGCGTTATCCGCACTTTGGCATACCACGATATCATAATTAACCAGTAATCGCTTCACGAGGATGCGAATGATCACTTCGTCTTCGATATACAGGATGCTGGTTTTAGAATTCATTTGATGTCCACTTCTCACGAAAATGCGATATCGCACATTTCAAACAAGGTTAGGGAATCCTTACAGGTACTAAAACAACCCCGAAACAGATTAGAGGTTTCACATCATCCTCCGATGAGTCGCAGAAGCCAAGCGCATAGCAATCCGGCATACGTTCCCATCACATAGCCCAGAACACCAAGCAATACACCAACCGAGGCCAACGCCGGATGAAACACCGAAGCCACAACAGGTGCCGATGCCACGCCGCCCACATTCGCTTGGGACCCCACAGCAAGAAAGAAAAGCGGTGCTTTCAGATAGTATAGCACGGCGAACAGGATTGCGGCATGAATCGCCATCCATGTGGCGGCCATCGCCAGAAGCATCGGGTATTCGAAGATTTTCGATACATCCGCGCCGGCTCCGATCGTCCCGATCAGCATATACAAAAACACCGTTCCCATTTTCGACGCGCCGGCACCTTCATAATTACGGAATGCGGTGAACGATAATGCGATGCCCGCCGTGGTGATAAGAATCACTTTCCAAGAAAACGCCCCTATGAAATCGCCGATTGGAGGCAACACCAAACTCGCTTCATGCGCCAGCCAGGCTCCACCTACCGCAACGGCCAGCAGCACCATGAAATCACTCGTGCTCGACACGCGCTCGGTTTTCTTCTGAAACGACATCACACGCTCTTTCAATTCGTCGATGGAGGATGTATCCGCTCCCATTTTTTTATCGAAGGCCTCGCTTTTTCCGGCCAAGAACATCAGGATGCCTGTCCAAGTGTAACCCACCATCACATCTACGAACACCATCATGCCGAGCATGTTTTCGGTGGCACCGACCGACTTTCCGATCGCGATGAAATTCACCCCGCCGCCGATCCAACTGCCCGATAACGCCGCCATCCCCATCCAAATGCCTTCCGGAAGCCAGGGTTCATACAGGAAAAGCGCGATGGGTCCACCGACCACGATTCCGAACGTACCGGCCACAAACAGAATAAGCGCATTCGGACCCAGCCTCAGCACGCCTTTCAGATCCACGGATATCGTGAGCAACAGCAAGGATGCGGGAAGGATGAAGGCCATCACCCATCCATATACCTCGGAGGACCGTGGAATCAGCCCCAAGTTGGAGAGAATGGTGGGCACGAAATAGGCGAAGATGAGGATCGGAACGCGTGCGAATACAGCAGATGCTCGGGTGTTTTCATTCAGCCAGAACAGGATGGCTGGAATGATGAGAAGAACTGCGGCTAAACCGACGGGATGTTCAATCATGCGAATCGTTTTTTGAGCCAGTAGGTCATGTCGTGCAAAACGACTTCACTCTCAGGTTCGTTGAGGATTTCGTGGTAGAGTCCGTTGTAGGACTTGTATTCTTTGTCTGTTGAGGAACAAGCCTCGAACAGATGTTTGGAACCGGCGGGCATGGCCAATCGATCGAGCGTTCCATGACCAACCCATAAAGGCACAGAGATGTCGCCAAATCGTTTGCGCATGGCGAAGACCGCATCTTCCAATTCGATGCCAGTGCGTGCTCGTATTTTCCCATTATACACCAGCGGATCCGCCAGATAGCGACGGATCACATCGGGTTCGCGACATAAGGCGTCGGTTTCCAATGCGATCACAGGGATGGTCGGTAGTACTTTCGACATCCATCGCCCAATTTTCTTCACAACGGCAGGAATTCCAGCAGGAGTTTCGAGCAAGGGTCCACTTAGCATCAGCGCGGACAATTGGTCCTGTCGATCCAATGCGATATGACAAGCCAGCAATCCGCCCATGCTGTGCCCAAACACGATCCATTTGAACTCCGGATTCGCTTTGCGGATGTAATCGAAATAATCCAGGGCATCCTGCTTCATGCCATCGAACGATGGCACATAACCGGGTCGTCCATTCGATTTGCCATGGCCGATGTGCTCAATGGCGAAAACCGTGTAGCCCTCGCCTGCCATCCGATCGCCATAAGTTCGATAGCGGCGGGCATGTTCGGCGTAACCGTGAAGCAATAGAATGCCAATGTTTTTCGGGTTTTGCGGCGTCCACTTTAGCGTCGCCCGGTTCTGAAAGGTGCTTTCTCTGAACATAAAACGGCCAATTTACCTGTATATTTAAGCTGACACACATCTACGACATGAAACGATTCCTTCTCTTCGCAGGGGTATTCATCGGAGTGACCTCCCTGGTGTACCTGCTTGTTTTCGGTGCCAACTTCCGCGTCTTTTCCACGTTGCTTACCAATCGCGACGCACTCGCCGAAGGCTCCGAATGGGTTCAAAATACCTATTCTTTGGCAGGTCTTGCAGATTTTATGGGTAAAAATCCCAAAAATGCCTCTGTGGTGCTCTACGACGCCACATCCGACAGCCTTTTGGTCGATTTCGGAGGGGATATACGCCGACCTTTGGGCGGTCTGAATAACCTGTTTTTATTGATCGCTTTGGATGAAGCCATCTCCAAGGGACGCATATCCTTATCCGATCCGCTGAATCTCGCCACTGTCCGATCGTATCGAGTCGATGGCATAGAAGAGCGCGGACGCGAAGAGTCTCTCAAGAAACTAGGTCCGAATCCAACCCTGGAACAAGGCGTGGATGTGATGATCCGCACCGGACATTGGTGGATTTCCGACCACTTGCATTCCTTGTTAGGTGAAGCCACCATCACCGCGCTAACTGATTCATTGAGTGGTGGCCGCATCGATCCATACATCCCGATGAGCCGTCTTTTTTCTAAACACAGCGGTGGCGGACTCTCCTTCAACGACGAACGCGCCTTGTACGACACCTTCCCGAAAGGCGAGCCTGCGGCGTTGTTGGATGTGTTGAAAAACGCATCCCCTCGAGTGTTGGAATGGCTGTCATGGCCGATGGAAAACGCATCCATTTTGCGGGATATGACCCAGTTCAGCGCCTTATATGAGAGCCGGATGTCGATCTTGAACGGCGTATCGATCGGCACGTCGCGCTACACCGGATCCCAGTACATCCAAGTGGTGATGCTGACCGACATCCCCGCCGGGCTGTGGTTCCATTTGTCGGCCAATTTTATGAATCAAGACTTCCAGCAGCGCTTGGTCTATGACCCGGCCATGCAGGAAAAAGTGAGAACCCTATGAAACCAACCATCGACCCCATCCATCTTCGTCAAATCGACGGATCGCTTCGATTTCAAGCCTCACAGTATGTCCAATTCCTGCGCAAAGCGCCATTGGCACCTGGTCCGCTGATCACCATATCCCGTGAATACGGCTGCGAAGGCTACGGATTGGCATCCGCACTAACGGAGAAGCTCACAACCAAGGACCATCCATGGTTGGTCTACAGTCGCGACATGCACGACTCGGTGTCGTCCAAAGGGGACCCGATCCACGAATTGAACGAAATCGTGAATGCCGGTAGCCGCGATATGATCCAGGAGATGTTCGACCAGTACATGGCCGACAAACCCACCGACATTCAACGCTACCGCACCCTGGTTGAAAATGTGAGTGTGCTATCCAAGCACGGATATGCGGTGATTCTTGGTGGCGGAGCCGGTATTCTGACTCAAACGAACCCGAGGGCCCTGCACGTGCGCCTTCTTGCCTCGGAAGAATTCCGTGTGAAACGGATCGCGACGGTTCGGAAATTGTCTGAGGAAGACGCCCACAGACACGTGAATGAACATAACGAGAACCGTGTCGCCTTCATTCAGAAATTTACCCGGAAGGATGTCAACGACCCGTATTTGTATGATGTGATGTTGAACAATGGAACGTTGACCGTGGATCAGATGTCGGATATCATCATCCAAACCATGAACGTCCGACACCTATTGTGAAAAAACTCGTGTATCTCACCTGGCTCATACCAGCCTGGTTGCTCTTTTTAAGCTTCTATCAAGCCAATGTCTTGCGTGGCATGATGCAAACCCAGGCCAGCGGAGAAAGCCTTATTGCGTTTGTGGAAGACTTCGACATCAAATACATCGCGTCGCAAACGAACGGCTATGTGGTGCTGCGATTTCAGCCAACGGGGGATGTCCAACGCACCGAAAAACTGAGCTTACCGGTTCAAGTGGCGGCAAGAATCCAAGACTTGGCCGCAATTCCCATCCATTATAAGTCCGATTCTTCGGTACCCGTAGTGATGGTGCCCACATTCCCTTTCCAACGAAGCATGATGATCGTGAACCTGGCCATCATGGCGGTATCGTTACTGATTACGGGGCTTATAGCGTTTTACTTTACTAGGAAAGTCGTGAGTAGTGAGTCGTGAGTCGGGTGGGCACCTTCTTTGTTTCTACCCGCCAATTAATTTCGATTTTCACCACTCACCACTCACGACTCACCACTCACGACCCACGACCCACGACCCACGACTGACCACTAATTAAATGTCTCTATACCTCATCCCAACTCCGTTAAGCACCGAAGACCCGATGTTGGCACTACCTCCGTCCACGATTTCCGCGGTGCATGGGATTTCGGTGTTCTGTGTGGAGCAGTTGCCTTGGGCCGTGAAATTCCTGTCGCGCATCGGACATCCACTTCCTTCCTATCAATTGGAGTTCCTGCCATACAGCAAGCGGTCGAATCCGCAGGAAATGATGGATATCCTGAAGGTGCTGCAATCCGGTCGCGATATCGGTGTGATGTCGGAAGCCGGCGCACCCGGCATCGCCGATCCTGGATCCGAGTTGGCGTGGACTGCCCATCAGCGGGGCATCGCAGTGAAGCCGCTGATCGGACCATCATCCATCCTACTATCGGCGATGGCAAGTGGCATGAACGGACAGCGTTTCGCGTTCAACGGGTATTTTCCTGTGGATGCGGACAAACGCTTCGCGGCCATCCATGAATTCGAAAACCTCTCGATGCGGCTTGATCAAGCCCAAATCTTTATCGAGGCGCCGCATCGCAATGAATCGCTCTGGGGAGCACTCGTCTCCACATTGAAAGACGATACCCGTCTCGGATTCTCATCCGCGTTATGTTCGCCTGGTCAAACCATCAAGACGAAAGAAGTGGCAGAATGGAAACGGAAAAACGAGGTGCCTGTGAATAACGGCGAACCCACCATCTTCCAATTCTACGCTCAAAAATGATCAGGCCACGGCCTGTTCTTCCAAAAGAGAGATGATTTTCTTGTGATTCGATGATTTGGCATGGTCAAGTACCGTCCAACCACGATCATCCATAACATACCGATCCGCATTGGCCACGATCAGACGTTTCACAACCTCGGTGTGACCGTTCACAACGGCCCAATAAATCGCATTGGTGCCTCGGTTATCGCGGATGTTCACATCCGCACCATAGGATAACAGAATATCAACGATGACCAGATGTCCGTGCTTGGCCGCTTTCAATAGTGCGGTGCGTTGATGGTCGTCGGTGGCATTCACATCCATGCCATCTTCGAGCATGGTGACGACAAACGGCGTGCGTCCGTCGGCGGCTGCGGAAACGAATTGTGATTCCGTCATAAGCCCTCCTCTATGTTTTGAAGTGATCAGATTGCCTTCTGAATTGTAACGGATTGGGGGTCAAAAGGCAAGGGGAAAATTCCCGATTTCCGTATCTTAACCGCCTATGTCAGACCAAAAAATCATTTTCTCCATGGTTGGGGTGGGCAAAGTCCACAAACCCAACAAACAAGTACTTAAGGACATCTACCTGTCCTTTTTTTATGGCGCCAAAATCGGTGTGCTCGGCCTGAACGGCGCGGGTAAATCGACGTTGCTTCGCATCATCGCCGGACTCGATTCCGATTACATCGGCACCATTTCGGCACAGAAGGGCATCACCTTCGGGTATTTGTCGCAGGAACCTGAATTGGATGTCACTAAAACGGTGAAAGAGATCGTTCAGGAAGGCGTGCAAGAAACCGTCAATCTTCTGAAAGCTTATGAAGCGGTGAATGAGAAATTCGGCGATCCGGATGCCGATTTCGATAAGCTGATGGCGGAACAAGCCAAACTTCAGGAAAAGATCGATCATTTGGATGCCTGGGATCTCGATTCCAAGCTCGAAATGGCGATGGATGCGTTACGCTGTCCGGATGGCGACACGTCCGTGAAAGTACTTTCGGGTGGTGAACGCCGTCGTGTGGCCTTATGCCGTCTGTTATTGAAGCGTCCGGATGTTCTGTTGCTGGATGAGCCCACCAACCATTTGGATGCCGAATCGGTGCACTGGCTCGAGCAACATTTGGCCCGTTATGAAGGAACCGTTATCGCTGTGACCCACGATCGTTATTTCTTGGATAATGTAGCGGGATGGATTTTGGAACTCGACCGTGGCGAAGGCATTCCGTTCGAAGGAAATTATACGAACTGGTTGGAGCAGAAATCCGCTCGACTCCAACTCGAAGAGAAGCAAGAATCGAAGCGTCAGAAATCCTTGCAACGTGAGTTGGACTGGATTCGGATGAACCCGAAAGGACGTCAAACCAAGTCCAAAGCCCGTATTTCGGCATATGAAGAACTTCTGAGCGAATCGCAAGACAAGCGTCGCGAAGACCTCGAAATCTATGTTCCTTCCGGTCCGCGTTTGGGAAACAAAGTGATTGTGGCCCAAAACATCGCCAAGGGTTTTGGCGACCGCCTTTTGTATGAAGGAATGAACTTTTCCTTGCCACCGGGTGGTATTGTTGGAGTAATCGGTCCGAACGGCGCGGGTAAAACGACGCTGTTCAAGATGATCATGGGTCAGGAAACGCCCGATGCCGGCACCATCACCATCGGTGAAACCGTGAAATTGGGGTACATCGACCAAAATCGTCCACTGGATCCGAACAAAACCATCTGGCAAGAGATTTCAGACGGGATGGATATCATTCAGCTCGGTACCCGCGAAGTGAATTCACGCGCGTATGTGGCACGATTCAACTTCTCAGGAAGTGACCAGCAGAAAAAAGTAGGTGAATTATCGGGCGGAGAACGTAACCGGGTCCACCTGGCCAAAATGCTGAAAGAAGGCGCAAATGTCTTGCTATTGGATGAACCGACCAACGATTTGGATGTAAACACCCTCCGGGCTTTGGAAGAAGCCTTGGAAACCTTCGCAGGTTGCGCGGTCATCATCTCGCACGATCGCTGGTTCTTGGATCGTACCGCGACTCACATTCTCTCATTCGAAGGGGATTCGCAGGTGGTCTGGTTCGAAGGGAACTATGGCGAGTATGAGGAAAATCGTCATAAGCGACTTGGCACCTCGGCCGACCAGCCGCATCGGATTAAGTATAAATCGCTGACGAGATAGCGTGAAAGCGTGAAAGCGTGAAAGCGTGAAAGCGTGAAAGCGTGAAAGCGTGAAAGCGTGAAAGCGTGAAAGCGTAGGATACATTTTTACGTTTTAACGTTTTTACGCTTTCACTTAAAACGACCACTTCACTCTGAGAAAGAGAGAATTCGCCTCATAATCCCGAAGGATCTGCGCCAGCACGAGCAGGTCGAGGTTTTCGGCGATGGAGTAGGTGGCTTGGGGCATGATGATGGTCAGCTCGCGGGTGAAAGCACCCAGTACCGACACGTTCACTGAGAACAGTGGATGTACCGCGCTCCCCGCTCCGATCATATAAGCGGATGGAGCCATGAACAAGTTTTCGGGTGATGGCGGACTCGCGATTCCGCCCGCCTCCCCTATTCCCTTTTCGAAACCGCCATTATATAAGATTTCCCCGTTCACGAAGACTCCACTGGCCAGCATATGATCGGCACCGACGACGGCAGACAGTGTTTTTTGTCCGGAAAAGTAGCTCATCTCCCCTTTGAAGCCGGATGTGCCCACATACCCCGACCATCCGCCACCTATGACCATCTGTTCTTTGTAGAACCCAGTGAGGAATTGGACATCATACGTCCCCACATTTCCACGGAACATGCCTGCGACCACATCCCGGCTCACGCCAGCTTCCACACTCGAGGCATATCCCCATCCGTACTGAGCCACCACCGCATCCGACCCCGGACGTTCTTCATAGTCGAAATCCAAAAAGGCATACGCATTAAATAAATCATTCGGGTTCCAAACCATGGTTTTGCCCCAATTGATGCGTTGACGTCCCACATGCGCTTCCCATGGTCCATCCTGCCAGGAAAGATGTAAGCGATCCACGTTTGAGCGGAACTCATGTCCGTCGGATGTGGAGATGAGCCGGGTACGGAGATCCGCTTGTAGGCGGATGGAGGTTGCCAATGCCCACCGGGATTCCAAGCGATTATGAAGGATGTTCAAATAGGTAGGGTTTCCGAACGCATTATCCACCGATACCGCGCCGAGCTCCTTCACGTAGCCTTTGATTTCCTGTGCGACGGCCGACGACACCCCCAGACAGCCAATCAACACAGCGGCCCACAATCGGCTCATGATCGGCGCTCGTCGGTGGCCACTTCCCCATCCACCAAGGTGATCACCCGCCTCGCGCGCTCCACCACACGGGCATCGTGCGTCGAAAAGACGAACGTCACGCCCTGCTCCTCATTGAGCTTCTGCATGATATCGAGCAAGTTCGACGTGGACTTGGAGTCGAGATTGGCCGTGGGCTCATCAGCCAACACGAAATCCGGTTGCGAAGCCAATGCCCGAGCCACGGCCACGCGTTGTTGTTGTCCGCCGGACATCTCACCCGGACGCTTATTCAATTGATCATCCAATCCCACCGCATGAAGAAGTTCAATACTTCTGCGCTCGTATTCGGCTTTCGGGAGTCCTTGCATCTGCAGAATAAACGCCACATTCTCCTTCGCAGATAGAACCGGAATCAAATTATATGCCTGAAACACGAATCCAATGTGATGCAGGCGAAAACGAATGCGCTCACTTTCTTTTAATGAAAAAAGATCTGTGTCGCGAATGCGAACGGTTCCGGAAGTGGGTTCATCCAAGCCTCCCAGAACATTCAGCAAGGTAGTTTTCCCGGAACCGGACGGACCCACGATCGCCGTGAATTCCCCCGCTTCGATAGATAACGACACGCCGTTCAAGGCCTGAACCGGCACTTTGTCGTGGTTGTACAATTTGGTAACGGATGTGATGTCGATGATGGGCATCAGAAACTCCTTATGGCTTCGACGGGATTCAATTTCAGGGCTTTCATGCAAGGAAAAATGGCGGACAGCAATGTTGCCACGACAATCATGATGGTGATGACCGCATAATATTCATTGGATAGCACGGGAATCACGATCGGACTCATCCCATATAGTTCCAGTCCACTGGCGAATGCGCCCAAATCGATGCCGTTGATTGCCGTTAGGCGGATGGTGAGCCAGCTAAGAAATAAGCCTATGGGTGCGCCGACGAGCGTCAGATAGACCGTTTCGAATAGGATCATGGCTCCGGTTCTTGCTTTTGTGACGCCGATGGCCATCATCATGCCGAGTTCGGGCGTGCGTTCGAGCACCGCCATGAGCATCGTGTTCACAATGCCGAAGGTGAGCGCGATCAGAATGATGGACATGAAAATCGTGAGCGTTGTTGCGATACTAGCATCCGCGTAGCGCATGGCGGAAGACAGATCACCCCAGCTTTTCACAACAAGGGAGGAATCAACAGATAACTCAGCCACATGACGATCCGCCGCACGAAAATCATCCACCAGCATCACGATTTCATGAGTGGCGTTTTCGGACAGGATGAGGCGGTTCAGATCCGATTTCCGCACAAACACATTCATTTCGTCGAAACCGGAATTCGGACTGTGATATAATCCCACGATGCGGAACGCGCCCGCGGTCAGCGTTCCATCCACATCCTGCACATTCAATACGATGCGCGAATGCAATCCGATACCTAAGCGTTTGGCCAGTTTCGTACCGACCACGACCGGATTGCGTCCTGCATCCGACAAATACTCCCCTTCTTTCACATAGGTCGGCAAGGTCGAGACCTGTTGTTCACGAACCGCATCCACGCCGTTCACCTTCACGCCGAAACTGTTCGTGGCGCTGCTGGCGAGGCCCAACACCACACTTCGGGAGGTGATGGCCGTGACATATGACTTTTTTTTGAGCTCGGATAGCAGTGAATCCGCATCCGAAATCGTGAACATGGGCATCGGTTCGAGATCATAACTCGCATCCTGGATGCGGATGTGCGCCGAATAGTTGTCGAGGTGGTTTTGGATGTACGATTGCGTGAGTCCGCCCATAAATGCCGACATGAACAATCCGGCCCAGACACCCATCACAACAGATGCGATCACCACGCCGCTTCGCACCGGATTACGCCACACGTTCTTCCAACTGAGATGTAAGATTGGGATGATGCCCATGTCAGTGCCTCATCGCGCGAATGGCATTCAAATGGCGCACATGAAGCACGGGTTGAATGCTGATGATGAGCGTCACCACAAGAATGATGAACCCCTGAATAAAGGGAATGACCGGATCGAGCGAGAACCGAATGAACGGCTCCATCCCATATTCGATGATGGCTTCGGCCATTTCACCGGAAAAGCGCAAGGGATTCAGATGGAACCAGACTAGGATCGGTAGACTGAGCAAGATTCCCATCGCGGTTCCGATAAAGGTGATGAACGACATTTCGAGAATGAGCATGCCCATGAGGCGGGCGCGGGAGGTTCCGATGGATAACATCACTCCTAACTCGTAACGCCGTTCGGCGGTCATCATCAGTACAGTTCCGAAGATGCCGAACCCGACCACCATATATAAGATCATGAGGACGATGAAGCTCGAGCCGCGGTCGGCCTGGATGGCTTGCACCAGCTCGGGCATCAGTTCGGGCCAATCGAGCGCGATGAGTCCGTCGGGTAATGAAGCGTTCAGTGATTCCGTGACGCGTTCGATCCGTTTGGGCTGATGGAGAACAATCGAAATCGTGGTGAGGCGTCCATATGCCGCGGTGAACTCCTGCGCGGTGGTCAACGGCAGATAGACCATGGATTGGTTCATCTCCGGAATCCCGAATTTCAGGATGCCGATGATGGGAAACAGGCCGTTCGCGCTTTGTCCTTGGTATCCGGAACCGAGCAAGGCCAACGTATCACCTAAGGAGACGTTGAGGAAATCGGCGAGTCCGGCGGCGATCAGGAGTCCGTTTTGGGCATTCGATTCGAAGTACTCGCCTTCCACGACTTTCTTATGCGGAGCACTGAGCTCGCGCTCGGCGTCGATATCGATACCCAGCACCATCGCGGCCTTGCTACGTTGCGCGCCAGCGGCCAAGGCATAGGTGTCGAGTCTCGGCACAATCGCTTTGATATCGGAATGTGCGGGGATGTCGATCGACTCGAAACCGTTATCTAACGTTGGTTCATCCCGAAATCCATCCGCTTGTATCTGGATGTGTCCGGCAAAGGCACCCACGGTGTTGTCGATCATCTGATCGTATTGGCCTTGCTGCATCGATCCCATCACGGTAGACAGTACCACGGCCATCACCACAGATGCCATTGTGATGCCGGTGCGACGCTTATTGCGCCACAGATTCCGCCAAGCGAGTTTGAGCGAAAGCATTATTCCACGCGTCTCATGTTTTGCACGCTGAAAAAAGCATCATTCAGCCGGGTTCCGAATGTCAGGGATTCATAGACGAGGATGGTTTTGTTTCCGGGTTTGTCGACCGGAATCATTTCCATCCGCGCAGGAATGCGTCGTCCGTCGAAGGATTTGATGTCGGATGCTTGAAGGATGGTGACCAATTCCCCATCCTCATCAACAAATTCCGTCCGTAATTGCATATAACCGGTTTTGCTGATCCACATCCGCACGGATCCCCAAACGACGGGCGCATCGGGCTTCGGAATGAGTTCTAGAGCATGAACGGGCTGTCCGGCGATGGTGGAGTCACCTATGATTCGATGAGTGTAATCATTCACGATAGATGATTCCCGAACCAGGTCATCGTTCGTGAAATCCGATCCCATCCACGACTGCATCATCATCGATGGCGGCATTTTCACGGTGCGTCCGATGGTAGGGACCCAGTTCCAAATTTCGTTCTGACGTTTGAGAAATGTAGTTCCTTTATCTCGGGCGGGGGCTTGGATGAGGATGAGCGAATATCGGGTACCCATCGACCAGCTTTTCATGGTGATGGATCGGTTCCAAGTGGGACGTTCGATCGTCATGGTGATCACCGATTCGGAACTCTCACCCCGCATCAATTCATCGGCCTTTTGAACAATCTCGAGCGCGCTTTGCGCGAAGAGCGTGGTTGGTGCGAAGAGCAGTAATAGTGCATAAATCCTTGACATGCCGGAATTTAGGTGAAAGCGTGAAAGCGTGAAAACGTGAAAGCGTAGATCTAATTTTAAATTGAAAATTTTAAATGTTAAATCGTGAACCTAGCAACATTTGCAACCCTCGGGCTAAGTATTGACTCCATCATTTAAAATTTATCATTTATAATTTCTTCTGAACTAGGCCATACACCCAAGTCCCGGCAATCGCACTCAATAATGTGACCGCCGCGATGCCCATCCCTGCCCCGATCTGAGCATATAGTGGACCCGGACAAGCCCCGGTAATCGCCCATCCCAATCCGAACAGGATTCCGCCGATAATCTGGCTCTTGTGGTAGGGTTTTGGCTCGATGTGGATCTCTTCGCCTTGGATCGTCTTGATGTTGAAGCGTTTGATGAGCTGCACGCTGATCACGCCCACAATCACAGCCGTTCCGATGATGCCATACATATGGAAATCCTGGAACCGGAACATCTCCTGGATACGGAACCAGTTGATCACCTCTCCCTTGACCAGCGCGAAGCCGAACAGGAGTCCGGCGATCAGGTATTTGATATCAATGACATAAGATTCCTGGATGGCCGAATCGTTCGGGGCATCGCAGTTGAATTCGTCGGTGTGTGTGGATGGATTCATGATGGATTACGGAAAAATGAATGGCAGCAACAAATGCGTGGATATCAGCCCGCCTATGAAAAATCCGATCGTGGCCAGCAATGACGGCCACTGGAGATTCGACAGGCCCATTATGGTGTGACCCGAGGTGCATCCGCCCGCATAGCGGGTGCCAAATCCGACCAGGAATCCACCAACGATCAGAAGAACCACACCTTGGACACTGAAAAATTCAGCAGGTAGTAGTCCGGAGAATTCGGTGACCCCGAGTTCGGTCAGATCCGCTTTCGTGGCTTCGGAAATGGCAGCTGTCTCACCGTTGGAAAACACGCTTCCGGCTAGAAATCCGCCGAACAGGATTCCTACCACGAAAAACAGATTCCAGATCTCCTTCTTCCAATCATAGGAGAAAAACGGAATCTTCGCTGGAATGCACGCGGCGCACACATGCCTCAACGATGAGGAAATACCGAGTTTCTTGTTGCCGAGAAGCAGCAGCAATGGCACACTTAAGCCAAGAACCAGACCGGTGACGTACCAGGGCCAGGGTTGGGATATGAGTTCGAGCATGTTCGTAAGTTATGATTGATGAAATGATGAAAGTCTACGGCTGACGAATTGATGAATGCCTTCGGCAGCGATAAAAAGATGAAGTTCTAGCCCATGCCCACTTCATCATTTCATCAGCCGAAGGCCTTAATCGCTTAATCCGATTCTCAGAATCGGGAAATCCGCTCCCCGAGATCAAACACCACCGCGCCAGGCAATGCCTCGCGGATGATCGATGAACCGGCAGCCGAACGGTACCCGGCTGCACAATGCACGAGGATCGGCTTATCGGTCGGTATGTCCCTAACATGTTCCCTAAGTTCTGGCAATGGAATCGCCATTGCTCCCGAAAATACCTGTTTATCACGGATTTCCGAGTGATTTCTCACATCCACGATGGTGTAATCGGATGGATTGGCGCGGAAGTGATCCACATCCACATCCGGAAGCCTTTGTGTTTCTTCGTTGTAGATTACCACGCCGTCGAGGAGTAGTTCATAACCGATTTTCGCGGCTTTGGCAATGAGGTATGGCGCCATGGAATCATCGGCAAGAACCAAGGTCCATCTCTCATCCGGACCCACAATGCTTCCCAACCACGTCTCAAACTTTCCGCCGTCCTGGATGTTGATGGAACCGGGTAGGTGACCTTTCACATATGAGGCCGAAGGACGTGCGTCTACGAGAATGCTCCCTTTTTTATTTATATACCGAGGGCTGAAGCCCTCGGCTAGGATCGCATAATCCGGCGCACCGTGGCGGTTCAGGTCCACATCATAGGGAAAGTATTTTGGGATGAAGGGCTGGTCGGCGGTGAGATACTCCACGAACTCGGCTTCCGACATGGTTTTGAGTGCCGGGTTCATCAGTTTTTCATTTCCGATGGTGCTCACATTCGCATCGCTGAGCGCCTTCCCGCAAAGCGATCCGGAGCCATGCGCCGGATAGACCAACACATCGTCGGGCAACGTCATGAGTGTTTGCCGCGTGCTGCGGTACATGTCGCGAGCCAGATCCTCGCGCTGGGCAGTGGTGTTTCCGGCAGCCTCGCGAAGATCGGGTCGACCCACATCCCCGATGAACAAGGTATCTCCAGTGAAGGCGGCATGCGGGATCCCATCCACCTTCATCAGAATCGTGATGGAATCGGGTGAGTGACCCGGGGTATTCATCGCCTCGAGCGTGAACTCGGAAAACGTGAGCACATCGCCGTCGTCAAAGGTTTCGTGGACATACATCGCTCCGAGCAATTTCGACACGTGGATCGACGCGCCGGTCTTACGGGCGATCTCGGCATGCGAACTCACGAAATCGGCATGAGGATGCGTCTCGATCACATGCGAGATGGTAGCTCCGTGCGCGGCCGCAAAATCCAGGTATTCTTCAGGATTTCGAGCCGGATCGATGAGGACGACCTGCTTCGAGGGTTCATCCAAGATGGCGTAGCCGTAGTGGGCAAGGCCCTTGTCGGAGGTTTGATGGATCAACATGGCTTTGAGTTATGCTTGGTAAGTGATTAATTTTAAATGATAAATTTTAAATGTGGGATCGGAAATCGGAAATCAGTGATCGGTGATCAGTATCCACTTAGAACTTCATTTAGAGCCTCACTTCGTCTTTTCATCACTTCATCCGATTTCTGATTTCCGATTACCGATTACCGATTCCTCTTTCTTCAACATTCAAACTTCAACATTCAACATTGGTCTTAAAAAAGTCCGCTCTGCCCCGTTCTCACATTCTTCACGTCGGTGAAGCCTTTCTGAATCATGATCTCGGCGGCGGAGACCGAGCGGCGACCCGAGCGGCAGTACACAAGATAGGTTTTCGACGGGTCGAGCTTGGCTATGTCGGTTTCGAACGACCCTCCGTTGATGTCTAGATGCGTGGCCCCTTTCACATGACCTTGGTTCCACTCCAACTTCGTTCGCACATCCAGCACCACCACGTTCGATTGGTCTTTCAATTCAAAAAATTCGTCTTTGTTGATATTGACATAATTCGGTTGCGACGCCTGACCATCGGCACGGACCTCAATCGTCCCGCGATTCCCGTCCCACGTCTTACGCATCCAGTTCATCCCTTGCGGAAGAATCAACATGGCGATCACAGCCCCGAATAGGGTCGACAAATACGGATTGGTCTGAATGGGACAGGTGCCGGTGATGCAGCCGATGTAATGGTAGCAGGCGTATCCGGCGCCCGCGCCGATGAGGGCGGAAAGAAGAGTGGTCATTGGGAGAAATGTTGAAGTTTGAATGTTGAATGTTGAAGAAATTTTAAATTGAAAATTTTAAATGTTAAGTCGCTTCGCAAGCACGCCGCGCAACCTTCTAGCTCAGTATTGACTCGATCATTTAAAATTCAACATTTAAAATTTCCTCAGATTACTGATTACCGATTTCAGATTTCCGATACCAACATCGCAACTGCCACGAAAATGAGGAATATCCCAAATCCGCGTTTGAGGAGTTGGGGTTTGATGTAGACGGTGAGTCGCGCGCCAAATAAGATTCCCGCCATCGCAATGATGGTGAAGCCGATAAGCAGGGTCCAATCCGGAGTCATGCCGGCTTGGAGATCGCCACCGAACCCGATGATCGATTTCAGGGCGATGAGGGCCAAGGATGTACCGATTGCTGTTTTCATGGGGAGTCCGGCAAGAAGAACAAGTGCCGGAATAATGAGAAATCCGCCACCTGCTCCTACCAATCCGGTGAGGATGCCGACCCCGGCGCCCTCCATAAGCAACAGGCCGATGCGGGGCTTGGATGGCAAGGTTTCGATGGGCGACGGACGAAGCATCAATATCGCCGATACCAACATGAGGATCGCGAAGAGGATAAGCAGGCCTTGGCCTTTGTCGATGGACCACGTGCCGAGAGAAAACCATACCTCAGGCAGCGATGGCACGAGGTAGGCGCGTGTGAGATAGACCGCGGCGATGGATGGGAACGAGAACCAGATCAGCGCATCGCGGCTGAACTCTCCCCTTTTCAGATAAGGAATGGCGCCGACCATGGCCGTCATCCCCACTATAAATAAAGAATAGGCGGTCGCAGTCACAGCATCCACATTCAGAATGTAAACCAAAACCGGAACGGTGAGGATGGATCCACCAGAGCCTATGAGGGCCAGGGTGAGTCCGATGAGAAACGCCAATATGTAGGCAAGGATGATCACAGCAAGGTGCACTTAGCTAGGCAATCGAACATGGTGAGAACCGTGCGGTCCGCCAAGCGATAGTACATGTGCGTGCCGCGCTTCTCGCAGGCCAACAGACCTTTGTCTTTCATCTTGATGAGATGATGCGAGAGCATCGACTGTTCCACCTCTGAACGCAGACGCGATTGAAGATCGCCCACACAGAGTGGCTCGGCCTCGGCGAGATGCTCGATGATTTCGAGTCGGACGGGATGCGAAATCGTTTTGAGGATCTCGGCGGCGCGTTCGAGCTTCTCGAAATCGATTTTGCGGATGATGTCGGTTTGCATATATGAACATATTAACATTCATTCATATTGTCAACCTAAATCTTGCCTTTTTTTCCCCAGCTTAAGCTGGGGGTTATTGACGGGAAAGCTCGTAATTCAACTCCGATTCAAACACATTCCCCGCACGGTCCAACTTCAGCAAGGTGTCCACATTCTTCAGCATGAAGCATTCTTCGGGTTCTGGTGGTTCCGGAAGGGTGCAGACGATGGTTTCAGTCCAAGAGTAGCGCCCTGTGCGGGTATAGGTCCGGTCGCCGTCCCTAGTGCCGAGATAGGTGTTGATGAGGGTGAATCGACCTGTCTCAGCATTCAACGCCAAATCATATGCGATACCGGAGCAATCGGCGCAAGGAAGCGTGCCCACCCAACGTGTGGATGTCCCGATCACATCATCCGGTTCGGTAGCTGGACGTTCGATTTCAGGTTGATTGCATCCAAATATCATCAATAGGAGCGCATAGACAGACTTCTTCATGTCAGAAACCTACCGATAATTGCACTCCGAACACATCATCTTTCAAATCGGGGACTTCGTTCCAGCCTTTTGTGTAGGTGGCTTTGGCGGTTACGGACTGGTTCAGTTTCTTTCCAACCCCGAATTCGAGGCGTTGCAAGGTCCCCAGAGCATAGGCGTATTTGCTCACTGAAATCCGGTCGTATCGAAACGCGGCGTACAATCCGGGTTGGAATGGGGCATCGATTTTTCCTTCAACCATATGGGATTGCGCCGGATATGTCCACGTGTTGGACGCCGTGTTCGGCACCACGGTCCGATCGATCGCCACCACTTTCCAATCGGATTGCAGAAATTCATACGAAATCCGCGCGTAGCGATAATCTAGCGTGATGTCGCCCCCAATTAGGGTTTGCGTCAGCGATTCACGGTCGGCATCCGATAAAACCGGATCGTTCATCGGATCTTTCCTCATATATGCACCATGTCCGAACGAGCCACCGAGCCGCATCCACACCACTGGCTGATAGGCGATTCTGCCCATCACCGCCGGAATCGAGTATTCACCGGATTCATTGAAGCCGGATGGAGCCGAAGTCGCCACCGCGATATGATAGTCAACGGCGTTCGCCACCGTCCCTTGTGCGGAGATTCCGTGCGTGTACATCCGATTGTATACGAAGGTGAGTCCGGGCGCGACCGCATAATTCCTGGGACCTGTAATCAACCCCCACTTCTTATCCACCCGCATCCCCCACTCATGATTCATCGGAAGATGGCGCAATGGATTTTCAGATGATAGAAATCGTTCGCTTGTGATGCCGACCGGAATGACGATACGTCCCGCATGAAGAGCGAAATCGGACTCAAACGGCATCCACGTCACCTGAGCCAAGGATAGAAACAGCGGATGAGGAGATTTCGACCCATAATAATCGCTTTGCAAAACGGCTAGAACCGACCATTCATCGCTGATGACGGCATCCACGAACACCCTCGCATTCGGAAAAAAGATGGTCGGTTTTGGGGATGGGGTTTGATTGATGTAGGGTTTCGCATCGCTTCCCGCCATCCGGAATTCGAGATCCATCAAGCCACCTACCGTCACCTGCGAAAAAGCAGGCGACGTCACGAACACCAAGACAATCATCAATAGAGCTTTCATCATTTCATCCTTTCATCTTTTCATCTTTTCATCAAGGAGGATCTCGTAGATCCTAACTGGCTTCTCAATCCCCTTCACCGAAATCGGCTCCAATTCGTTGGTTTGGATGCGGCGTTCAAGTCGTTCGAACACAGGATATGAGATCAAAATCTGTCCGGGTTTGGCGTTTGAACACAGTCTCGCTCCCAGATTCACATGATTTCCGATCACGGTGTAATCCATGCGATCGCGACTGCCCACGGCTCCCATCACCACTTCACCGGTATTGATGCCTACTCCGATCGCAATGTCGGGATGTTCGCCCATTACGCCATCCATCACACTCAAAATTCGGATGGCGGCGTTCACGGCATTCGCTTCCTTCTTATCTCCTTCAAAAACGGCGACAAGCTCATCACCTACGAATTTGTCCACATCCCCGCCGAATTCTTTCACGATGTCAGCCTGAAACCGCAAGCAGGTGTTTAACATGTCGATCACCTCTTCCGGCGCGCGATTCTCGCTCCATCGCGTGAACCCACGGACATCACTGAAAAAAACCGTCACTTCTTTTCGCTCACCACCTGGCTCGACCGACGACAAGTTGTTCTGAATGGCTTCCAAGGTCGATTTCGACACGAATTTGAGCATCTGCAAGCGCTCGCGGAGGCCGGTCACCAAGCGGTTGAAGGTCTCTGTGAGCTGACGAAGCTCATCGTTCGTTGTGATGGGGACATCCTGCCCGTAATCTCCCCCTTCGATGCGTTGGATGCCTTGGATCAGCAGTTGAATCGGACGGTTGATGCGGGATGTGAGCCAGAAACTGACTCCTACTGCCAAGACCAGTGCGCCCAATCCGAATAGGAGAATCAGACTCTGAAGATCTCGGACGGGATCCAGGGCTAAGGTCAGCGATCGTCCCACGGCATAGAATCCATTGCTTTCGGGCAACATCCGAGCCACATATAAGAGCCAATCATCGCCGTTGATGATTGTTTCGGTCAGCACGGCTTCATTCCTCGACACCACATCGAAGGAAGCGGAATGAATGGCCCTACTCAACACAGCCGATTCACTCGGCATATCGAACGCATCCACAACCAACCGATTGTCGATCAGGAATGCGACACTAGAACCGGTATCGCGCGAAAGTTGTTCGGCTTCCAATTGGCGAATGGGATATCCCAACGACAACACACCCATCACATCGTTTCCGGCCCAAACGGGCACGGACAGCACCGTGAACCAGCGTCCGTCTTGTTCCCATAAGTAGGCTTGGTCGGGATATTCGCCGGCCAAAGCCGTTCGGATTCCGGGTCGATCTGCCAACGAATACCGCAGCAGTTCGGATGAGGACAGTTGACCCATCGGGTACCCATCACGGTCGACCACTAACAAGATTCCAAGCGAATCGGGGTTCAGATACCCCGCGAATTCCACCAATGAATCTGACAATACCGGGTCGAAATCGACGATCGGAGACAATTCATCGCGAAGAAAAGCAGTGATCGTGGCTTCGTCTTTGGTCGAAATCACGCCTTTAAGATTCGGGATGTCGGAGATCAGCGTCGCTGTCTGGTACAACAATCGGAATCGGATTTCCTGAATGCGCTCGAAAATCTGTCCGGTCTCTTGGAAATTCCGGGTGATGTCGGCACGGATTCGGTTTTCCACCACACGACTCACGCTCACCGTCACAATCGCCACCACCACCAAGATGATGCTGGTGAAGCTGACTAATAACTTGAAGCGTAATGTGGTCCTCAACTGGGAAATTTTAAATGTTGAATTTTAAATGTTGAAGGTAGGTGATTTCTGATTTCCGATTTCGGATTTCCACAACTAACAACAAACCACTAACGAATCAAGGTTCCAGAACAAACGCCTCCATCTCCAGCCTTTGGCCAGAGGAAAGATTCACCGATTGCCTCAATTCCCCATAACCGGGAGCATAGACATGCACGGTGTAGCGTCCGGCGGGTACAGGTGGAAGCCGGAATCCATCCGCCCCATCCAACACAACCCATTGATGCGTGGTGTTTGGCAATACACGGATGGTGGCGTTCATGCTTGAATGGATGTCGCAAAACACTTGGACTTCGCCAGGAGTGTCGAAACGCACGTCCACATGCTCGCCGGCTGGCCGCCGACCCACATTGAAGCGTTTCACATCCGACAGGGAGAACACATTGTGATAGATGGGATCGGAATTGAGGATGCGGACGGTGCGTCCGGCGACGACCACAACCAATCTCGGCTCGAACTTGGTGTCTTTTTGATTCAGTACGGGAGGTTCCGAGTTGGCGCGGGATACGGCATCGACGCCTTCGATCCAGACCAGCACCGGAACCTGCTCACGTGCGGCTCCTGCGGTGCGATTGCGCGAATAGCGCGATTGCGAACGCGCACCCGATTGCTGGATACGGGCTTCGCCGAGCTCCACGCGCCCGGATACCGTAGCCGTGGACGGAGGTTGGAGGAGGAAAAGAAGTAGGGAGTACAATACAAGCATACAAATACTATAGAATTGATTTTATCAATATAGCTTACTTTTGCATTTCTCTTCTCACGAGGTCATATTCCTTAAGAAATTGGCTAATAACATTATTATTAGATTTTTCTTCCTTATTTAGATTGTATTTATAATGTTGGATAGATTCATTGTAGATTTTTGTTTCATTGTTAATCATATTATAGGTCAATGCAAGTCGATTATCAGCTAGTGTTGATTCAAAGAGCTTCACGTTAAGTTGATTTGTTAGCTTCTTAAAGAGTAATTTGATATCACTTTTCATTCGACACCCTAAATATATAGAATCAACCTTAAAAAAAGGCAGTGATTGGTTCATGATTAGATCACCTATGTTAGCATCTAAAACAAGTCTCCACTCATTCTCATAGCTCCAAAATCTGGATTTTGTTAGGACCATCTTAAATAATTTCCGATGGGTATGATTACTCCATTCGTAGTCCCCATCCATATTCTTGATAGCAGATGAGAAATCACGATAACCCAGCATCGGAACTCTTGATGTATATGAAACAGGATACATGCCACACAAAATTGATTCTCTAATCGGTTCTTCCAATTCAAAACTCTTTACTGAGTATTTGACGCATATACCGGTATGATTCTTTGCGTAATGTGACCACATTACTGTTTGATTTTCAAATTCAGTTTCACTTTCAAAATGAGAAAAACAGGAGATATAAAAAGTTTTCTCTCTAACATTCTTCATAATTTGAGCTACCTCATGATAGAATTCGGCTTTACTTAAGTATACCTCATGTTGAAACTGGTTCGCCTTTGATCTTAGTATCCTGCTAAGTAAAGATTCAAATCCTTCTTTATAGCCGCTATATGAAGAGTTTCTTGAGGTAATTGGTGCATTATATAGACTATAATACTCTATTTCAGAGAAATGATTGGCAGATCCAAACTCCGTAGTTCTATCCTTTATGACTGAATTAATCATCATTTTTTTAACGAATAACTTTTCATCTTTCAAAATAAAGCTATCAAATGGGTCATTAAAGTCAGCAGGTTTAGTAAGATAGACACTGTTATTTACGATACTAGATATACAGAACTCATTTGCAGAATAGTATTTATAAAGATATTTGGGAAGATGTGCTTCCTTTTCCCTTGCTAGTAAATCAATACTTTCGAAGCGACCTGAATTTATGAGATTAACGTATCTATCAACATAATCTTTGACCCATTCGTATCTTTTTTTTTGTCCCATTGAAGCTACTCTCCAGATTATGTTTATATATTACTATAGCATCCACAATTTTTGCATATTGATGTACTTATTATCAACAATAGATAGTATAACAATCTTACAATCTTAAAGAGTATGTAGTTACATATCCTGACTCTATTTTAATAAATATATCAAAGTTATCTTGATAATCATGTACGGTCATAGAATAATAGTCTCCTGTCATATTGATATTAACAAGAGCATCCTTTCTAAAGAAATCATTCACTTTAATATTATCTAAATGCACATATATCTGGCTCGCCACATCTAAACCAGTTAAAAAAGCTAAAGTGTCTGTTCCCACAGCATAATGACTAACAACAGAGTACTTATCTATGTCTAATTTAAAGAATTCCAGACTGTCAAGTAGTTGATAGAATTCAGAACGATCGTTGGAAGTAATTCCGAATAAGTACTTTGGTTCTATTAAGTCGTAAATAGTATACTTTTCGAATAAGAATAACGCGTAAGAATCGTTTTCAAAGTCAAGCCAGTAATCAATGTACATATTCCCATCATTTCTTATTGGCTTAAGGAATACAAACCAAAATAACACTGTTAGAAATACTAATGCTATTAGGTATACTTTTCTAGAGACTCTGTACTTCAGAGCAAAGATCAGGTTTGATAATGCAAATCTTATTTTGAGATCTAATACCATTGCAGTTGTCCTAAAATACTCCTCTTACAACGATTTTTTGAAAGGACATAATCAGTGATCTAATCAATAAATTCTATATGTCGCGCTTACGACCGCGATGATTTTCTTCTCGATGGAGCTCAGGTCGTTCATTCCGTAATCCGAGACGGTGTTCGATAAGACCGGGGTGATTTGAAGAACCCCCATCCGCGCACCGGTCAGCGGACCGATATCACGTCCGGTCGCTTCCACGATGGCTTTGGCTCGTTCCGTGGCATTCGCAGCGGCTTCGGCTTGGATCATGATGCGAAGACTATCAAGTCCGGAAAAATGATATTCCGGCGATTCGACCGACACATCCACACCTTGTTCCACCAAAGAGGCGATGGACAGCGCCAGTGCGTGGATCTGCTCCACATCCGTTGATTGGATCTCAAACCGCTGCGAATAGCTATGAAATAGGATTTGGCCCGTCGGCATGCCGTTGTTCGAATACTCTTCGCGAGCATAAGACGACATCGGAGACTCTGAAATCGCATCAGGAGCAATCCCTTTCTCAGTCAAATACCCTTTGAGGATGGGGACTCTGCTGCGGAGGCGGCCATAGGCGTCGCTCGCGGTCGGTCCTGTCGCGTTGATGCTGACCCTCAACACGCCGAGATCGCTTCGGAACGTGGTGGATGCGGACCCTGTGACCGTGATGGTCTGGTCCGTCAGTTTATTCGAGCGCCAGGTGAGTGCGATGACCGACGCGGCAAGGATGAGCCCGAGGGCGAGGATGAGAGCGGACCAGGTTTGAGAGTTCATGCCTCCAATGTAAGGCAGTTTTCAGTCGACTGAGACCACAGGTTCGACCTGCCTCTCCAACAATTGAAGAAGATAAATCGCTAATTCTTGCGAGACGGGTTGAAACGATCCTCTACTGATGCTCACTCCAACACCTCCTGTAGGTGAAATACCCGGTCGAGCGCCAGTACCGGCAACTTGAAGATACTGTACGGGTTGACTCTTGGTGCCGAGGGTAATCGTGGTCCCCATTAGATTTCCGCCACTGTTCAACACCATTGGGCGCAACCGGGTGTTTCTGAACATCCAATATTTAAATGGATCCAGCTCAATCTGCAAACTGTCGAGGGTGAAGCTCAAGTAGCTTGAATTGACAGAGACTTTGGGACCAAAAATGATGTACGCGTTCGAAAGAGTTGTGTCCCGACTAGGTATGAAGGTTTCTTTTGTCCTGAACAATCCAAGCACAACCTCACAAGGATTATTGGACCTTGTGCATTTCGGGGTCTCTACTCTGTAGTGGTTGGCTTGAAAATATCCGGCACGCATGCGGAAAAGGCCGTACCCAAGATCTGAGCTTGACGATTTGCTAAAATCGAATGTCTTTGTGACTCTTGCGACAAAAATGGCACCAATCCCCGTGGTGTCTTCTGGAAGTGGAAAAAAGTGCTCCAACTCGTTCTCTGAACCACTGCCACGCATCGGAAACGTAACATCAGGATTCAATTCTAGCGTATTGACTTTTGGAGCACAACCAATCGAAATGAGAATGAGAAGTAATCCAAAAAACGGTGTGCGAGTTGAGGGGTTTGCCATTGGATTCAGTAGCAAAATAATTGGAAATAAGTGCGGATCGTTCGAATATACAGGAGAACAACCGCATCTATAAAAAAAGAAGAGGCGGCATAACAAAATCCCCAGTGCACTTAGGAAATGGTTATGCCGCCAATTTATTTAAAGCAATAACTTGTCATCCTGAGCGCAGGGCGCAGCCCGCAGCGAAGGACCCGCATTCCACAGATTCCACAGAGAAATTACGTAACGATTTCTTGCGGTATCTTATTGATTGATATAATGTTATGGATATTTGACAGTGCAATAAGTACAACTGTCCGCAAGTGACATGTTACTTCTATCAAATAACCGATCACAGACCTCTGATCACTCTCTCCAAATCCCCATCCTCTACCTGGAAATGAAACACGGCGCGGATGGTTTTCGGACCAAACCCCACCATCGCCACGCCCCTCTCCTTAAACCGCGCCAATTGGCCGGCCACGTCCCCATCGTTCACGTCAAACAACACGATATTGGTCTTTACCGAATCCGGATCCACGGTATACTCCGCATGCTTGCTCAGCGCCACGGCCAGCTCTTTCGCCCGACGATGATCCTCAGCCAGCAACTTAAGATGATGGTCGAGCGCATAATCCGCGGCGGCAGCCAAGAGTCCGATCTGACGCATCCCCCCTCCCCACTGCTTCCTACGGCGGTATGCGTCGCGGATTCTGTCCTTCCCGCACAACACCATCGACCCCACCGGCGCCCCGAGCGCCTTGCTGAAACAGACAGACATCGTATCGGCAACGGTTCCGAAAAAAGCCGGCTCGATGCCCGAAGCCACCATCGCATTCCATATCCGCGCCCCATCGATATGCACGGCCACACCTTTGGCATCCGCCAATTTACGTATCGATAGCAGATTTTCTTTCGTGTAATACGCCCCGCCACCTTTGTTCGTCGTGTTCTCAAGGGCGATGACCGAGGTTCTTGGATCCCAATCGTTATGGGCACGAAATCCGGTTTCCAGAATTTCCGGAGTAAGAATTCCCTGCGGACCGCTCACCGTATGCAATTGCACACCCGACAACACCGGCGCCGCGGCGCTCTCATAATTGAAGATGTGGGCTGTCTTGTCGAGCAAGATTTCATCGCCGGGTTTCGTGAGCAGATTCACACACAACTGGTTTCCCATCACTCCAGATGGCACAAATAATCCCGCCTCGAACCCGAACATCGCCGCCACCCGCTCCTGCAAGGCATTCACCGTCGGGTCTTCTTTGAACACGTCATCCCCAACCTCAGCCGACATCATGGCCTGAAGCATTCCCGGTGTTGGTTTTGTGACAGTATCGGAGCGGAGATCGATCATTTCTTATCCCTTATAAACTTCGGTTTTGAACCGGATCAATAGACGTTAAAAAGTTGGGGTAATTTTAAATTGTAAATTTTAAATGATGTGTGCGATGCTTCTAAATCGGGCGAATTATCGAGGTACATTAATTTTAGATGTTAAATTTTAAATTAAGTGAGTCCTAAAAGAATCCGGAAATTCCGCGCTATCTGGATCTTCTATCATTTAAAATTTCAAATTTAAAATTGATTATTTGTTTTGAAGCGCCGTGCAACCTCGAAGTACCAACATTTAAAATTTATCATTTAAAATTCTAGAGCCTCTAAGTAGCGCTCGAGTAGAATCCCCGCCCCACTTTATCCCCCAGCACGCCCGCATCCACCATTTGGACGAGCAGCGGACATGGGCGATACTTCGGATCTTTGAATCCATCATACAAGACATTCAGAATGGCGAGGCAGACATCCAACCCGATGAAATCGGCCAAGCGCAACGGTCCCATCGGATGCGCCATTCCGAGCTTCATCACACTGTCGACGGCTTCGGGCGTGGCAACGCCTTCATACACGCAATAAATGGCTTCGTTGATCATCGGCATCAGAACACGGTTGGACACAAATCCCGGATAATCATTCACCAAGACCGGTTCTTTGCCCAGTTTCACGGATAGGTCGCGGATGGTTTCGGCAACCGCGTCCGAGGTCTTATATCCTTTCACGACCTCCACGAGCTTCATCATCGGAACGGGATTGAAAAAGTGCATCCCGATCACTTGCTCCGGACGTTTCGTGGCATTCGCGATCTTCGTGATCGAAATGGATGAGGTATTGCTTGCCAGAATCGCATGAGCGGGCGCGGATTCGTCCAATGTCCTGAAAATCTTGTTCTTCAGATCCACGCTTTCATTCACGGCTTCAACGACCAAGTCCGCATCCGAAACCGCCGAAGCGAGATCCGTGGCGAAGGTGAGTCGCGCCAGTGTTTGCTGATGGTGCTCGGCAGTGATCTTTTCCTTCGTGACCAATCGACCCAGATTCTTATCGATCGTCGCTTTCGCTTTATCGAGAACAGCTTGGTTGATGTCAATGAGCGTCGTGCGGAATCCGTTTTGAGCCGCTACATGCGCGATGCCGTTTCCCATGGTTCCGCCGCCCACGACGGCGATATGTTCGATGCGTTTCATGAGTTCACTCCGGTTTCGGTTAGAAAATCGTTCACAGTTTGTTGTGCGGATTTCCGGGGCCGCACCACCCTCGCCACGCCCCCTTCCCCAATCAATATCTCGGCCGGCAGCGGACGCCGATTGTATCCCGATGCCATCGTCATCCCATAAGCGCCCGTATCGCATAAGGCCAAGAGATCGCCAATCTCGGTTTTCGGGAGGTTGCGGTCTTCCGCCAAGATATCACCGGTTTCGCAGATGTTGCCGGCAATGGTATAGACCTGGTCTGCCGACGCGCCGCTCCGGGTGACGTTCTTCACCTCGTGCCACGCCTCGTATAGGGCGGGCCGAAGCAAATGATTGAACCCCGTGTCCGTACCTAAAAACGTGATGCGCCCCTGGTCTTTCACCGTATTCACGGTCGTTAGTAGTAGTCCTGCCGGACCCACAATCCATCGTCCCGGCTCAAACACATAGGTCAGTTTTCTGCCTGCGAAGATCTCTGCCGATTTCTTGGCGAACTGTTCGATGTTGAATTCCGCCTCCCCATCATGATATGGGATCGGAAAGCCACCGCCGAAGTTCATCTTTTCCAGATCAGGAAGGGAATCGCCGACCGACATCAGCGTTTTCATCGCCGCAATCAGATTATCCGGCTTCTTGATGCCGCTTCCGATATGAAGATGCAGCCCATTGATGCGGACATGATGCTTTTTCGCCATGGCCACGGCTTCCGGAATCAGATCCAACCGAATTCCGAATTTTGAATCACGATTGCCGGTATCCACTTTCGCATGATGTCCGTCACCAATCGCCGGATTCACTCGGATGCTGCATTCTTGTCCGCCGGCTTTGCAAAAGGCTTCGAGCCTGGAATACGACCCGATGTTCAAATAAACGCCCGATCCGATTGCCTCGTGCATCTCCTCATCCGTCATGTTATTCTCGGTATAAAAGATGTCGCGCGCCTTCACACCGACGGCCAAACCAAGCAAGGCTTCCTCAAAACTGACGGTGTCGAACCCGAATCCTTCTTCCTTTATGATGCTCAGGATATGCGGATTGTCGTTCGCCTTCACCGCATAGAGCAGTTGGACAGGCAGGTCTTGGAAGGCGGCTTTCAGTCGGCGGCAGCGTGCGCGGATGCGGGCTTCATCATACACATAGAGTGGAGTTCCATGGGAAGAGGCGAGAGAAAGTAGAAAGTCGGGCGAAGGAAAAAGTTTGAGTTCGGACACGGGGTGCAAGCTGTGTAAATTTGAGTCTAAAATTTAAGGTTTTTCGCCTCATGAAACAGTTTTTCCGTTACATCGCCTTTTTCGCCATCCTCCTTTTCGGCGTAATCGGATTGGCTTACTACTGGACCATCGTGCGTCCGCAACCCGAATACGAGGCTACATTGGAGCTGCCCGGATTGAACGAATCCGTCACCATCTATTGGGATGACTATGGGGTTCCGCACATCTTCGCCACCAATGAGGAAGACCTGTATTTCGCGGTCGGTTATGTGCATGCGCAGGATCGCCTCTGGCAGTTGACCCTTCAACAACTGGTGTTGGAAGGCCGGTTCGCTGAGTTTTTCGGGGAAGACGCCCTTCCCATTGATCGATTCAACCGCACCATGGGATTCATGCGCACGGCCAAACAAATCGAAGCCGAAACCAGCGCCGAGCAGATGAAAATCTATCAAGCCTACAGCGATGGCATCAATCAATACATCACGAAAGCCGGCAATCAGCTTCCCATCGAATATTCCTTGACCGGAATCACCCCTTGGGAATGGACCCCGGCGCATAGTATCGGAGTCACACGTTTAATGGGATGGGAATTGAATGTGGGATGGTGGAGCAAAGTGATGTTGGGGTATTTGGAGAATCGCCTTCCTGAAGACCAGCTGAACGCCCTCATCCCCGAATGGCCTCGCAGCGGACCCACCAGCCAAGACAGCACCCTTTTATCGTTTCTGGATACGGAGTTGAACATCCGATCCATCATGAACAACAAAGGAACCGGAGTCGGCAGCAATGCTTGGGTGGTGGATGGATCCAAATCACAGACCGGATATCCTTTGCTGGCTGGTGATCCGCATCTCGGCCTCGACATGCCCGGCTTCTGGTATGAAATCCATATGAACCTGAACGGCAAGAATGTGGCCGGTGCGACCATCGCAGGGGCACCGTTTGTGGTATTGGGTCAGAATGATGAGCTAGGTTGGAGTTTCACGAGTCTCATGGCGGACAACACCGATTTTTTCCAGATCGATGTGAATCCGGTGGATCGAAGCCAATACCTGAGCGACTCGATGACATCGTTCACTTACATCCGTGAACTCATCAAAACGAAAGAAGGTCGCCAAGAGGCATTGGAGATCCGGATGACCGAATTCGGTCCCATCATCAATGATATTTATCCGAACAAACCATTGGTGGAAGGACAATTGCTCGCATTGCGTTGGAGCGGGCAGGATGTGAGCCATGAAGGATCGGTCATCTATCGTATCAACTGGGCGACATCCTTTCAAGAATTTCAAAATGCCTTGGCCGGATTCGGCGTTCCGGGCTTGAACATGGTGTATGGTGATCGATCCGGTAACATCGGCCTGTTCACGATTGGAAATCAGCCGGTCCGGCGCGATCCATTGCGATTGAGAAATGCCGCAGATCCGCTGGATCACTGGACAGGGTACATCCCTTATGCGAATTTGCCGAAGATCATCAACCCGGCATCGGGCTTCATCAGCAATGCGAACAATCCGCCAGTGAAAGATTATGCGCCCTATTTGACGGCGTTTTGGGAGCCGGAATCCAGGCAGCAACGCATCACGGAAGTCCTTTCGGAAAAGAAACGGTTCACTGTCGCTGACTTCGAAGCCTTGCAGAATGATGTGCTGAGTGTGAGCGCACGGGAGTTGACTCCCTTGATTTTGCCCGCGCTGCAGACATCGGAAGACACCCTGATCATGGCCGCCATCCCCTATCTGCTGAACTGGGATTACCGTTTCACCACAAGCGCTACGGCGGCAAGCATCTTCGAATCCTTTTTCATGAACCTGACGCGGAACACCTTCCTTCCGATGTTGGGGGATGCGGCCTATGACAACTTCATCCGAATGCAGAATCTTCCGACAAGACTGATATCGCATCACATCAAGCAAGGGCAGGTGAGCGATGAGGTGATCATCATCAGCATGAAGCAAACATTGGATGATCTTGTGGCTCGCTTTGGCACTGAGCCTGTGGAATGGCGATGGGAGAACCTGCATCAGATCACGTTGGATCCGCCGTTGTTCCGTGAAGCTGCCCAAGCCCCGGGTGCATCGGGCGTGTTAAAGGTTGTGCTAAATAATGTGTTGAGCAAAGGACCTTATTCCGTTCCGGGTCATTCAAGAACCGTGAACAACGGCCAGTACGATTGGCATAACCCCTACGAAATGACTTTGGGGCCCAGTATTCGTCGAATCGTGGACCTCAGCGATCTGCGATACAGCCGGAGCGTCTTGCCTACCGGTCAATCCGGAAACCCACTCGGAACGCATTTCGGAGACCAAACATGGTTGTGGATCTCAGGCAAAACCCGCATTTTCCATCATTCTTCGACCATTTCGGATGCGGACGGCATCCGGACCATGACCTTACATCCTGCTACCACGAAATGAATATTCTGCTTGGGATAGATGCAGGCGGCACGAAATCGACCCTGATCGCCGTCGATGAGCATTTGAAGGAAGTTTACAGAGACTCCGGTCCTTCCATACACGCCCGCATGATGCCCTTGGAAGACCAAGTGGCTGGCGTCACGCGCTTGGTCGAAACCATGCGCATCTCCCATCCCATGTGGGACATCAGCGGATTGTGCCTCGGTGTTGCCGGTGGTGGCCGAACATTTGAACAGGAACGACTTACCGATGCCTTGAATGCGATCTATCCGGAATGGACCATATTGGTCACATCCGACGCCCACATCGCCCACGCCGACGCCTTCAACAACGGGGATGGAATCCTTGTGATCACCGGAACCGGAAGCATGGTATTGGGTCGTGCGGGGTCCCGTTGGGAACGCGCCGGAGGTTATGGCTATTTGATTGGCGATCCGGCAGGGGGATATCGCTTGGGGCAGGAATCGCTCTACGCCATCTGCACAGCACTGGATGGAGGCGATAGCACGATCCTGACGGCTTTATTAGCCAAAGAATTCGACATCCGTTCGCGCGATGTGCTCATTCAAAAAGTTTATGACACGGATCTGGTTCCATCGAAACTGGCTCCATTGGTGATTCAAGGCGCCGAAGAAAAGGATGCGGTGAGCCTGGGCATCCTCAAAGAAAACACATCCCGCTTAGCCACTCAGATTTCGATCTGTGCGGAAGCCTTGGGATTGGAGAAAACCCCGATTTCTGTGATCGGCGGGCTTTTCAACGCGCCGGTATTCCGCGAACATCTTAAATCTTCTGTGAACTCGTTACGTCCTGACGCGGTATGGGCCACAAAGAAAGCCGATCCGGCTCTTGGTGCCTGCCGCATGATTTTCAACGCTATATAATTCCATGATCCGTCTTCTAATCGTCGTTCTATTCGTTGGGATGTCGTGTACTCCCCGATCCACCGGAACCATTATTTCTCTCGGGTTCGACACTCCTGGGACAAGCCAAAACCTCGACATCGACAGCCTGATGGCTCAGATGACGGTTCGGCAAAAAATTGCCCAAATGATGCATGTATGGGCCTATGGTGAGTTTCAGTCGTTCGACTCCGACCGCTATCAGCGTGTGGAACAGATGGTGACCCAAGAGCAGATCGGGGGATTCATCTTCTCGCGTGGCAACATCTACGATCAAGCCATTCTCACGAACAAACTGCAAGCCATCAGCACGATTCCGTTATGGATTTCCCAAGACATGGAATTCGGTGCGGCCATGCGCATCAACGGTACCACGCGCTTCGCTCCGGCCATGGCCGTCGCCGCTACCCGTGATCCGAAATTGGATTACATGAAAGGCTACATCACTGCCATGGAAGCCAAAGCCGTGGGTGTGCATCAGATTTTTGCGCCAGTGATGGATGTGAATAACAATCCGGCCAACCCCGTGATCAACACACGCAGTTATTCCGAAAATCCAGAGCTCGTCACCCAGTTCGGACTCGAGTTCATCCGTGGTGTGCGCGATGCGGGCTTGGTCTCAACGGTGAAGCATTTTCCAGGTCATGGCGACACGGCCACGGATTCGCATATCGGCTTGCCGATCATCGCCCATGATTGGGCTCGTATGGATTCCGTGGAACTTGTTCCATTCCGCGCCGCGATCAACGCCGGAGTTGAAAGCGTGATGAGCGCCCATATCGCATTCCCCAAGCTTGGTTCCGAGCCCGGCCTGCCAGGAACCTTGGATCCGAACATCCTGACTGGAATCTTACGTGATTCACTTGGCTTTAAAGGCCTCATCACCACCGACGCGTTGGAAATGGAAGGGATTTCGGAGCACTACTCACCAGGTGAGGCGCTCGTTCGAGCCATACAAGCCGGCGCCGATATGCTCCTAATTCCACCCGATGTCACCTCTGGTCTCGATGCTGCTGTTGTGGCCGTAGAACGAGGCGAATTGTCAATCGACCGCATCAATGCATCGGTGCGACGCATTTTGGAATGGAAGAAAAAGATGAACCTGTTCGATCGCAAGCCGATCGACCTCGACGCCTTGCCCGAAGCCATCGCGACGCGTTCGTACCAACGCGTGGCGGATGAAGTGGCCTTGCGCTCCATCACCGTCATCAAAAATGATAAGAACATCCTTCCTATCAGCACCAATCGCTTCCGACGCGTATTGGCTGTCTCCATCGCCGACGATCGCTCCGGCACCACTGGCGCCGGATTCTCCCGTGCTTTGCGCAACTACCATCCCGATGTGAAGTTCTGGTACTACGATCAGCGCAGCAAAGCCGAGGATTTGGATTCGATCGTTTCCGCAGCGGCCAATGCGGACATCATCGTGGTTGGGTCGTTCGTGTTCTTGCAAACCTCATCCGGCAAAATCTCCCTCACCGATGCCCAAAGCCGCTTCCTGAAGCGCCTCAAAGCCACTGGAAAGCCCGTTGTGCTGATTTCCTTCGGAAATCCTTATATCGTAGTCGACCTTCCGGATGCGGATGTGCATTTGTTGGCTTGGGCAAACACTCAGAGTCAGGTGGATGCGGCCACACACGCGCTCTTCGGTGCCAGCACCGTCGATGGACGCTTGCCGATTTCGATCCCAGGAACACACTATAAGTTCGGCGACGGACTCACCATCCCGAAAGTCATGCTTCGCGCCGATGCGGCTGAAAACGCAGGGTTCGTGACCGATTCACTCGCCCGCATCCGCACCATCATGGACCAAGCCATCCGCGATTCCATCTTCCCTGGCGCGACGGTAACCGTCATTAAAAACGGCATCATCGCCTATGAATCCGGATTCGGATATCACGATTACACGAAGCGCAAACGCGTCCGCTCCAGCGATATGTTCGACTTGGCCTCCATCACCAAAGTGATGGGTACGACCTTGGCCGTCATGAAACTGGTGGATGAGGGCAAACTAAAATTGGATGAGCCTTTGGCCACCTTCATCCCCGAATACAAAACCGGTGACAAAGCAAGGATCACCATCCGACATGTGCTCACACACACATCCGGTCTGCCGCCGTTCCGGGTTTATGTCGATTCACTTCGCACACGTGAATTGATTCTGAACGCCATCCGCAATGAACCTCTCGTGAATAAGCCCGGCGAACGCTATGTCTACAGCGACCTCGGCATGATCTTGCTGAACACCATCATCGACCAGCTTACCGGTACCACGATGGATGTGTACTTGAACCGCACCTTCTATGCGCCGATGGGAATGACGTCCACGATGTACAATCCGATGCGTCGTGGAGCCGGGTTCTTCGACCGAATTCTACCTACCGAGCACGACACCATTTATCGCAAGATGTGGGTGCATGGCGCGGTGCACGACGAACGAGCGTACTTCCTTGACGGCGTTGCGGGTCATGCCGGACTCTTTTCCACAGGTCGGGATCTGGCCATTTTTTCGCAGCTCATCCTGAATAAAGGAACGTATGGTGGTGTCCGTTATCTCAAAGAAGAGACCGTGAACCTGTTTATCGCTCGAACCGCTGACGGCAATCGTCGCGGACTTGGCTTCGACATGAAATCCCTAAATGGCTACTCATCCGCAGGAACCTTGGCCGGACCGAACACCATTGGCCATACCGGTTTCACCGGAACCAGCTTCTGGATCGATCCGGATCAGAATCTTGCCATCATCGTGCTCACCAACCGCACCTATCCGTACCGAGGCACCGCAACGGGCGTGGGTCGAGTTCGTGCCGCCGTGGCCGACCAAGTATTCCGCAGCCTTCTGCCATGAGTCTTTGGGATACCCTTCGTAGTCGGGCTTATGTCCCCTATTCAGGGAATCCGGAGGTTTGCATCGCCGTCGGCAACAACATGCGGTGGTATCCAGGTGTGAGGGTCGAAAACGCATCCTTTCCGCTCACCATCAGCGCGTATCAGTCCGCCGTGTTCGGATGCCTATCCGAAGGCGTGGAACCCGTCGCCATCCTCATTCCGCCAGGAGTGAACATGGAGGCCGCGATGGGTTTCGGATACCCGGTTCAGGTCGTAGACGAGCCAAAAGGACGATTCGTGGATCCGTTCATCTCTGTGGATGACATCCAAGCTCAATTCCGCCGCTTGAAAGACATCGCGGTCGTGCCTCACAGTCATTTCCCTGTTGTGGCACTTGTGCGCACTGAAGATGGTTGGATCAGCGGTGTGAATGTGGAAGTGGTCGATTGGCAGCTAGGACTCTGCGCCGAACGCATCGCCCTATCCAAACTCATCTCACATGGTCTTGGAAAGCCTTTGGAATGGCGCATCACGGCGTTTAAGGGAGATTTTATTAGTCCGTGCGGAGCTTGTCGGCAAGTACTGGCAGAGCACAACCCACAGGCTGCTGTCCATATGCATCATCCTGACCAGACCGTGTCGGCTCACACCGTGAACCAATTCCTACCCTACACCTTCACCGGTGAGTTTCTACGCAAATGACGCTTTTGATTGTTTTGGATGACACCCATATGGGCAATGCGCTGTTCATGAAATCGTTCGGGCATGCGCTCAAACAAGTGAAACAGGCGGATGTCGTTCTGATCCACGCATCCGAACGTTACACCGATGCCTTGATCCAAACCGGACTCTTCCGTGCAGATGCGAGCGTACGCGCAGCACGCGAAATCAATCGAAAACTGGTGACTTGGCTCGCCGACTATGGCGTATCCTGCAGTAGTGTGCATGGCGACCAACGCGGGTTGATCCGTCGCCAAAACGGGGAGATCAGCCTCGATCGAACCCGACTTCATGACTATGCGACGCAGACGGTTCGAGTCTTTTCTACCCTGATCGAGGATGAAAATGGCGAAACGACCCCGATTTCGCTCTCCGAGCTCACACGATTTCTTGAAATCCAGATTCCAGCCGATCATGTCGTGATTTTCAGCCTTTCCGAGGCCGATTCGGTCATGCATCGCGAAGGACCCTCCCACTTTTCTTGGGAGCATCCTCTTGATTTTATAGAAGATATACCGGATGAATTTAAGTCATATTCCTATCCCGTTATTCTCGCCTCCAGTGCCAACTTACCCAGTGTTCCTTCGGGCAAAACCCTGCGACATGTGCACTAGTATTGAAATAAATGCCTTTAATTGTTAGAATTTGGGGGTTTGTATTGACTGATGCATCCGTTATAGGTAGCTTCAACGAAACTGAGAGCCTAGCTCCTGTTAATCTCTTTACAACTCAAACTAATTTTTGGAGTGAATCATGAGTCGTTTTTCTGAAATCAAAGCACTGGTCGACCAGCTAGACGGTGATCTAGACAAGTTCTATAACAAAGACAACAAAACTGCAGGTACCCGCGCTCGCAAGGCTCTTCAGGACCTGAAGAAAATTGCACAAGAAGTTCGTTTGGATATCCAAAACCGCAAAAACGGCTGATTTAGTCTTTTTTCATTTCTTTGTCTTGCTTAAAAAGTCCGCTTCACGCGGACTTTTTTGTTTCCCTATCCTACCTCCCCTTGGCTCAGACATCCTACAAAGTCTTCACAGACCCCATCCATGGGTTCATACAAGTTCCGAAAGGGCTCATTCTTCGGCTTGTCGATCATCCCTATGTGCAACGGCTTCGTCGAATACGTCAGCTTGGCCTAGGTTATCTGGTTTTTCCGGGTAGTGAGCATTCCCGCTTCTCGCACGCCTTAGGCGCATTAGGTCTCATGCAGCGCACATTGGCCAGCCTGAAAGAAAAGAACACCACCATATCGAACGACGAGATGGAAGGCACCATGGCGGCGATCCTCTTGCATGATATCGGTCACGGGCCCTTTTCACACACCTTGGAGAATACCCTCATCAGCGACTTCCATCATGAGATGATGACCCTCGCATTGATGAAAAAATTGAACGTGGAATTCGATGGCGCTTTGGATACCGCGATTCGCATCTTCACGAATCAGCACCCGAAAGCGTTTCTGCATCAGCTCATCTCTTCGCAATTGGACATCGACCGCTTGGATTACCTCAAGCGCGACAGTGTGTTCACCGGTGTGTTGGAGGGTGGTATCGGCATAGACCGCATCATCAAGACGATGCGGGTACGCAAAGGCCAGATGGTGATCGAACGAAAAGGCATCTATGCCATTGAAAACTACATCACCGCCCGGCGGCTGATGTACATGCAGGTGTATCAACATAAAACTGTGCTGAGCGCCGACAAACTGCTGCGCGCCGTCATCCTTCGTGCCAGCGACTTGGTGCGTGCAGGCAAGAAAATCCAGATCACCTCTCCCGCTTTGGAATGGTTTCTGATCGAATCCCCCTCCGCCACCAAAGGGTTGAGCGAGGCGGTGATCCATCGATACCTCATGCTCGATGATCATGATATTCTAATGAGCATCAAATATTGGTGCGATGAGAAGGATACGATCCTATCGGATCTTTGCAGGCGTTTTTTGGATCGTCGATTCTTCAGAACCACGTTCTTAAAACACGATTTGACCGAAGCCCAATGGGAGCAAGCCCAAGCCGATACACAAGCCGTAACCGGCGGTAAAACCTCTGTGATCGGCTATTATCTGTTCCAGGACAACCTAATGAACGAGGCATACCGATATGAAAATGACAGCATTTTCGTGTTCGATCCGCCCGATACCGTGGTCGAGTTTTCGAAGGCCGCCGACACCCGAAGCATCCAAGCCCTCACCCAACCGGTGAGGAAGCCCTATGTGGTTCATCTGAAGGAAGTGAAGGTTTTTTAACGGAACTCTTTTTTACAAACCGTTACCTTTTGACATGAAAAATCGCCAAGTATGGATATTGCTTTTATTCACCCTTTTGTGCGGAGTGCTCATCTGGTGGTTGTTGAATTCCGATTCGTCCCCATTTTTCCGGAGCGCACCCGACCCGATTCCTGCGACATTGACCTATGTGTCAGGCGAGGCATATCGTTTGCCCGAAGGAGCCACAGATTGGGTGCTTATCGCCACCGACGACATCATTCAGCCACGTGATCGCATCCGCACCGAAGAGAATTCACAAGCTTTGATCTCCTTCTCCGGTGAAGCGAGTTTATTTCTGAATTCAGCGACCGAAGTTGAATTCAAAGGAGGCATCTATTTATGGAACGGCGAATTTTCCTACAAACGATTCAATGGATCTCCACGCGTTCCGTCGGTGTTGTCCACATCCGACGGCGCCCTCACACTCGGCACACGTTTGCCGGGCGATAGCGATGAAGCTTGGCTCGCCAGATCCATCCGTGGAACACACGTAGCCATTGACCGTGGCTCCGCATCGTGGCAACCGACCCACGGCGATACTCGCAACATGCTTCAAGGCGACTACATCCAATTCGATTCCGGTTCTGTGATGAATCTTTCGACCTTCATCCGTTCCCCTGAAGCCGGCGAGCATTTCAGTCAAGGGTACATGTTCAGAGGCTTCAATATCGTTTGGACGCCCGATTCCAACGCTGTCTCCTATCGCTTGGAAATCGCACGCATCGACGACGGCATCCCTTACATCACATGGGTGGATACCGAAACCAACGGACATCGCGTACGCGATCTGGAAGAAGGCTCCTACTCTGTCCGCGTTTGGATTCAAGGTCGAGATGGACGCAGAAGCATGTGGTCCGAATCTGTCGGCTTGTCTGTTGGCGGGCGTTATTTCGACTCCATCCGCCAACCGCTTGACTGGGAAGAACCTGTCCGGTT
Source organism: Balneolales bacterium (assembly GCA_041749075.1). Taxonomy (GTDB): domain Bacteria; phylum Bacteroidota; class Rhodothermia; order Balneolales; family HLUCCA01; genus CAMTWZ01. The sequence goes on along the minus strand of JBGTBY010000038.1, from coordinate 72,521 downwards.
TGATGTGGCCCCTTATCGCGACAACATGCTGATGGGCGGTTACCTCCGAAAAGATCTCATCGATACACATGAAATCGTTTTCTATGCGCTCACAGATGCTTGGTGGATCCAACCTCAGGCCGATCACTATCGCATCCAAGCAAACGAGGAAGGATATTTCGAAGTGTTTTGCAATTCGGCGAGATCCGTATATGTTATGGTCGTCCGCAAAGGTGAAGGCGAATTCCCCGAAACCGCACCACGCACCCGATTTTTTCCTTTTCCTGACGGACAGCACATTTTATACCATATCGAAAAATCCCTTCGTCCATGATGCGTTCCGGTTTGTTGATTCTGATGCTCGTATTGTCTTTTCGTCCCGCATCCGCACAGACCGATTCACTGACCATCTACATCGAACGGCAGAATTGGGAACAGGCCATCATTCTGTTGAATGCTCGTCTGCAAGAAAGTCCGGGTGATGCCGATATCCGATTCCGAAAAGCTCAAGTAACCGCTTGGTCTGGGGATTTCCGTTCAGCGATCGTCCAACTCCGGGCGTTGACCAACGAATATCCAGAATACACCGACGCGGTGATCCTGCTCGCCAGAACCCATTCTTGGAACGGAGATTATGCCACCGCCGAAACGATATATCGCCGAGTACCAGAATCAGACCCTCAATACGCGGATGCTTTGGCCGGATTGGCACAAGTCGCGTTTTACCGTGGCGATCTGACATCCGCCTATGTCCAAACGAGCTCGATCTTAGACAAATATCCTTCGAATACCATCGCTAGGATGGTGCGAACCAGTATCCAACAAGGCATGAAGCCGGAATCGATCACATCCATCGTGATGCCATGGGATTCGGATGAAAACCGCGCCTACCTATTCAGTGAACGCATCCGTTTCGGATGGAGGCCGGATGTGACCGCACAAGTACGGTTCACAGCTGTGAACAGTCTATCCGATCGGTTCAACACCGACGAACAGGCGTATGTGATGATGGGAGGCGCACAGTACCAGCGCTACACGGTGTTGATCGGTGGAACCTATTACCCAGGCAGCTCGAGCTTGGACTTTTCCTATGCGATGTCGGCCCGATTTGCCAACGTCATCATCTATTCGAACCGATACGGATTCTTCGACACGCCGGGTCTCATCGCACGAAATGTGAGCCTGACCGAGCTCGGGGCCTCGCACCTCCTCCTCCGCGGCGCCCATACCTTAGTCTCCAATGCGAGCCTCGCTGCGATCAGCACCGGCAACCAGACTGCGGCCGCATCCCTCGATTATAGCTGGAGCCGACAATCCGGTGACATCACTCTTACCCCTGGCGCCGCTTCCCGTTTCACAACATTCCTGAAAGACGATCCCACCGGCGGCATTTTCGCGCCCAAATGGTGGAACACGACCACAGCGAGGCTGATCGCCGCGTACAGGCCCGCATCCTCCCGATTCTTTGCCGAATCCACGGCGAACCTCGGATTGCAGACCGTAGCCCCGTACGACGCTCCGATCAGCGGACCCGAACTCAGCTATGCCATTGAACTTCGCGTCGGCTACGCGGCCAATCAGGACCTCTTGATTGAAGCCGGCTACATGTACAGCACTCTATTGAGCACCACAACACAATCCGCGGACCAGTACTGGGTTCAGCGCTTGGGACTGACTGTCACAGCGCGTTTCTGATCTTACTCGATTTTAGCCGTGTACGCGTCGGGGTATTGATCTTCAGCGAACCCAAACCGCTTGCGAAGACGCCATGTCATGTAAGGCTTGTCGTAACGGCCTAAGGATACGCGATAGACCTCCACGCCCGATGTGAGGTGGGATGTCGACACATTCGAACTATCGCGAAGAGTACCTAGTGACGCTTGCAGTCGAAGCGCATTATCTTGAGAGCGGAATGTGCCCAGAACAAAGTGGAATTGGGGTGTAGAGGATGTGGCTTGTATCATGGACTCGAATACAGGCGCGGGTCTGATAGCGGATTGAGTGGTCAGTGTATCCCTGCCAGTATACTCCACATCGTAGCGTTCTTCCGGCCATATGGTCTCACGGAACTTAAACGCCACTCCTGATCCGATGAATAAAGCCAGAAACAGAAATCCGAACGGAAACTTCATCGGTGGCTTGGCGACCTTCACGACAGGGGCTGCGGCAGCCGGTTGCTGGGTTCCGAACCCCTTCCGAGTCATTTCCCCCCACGATTTGTTTCCCTTCACAAAATCGACCAAGCCCATCAATCGCCACCACGAATGCATCTGCCGATACCCGAAGTTCTCGATCAGCGCATAGAAAAACATGATGAAAATGTGGGAGATGTTCGGGTAACGTCGATAGGTGTATTCTTCGCAAAGCACGGATGAAATGGACAACACCATCCCTAATAGGATGGATGCGGCGAGAAAGACCACTGCGAATTCCATGTTCAAGGCATCGAACACCCACGACAGGAAAAAGAACAGGTAACCACCCACTTCCACAATCGGACCCAACATCTCGATAAAGAAAAAGAAGGGCATCGCGAAGAAACCGAGTCGCCCATACCTCGGATTGAACATCATTTTCTTATGCCGCCACAGAGTATCTGCCAAGCCTCGTTGCCAGCGGTTGCGTTGGCGCGCCAAAACGGCGCGTTCTTCGGGTACTTCTGTCCAACACACCGGTTCTGGAATGAACCGCACCCGGTATGGAATCTTCTGCTCTCGATGGTAGCGATGCATCCGAACCACCAGCTCCATGTCTTCGCCTACCGTGTCATGGAGGTAGCCGCCGACCTTGAGAACCGCTTGGCGATCGAAGAGCCCGAATGCGCCGGAAATGATGAGCAGGCTGTCTAGATAATCCCATCCCACCCGACCAAATAAGAACGCGCGCAGGTATTCCACCACTTGGATGCGGGCATAGAACGATTTCGGGATGCGGACTTCCTTCATCACATTGTCTTCGAACACGCAGTCGTTCGCGATGCGCACGATGCCACCAACGGCGATCGTCGTATCGTCTTCGATGAAGCATTTGAGCATATTCTGAAGCACCTTCGGCTCAAGCACCGAGTCGGCATCGATCGAGCAGATCAGATCGTTCCTCGACACATTGATACCAGTATTCAACGCATCGGCTTTGCGACCGTTTTCCTTGTCCACAACAAGCAATTCCGGATACAGTTCTGATTTGTAGATGGCCTTTATGGGTTTGTGAGACAGGATGAGTGGCACATATCGATCCACTTTCTTCAGCTTGAAATGCTCGATCAGCACGTCCATCGTGCGGTCTTTGCTACCATCATTGATCACAATCACTTCATAGTTCGGAAACTGCAATTGCAAGAGCGATCGAACCGACGCGACTACCGTGGATTCCTCATTGTATGCCGGTGCCAGAATACTGATCGGGTTGTACAAATTGGAAGAAAACAGCCCTTCGAGTGAAAACACATTCTTTTCCCGCATCTGCTGACGGATATAAAAAAAGGATATCGTGATCAGAATCAGATAAACCAGATTGATGACCAGGAAATACCCGATGACGGCGATGCTGATGTAGTCCATGAACCCCATCATGCCGTCTCCATTTCGTTTCGGATGCTGCGGATGAGGGTTTGCAAATCGGATGTCTGTTCGGAAAGTTCATCGAGATGGGCCTGGCCTTCCGGCCCCATGGCCACCATCGCAAAAATCGCACGGATCCGAACCGTCAATTCCGAATCGTGGGCAAGAATCAACAAACTTGGCAGGTATCGGGTGTCGTTAAAGATTTCGAATGCATGAGCTGTGGCTCTACGAATACGCGCATTTGGGTGTGTGACCGTTGTTTTCATCATCCAATCTCCTGCCGGACCAAATTGGAAGCGACCCATTGCGTAAATCAGACCATCCACCACATCGTCTTCATCTGCTCGGTATCCGGATTCAAGAAAATCATATAACACCATCACCAACTGGGAATAACCGATATCGGCGATACTACGGATCACCACTCCGATATTATTACCTGGAATGGATGTGTCGGTAAGCAGTTCGGAAAGGAATTCGGCTTCCTCCTCGAATTGGTCGACCTGCGTATTGTGAAATTTGTATAGCATTTCAAGCATGGCCAATCTGGAGATCCGCTTTTTTCGAGCCATGTTCAATACGGCCTCATATCGGAGAGCGGGATCGTTCGAAGACAACAAACCGGATGCGGCGGAATGGGCCAACAACGCACTATTCGATTTGACATAGGTGCGAAGATACGCTCGCTCATCATCGTTCACGTCAAGAATCAAGGCGTAATACAAGCAGGCTTCGGTTTGTTTGTTCACGATTCTCGATCTCAGACGGTCCCAGAAATGGGTTTTCACGACGGGCAAAACCAATAGGGCTTGCAATTTCGGGTACTCTTGACCGTCCAATTGGGACATCATATCCGCGATGATTTCCACGAACAAATCGATGTCGAACTCCGATTTAATCTTTTTTTCAAGCTTGGTCGTGTCGTTGCGTTCACCTGTGATATAGGCGATGATGAACCCGTAATACAGATTCTTTCGCTTCTCTTTCTGACGCTCCACATAGCGTGACGCTACCCGAACGATCACAGATGTGAACAGCAGATATAGGGAGAGAATGGCAAGAAGAGACGCGATAATCCACACAAACCGGATTGCGTCGGATTCAGTGCCCGTGAACATTATTTTTCCAGGGCTCGATTGATTCTCATCATCAACTCACCGAGTTTGAACGGCTTTGATATATATTCGATCACACCCATTGAAAATCCGCGTTGCAGGTCTTCCTCCCTGTTTTTGGATGTCAGCATGATGACCTTCAAATTCTTCGTTTGAGGATCCTCTCGTATCGCTTGCAATACCTCGAAGCCACCGATGCCGGGAAGCATCACATCGAGCAGAATCAGATCGGGCATCAGTTCTTTGGCTTTTGCCAAGCCGGTGATGCCGTTATCGGCCACCACAACCTTCATTTTCTCATGGGAGAGTTTGAATTCAACAAGCCTGGATATCCCAGGATTGTCTTCAATTAGTAAAACCCGAATCGATTCGTCGCTCATTTGTTTTGATTCAGCGGAATACGCACAGTGAAGGTAGAACCGATTTTCTCTATGCTTTCCACCATAATGGTGCCTTTATGCAATTCAACATACCGCTTAATGAGGGGCATTCCCAACCCTGTGCCCTTTTCGCCTGATGTTCCACGGCGTTGAGCACCAAATTTCTCGAACAACTTGGGCATGAGGTCTTTGGGTATTCCCATACCTGAATCGATCACCTGAATTTGAAGCTGAGTCAGGTCGTCGGCGTTCACGCTGATCTCCACTTTAACGGTTCCACCGTCATTGGTGAATTTGATGGCGTTTGAAATCAGGTTTCCGATGATCTGCGAAAACTTGGTCACATCCACTTCCGCCTTCACCCCTTCCAATTTCTCAATCATGGTGAGTGTCACCCCTTTCGATTTGGCCGTGGCGTAATGAAGCTGCATCACATCATGCACATACGCGCCGATGTCGGTTTTGGTGAATGTGAGTTGAAGGGAATTGGCTTCGATGAGGGCGATATCCAACAGATCATTGACCAAGAGCAGCAACCGCTCCGCGCTTGATTCGATCAATGCCAGCATCTCGCCCAGTTCTTTTTCGTCCGTCGGACCATCCAATCTCAGAAAATTGGATATCCCGATGATACCGCCGATCGGGTTGCGCATATCGTGCGAGATGATGCCCAACACTTCGTCCTTTTCCATGTTCATCTTTTCCAGACGGATCACATTTTGTTGGCGCTCCAATTCCAACTGACGTAACCGAAGATGCAGCTCGATGCGGGCCAATACTTCCAACTGCTGAAACGGTTTGGTGATGTAATCCACACCGCCCGATTCCAAGGCCTTCACCTTGGCCTCAACATCGCTCAACGCGCTCAGGAAAATGATTGGAATGTCGTTATACGCCGGTTCCTTGCGGATTTCAGCACATGTCTCGAAACCATCCATACCCGGCATCATCACATCAAGCAATATCAGATCGGGTGTTTTACGCGACAGCAAAGCGATCGCGTCTTCCCCGTTAAAGGCAGCAAGTACTTTGTATTGCTTGCCTCTCAACATCTGTGTGAGAACCTGCACATTTTGCTGGGTATCATCAACGACAAGAATGGTGGGTAGTACCTGTTCAGACATCCTGAAAACGTTTGGCTACTTGGGTGAGTTGAAAATAATCGGCCCGTTCCAGAACCGATCGAAACATGCTGACGACAGGCTGATCCGCTTCCGATGGTACACCATGACTCAGAATATCCAACATCACATCGAAATCCTGTTCTTCCATGGCTTCTCGCAAACGCATCTGATCGGCCGTACTAAAAGTAAGAAGATATCGCACGATATCGTCCACTCCCACATCGCTTCCTCCTCCTGTGGCCTTTTGGTCTTCATACTCGTATTCGGCGCCAGTCAACGTCCCGATCAATTCGAGCAAATCGGGCTCATAAAAGGGTTTTCGTACATATTCTGTGAATCCTTGCTTCTTCAACTCCACATTCTTTCCTTCGAAACCGCTAGCGGTAAGTGCGATGATTGGAATGGTCTTCCCATTTTCCATCGCTCGGATCTTCATCATCGCTCCAACGCCATCAAGTACCGGCATGATGATGTCCATTAATATGAGATCGCATGGGTTGGATGCGAATAGGTCAACCGCTTCCTGACCATTTTCCGCTTCTAAAACCTTGAATCCGATTCCTTCCAACATTACTTTGGCCACTTCCCGGTTTGGAGGAACATCATCTACCACCAGAATGGTGAGAGATTCGGCGTGCTTGAGCTTGGTGATCTGTTTCGGTTGTTGGCGACTTCCCGAGAACACCGCCGTTGACGCTCGAAGCGGGATGTCGACATGGAATGTGGACCCAACCCCGATTTCGCTCTTCACGCGGATACCCCCGCCCATCAATTCCGACAATCGACGACTGATGGCCAAGCCCAACCCCGTCCCTTCCTGATATTTCCCTTTCACCTGATTGAATGGATCGAAAATCGACTCCAATGCCTCTTTCGGAATGCCTGGTCCGGTATCTTCCACTTCGAAATCGATATCGTAAGTTCCGGTATAACGAAGTCTCAACGTCACAGTGCCTGATGATGTGAATTTGATGGCATTCCCCATCAAATTGATCAGAATCTGCCGCAGCTTGTTCGGATCACCCACAACCGCACCGGGTAACGGATCTTGGAAATCCATGACCAACTTGATGCCTTTTTCCACACATTTAAGGTTGAACATCGACTGCATATCCTGAAGCAGTTCAGGCAGATTGAAGTCGACTTCCAACAAATCCATCTTGCCCGATTCGATCTTTGAGATATCCAGAATATCATTGATCATGTTCAGCAAGTGATGCCCGCTGCGATACATCGTTCCGACATACTGTTGTTCCTGATCGGCCAGATTCTTGCTTTTCTGCAAGATCTGCGCATAACCCAACACCGCGTTCAATGGTGTGCGCAGTTCATGCGAAATGCGGGCCAAGAAACTGCTTTTCGCCTCGCTCGCTTCGATAGCGCGCTTACGGGCATCCACAAGTTCATCGATTCGATAGGCGACAAGAATGAAGCGGTTCTGACCGTCGTCACCGGGCATCGGATGGATCATCCAACTGACGAACTGCTCGGAACCATCCGACATATAGATCGTGGCTTCCGGATTGATCGCATCGTTCCCACTTCTTGCTTCTTTGAAGCCGTCTTTGAAACTTTGATATAAGTCCGGAAACACTTCAGGGAACGGAAGATTCGGTTCCAACATCCCATCCGGCTTGAAATCATCTCCGAATCGGCGGCTGTAGGTGAGAATGTTCAGATAGTCACCCAGCAGCATCATCGGTATCGGTGCGTTCCGGATCAACGATTCCAATTGGGATCGCTCGATCCGCAACGAAGCCTCCACTTTTTTGCGGGCTTTGATGTCGTTATATAAAATGATGCTGGCGATCAGAATCAGGATAATTGCGATTAAGGTTTCGGCAGTGACGATGATGGACGAACGGCGGAACGAGGCATCTGCCAACATCAATCGCTCGTTCAGATACTCGTTTTCCAGCTTCTGCATGTATTTGACCACCTCACGCACGTCCGACATGGCATTCATCCCGATACCACTGTTCGTCAGGTCAACCGCGCGTTCGAAACCATCCAGACTTCTGACCTGAATGGTATGTTCCATGATCTCAAATTTCGCATAAACTCCGATTCGCAACGAATCCATGTAAGCTCGAGCTTGCTCATCACGAATTAGGGTGTAGAACGAGACCAACTGCGCATCGATGCGTAGCTTGGCGCTTTCATAGGGTTCCAAAAAGGTGGAATCGCCTGTGATCACAAAGCCTCGCTCACTCGTCTCCATATCAGTAACCAAAATGAGCAGATCGTTCAATTCAGCAACCAGTTGCTGCGTACGAGTCACTTCGTCCAGATGCTCACCAATCAGATTGTTGCCACGGATACTAGCCCACGCGATCAGTCCCAAAACAAGGACCGCGAATGCGATGCCGATATATACCCGTTTTTCGACCTTCTCTTGCATGGTTCAGATGTTCGGTACGACCTTCGAAATTCGACGATATGTTTTGAATGTCAATCCATCGGCTTCACGACTGGAAATCTCTTGCCAAACCCGACCAATATCCGGTCTGTAATCAGGGAAAAACGTGTCCCCTTCATGTACACCGGGCACCTCCGTCACAATCATTGAATCGACCAAATTCATCATTGATGCGTACAGTTTGGCCCCTCCAATCACAAACACGGTATCGTGTTCTCTAAGATAATCTAATGCGTGTTCGATTGTAATAAAACTTTTGACATGATCCCACTTTCTGGACGAAATGACGATATTGTCGCGGCCGGGCAACGGTTTTTCATTCAGCTCCTCGAACACACCACGCCCCATCATAATCGGCTTGCCCATGGTTGTTTCTTTGAAGTGCTTCAGATCCGCTGGCAGCCTCCAAGGCAAGCCTCCATCCTTTCCGATCACCAGGGCCTCATCATGGGCCACGATCAGAACCAGTTTCAAACAGCGACCTCGAATTTGATTCCGGGATCGGGATCATATCCACTGAGCACGAAATCTTCAAACGAGAGGTCGTCCAGCGCTTTTTTCGAGATAGATAAAGTTGGTAGCGATTTGGGTTCGCGCTTGAGTTGCTCGTTCAATCCATCGATGTGATTCACATAGATGTGCGCATCCACGATGGTATGTGCAAACACACCTGGCTTCAAACCCACTTCCTGCGCGATCGCCATGGTGAGTGCTGAATAGCAGGCCAAATTGAATGGAATACCAAGAGCAATGTCGCCCGAGCGTTGCGTGAGGTGGCAGTTCAATCGTCCACCGCTCACATTGAACACAAACAGGATATGACAAGGAGGAAGCGCCATGTGCTTGATCATTCCAGGATGCCAAGCACTGACCACGATCCGACGGCTGTTCGGATTTGTCTTGAGCGTATGAACGGCTTCTTTGATCTGATCGAAAGTGCGTACCTGCTCTTTCGGATCTTCATATGGATCACCAACCGGGAAATTGCGCCATAGAACGGGGTAAATCGGACCTACATGTCCGTCTTCTCTGGCCCAAGCGTCCCAAATGTGGCAATTGTTTTCATCGCGTAGCCAACGGATGTGGTCCTCCCCCCTCAGATACCAGAGCAGTTCCAATATGACAGATCGGAAATGCACTTTCTTGGTCGTAAGCAGTGGGAACCCCTCCGCCAGATCGACTTTATAGAATTCGGCGAACGAAGAAATCGTGTCGACACCTGTGCGATTGTGTTTGCGTTCACCCTGTTCCAGAACGCGGGAAACGAGATCGAGATAGGCCTTCATATTGGCCCACCGAGCAACCGTACCCAGCCATGAGAATCAGCCACATCGCCATGATGCCAACCTGTGAGGGTGTCATAAAACCGTTGCGCAACCGGACCCATCCGAACCATGTCCAGCTCGATGGTGGTTCCGGCGTGGTGCATCAATCCAACTGGCGAAATCACCGCCGCGGTTCCGGATGCGAACACTTCGGTCAGGCTTCCATCTTTTCCGGCTTGTAGTACCTCATCAATCGAAATCGCTCGTTCTTCCACATCCATCCCGAAATCATTTGCCAATGCGAGCACACTGTCGCGCGTCACACCACGCAAAATGCTATCGGTCAGCGCCGGTGTGATGAGTTTGCCCTTGATCACAAAAAAGATGTTGGATGTGCCCACTTCCTCAACGAACGTGCGTTTCTCGGCATCGAGCCATAACACTTGCGCATACCCTTGCTCTATCGCCAAAAACGATGGTTTCAGAGTGGCCGCATAATTGCCGGGACTTTTCGCACTGCCTGTTCCGCCACGCATGGCTCGGGCATAATCGGGCATGGTGGTGAGTTTCACGGGCTTGATACCCTCGGCATAATAATTTCCGACCGGACCACCGATCAGCATGAACCGATACCGTGTCGACGGACGCACACCCAAATATGGCTCTGTCGCCATAATGAACGGACGTAAGTAATAGCTTTTGTATCGGTCGGATGGGACCCAGTCTTTGTCCATCGTCAGCAACGTGTCAATTGCTTCGAACCACGTTTCGCGAGGGAGGGCTGGAATGCTCATCCGTTCACAGGAGGCAATGAATCGCTCATAGTGGCGGTCGGCACGGAATACATTGATGCGACCATCCTTGTAGCGAAACGCCTTCAGTCCTTCGAACACCGCCTGTCCGTAGTGAAGCACACTAACGGCCGGACTTAGCGTAATCGGCCCGAACGGTATGATTTCGCCCTGTTGCCAGTTTTTTTTATCAAAAATGACCTGGGCCATGTGGTCTGAAAACACTTCGCCGAAGCGTAAGGTTGAGAAATCGACAGAATCCAAGCGCGATGTTTCAGCGGCTTGGATTCGAAACGTTTTGTTCGTCATAATGATGGTATAGACTGTCCGTAAAAAGCCAATGCTTCTTCGGCAGCTTTCTGTTCTGCTTTCTTTTTACTTTTTCCTGTACCCGTTCCCCTAACATCTGTGCCGATCAGCACTTGGATGGTGTACGTTCGTTCATGATCGGGCCCCTCCACTGCGGACGTCCGATACGTGGGCGTTCCGAGCTTGCGGGATTGAGCATACTCGAGCAACAAACTCTTGAAATTCTCACGTTCCTGCTCGATGTTGCTGAAATCAATTTCGCTTAAAATCACGCGTTCTACAAATTCAAAGACCACATCGAAGCCGCGATCTCGATACAGTGCACCGATGAGCGCTTCGAAAATGTCCGACATCACATTCACACTGGTTTCGATGCCTTGGTCGCGCACACGATCTCCAATTTCGATGACCTCGGCCAATTTGAGTCCTTCCGCCAAACGGGCCAATGTTTCCGCTCTCACGATCCGAGACCGCATCTGGGTCATGAACCCTTCATCCTGGGTGGGATATCGGTTGTAGATGAGCTCTGCCACGATCAAATCAAGTACGGCATCACCGAGGAATTCGAGCTGCTCATAACTTTCATGATCCTGAAAATCGCTTTCCACCAATTTGGATCGATGTCGCAAGGCCATGGCATACAAATTGGGATTCTGAATCCACGTGCCGACCATGCTTTCGATGCGAGCGATAACCGCCTTCGCTCTTGGTTCAAGAGCTTTTTTTCGTTGCAGAGCCCAGAATTGGGCGATAATACCGTCTTTAGCCTTCAATCGCTTTGAACACAACGGATGTATTGTGACCACCGAACCCGAACGCGTTATTGATGGCATATTTCATCTTACGGGGAACGGCCTCATTGAACGTGTAATTCAGATCACATAGCGGATCCGGAGTCGTGAAATTGATGGTCGGTGGCACAATGCCATGATGCAAGGCCAATATCGCTGCAACGGATTCCGCCGCGCCAGCTGCGCCTAACATGTGGCCAGTCATCGATTTCGTCGAATTCAGATTCATTTTATAGGCATGCTTCCCGAACACCTTTTTGATGGCGTTCGTCTCGGCCACATCCCCCAAAGGCGTGGATGTTCCATGCATGTTGATGTGGTCGACATCTTCCGGACGGATGCCGGCGGCTTTGAGTGACTCGTTCATGGCCAAAATCACACCATTGCCATCCGGATCAGGAGCGGTGATGTGATGGGCATCGGCAGAAAAGCCATACCCTACGATTTCGGCATACATGGTCGCGCCACGTTTGACGGCCGAATCATACGATTCGAGGAACAGCATGGCCGCACCCTCGCCGAGCACGAACCCATCGCGGGAGGCATCGAACGGACGCGAGGCATGCTCGTAGTCGTCGTTTCGTGTGGACATCGCTTTCATGGCGTTGAACCCACCGACGCTCATTTCGGAGACCGGAGCTTCGGTGCCGCCACAGACGGCGAAATCAGACGTGCCGATACGGATGAAGTCGTAGGCAAGTCCGATGTTGTGGGATCCGGTCGCGCAAGCCGACACAGCACAGAAATTGGGTCCGCGGAACCCGTATTTGATCGAGACATGCCCTGCGGCGATATCCGGAATCAGCATCGGAATGAAGAACGGGGAAATGCCTCTCGGCCCCCGTTCCTTGAATTCCATGGCTTGCTGAAAAAATACCTGAAATCCACCGATTCCCGTCCCGATCAAGACAGCGACCCGGTTCCGGTCGATTCCATTCAAATCAATACCAGAACTTTTGATCGCCTCATCGGCAGAAATCATCGCATACTGGCTGAACAGATCGATGCGTCGAGCTTCTTTCGTGTCGAAGTATCGAACCGGATCGTAATCGGGAAGTTGGGCGGCGAATTTCGTCGGAAATTGGCTGACATCGAAGTGCGTGATCGGCCGTGCTCCACTACGCCCATGGACTAGACCATCCCAGAAATCGGGAGTGTTCAGGCCAAGGGGGGTGATGGACCCGATGCCGGTTATGACAACTCGTCTGCCAGCCATTCGATCAGACTTTACCTTTGATGTAGGATACTGCGGCTCCTACGGTAGAGATGGTTTCAGCATCTTCATCCGGAATGCTCACGCCGAATTCTTTTTCCAATTCCATGATCAACTCAACGGTATCGAGCGAGTCGGCACCAAGGTCGTTCGTGAAGTTCGCTTCGGTCGTTACCATGCTCTCATCGACGCCTAGTTTGTCTACGATGATTGCTTTTACTTTTGCTTCGATATCATTAGCCATGTTGAATATACCCTGTTAGGTTTTTGGTTTGTGCCTTTCGAAAGGCTGTTTAAAGTACTTTGGTTTGAGATAATGTACAACGTAGAGTGGATTACATCACCATTCCACCATCCACATGTAGCACGACGCCCGTAATGTACGAGGCCGCATCGGATGCGAGAAATTGCACAGCAGAAGCCACTTCATCGGGTTTTCCGGCACGTCCGAGTGGAATCAACGCCTGAATGCCGCTAAGGGTGGCTTCAGGCAGTTTGTCGGTCATGTCGGTTGCGATATACCCCGGTGCGATGACATTCACCCGCACATTGCGTGAGCTCAATTCTTTGGCCAGCGATTTGCTGAACCCGATGATTCCGGCTTTGGATGCCGCATAATTGGTTTGTCCGGCGCTACCCGATACGCCCACGATCGATCCGATGGTGATGATCGAGCCCTTGCGCTGTTTCATCATCGGCTTGACGGAGGCTTTCGAATAGTTGAACACGCTTTTCAGATTCGTGTTGATCACATCATCCCATTGCTGCTCGCTCATGCGCATGATCAGCGTGTCTTGGGTGATGCCGGCGTTGTTCACGAGGATATCCAAGGAACCCCATTTTGAAACCACATCCGCAACCACTTCTTCGGCCCGTTTCGCATCGGCCGCATCCGCTTGAAAAATCAGGGCTTTGCGCCCCAAAGCTTCGATTTCGGTTTGAACGTCTTTCGCCGCCGATTCACTTCTCGAATACGTGATGGCCACGTTCGCTCCAGCTTTCGCCAGATATAGGGCGATCGATTTCCCGATGCCACGTCCAGCGCCGGTCACCAATGCCGATTTACCGTCCAATGAAAAACTCATGTTCGATGTTCCTTATGCGAAACCCGAAGCGGCTGCTTCAGGCAATGTTCGTTTCACCAAGCCTTGCAACACATTGCCCGGACCCACTTCCACAAACGATGCGGCCCCATCGGCAGCCATCGCATGAAGTGTTTGGGTCCAACGCACCGGATTCATCAGCTGGGATAGCAGATTTTGGCGGATCGTTTCAGGATGTGTGGTGGACACAGCGGTAAAATTACTATAAATTGGGCAACGGGGGATGTCGATCCGCAATGTCTCCAGACTCTGTTTGAGTCCGTCGTACGCCGGCTTCATCAATGGGGAATGAAAGGCGCCTGAAACCGGAAGTTTCTTGGCGATGCGGCATCCCGATTCTTTCAACATCACGATAGCGGCGTCGATGGCCTCTTCATGACCGGAGATCACGACTTGACCGGGGGAATTGTAATTCGCAGCAACGACGGTTTTCCCCGACTGAGTGGATACCTTGGCGCAAATGTCTTCCACAACGGCATCATCCATTCCGATTACCGCTGCCATGGTTCCAGGATTGTGTGCGCCGGCTTCCTGCATCAACTGTCCACGACGACGCACAATGCGTAATGCGTCTTCAAAGGCAACCGCCTCGCATGCCACCAAGGCTGAAAACTCGCCCAAACTGTGTCCGGCAACCATATCGGCGTATTCGTCGATGGCTTTGAACAAGGCTACGGAATGCACGAAAATAGCTGGTTGCGTATGCTCGGTCTGACGAAGGGTTTCTTCGGGACCCTCAAACATGATCGCGCTCAAATCATACCCAAGGATGTCGTTCGCACGACTCATCAGCGCCTTGAAGGTGGAATTCGTGTCAAAATGATGTTTCCCCATTCCGACCGATTGTGAGCCCTGCCCTGGAAAGAGATATGCGGTTTTGCCCATCAGATCACCATTTCAGATAGATGGCGCCAGCAGTGAATCCACCGCCAAATGCCGTTAAAATCACATTGTCGCCCGGTTTGAGCTGATTCCGCCAATCATACAAGCATAATGGAATGGTTCCGGCCGTGGTGTTGCCATATTTGGCGATGTTCACCATCACTTTGTCTGTGCTCAATTCCATGCGGCGAGCCGTGGCATCGATGATCCGAAGATTTGCTTGATGTGGGACGAGCCAAGCCACGTCATCGGCTGAAAGATTGCACTTTTTCATCAACGCGACGGAAATATCGGCCATGGCCTCAGTCGCTTTCTTGAACACGGTTTTGCCGTCTTGCTTGATGTAATGCCAGCGGTTGTCCACCGACTCATGTGAGGACGGATACAGGCTTCCGCCACCCTTTTGGACCAGAAGTTCGTCCTCGTCGCCATCCGTTGTGAGAATGAAATCCTGAATGCCGTTGCCATCGGTAGTTGGTTCCAGCAATACAGCGCCCGCGCCGTCACCGAAAATGATGCATGTGGCACGGTCGGTATAATCAATGATTGACGACATTTTGTCGGCCCCGATCACCAATACATTCTTGTACCGACCTGATTCGATCATCATCGCACCTGTCGTAAGGGCATACAGAAAACCGGAGCAAGCGGCCGACAAATCATATGCGAACGCTTTCGTCGCACCGATGCGCTTTTGGACCAGACACGCTGTGGATGGAAACAGATAATCGGGCGTGACAGTACCAACAATGATGCAATCCACTTCCGACCCATCCATTCCCCGCAACGCGAGAGCTTCTTTCGCGGCTTCCGTGGCCATGAATGAGGTGGCTTTCGCCGGATCGCGCAAAATGCGTCGTTCCTTGATTCCGGTGCGGCTGGTAATCCATTCGTCATTGGTTTCAACCAGTTTTTCAAGATCCGCATTGGTCAGCACATCATCTGGCAAATAGTGCCCGACGGAGGTGATCCTCGCTTTCACGGAATGAGTCATGCGATAGATATTGGATTAGCTGAGAGCCGCGACGATCTTGTCGTTCACATGGTTTTCAACCATGCTCGCTGCTCTGAAAATCATGTTTTTAATGGCCAATGGGGTGCTTCCACCATGACCTACGAAACTGACGCCGTTCACACCGAGGAACGGTACTCCGCCTACGGCCTGATAATCGAAGGGTGCGAAGGCCTGCTTGAGTACGCCCATTACCGGCTTCACTTGCTCAGGTGTGAGGCCTTGCTTGGCAATGGCCACACCAACGAGGTGTTGAATCGCTTCGGGGATGGATTCACCAAATTTGAGAATGAGATTGCCAACCAAGCCGTCACAGACGAACACGTCGGCTTGAGCGGCAAGAATGTCGCGACCTTCGAGGTTCCCGACAAATCTAGGATGGGTTTTGAGCAACTCGTGTGCTTTGCGAAGGGTTTCTGTCCCTTTTTCCTCTTCTTCGCCCACGTTAAGTAGACCGATGCGTGGATGGGTGATGCCCATTTCGTTTTTCGCGTACACTTCACCCATCAGGGCGAACTGGTACAACATTTCGGGCTTCACTTCCAAATTGGCGCCCACATCGACCATGATGCGGAAACCCTTGATGGTCGGATACACAGAAGAGATCGTCGGACGAAGAACGCCCGGAAGACGACCTAGAATGACCGCGGATGCCGCAAGCAACACACCGGTATGTCCGGCACTGACAAAGGCATCACACTGTTTTTGGGCATGCATGCCCAGTCCGATCACGATGGATGATTGCGGCTTGGTTTTGATCGATTGCACGGAATCTTCCATGCCGATCACCTCCGGCGCATTCACGACCGTGATCCGATCGCCGTTATAGCCCTTTTCCGCAAGAGCGGCTCGAACCATGTCTTCGGGTCCGACCAGCAAGATATGCAGGTCGTCGCGTTCGGTTATGGCGTCGATGGCGCCCTGAACAGGATTATGCGGGAAGTGATCTCCTCCGGCGGCATCAACAGCGATCTTCAGGGACATAAACAGATAGGTTTGGTTAAGCTTTGGCGGCGGCTACATCAATCACTTGACGACCACGGTAATGACCGCATGACGGACAAGCATGGTGGAATTGATGCGGAGCGCTGCAATTGGTGCACGTAGCCACTTCCACATCAGCAAGCTTGTGATGAGCACGGCGGGTTGCTGTGCGTTGTTTGGAATGGCGGCGTTTTGGATTAGGCATGGATGGAGTTAATTCTTCTGATGGTTGGAAGTCAGCAAGTTCAGAGCGTCCCAGCGTGGATCGGTTGTCGATTCGTCGGCATAAGGCGTTTCAAACGGAATTTCGTCACCGTTTTCATCCACAAACCGCGGGTGCAATTTACGGATCGGTACGGTGAGTAAAAGGGTATCGCGGACATCACGGGTGAGGTCCAGTAGGTTCGAGGCGATGTTCAACCGGCGCAGAGCCACTTGATCATCTTCGGTTTCGTCTGTCACATCCGGCTTGAACAAGACCGTGTACACCCCTTCTGTCGGGAATGTGAACGGCTCGAGCGAGCGGTCGCAAATCAATATGAGGTCTCCTTCCACCAAAATGCGGGCTTCGATCATGGTTCGCGAACGTTTGAACGTGACCACTACCCGAAACCGATCGGCGGAATCCAGACCCAAGGCGAGTTCTTCGGCCGCGACAGTGACGTCTTGGACCGATTCCCCTTCCTCTATCTCATTGATTTTAAACTTCAGCATTGAACAGATTTTAAGCCTGTAAAATTAGGGCAAAATCCGGTCTCTATCAAGCCTCAGGAAAAGAGTCCGAACAATCTCTTCTCGATCAATGAAATGACCTGACCAAGATGCTCTTTGTTGTTGACGAAGTCCAGATTATCGGTTTCAATAATGAGTTTCTCGTACGGGTATCGGTCGATCCACCCTTCATATAGGCCGTTCAGGCTTTCCAGATAGTCGATTCGGATGGTGTTCTCATAGGCGCGGCCCCGTTGCTGGATCTGCTTGACGAGAGTCGGCACTTCCGCCCGAAGGTAAATCAGAAGATCCGGCGGACGCAGATACTCGCTCATTTCAGTAAACAGAGATTGATAGTTCGCGAAATCACGCTCGCTCATCAATCCCATCTCATATAAGTTTTTTGCGAAGATCTCGACATCCTCATAGATCGTCCGATCTTGGATGAAATTGCGCTCCACACCCAACATCCGTTTCATGGAGCGGAAACGCGATGAAAGAAAATAGATCTGAAGATTGAAACTCCATCGGCGCATATCCTCATAAAAATCAGGTAGATACGGGTTGTCGTCCACCGATTCATAATAGGCTTCCCACTTGAAATGCTTGGACAGCAGACCGGTGAGAGATGATTTTCCTGCGCCGATATTTCCGGCTAGTGCGATGTATCGAAGATCCTGCATCAAGGTTTTCCTAATAGACGGAACATGGCTTTCTTATAGGCTTCCACACCCGGTTGGTCGAATGGATTCACGCCGAGCGCATATCCGTACAGACCGGTGGCCAATTCGAAATAATAGATCAACGAGCCCAAGCTGGATGCGTTCAAGCGATCCAAATGAATGCTGATCACGGGCACACCGCCTTCGATGTGAGCCTGCCTGGTGCCTTCGTATGCTTTCGTATTGACCTCGTGCATGGTTTTGCCGGTAAGATAATTCAAACCGTCGAAGTCCACCGCTTCCGACTTCAGTACCAAGGAATGCGCACTCTCATCAAGCACCAAAAACGTTTCCATGATGTTCCGAACCCCATCCTGCACCATCTGTCCGAGACTATGCAAGTCGGTAGAGTAGCCATGCACCGCCGGATACAATCCTTTGTGCTCTTTACCCTCACTTTCACCGAACAATTGCTGCATCCATCCGCCGAACGCTTTCAGTTCGGGTTCGAAACTCGCGAGAACATCCACTCGGTAGCCGGCTTCATACAATGCGAGTCGAGTGGCCACGTAAGAAACCACATCCCCCTTGCCCGCTTCTGCATCATTGTACGATTGAACCGCGCCGTAGAACAGGTCGCGGATATCGATTCCAGCTACAGCGATAGGTAACAATCCGACCGGAGTGAGCACGGAAAATCGACCACCTACATCGTCCGGAAGCACGAATTTGCGATAGCCATTGGCATCGATCACATTATTCAGCGCACCTCCGCTTTGCGAAGTGGTGCAGATGATACGGGATGCGGCCACTTTCTCACCATATGCGGTGTTCATCCACTGGCGAAGCACCCGGAACGCGAGCGCGGTTTCTGTGGTGGTTCCGGATTTCGAGATCACGTTCATCCACACTCGTTTGCCATCCAAATGGCGCACAAGCTCGTTCAGATAGCGTCCGCTCATCTGATGTCCGGCATAAATGATTTCCGGGCCGTTAGAACCGAAAAAGGGTCCCAATGCCTCGATCACAGCTCGTGCACCGAGATAGGACCCACCGATTCCACACACGATGAACACATCCGCCTCTTTGCGGATGGTGGCAGCAAGGGAATCGAGCTCGTTAAGGAGCGCATCGTCTGGCGAAGCCAGGATCCGACGCCATCCGACCCATTCCGGACCTTTGCCTGTGCCCTGTTTCAAATCAAGAAATGCCGCATCGACACGCGATTGGGCGGATTTCAGCGCTTCCGACGACAGAAAAGGGGTCGTAGCACTCACATCACAACGAATACTCATCAGCTTAGAATTTTGGCGAGCTCGAGAAGCTCGTAATTGATACTTTTTTTCTTGGACCAAACGGTGTTAATCGGGGAAATGCGGATGGAATTGTCGATCACGCCCACCATCACATTGGTATGGCCGTCGAGCAGGGCTTGGACCGCTGCTGCGCCGAGACGGCTCGCCAAGACACGGTCTCTGGCCGTGGGTTGACCACCACGCTGGATATGTCCCAATATGCACACACGCATCTCGTATTTGCCGAAATCTTCCTTCAATTGTTCGCCAAGTTTGTACGCGCCTCCAGTTTCATCCCCTTCGGCCACAACCACGAGGCTGCTTCGGCGCTGGGCGCGGAACACTTCGGCAAGCGAGGCTTTGATATCGGCGATCTCTGTGAGGGCTTCGGGAAGCAGAATCAGCTCGGCTCCACCCGCGATACCGGTTTCAAGTGCGATGAAGCCGGCTTCGCGCCCCATCACCTCGACCAAAAAGAGACGCTCGTGGGCATCGGCGGTGTCGCGGATCTTGTCGATGGCTTCCATCGCGGTATTCAAGGCCGTATCGTAGCCGATTGTCTCGTCCGTGCCGCTTAAGTCGTTGTCGATAGTGCCGGGAATTCCTATCACCATGATACCATGCTCCTCATTGAGACGGGTGGCGCCTTGAAAAGTCCCATCCCCACCAATTCCGATCACCGCGTCGATGCCATGGGCACGCACATTCGCGGCGGCTTGGGCTCGACCTTCAGCAGTGCGGAACTCTTCGGATCGTGCCGATTTGAGGATCGTGCCGCCTTGTTGGATGATGTTGGAGACCGACGTGCTGTCCATATCCACGAAATCGCCACGGATCATTCCTTGGTAGCCATAACGGATTCCGACCACTTGCAAATCATTGTATCGTGCGGTTCGAACGACGGCTCTAACGGCCGCGTTCATGCCTGGTGAGTCACCCCCACTGGTAAACACCCCTATTTTTTTAATCGATTTCACCTTGTCTTGTATTATGTTTTGAATAGCGCCGTAATTTGCACAGAATTCCGATAAAAACCCGCCAAAACGTGACCCAATCCGTTACCCTAGACGACATTCAGAAGCCCATCGCCGAACATCTCTCTTCGTTCCGCACCTATTTTAAGAAAGCGACACGGACCGACGTTTTTTTGCTCGATCAGATGATGCGGTATCTATTGCGCACGAAGGGAAAGGAAGTGCGTCCGTCGTTGGTTTTCCATTGTGCGCGGTTGTGCGGCGATATCACTGAACGCAGCTATGTGGCTGCCACCATGATCGAATTGCTTCATACCGCTACTCTCATCCACGATGATGTGGTGGATGAGGCCGACGAACGACGTGGTTTCCTAAGCATCAGCTACATCTGGAAAAACAAAGCCGCAGTTCTGTTGGGTGATTTTCTTCTTGCGAAGGGATTGCTTGTCGCGCTCGACCGAGATGAATTCGCCCTACTCAAAGTGTTGTCTACCGCTGTGAAACGCATGAGCGAAGGCGAACTGAGGCAACTCAAAGCCTCCAAACTTCAGAATATGAATGAGGAGCGCTATTTCAAGGTCATTTCCGGAAAAACGGCCAGCCTCATCTCCGCATGCTGCGAATGCGGCGCTATCTCCACCTCCGATGATCCTGCTGTCTGGGAACGGATGAGGGCCTTCGGGGAGGCGGTCGGCATCGCATTTCAAATTCGCGATGATTTGTTCGATTATGAGACGAACGTCACCGGGAAATCGGTCGGAAACGACATCCTCGAAGGGAAAATGACCCTTCCAATGATTTATGCCTTGCAAAACGCATCCCTCACTCGTCGGCTGGCCATTCGCCGCGTGTTCAAGAATGAGAAGAAAACGCCTGAGCAGGTGCGCCAAGTGATCGAGTTCGTACTCGAGCACAAAGGCGTGGATCAAACCCGGGAACGTATGAACTTCATCGCCGATGAAGCCCGGGCCATTCTGATGGGGTTTCCAGAAAGTGAAGCCAGGACCACACTCGACCAATTCCTGCATTTTGTCGTCAATCGCACCAAATAAGACGATTTTTCTGGCGGACACCCACTTGGGTGGCTTCGACGACGCCACCAATGACGCCCTCGCGCACGATGCTGCCGAATTGGTGAGATACTGCGCCACGAATCACATCCGTCTCGTTTTTTACGGTGATTTGTTCGATTATTGGATGGAGTATCCGGATCGAAAACCATCCTACGCACAGAAATTCCGGGAAGCCGTGAAGTCGTATGCGGAGGATCATGGCGCGGTGCTGAGCATCACCGGAAACCATGACAATTGGATGCTCGGTCTTTTAGCTGAGGAAGGATTCGACATCCGTCATGAGCATGAGTTTGTGGATTTGGATGGAAAACGGGTTCTGATTTTACATGGAGACGGACTTCAAGACCCATCCCTCATTTTGCCAAGACCCCTGTTCCACCGCATCCTCCGACATCCTATTTTTGTCCGGATGTATCGATTCATCCTCCCGTTTGAGTGGGCGATTGGCATCATGCGATGGTTCTCGAGATGGCAGAGAAAGCGCAGGCCTGACGCGGACGACACCGAAACACTCGACCAATGGGCGATATCGGCCTTGCAGAACGGCTGGGCGGATGTCGTGATTGCCGGGCATCATCATGACATCCGTCATGTGAAAACAGACAAGGGTGAGTATCTTAACGCCGGAGCCTTTTATCGGACGAGAACCGTTCTGATGCATACCAACGGCCGCATGCAGGTCGTTGAATGGGATAGCCGAAACCACCAATTCACTGCGATCACCGAATGATTGATGAAGAAAGATATCTGAACGACCCGGTTTACCGGCATCAGGTCATGGCTGAAAAAAAAGCGAAGGCCTCGACATCAAAACCTTCCAAAAAAAACAACGACCCGTTTTGGAAGAATGCAGGTATCACCATCGGTGTGATCATTTTACTCAAACTCATGTTCCTTGCCTATCTGATGCAAGGATTGCCAACGTTCGATGAGCTCGAAAATCCACGCACGGACAACGCCTCGCTGATTCTGTCGCGAGATGGTGTGACCCTGGACCGTTTCTTCACCGAAAACCGTACGGTGGTTCGTTTTCATAATATTTCACAGCATGCGGTGAACGCCTTGGTTTCCACTGAAGACCACCGCTTCTACGATCATTGGGGCATCGATCTGTTCCGTACGTTGGCGGTTCCCTATCATATCATGAGGGGAAACATGCAGGGAGGGTCCACCATCACCCAACAGTTGGCTCGCAACCTGTATCGCAAGATTGGTAAGGAAGTGAGCGTGATCCGGAAATTGCGCGAGATGATCACCGCCATCCAATTGGAGCGCAGTTACACCAAGCAGGAAATCATCGAGATGTATCTGAATACGGTGGAATTCAGCAACTCGGCTTTCGGCATTGAGTCCGCATCCCGCACACATTACAACAAACCCGCTTCGCAACTGAACATCAATGAGGCGGCGACGATGATCGGTTCGTTGAACGCCATTTTCGCCTATAATCCGCGTCTGCGCCCTGAAACATCAACCCGCCGTCGAAATACCGTGCTGTCGCGGATGTACACGCGAGGACACATCACGCTTGAACAATACGAAGAAGAAGTTGCCAAACCCATCGAATTGAATTACCAACCCCCGAATGTGGCCAGCCGCAAAGTGCGTTATTTCGGGGAATATGTGCGCCAGAACATCCAAGAATGGGTGGAACGCAACGGATATGATTTGTATCGAGATGGTCTCAAAATCTACACCACTGTCGATTCTCGCATGCAGCGTATCGCAGAAGCCGCAGTGCAATCGCAATTGGACACGCTCCAAGTCACCTTCGAAAAGGAATGGACCACACGAGGCGGATCGTATATGAACCGGTTGTGGAACGCTTATCCGGGCTTCCTGGACAGTTTCATCCGCGAATCCGAAGAATTTAAGACTGCTGTGGCGGGCGGATCGTCGCGTGAACACGTGATGGATTCGTTGAAGGCGATTCCGGCGTATGTGGATGCCATCAAGCGTACGCGAACACGTTTGGAAGCCAGTTTTCTGGCCGTTGATCCGCGCAACGGACACATACTGGCGTATGTCGGCGGGTCAAATTACAGCAAATATCAGTTCGATCAGGTCACGATGTCGAGACGCCAGGCCGGCTCCACATTCAAGCCATTTGTGTATGCGGTGGCGATCGACAACGGGTACAAGCCGGATTTCATGGTATCACGTTACCCGACCAGCTTTGTGGACCGTGCGGGAAAGGTTTGGAATCCGCGCGACGCATCGTCAAGTTCCGGACCCGAAATGATCTCCTTGCGTGAAGCCTTGGCCCGAAGCAACAACAATGTGACGGTCCGCCTCCTGCCGATTCTGGCAGGTGTGCCCGGTACAAACAAATTGGAAGAACTTCAGCCGGCGGCCCGCAAGATCGTTGACATGGCGAAGAACATGGGCATCCACTCTCCGATGCAGGTGGTTCCGGCGGTGGCGTTAGGGACTGCTGAAGTGAGTCTGATGGAGTTGACCGGCGCTTATGCCACCTTTGCCAATCAGGGCGTTCACATCGAACCGATCGGCGTCACACGCATTGAAGATCGCAACGGAAACATGCTTGTTGAATTTTATCCGGAATCACGGCAAGAAGTGATTTCCGCGGAAACGGCTTATACGCTGATCGATATGATGCGCGGTGCAATCCGTGGTGGAAATTGGGGATATGGCACTGGGGCGCGCTTACGCGGCATGGGTGTATATCAGGATGTGGCCGGTAAAACCGGAACCACGAATGATTCCGCCGACAACTGGTTCATGGCCGTGATGCCTCACATCGCCATGGGTGCCTGGGTTGGTGGCGAAGATCGCCGCATCCGGTTTCCGAGCGACACCTATATCGGTCAGGGCGCCAGAGCCGCACTTCCGATTGTCGGAAAATTCATCATGGGCTGTATCAACAGCAAAGACTGTCCGTGGAGCATGGAAGGCTTCCAACCACCCATGGGCTATGTGCTGGAAGCGGAAGAAGCCGAGACCGGAACGACCCCAAGACGGGGTCGGACGGGCTGGTAATAGAAGTTGGATGCTTGATGCTTGATGCTTGATGCAAGTTGAGGGCTTACCCCGGATACCAACCCACATCAATCGACTTGATTTGCAATCGATCGATATGGATTTGCTCTGACCCTCGAGTGAACACGGCGTTTTGAAGCGAAAACGAGATCGTGTATCGACTTCCGTAATGCTCTTGTACAATTTCAGTACGGCCTATGACAAGTTTTCCAGATTTCGGGGTCCATCGTTCTGTGATGTGGCCAGGATCAAGCATTAAGGCATCGTTGCAATAGTGGAGATAAAACCCTTCACGCTCCGGATCTGTTTTCACCAAGCGATCGTAGCGAACATCGAGATTCTTGGTTTTCATTATATCATAGATGTGGAAGTCTTCGGTCGGAAGTAATTTCTCAGTAACTCCGTAAATCACGACAAATTCATCGTCCAATTCGCTTCCAACGGCTATTGAAAAGTCTCCACATCCAATCACTCGGCCGTTTAAATGACCTCGAACGTCTTCTTTAAAGCCGCTGGTTCGGGTGCAGGAAACGAGAGCGAATAGCAGAAACAGGCTGGCACGTACCATCATGTCTAATCTCCGGAAGTAATGATTGGCATCAACTTAGCCAATTACATTATGCATACCAAAGGCATATACAAACCCATTTAACCTCTCTCCCAGTAAAATCTTCTTTTACCGCGAGCCGGCCACAGACAACCGATTCAACGCCCGCTTCAGAGCCGCTTCGGCGCGGACATGGTCCACATCCGCGGAGCGGTTCGCAAGGCGTTCTTTCGCGCGGTTCAAGGCGGATTCAGCACGGGCGACATCAATCTTGTCGCTGGATTCGGCCGCTTCAGCAAGAACAACCACATCGTTCGCTTTCACCTCAATGAAACCGCCACTCACGGCATAGAACTGCGCGCCGAGTTCGGCATCGGTCACCCGGATCACACCGGCTTCCAGCGCCGACATCAGCGGAGCGTGATTGTAGAGGATTTCGAAACTGCCTTCGGAGCCAGGAACACGGATGCCCGTCACCTTTCCTCGGTAGACGGGTCCGTTCGGAGTAAGTACCTGGGCTTGAAACGGTACGGCCATGATCAGCCCTCAGCCAACAATTTCTGTCCTTTTTCGATGGCTTCTTCGATGGTGCCAACCATGTAGAACGCGGATTCAGGCAGGTGATCGAGCTCTCCAGCCACGATGCGGTCGAACCCTTTGATCGTGTCTTCCACTTTCACGTACTTGCCTTTCGATCCGGTGAACTGCTCGGCCACGAAGAACGGCTGACTCAAGAAACGCTGCACACGGCGCGCACGCGATACGGTGAGTTTGTCTTCTTCGGAAAGCTCGTCCATACCCAGGATGGCGATGATGTCTTGAAGATCTTTGTAGCGCTGAAGCAGGTTTTTCACGCGCTGAGCGGTGTTGTAGTGTCCGTCGCCCAATAATAAGACATTAGATTTTTTACCATTCATATAATGGAAAATAGAATGAAGATAATTAATAAAACACCAATTCCAGATGTTATTAATTGAACTCTATCAAGGTATGTATCCACAATGAGTTTTTTATTTTTACTACATTAATAATCTATATTAAGTATATCTGTTGAAACAATTTTACTTGCCAAGCAAAAAATCTTTCTCTAGAATCACATCTGTATCCGCAATTCGATCACCGACTCGTTGAATCTTGGTTCGATGAAGGAATTGTAACTGAACAAGAATGAAATCTATTGGAATCAAGACTATTGGCAGATTTCGTAGCATAAGTCTTGAAATACTGGGAATTTGACGAGTTTCTGTTATTACAACACGCAAACCCACAACTCGCTTTCCGGGAGATTGCCCATTTGGACAATCTCGTAACATCAGCAATCCAAAAATAAATAGACTTAATAATAACGCTATTTGCGATACAGCTTTCAATTCGCTTGTATCGCCAGGCCAGACCGCCAAAATGAATGCGAAAAATGGAAAACACAATATGAGTACGAGCACTAAGTCAATGCAGAATGCATAGGCTCGATTGAATGGGATGGAAGAAGGATTCATTCTTGTCTTGACTGTACTTAAATAGAAGCCGACACGCTTTTCTATGTACTCTATTTTAGTACCAACAACATAGTCACCTAAGCGTCGCTCAGGGTTTCTTAAAATCATAAATACTTCTATTGGCCATATTAGTACAGTCAGATTTCTAATAAAACATTGAAAAAAAGTTGCATTCTTTCCGGATTGCATGTTCGCAACTCGGATATTCAATACTCGCTTTCCAATAGATTGTCCCTTAAACATATCCTTACTACAAAAAGATAAGTACATTACTAGAATCATAATAAGTGGCATATTTTCAGATTCAATTGATGCAAGTGAAAATGCGACACCACTAATGATAATTATGACAATTACAATAAATAGGTCGATTATAAATGCTAATAATCGATGTATGATTCTATTGTTCTTCATTTGTATTTGATTTTATATATTTTGCAACATCTTCATCTTTAGCCAGTGCTCGAACTTCTACTGATATTCTAAATCCTAATCCGAATGCAAAATTCATACTCAACCTCGTTGTTGCATGAATGGATGCATTTCCACTGTCTTGAACTGATCCAATACTTGCAACACCAAGATGTGTACTTTTCTCTACAATTTGGGGATTTTGCAGACTGCTTGTACTTAATGAACTTACAGTCGCGGTTTCAGATTTTGATATGCCAACTACTGCACCAACTTCAAATTCACGTCTTTGAGTTCGTAGTTCTGAAGTCAATCCCGTCGTTGATAAATCCGTATTCGATTGATTAAAAGCTAAAACATCAAGGCTCCCTGCGTTCAAATTCACACCAACTTTGGCACCTGATACCTCAACTACTCCAGCTACTTGTAAACCAGCCGTCACGGATGCATTAGCATTAAACTCATAAGTTGTATTGATTGCGGCCAACATCATTCTAGCTACAGTTATTGTACAATACATACAATTTGCACTTCGCCCATCTGGATCCCGCCAATTCACCGGATTGTTGAAGGTGTAAGCATACGGACTCCACGTAGCGAAGTCCTCCGCTAGCGGGTCAACACCAAAAAAGCGTCCGGTTCCGGGCGAGTACATCCGAGCGCCGGAGTAGTACAGACCTAATCCGCTTTCACCATCACGCCAATAGCCCGTGAACCCTTGGCGGACGGGCGTGCCGGTGGAGGAGCGGCCCGGCATGTCCAGTCCGAAGGGATAGTAATCATCAGCCTCAAGCATGGAGCCACTGTTCGAGGTCCGAACCCGGACCGATCCCAGATGATCCGTCCAGAAGAACTCATTGTTCGAGCTGTATCCTTTCCGCCCATACACCGAACCGTCGGGCCGGCGCAAGGTCCAGGTGAACGGAAAGGAACCGACTAAAAACTCTCCGAGCGGTGAGGACCCATCCCGTGGCGAATAGATGGCGTTGGCCGTGCCGGCCTTGGATTCAATCCGGTTCACGGTCGATTCGGACAATTTATTGATATATAGTTGTTGATGAGGAAGTCACGAACTAGATATTTCAATTTGGTACGCTAACTCACCATACGTGATAAAGAACAAACAAAAAATTAGTATTGCTCCCAAGGATGTGAAGAGCAATGCTTTATCTATCAAAGTGTATTTCCCAAACCACTTCTTCCTGATGTATGTGTGAATTGCGACATACGAGAATCCAGCTATCAAAATAATTATCTGTGTTCTCAAAAATCCTCCTCCGGACGGTTTCTGACTTGTGTATTATCTGCTGGAGCCACAGATCTTTCCCTACCCTGATTCTGTTCATTGGATTCGGAAGTCATGACTCCGACCAATGGACTAAACAACGCACCAGCTTTTGAACCGAATGTTCGTGTTATGACCTCACCACCTAAAAAAACAGCACCCCTTGTGGCAGAATGCTGAAAACTGCTACCTACCATATATTCTTTCGATACAGACAAACCGATTCCAGTCAAACTCGCCCCGAAATTCACAGCCATTGCTGGCGGTAAAGCAGCGAGAGAGGCACCACCTGTTGGACCGCTTAACATCACACTTCCGGCTGCAACGACAGCCGCACCCGTCGACACCGCATCAGCATAATAAATGCCTTTATCCAACGCGGCCACACTGACATTGATCGCGTCTGTGCGAATTTGGGAATTCAATTGCCCTCTGGAATCTGCGCGTGCAAGTGTCCCTAAATACGTTTGGTCTTTGGTCATTGCAAATCGCAGACTGCCCTGAAGCGTGCCGCAGCAGGCACTCCGCCCATCTGGATCCCGCCAATTCACGGGATTGTTGAACGTGTACACAAACGGACTCCACGTCGCGAACTGCTCCGCCAGCGGGTCCACCCCGAAGAAGCGTCCGGTGCCGGGCGAGTACATCCGAGCGCCGGAGTAGTACAGACCTAAACCGCTTTCACCATCGCGCCAGTAGCCAGTGAAACCTTGCCGCATAGGTAGTCCCGCCGAAGAGCGGCCCGGCATGTCCAACCCGAACGGATAATAATCATGCGCTTCGAGCATGGAGCCACTGTTGGAAGTTCGAACCCGGACTGAACCCAATGGGTCCGTCCAAAAGAACTCCTTGTTCGAGCTGTATCCTTTCCGGCCATATACCGAGCCGTCGGGCCGGCGCAAGGTCCAGGTGAAGGGAAACGACCCGACTGAAAACTCTCCGAGAGGTGAGGACCCATCCCGAGGTGAATAGATGGCGTTGGCGGTGCCAGCCTTGGACCAGTACCGCCATCCCGAGGCTGAGATGCGGTAGTCGGTCACCTCGCTATACCCAAGCTCTTGCACGCGGATCAGGCGGTTAGACGGATCGTAGGTTAGTTCGTGCAACTGCCCACTGTCGAAATTCTCGATGAACGTCAGATTCCCGTTGGCATCGTGGTCGTACCATACGTTGTCGATCCCGCCTCCCCCGCCATTGTCCAAGATGTATTGGATGCGGTTCTTTCCGCTCTGCAGGTAATAGGTGGCGTCGTCGCTCAACGTTCCGCTCTGGTTGCGGCGTTTCAGGGTGATGATGTTGCCGGACTTGTTGTATGTGATGGCCGGAATGTCGTAGTTGGAGGATGTCTGCCAACCGGATCCAGGCACCCAGAACGAATAATCGGCGGAAGTGAGCTGATTGGATGAGTCATAGGCGAGTGATTTTACTCTCTAAAATTGATTGTAGGAGAATCATATGTGATCACATCAATAATGGTCTCCGAATCCAAAAATACAAAATGTTTTATATTCTTAAATTCATATGAATCAAAACATTCTTCAATTAACCAACTGATCAGCGAATTGTCATAAATTTGATGTAGCATATTTGAATCACTCAGAGGATAGGAGTCGAGAGATTTGAGCCTATAGCTTTCATCACTTACTCTGACCAACACTACATTGCTAAATTTTACCGTACATATAGATTTTGAATTGTAGTCCTTAAGATCAACTTTCAATTTTGAATTTTTATGCAAAACTGAATTTACAATATATTTTTTTTTATCTATAAACATTCTAGAATTCCTTTCAATTATCATAACGAACTTTTTTGTGATTAGACGAATTCTCTTTGTGGCGTTCGAGTGTTGGTCTTCCATCCGTTGATTTACTTCGAACTGTTACTGTCTCACCATTTGGTAATTCACCTGTTCTACCGTTTGGAATTGATTTTACCCCAGTTGGATTTAAAGAGTCAAAATCTTTGGAAGCCTGCTCATAACCACCAGATTCTGTTCTAATATTTGGGTTTTTAGTCTGTTTAGCATTTTTCCAGATATCATCAAAAGATCTACTTTGACTTGTCAACAAAACAGTCGATAATAAATTGTATGTGAAGTAGAGACTAAACGCTGTTACGACAACAGCCTCCCCAATTGGGGTCGGCTCCACCATTGCAATCGTTGCTGCATATAACCATGGTGAGTTGTTTGAATTATTCTCTACATCACGGGATGCTGTAACCGTTATTTCTGGCAGACTCTGTGTAGTGCAGGCGGACCCATCAGATGTATCACCAACCTTAGAACCTGTCGGACATAATCCAAAGGGATCAATTAATGAGACTGGATTATTGAACACGTAAACATACGGACTCCACGTCGCGAACTCCTCCGCTAGCGGATCTACCCCGAAGAAGCGGCCGGTTCCGGGCGAGTACATTCGCGCGCCGGAGTAGTAGAGGTCCAGTCCGCCTTCACGGTCCCGCCAATACCCCGTGAAACCTTGACGGACGGGCGTTCCGGCCGACGAGCGACCCGGCATATCGAGGCCAAACGGGTAGTAGTCGTGGGCTTCGAGCATGGAGCCGCTGTCAGAAGTCCGCACCCGCACCGACCCCAGGGGATCCGTCCAGAAGAATTCGCTGCTGTTGTTGTAGGCCTTCCGGCCATACACCGAGCCGTCGGGGCGGCGCAAGGTCCAGGTGAAGGGAAAGGAATGAAATTCAAATTTAATAAATCCCCCTTTTATTTAGTCGTATTTGTCTCATCATTTCCACCAAGTGTCTTTACATGGTGACGATATATGAACAAAATTAAATTCCCTACAAGGACGGAAAATATGTAAGCAATGATGATCATCCAAGGAAGGGGCGAAACAAATATACTAAATTTATAGTCACCACTTGTACTTGAAAAGATTCCAGGAATTGAAATCCCCAAGAAAACACCAAATATATTTCCGTAAATGTTGTAATTGAATTTAAAAATGGATTCTCGCTGACTTATTTCCACATAAAAGGCAAACATTATTGTAATTATAATTATAAATATTATAATGTTTATATGGAATATTAAAAATAGTGAAAAAAATGTTATACAGGCCGAATATAGAATATTCTTCATTACTATTCTTTGTTTAAATCGTTTTTGATTTTTTTGACATCAAAAGAGTAGCCATCTGATCTATTTGAAGCGGCGTTAAATTGAAGTCTTGGATGAGTAATTCCCATACTTTTAGAATTAGTGTTAGATAAATCTATGCCACTCATTTTCAAACCAGCATTACACAAATCTGCGCAGTTAGATCCACCTAAGTTATATTTTCCTTTTACAATACCATCCAACGCCATAACTGCTTTTTTGTCATCCTCTGGTGATGTTTCAAAATAGACTCCTTCATCATATCGTTCCAATTCAGGACTATTGAAAGCCTCTTTAATGGAAGTGAACGGTATTCTTGAATGGTCAAAACCACCTTCACCCGGTCCATCTTTCGAATAGTACACCCAACCAGTCTTATTATCGCCAACCAAAACAGCGTTATGCCCAAATCCCGGCAGATTATTTCCTGGGCCAGCACCTTGATTATCCTTTAGTAGGATGATATCTCTTAAAGACTTTGCACTCCGCCCATCCGGATCCCTCCAATTCACCGGATTGTTGAAGGTGTACACATATGGACTCCACGTCGCGAACTCCTCCGCCAGCGGGTCCACACCGAAGAAGCGGCCGGTTCCGGGCGAGTACATCCGCGCGCCGGAGTAGTACAAATTCAGAGAGGATTCGGAATCACGCCAGTAGCCGGTGAATCCTTGACGAACTGGCGTGCCGGTCGACGAGCGGCCCGGCATATCCAACCCAAACGGATAATAATCATGCGCTTCGAGCAGGGAACCACTGTTAGAGGTCCGAACCCGTACCGAACCCAGGGGATCCGTCCAGAAGAATTCGCTGCTGTTGTTGTAGGCCTTCCGGCCATACACCGAGCCGTCGGGCCGGCGCAAGGTCCAGGTGAAGGGATAGGAACCCACCGTGAACTCGCCGAGCGGAGAGGATCCGTCTCGCGGCGAATAGGTGGCGTTGGCGGTGCCGGCCTTGGACCAGTACCGCCAACCCGAGGCCGAGATGCGGTAGTCGGTGACGTCGCTGTAGCCAAGTTCCTGCACGCGGACCAGACGGTTGGACGGATCGTAGGTGAGCTCGTGCAACTGACCGCTGTCGAAGTTCTCCGTGAAGATCAGATTCCCGTTGACATCGTGATCGTACCAGATGTTGTCAATCGCGCCTCCCCCGCCATTGTCCAAAATGTATTGGATGCGGTTTTTGCCGCTCTGCAGGTAATAGGTGGCGTCATCGCTCAGCGATCCGCTTTGGTTGCGCCGTTTCAGGGTGATGATGTTGCCGGATTTGTTGTACGTGATGGCCGGAATGTCGTAGTTGGATGAGGTCTGCCAGCCGGAACCCGGCACCCAGAACGAATAATCGGCGGATGTGAGCTGATTGGATGCGTCGTACCCGTAGGCATAGCGGTAACGCTTGTAGGTGGCCGGACTCGCATTGTTGCGCATCTCGGCCTGGGTGATGCGACCGTTGCCGGCATAGCTCAATTCGGCGCTGAACGGATGCGTGGCGCTGTTCACATCGCCCATGCCCACCAACCGCCCCCGGATATCGTATTTGTAAGGCTGCGCAGGGTTTCCGGCGAAGGTCTCACTCGCCACACCTCCCGCTGGTGTATATGTGGTGGTGATATCAGCCGTGCCAGGCTGCTGTCGGACGTGTTCGAAAAGACCTTGTGTGCGCGGCCAGCCACATCGTACTCGTACCAGTGGTAGAGCGAGTTGGACCCGACCAGATCATGGCGCTTCGTCACCCGGCCGAGCCGGTCGAACTCGCGGGTGATGACCGTCGCGATACCGGATTGGGATTCGGTCAGGATGGAGGTTGTCTCATTGTTTCCAAGCGCATCGTAACTCATAAGTTCCACCTGCCAAGCGCCATTGCTTTTGGTGGCAACGCCAGCCAAACGGCCAAGAACACGTTGAGTCGGCTTTCCAGGGAACTGGGAAAGAACGCTGTTGAACGGAAACGCGCTCGAATCGGGCCGGGCGTCGTAGTGCCAGACTTGGATCCATGTGGAGGATGCGAAGGTGGTGGGCGCATCCGGGTCCAAGGAACTGAAGGTCGCCGTGGCTTCGCCTTCGGTCACTGGGCGTCCCGCGAAATCATAGATGCGGAAGCCTACCTTGCCGACAGCGGCTTGACGCGCATCCTGCCAATAGCGGAGCTGGCCCAATGCATCGTATTTGTATTTGACCGTGCCGGCATCCGGACTCGTCTTTTGCGTGCGCTGCCCGAGCGTATTGTGAAGGTAGGTGCTGACCAATCCCATCGGGTCGGTGTGTTGCCGCACGTTCCATGCGCCGTCGAATTGAACACCCGCGAAGGCCTCTTGACCACTGACACCTACTGCTCTTGCGCTTCCGAAGACGTTGCCCCTTCCATCGGAATACTGGCGCGTCACCAATCCGATCTCATCCGTTGACTGCTGGATGATGCGTTTGTCTGCGCCCGAGTTGATGTACACTTCCGTGGTCATGGTTTTTACTGTGTCGGGCCGTGTGGTCACAGATGGCTGGATGCTCCACTTGAGCTGCGGACCCGTGGGCTCATAATACACGGATTCAACAAATGGATATAACGTTGCCGAACCTGTTTGCAAATAGGATGTGTACCAAGTACGAGTGGCTTGTGCGGCATCGGTGACATAGGTGCTGGTGCTTCCGGTTTTCGAATAAGGTTTCCAATTCCGAAACGGGTTGCCGAAGCCATCGATATCGGCATGATCCACCCACCATCCTTCCGGCACTTTCAGATGATTTTGGATATTTGCTCCACGGCCGTCGAAGTATCGCACGGTTTCTTCAATATGGCTTCCATCCGCATAGCGTTGTTCCACGATCCGGTTCTGCAGCGTGTTTACAAAATCATTTGAGAACGTCCAACCCACGAGGTTCGTGCGGAAAGGGTAATAGTCTCTGGTTTCTACCAGATCATTGCTATTGTTTGACATCTGCGCGAGTCTGCCGAACATATCATATCCGTAATATCGCCTTGTGCCAGATCCATCGGTATGAATGGATGGTTTGCCCCAATCATTGTAGGCCACAGAATCAATCAAACTTCCTGTTGTGCTGGTGGAATCCATTCGAAGTCGGATCGTACCTATCCGGCTGTTATTGAACGTGAAGGTCAGATCCTGCACCCATTTGCGACCTTGCACCATTCTTGAAGGATTTCCATGGACATCATAGTCTGTGATCCGGCTGCGTTCGATCCAACCACTCGGCACATCCGAATCGGTCCAATCTGTGAAGGAAACGGGGCTGGAAGCCCAAGCATCGGCCTTCCATGCCAATGACCTCCATGGGGACCAATACGAACGGCTCGGTGGTTTGCGCCATGTCGTCACCTCGCTTGATGTAAATGTCGGGGTCGTACCCACTGTGAACGATCGATCAACTCGCGCTACCTGGGTGAGCATGTTGCTATCTGCAATAGCAGCATAGATCTCGTGGGCGAATGTTGTTTCTACATTGAATAAGCTGTCGATACCAGATGTATACTCCGTGTGGCGTTTTACAAGGTTGGTTGCATCATCATATATTTTCTGATGCAACACGCTTACTATACCATACGGCAATTGGTAATCTACCGATGCCGGTTCTGGATTGCGTCGAACACGGAAGTTTGCTGTTGTCCGAAAGGGAATGAAATCAATGTTCATTCCTGGGTGACCAAAAACGTACGAAAAAATTGGATTCTCACCATGTGGAAACAACCGGATATCCAAATAGTCGATCCGAACGGGGTGATTGTCTGTATAGGTGTCCCTTCTATACTCCAATCCCCAAAGCGCATCCTGATCGCCAAATATGAGCCCCGCATCCTGACAATCCGTTCCGCTGAAAGGCGGTTCGTTCGTAGAACAACCTGCAACAGGAGTTGTCAGATAAACGGTCTTGATCCTTGGTGCAAAAAACGCATCGCCGCTGACCACCGTGGTGTAAAAGTGGTCTACAACCAACCGTTCTCCAGATGTATATGGACCAAAATCCTCTTTGCCATACGAAACCCGTTCATAATACACCGATGCGTTATCCCTACCTAAGTTGGCAGAGATGCGTGTGCGAACCCCTGACAATAACAGTATTCTGCGAAAAAAGTTAGGCGGAATACCACTTGACCAACCGCGACCATATGTGAAAGAACGCAGGACATGCCCTTCATTCCCATCGTATTGAGCTATTCTCAGAACTCTCGGTCCACCCTGGTAGGTTCTCCAGTTCAAATAATCCGATGTCGTAGGATAGTAATTTTGTGCAGTTACCCAATATCGAATTGAATCGGTTTTACCTTCGATTGGTTGGCCTGTGTACAATCGATCTGCCTCGTATTCGATTTGAGTCATCGAACCACTGGGATGGATGATCTGATTCATGCTCCAAGCCCATGATTCGTTGTTTGCGATATCCTGAGAACCTGTTCCACAATCCGTATTCCGATTGAAATACCCATAATCATCACGACACTCTGTTTGGTTTTCCGGCTCGTTCGTCTGGAGTTTTCCACTTGGATTCACTTCATAATCAAACCGGTATCCTGGTTCTTCGATCCCTCCAGAACCATAAAACCGCATCCCTGTCAGTTTCAATCGCCCCCAAGTCGAACTGCCAACTACTTTTTTGGGAGTAAAGCTATTTCCGGTATTCTCGGTTTGAAGCGTGATTCTTCTCAATAACGTCGTACCGTGCTTATATCGAATCTCATCCACTTTCTTGTATAAACCGGAATACATGCCCTCGTTGATATTCACAAGCGGGTCCACTCGGTCTGTTACTTGGACTTCAATGCGATGTGTGGGGGAATCAATGTGACTTAAGTATTGTGTCTGCCTGAAATAACTCGCTGTCGGTTCCAACCAACTACCACCTTGAGTGTAGGTAACTGGACTTGAATAGGTAAATCGAATCCATGGACCGGATGTTGTCGAATCTGGCACCTCCCAAGCATCGCCAGTGAAAGCCGTCCCGAAAATGGAAACCAATCGCCACGTGCTCACATAGATCTCCCTTTGTAGCGTGCTACCGAACGTATTTGCTTTGTAGGTATCGACATATGACAACGTCGGTGATGCGTACAAGTATTTAATCCCGTCTGGTGCTGTTACCAATAATTTTTGGATGTCATTCTTTGACGTATCCTGAATCCCAGCGGAAATTCCACCAATAGTAACCGATCCCATGCGAGTCTGAATCTTGAAACCATTCTGTTCCACAGGCATGAGATCACCTTGCTCATAGTTCGGCAACGTTTCTGATTCGTAACCCGATGCATTCGCCAAGCGAAATGTGAAACCAGCTTGACCCGGAATTGTCAAATAGTATCGATCCGGCATTTGACCGATAATTCCCGTCTTATCAAACACATCCACACCATAGCGCTGACTCGTTCCACCTTCTATTCCGTAAATCTGTTGAAGCACTTCGGGATCTCTAGTAATGCTTCCAGGATCCCAGAACCAGCCAGTGCCAATCCAGGATGGCATTTGATCCGGCTTGATTCCAGACCGATATGAGAAGGATACCGGATACGTCAAGCCGCCTCTGCCTGACAGTTCTAATATTGGAATGGAGAATCCGAGATCCCCATTTGCATCAACACCTGGTTCGATGGGTTTTGCGAATGTCCAATAATCCGGCTGTACTTTTCCGCCAGTCAGATTGTAGACATTGTCGATGATTTGTGCGCTAAGCCCCCCCCCCATTTATAGCTAACAAAAGTAAGAGGGAGAAAATTTTAGAAGTACGCATTGGATTGTAGGGAGTCTGGTTACTCACACCTTACCCAAAACACGACTAAGAGTCAAGGTTAAGTTTTCGTTACGAACCCACTTAACCTCTCTTAACCTCCCAGTAAAAAATCTTTTTACCGCGCGCCGGCCACTGACAACCGATTCAACGCCCGCTTCAGAGCCGCTTCGGCGCGGACATGGTCCACATCCGCAGAGCGGTTCGCAAGGCGTTCTTTCGCACGGTTCATGGCCGCTTCGGCACGGGCGACATCGATTTTACCGCTGGATTCGGCCGCTTCAGCAAGAACAACCACATCGTTCGCTTTCACCTCAATGAAACCGCCACTCACGGCATAGAACTGCGCGCCGAGTTCGGCATCGGTCACCCGGATCACACCGGCTTCCAACGCCGACATCAGCGGAGCGTGGTTGTAGAGGATTTCGAAACTGCCTTCAGAGCCCGGCACACGGATGCCCGTCACCTTACCTCGGTAGACGGGTCCGTTCGGAGTGAGAACCTGAGCTTGGAACGGTACGGCCATGATCAGCCCTCAGCCAGCAATTTCTGTCCTTTTTCGATGGCTTCCTCAATGGTGCCCACCATGTAGAACGCCGACTCAGGCAGGTGATCGAGTTCTCCAGCCACGATGCGGTCGAAGCCTTTGATGGTGTCTTCCACTTTCACGTATTTGCCTTTTGATCCGGTGAACTGCTCAGCCACGAAGAACGGCTGACTCAAGAAACGCTGCACACGACGCGCACGCGATACGGTGAGTTTGTCTTCTTCGGAAAGCTCGTCCATACCCAGGATGGCGATGATGTCTTGAAGATCTTTGTAACGCTGAAGCAGGTTTTTCACGCGCTGAGCGGTATTGTAGTGTCCGTCGCCCAAGACGATCGGATCCAAGATGCGGGATGTCGAATCAAGCGGATCCACAGCCGGGTAGATGCCCAAGGCCGAAATCTGACGCGACAATACCGTGGTGGCATCCAAGTGGGAGAAGGTGGTGGCCGGAGCCGGATCGGTCAAGTCATCCGCAGGCACGTAAATGGCCTGAACAGAGGTGATCGATCCGCTTTTGGTGGAGGTGATGCGTTCCTGCAAATCACCCATTTCAGAGGCCAAGGTAGGCTGGTACCCTACGGCAGATGGCATCCGACCCAAGAGAGCCGATACTTCCGAACCCGCTTGGGTGAACCGGAAGATGTTATCTACGAAAAACAGAATGTCGCGGGAGACTTCATTACGGAAGTACTCGGCCATGGTGAGTCCGGAAAGAGCCACACGTGCACGGGCACCTGGTGGTTCGTTCATCTGACCGAACACCAATGTGGCTTGCGAGGTTTTGAGCGCCTCAGGATCCACTTTGCTCAGATCCCATTCGCCGGTCTCTTCATAAGCGTGTTTGAACTCCTCGCCGTAGTTGATAACGCCGGATTCAATGAACTCGCGAAGCAAGTCGTTTCCTTCACGGGTACGCTCACCTACACCAGCGAACACGGAAAGTCCACCGTGCTGCTTGGCGATGTTGTTGATCAATTCCTGAATCAAAACAGTTTTGCCTACACCGGCACCACCGAACAAACCGATTTTTCCACCTTTGGCATACGGACAAAGAAGATCGATGACCTTAATGCCCGTTTCAAACATTTCCGTGGCGGAAGACAATTCAGTGAATGCAGGAGCCGGACGGTGGATCGGATAACGACGGTCGCCTTTGGGTTCTTTGATCCCGTCGATCGCATCGCCAACGATGTTGAACAAACGTCCACGGACATCATCCCCTACTGGCATTGAGATTGGCGAACCGGCATCGGTCACTTCCATGCCACGAACCAATCCGTCGGTGGAGTCCATGGCGATGGTGCGAACGCGACCTTCTCCCAAGTGCTGTGCGACTTCAAGAATGAGTTTCGAGCCGTCTTCTTTGTTCAGGTACAGGGCGTTTAGTATCGCAGGGAGATCGGAGTCGAGAAAGTCGACGTCCACTACGGGACCAATCACCTGGGCTACGGTTCCTTTGTTCATGTATGGATGCGAGTTACGTGTTGGCGTGGGTTAAATAGCTTCCAAAATTAGGCAGAAAAACCGCGAAAAGCAACGAATATGACACGCCATTTCTCCGTACTTTTCCCGACTGCCTAAGAACCTTTAGAACCTGACTTCATTTTGGAAACACACCCTACCGCACGACTGGCATCCATCCAGATGTTATCCCGCTTCGACGACAAAGCCTATCTGGATTTCTCACTGCTTGACGAACTGCCGAATCAAGACCGTCAGCAAGCCCAGGAATACGTTCAAGGAATTTTGCGCCGCCGCAGCTACCTCGATTTCCTTATCGAACATTACAGCACGGTCGGCATCGCCGAAATGGAAGGGTTTTTCAAGAACATCCTTCGCTTAGGCTTGTACGATCTTCTGTTCATGGATGGCACTCCGGATTATGCCGCCGTCAATGAGTCGGTGGAAATCGCCAAAACCCGCATCAGTGGAAAATCGGGTGATGTGGTCAATGCCATCCTCCGTCGAGTTCAACGCGAACTCGCGACACTTCCCAAGCCTGCGCATGAAGACCGCACCAAACTCATCGCCACGACATTTTCCCATCCCGAATGGATGGTATCCCGCTGGGTGGCCCGCATGGGTGAGCGCGACGCGTTTCTGTTGATGCAGGCCAACAACCGTCGCCCGGATTATTACCTGAAAGTGAACACCTTGAAGACCGCATCCCCCAACTTCCGTCTTCGCATGGAAAAAAGCGGTGTCGAGTTCGAGGAAAGCGAGTGGTTGCCCGATTATTTCAAAGTGAGCACGTTGGCGGATGTGCGTTCCAAAGGTTGGTTCGAGAAAGGACTTTGCCAGGTTCAAGACATCGCGGCGGGTTTCGCTCCGGCCATTCTCAATCCACAGCCCGGTGAAATGGTATATGATATCTGCGCCGCGCCTGGAACGAAGACCATCGTGATGAGCGGCATGATGAAAAACGAAGGCACTATTTTGGCCATCGACATCAATGGCGAGCGTATCACCAAAATCGCAGAAAACGCCGAGCACTATGGCGCCGAGAATGTGAAAATTCGTCGTGCCGACGCCCGCGAAGAGCGCTTCAAATTGGCGGATGCGGTCCTGATCGACGCTCCGTGCACCGGAACCGGAGTTCTGAGCAAGCGCGCCGACCTTCGTTGGAGACGCAAACCTGAGGACCTCGACCAGATCGTGAAAACGCAAGCCGAATTGCTGGATGCGGCCGCGAACATGGTTTCGAAAGGCGGACGCTTGGTTTATACCACGTGCTCGCTCGAGCCGGAAGAAAACATGCAGCAGGTCGAGAACTTCCTAAAAGAATACAACAACTTCGAATTGCAACATTTGGGTGATTTCCTGCCGGAAGAAGTCCTTTCTGAAGACGGACTCTCCTATCAGACCTCGCCTCACAAACACAATTGCGACGGACATTTCGGCGTACTGCTCAAACGGGTGGTATAAATGCTGAACGTGTCGGACATCCCTAAGAAGTTCGAGCCCGGATCGGTCGAAGCCCGCTGGTACGCCTATTGGGAACAGAACGGGTTCTTCCATTCCACGCCCGACGATCGAGAGCCATTTACGGTCCTCATCCCGCCACCGAACGTGACGGGTGTGCTTCATATGGGGCATATGCTCAACAACACACTTCAGGATGTGTTGGTGCGTCGCGCCAGAATGTTGGGTAAAAACGCCTGCTGGGTGCCGGGAACCGACCATGCCTCCATCGCCACCGAAGCCAAGGTGGTTCAGAAATTGCGCAAGGATGGCATCAAGAAAGGAGACCTGACGCGCGATGAGTTTCTAAAACACGCTTGGGCCTGGACCGACACCCATGGCGGTATCATCCTCAAACAATTGCGGACATTAGGTGCGTCATGTGATTGGGAACGCACCCGTTTCACGATGGAGCCGGACCTATATGATGCGGTGATCGATTGCTTCATCGAATTGTACGAACGCGGACACATCTACCGCGGCGTGCGGATGATCAACTGGGATCCGGAAGCCAAAACCGCATTGTCGGATGAGGAAGTGCTGTTCAAAGAAGTCCGAGCAAAGATGGTCCACATCCGATATGCCTGCACCGATGGGTCGGGTGATGTGGTGATCGCGACGCAACGTCCGGAAACCATCATGGCGGATGTGGCTGTGGCCATTCATCCGGATAATCCGAAAACAGCGCATCTCAAAGGCAAGACCGTCCGCATCCCTCTCATCAACCGGGAAATCCCCATCATCGAAGACGATTACGTGGATCCTGAGTTCGGAACCGGCGCCCTGAAAGTGACTCCCGCGCACGACCGGAACGATTATGAGATCGGAAAGCGGCACAACCTCGAGGTCATCGATATTCTGAATGCGGATGGAAGTCTGAATGAAACCGCACAGATTTTGGTAGGCCTGGATCGTTTCAAAGCCCGCACCGAAATCGTGAAACTCCTCGAAGACGGCGGGTTCATTGCCGGAGTGGAAGAATACACCACCAATATCAGCGTATCGGAACGGACCGATGCCGTGGTCGAACCCCGCCTCTCGCTACAATGGTTCCTCGACACGAAAGAACTGTCCAAACCCGCGTTGGAAGCGGTGATGAGTGATGAAATCCGTTTCCATCCCCCGAAATTCAAAAACACCTACCGCCATTGGATGGAGAACATCCAAGATTGGTGCATTTCGCGTCAATTATGGTGGGGACAACGCATCCCGGCCTGGTTCTATGGCGAAGGCGAGCAAGAGTATGTGATTTGTCGGACGGCTGAAGAAGCGCTGGACAAAGCACGGGCGAAATCCGGCAACGAAAAACTGACATCCGCCGACATCCGCCAAGAAGATGATGTGCTCGATACGTGGTTTTCGTCTTGGTTATGGCCGATCAGCGTGTTTGATGGATTCAAGGACAAAGACAATGCCGACATCCGCTATTATTATCCGACCAATGATCTGGTGACGGCGCCCGAAATCATGTTTTTCTGGGTTGCGAGAATGGTGATGGCCGGATATGCGTTCCGAGGCGGCGTTCCGTTCAAGAATGTGTATTACACCGGCATCGTGCGCGACAAACAACGTCGCAAGATGTCGAAATCGCTTGGCAATTCCCCGGATCCGCTGGATCTCATCGCCCAGTATGGCGCCGATGGTACACGGGCCGGAATGCTGTTCTCCTCCCCTGCCGGAAACGATTTGCTGTTTGATGAAGCCCTCGTCGAACAAGGACGCAACTTCGCGAACAAGATTTGGAATGCGTTTCGTTTTATCACAATGCAGATGGAAGTGGGTAAAACGTACACACCTACCCTCGACTTCGATGAATCGAACTTGGCCGACCGATGGATGCGTTCGCGCATCATGCGAACCCTGAAAGAAGTGAATCAGCATTTCGAGGACTACCGAATTTCCGACGCCCTGCAATCCCTCTATTCCTTGGTTTGGGATGATTTCTGCGATTGGTACATCGAAATCAACAAGCCGGATGTGAATGTGGAACGCGCGCTCGGCATTTTCGAGGTGTTGATGAAGATGCTGCATCCGATGATGCCGTTCATCACGGAAGACATCTGGCAACGGATCCGCGAACGATCGACATCCGAAGCCCTCATGATATCGGCCTGGCCGGAACTTCGTGAGGATTGGATTTCGGACGACGCCGAGGCGCGGTTGGTCCTGCAAAAGGAACTCATCTCGGCGCTTCGTAATGTGCGTGCCGGGAAAAACCTCTCTCCCGTGGCTCCACTAGCGATTGGATTGAGCGTCGAATCTGACGCCCAAACCACCGAACTCGAACGCGACTTATGGATTTTCCGCAAGCTGCAAAAAACCTCGGACCTTCGAATCGGCACCTCGCTTGAGAAACCGAAAGGCAGTGTGTCGGTCGTGGTGCGGAACGTGGAACTGATGGTTTCCTTGGATGGCTTGATCGATACCGAAGCGGAGAAAACCCGCATCAACGGCGAGATCCAGCGCCTCGAAGGATTCCTGAAAAGTGTGCAATCCAAATTGTTGAATTCCGGTTTTGTGGATCGCGCACCTGCCGATGTGGTGGCCAACGAGCGTCAAAAACTCGCGGATGCCTCACAAAACATTGAAAAACTCCGGTCGATTCTGGCCGACCTTTCCTGAGTCTTCATGAAATCGTTTTCCCTACAACCTGAGCCTCCACGTGGGGATCAGGCGAGCGTATTGTCGTTTCTGAGCGAGCTGAACGAACCGCAACGCGACGCCACGGTGCATAGTAAGGGTCCGTTACTGATCATCGCCGGCGCCGGTTCGGGGAAAACCCGTGTTCTCACCTTCCGCATCGCGCATCTGCTGGCCACGAATCAGGCCTATGCCTCACAAGTGTTGGCGCTGACCTTCACAAACAAGGCCGCCAAAGAGATGAAGGAACGGATCACGAAACTCATCGGTCCGGAAGCTTCACGCTTGTGGATGGGCACCTTCCACTCCATTTTCGGCCGCATTTTGCGCGTGGAAGCGCCCTTGCTTGGTTACACGCAAGATTTCACGATCTACGACACCGACGACCAGGACCGCGCCGTGAAAGGCATCCTTCAGGAACTCAAACTCGATTCGAAGGAAGTGAAGCCCTCGCAGATCCGGTTCCGCATTAGCGGCGCGAAGAATCAGATGATTTTGCCGGAAGAATACGCGAACAAGTTTGTTAGCAGTTCGATGGACGACATCGCCGCGCAAGTGTATCCCCGTTATCTTGAGCGACTGAAAGCCCAGAATGCAATGGATTTCGATGATTTGCTCATCAA
Organism: Balneolales bacterium; assembly: GCA_041749075.1. GTDB lineage: Bacteria > Bacteroidota > Rhodothermia > Balneolales > HLUCCA01 > CAMTWZ01. The sequence continues at coordinate 28,511 of JBGTBY010000038.1, read as the reverse complement.
ACCCATCGAACTGTTCCAGAATTTCCCGGAACGGCTTCAATTGTATCAGGAGAAGTTCAAGTTCATCCTCATCGACGAGTATCAGGATACCAACAAAGCGCAGTATGAAGTATCGAAAATGCTTGCGGCCACGCATCATAACATTTGTGTGGTCGGTGATGATGCCCAAAGCATTTATTCCTTCCGTGGAGCGGACATTTCCAACATCCTGAATTTCAAAGAAGATTATCCGGATGCCACGCAAATCGCATTGGAGCAGAATTACCGAAGCACGAAAGTGATTCTGAAATGCGCAGACAGCATCATCAAGCAGAACAAGCGTCAGTTGGATAAGACCTTGTGGACTGAGAACGACATCGGCAAGCCTATTACCGTTCTCGACAATTTCACTGAGCGTGAGGAAGCGCAGCGGGTGGCCTCGCACATCCAGCAGTTGAAGCTGCGCGAGCGGTATCAAAACCATGATTTCGCGGTATTGTATCGCACCAACTATCAAAGCCGGGTGTTTGAAGATGCCTTGCGTAAGGCCGACATCCGATACCAATTGGTCGGCGGCGTGTCGTTCTATCAGCGCAAAGAAGTGAAGGATGTGGTGGCCTATCTGCGTCTGTTGGTGAATACGGCCGATGAGGAAGCACTGAAGCGGGTGATCAATGAGCCGGCTCGCGGGATTGGCGATAAATCGATCGACACCCTGAAATCCGCCGCACGTGCTCAGGAAAAAACCTTATGGGAAATATTGTCGGACAAAGATGCGCTGGCGGATGTCTACAAACCAGCCCAGGTTCGAATTTTGGATTTCAAACGGGTGATTGAGGAAGCGCAGGTGCAATTGGCGTCCGCATCCATTGTGGAAACCACCCGCACATTGATGGAGAAAACCGGATATGTGAAGCAATTCATCGAGGATAACACGAAAGAATCGCTCGACCGGCGCCAGAACGTCATGGAATTGCTCAACTACATCGCCGATTATGAGCGGTCGGATGAAACCCCGACCCTGAGTGGATTCTTGCAAGAAGTATCGTTGGTAAGCGATATCGACCAGATGGAAGACAATGCTCCGAAGGTGACGCTGATGAGTATCCATGCCTCAAAAGGACTGGAATTTCCTGTTGTGTTTGTGGTCGGACTCGAAGAAGAACTGTTCCCAATCGGTGGACGCGGTGGCGAAGAAGTGGACTTGGAAGAAGAACGCCGCTTATTTTATGTCGCCATCACACGTGCTCAAAAAGAATTATTTTTTTCTCATGCCCGCACCAGATACAAGTATGGTGAGGAAAAAACAGCCCTCAGATCCCGCTTTTTGGATGAAGTGGACAAAGGCGTGGTGCGCACGGAAACCGGAGCCACCATATCGCAGCGAACGGATCGGTTCAAGGTGACAGGAAGCGGGGTCAAGGTTGAGTACGAAGCCCGTACGCCGTTGCCCTCCAAGCCTAAAACCCCTGCCGTACATGTGGAATATGACATGGCCGAGATGCATCAATTGGTGACCGGAGCGAAGGTTTATCACGACTCATTCGGTGCCGGAAAGATCATCCATCGTGAAGGAAATGGCGTTGACGCGAAGCTGACCGTCTTTTTCCCGGAACACGGGCAGAAGAAGCTGGTTATCAAATTTGCCAAACTGCGTATTTTACAATGATATACGTCGGTCGTTCGTTAGGCCCACATCCACTTGAAATACATCTTTCTTTCGTACTTGTGCTTTTGGGCATCGGTCGTGTCGGCCCAACCCGTTTTTTCTCCTAGGCTGCAGGCCATGGGCGGAACCGGCACATCCATTTCCAGTGGAATTGAAGCCGCGTTCATCAATCCGGCGAATCTAATGATCCGAGACCATCGGCAGGGATTCTTGATTCACTTGGGTCATCTCTCCTATCAGAACACGGATGTTGTGACAGACTTGGACCGCATCCGCAGCTACACCGATGCGATGAAGCCGTTTCTGATGTGGGATGCCACTCAGACCTATCCCATCCAATCTGATTTGAATGGCCACTCCTCATTTGACCATCTCATTGCCGGATTCAGTTACACCTCTCCCGGATTCGGCATTTCGCTCGGGTGGCGTGTTCGTGGCGAAAACACATGGTCGGCTGGAAACGGTTGGACCATGAGTGAGTTCACGGGAGGTGTTCCGATCAATGACCGCGCACTGTCGCAGAAGTTATCCGTGCATCAGGAAATCGCATTGGGATTTGCTTGGGAATATGATCTCATCAGCGGTTGGCTTACCGATTTGAGCAAACTATTTGTGGGTGTGAACCCGAAAGTGATCCTACCCGGGATGTATGTGGATCAGTCCCTCACATCGACCTATAGCCGTACAGAATCCGGAACGGTTACGCATATCGGCTCTTACGACCTTCTAAGTGCGGGTCGGATGGGATCGTACGCTACCTACGGTGGCGTTGGACAATTGCTCTCGCAAGCGGATCTGATGACCCCGACCGGATTTGGTGGAGGGCTAGATATGGGCATCACCTACATCATCGGCTTGGGCAACGAGCAATCCTTAGGAATTCGTCGCAAAGATCAGACAAGGAACTCCATCCGGTTTTCCGCTGCCATCACCGATTTGGGATTTGTCAGTTACTCGAAAGATCCGGTCCGGCGCGGCGCAGATACGCTATTCACGATGAATCCGACAATGAGTGATGTGAGATCCGACGGATTTGTAGGTTCTCCGGGCCATTTCGAAGCCATTCTGACAGATGCTGACACAGAACGTGCCATACGAGATCGTTCGGTGGCGGGTCAAGCCGGAGCCATCAACTTGGCATTGCCTACCATGCTCCGCGGCGGCGCGGCATTGCAATTGAACCGGTTTTTGGTCACAGGCGACATCCACATTCCTCTATCCACTCATCCTTACTACGGCGATACGCGTTCCATACATATCGGAACCGAAGTCAAACTATTGCGGATGTTGCCTTTACGAGGCGGCATCAGCTTAAATGAAAACCTCACCACTGTCTATAGCGCTGGGTTTGGATTGGACTTCCGAAACATCGATGTGTCGATCGCTTCCCAGTTCCAAGTGGGATCTCGCACGCCGGGTGCGTTCGAGCCGATGGGAATGAGTGTGGCGGCCATGCAAATCCGGTTCTGAAACTGTTAAATTGGCAGAACAGAGGAGTTGGCCATCTGCTTGGCTGAATCCTTGTACCGGAGGAGGGAAACAACAAAAGGAACACCCTTCATGCAAAACGACGATTTTCAAGATTTCGAACAGGCCATACCCCTGCTTTCCGAAGAAGAAGAACGCCAATTAAGCGAGTCTGGCATACCGGACGAGCTTCCCATTCTGCCATTGAAAAACACGGTGCTGTTTCCAGGCGTCGTGATCCCCATTACGGTCGGACGCGACCGCTCTCTGGCTCTCGTCAAAAAAGCCTTTGCCACAGACAAGGTGATCGGCATCGTGACCCAGCGCAAAAAAGAACAGGAAGATCCCGGCACGGATGATCTGTACACCGTCGGTACGGTAGCCCAGATACTGAAATTGATCAAGATGCCCGATGGCTCAAAGAGCATCGTGATCCAAGGGAAATCTGTTTTCCGTGTGGATGAGTACGTCTCTACCGATCCGTATTTCGTGGCGAAAGTATCCCGTTTCAAGAATGAAATGGACATGTCTGATCTCGAATTGGATGCGGCCATACGCTCGGTGAAAGAAACCGCGACACAGATTGTGAATCTGTCGCCGAATCTGCCATCCGAAGCGGCCATCGCGTTGAATAACATCCATTCACCGACCTTTCTGCTCAATTTCATCGCGTCGAATCTGACGATTTCGAATGAGGAGAAACAGCGAATGCTTGAAATCCAGCCGTTCAGCGATCGGATGAAACAGGTGATGGCTCATTTGCAACGCGAAGTGCAAGTATTGAATCTGAGTCAGGAGATTCGCTCGAAAGTGAAAACCGACATCGACCAGCAGCAACGCGATTTCTATCTGCGCCAGCAATTGAAGGTGATCCAAGAAGCCTTAGGCGAAGAAAGCGAACAGGAACAGGTTCAAAAGTTGCGTGAACGCGCGGCGAAAAAGAACTTTCCGGATCATGTGAGTAAGGCTCTGGAAAAAGAATTGACCCGCCTCGAGCGCACACCCACGTCTGCGCCAAACTATGGCGTGGTCCATAACTATGTGGAATGGATTCTAGATCTGCCTTGGAACGAGTTCAGCGTCGACAAACTGGATCTGAAATACGCCCGCGAAGTTCTGGAAGAGGACCATTATGGCCTCGAGAAAGTGAAAAAACGCATTGTCGAGTACCTCGCCGTTCTGAAACTCAAGAACGATATGAAAGCCCCGATTTTGTGCTTCTATGGTCCTCCGGGTGTGGGCAAAACCTCGTTAGGCAAATCCATCGCCCGGTCGTTGAATCGAGAATTTGTCCGATTCAGCCTGGGTGGTTTGCAGGATGAGGCCGAAATCCGCGGACATCGCCGCACCTATATCGGTGCCTTACCAGGACGCATCGTGCAGAGCTTGAAAAAAGCCGGGACCTCCAATCCTGTGATGATGCTCGACGAGATCGACAAAGTGGGTGGCTCCTACCGTGGCGACCCGACATCCGCTCTGCTCGAAGTGCTCGATCCGGAACAGAACAACTCGTTCTATGACAACTACATGGAGCTGGAATATGACTTGAGCCGAGTGTTGTTCATCGCTACGGCGAACAATCTGGATACGATTCCGGGTCCATTGCGCGATCGGATGGAGATCATCCATCTGACCGGTTACACGATCGAAGAGAAAGTGGAAATCGCGAAAAGTTATCTCGTTCCGAAGCAGATCGAGGAAAACGGTCTCACCAAGAAGCAGTTCAAGATTTCGGATGCGGCCTTGCAAGCGTTGGTGGATGGATACACGCGCGAGTCGGGCGTCCGGAATTTGAGCCGGGAGATCGGCTCAGTTGTGCGTGGCGTGGCCGCGGAAGTGGCGGGCGGCGATCGGGATGCCGCGTCGATCGGAGTCGCCGATGTCGAGACCTATCTCGGCAAGCGGAAGTTTTTCTCGGATATCGCCGAACGAACCACGGTGCCTGGTGTGGCCACGGGGCTGGCATGGACGCCGGTCGGGGGTGATATTTTATTCATTGAAGCGAGCGTGTCTCCGGGAAGTGGGAAAATGACGATCACAGGTCAGCTGGGCGATGTGATGAAAGAATCAGCGGTACTGGCCATGAGTTATCTCAAAACGAACGCCGAATCGTTGGGCATACCGGCATCCGCCTTCACCCAATGGGATCTTCACTTGCACGTGCCGGCAGGCGCGGTGCCGAAAGACGGACCGTCGGCTGGTGTCTCCATCCTGTCTGCGATTGCTTCCATCTTCACGCAACGCAAGGTGAAGAGTACCGTCGCGCTTACAGGTGAAATCACGCTTCGAGGCTTGGTACTTCCGGTTGGAGGCATCAAGGAAAAAGTATTGGCCGCGAAACGGGCCGGCATCAAGCATGTCCTCCTTCCCAAAAAGAATGAGAAGGATGTGGCCGAAATCGAAGCCGACGTGATCGCCGGATTGGAGGTTTCCTATCTCGACCGCATGGAACAGGTGTTCAAGCTGGTGTTGGAAACGGAAACGATCTCCGATCCGACGGTGAAGTTCCGCAAACGGATGGATTCGGTTCCACCCGACGCATCAATCGTGAATTGAGCATGGAAACAGGCCGCATCATCAAATCGACCGGAAGCTGGTACTTGGTTTCGACCGATTCGGGTGATGTGGTCTCATGCCGCCTTCCAGGCATTTTTCGGTTGGAAGGCAGCGATCATACCAATCCTGTGGCCGTTGGCGACCGCATCCAATTCGAGCGGATGGACGACGGTGCCGGGCAGATTCGGCAGATCGAGCCGCGAACCAACACGATGATCCGCCAAGCCACCCATGGCAAACGCGGACATCAAGTGCTGGCCGCGAACATCGACCTGGGTATCTGTGTGCAATCGGTGAAGCGTCCCGAGTTCAAAACCGGGTTCATCGACCGGTTTTTGTTGACCTGTGACGCGAACCAGATCCACGCCCTGATTTTCATCAATAAGATGGATTTGGCTTCGGATGCGGACAAACGCGAATTGGCAGCCCTTGAAGCATTGTATGTCGGACTCGGATATGAATGGTTCACGGGCAGCATCACCGATCCGGAATCCATCACCAAGCTGAAAACACGCATCGCCGATGAGACGGTGATGTTCATGGGTCCGTCCGGAACGGGAAAAAGCAGCCTATTGAATGCCTTGGCACCGGGCATCCGTCGAGATACCGGCGTGATCAGTGATTTCTCAAATAAGGGAAAACATACAACCACCTTCGCTGAAATGTTGGCATTACCCGACAGCGGCTATGTGATTGACACACCCGGTGTTCGTGAATTCGGCATCGTGGATGTGGATCAAGCCGGGTTGTCGAATTTTTTTCCAGAGATGAAGACCCTCCGGGAATCGTGCAAATACTACAACTGCTCGCACATTCATGAGCCAGGATGCGCAGTAATGACGGCATATGAGGAAGGAACCATCGCACCAAGCCGATATCAATCCTACCTTAACATCTTAGATTCGTTGCCTGCCTGAAATCTGATTACATTTTGGAACTGTATTTGCTTAAGACAGTTACACATCCCAACACTTCGTTCAACTCATCAAATCTATTCCTTAACCGGAGGTCTCTATATGGTCCTTAAAAACAAATTTAAACTATTGCTGACGGCTGTCGCATTTTTCGGCTTCAGTGCGCCCGCATTCGCCCAGTTAGATGGCGCAGGCGAAATCCTACGCGCTGGTGTAGGGGACGCAGAACTCATCTTGCAAGAATACCTTCGTCCAATTGGTGAAGGTGTAGGCGCTGGTCTGAATTCGGGCTGGTTCAATACCGCCAAGACTCACAAGTTCTTAGGGTTTTCCCTTGGTTTTAGAATGAATGCCTACTTTGTACCAGAAGACGGTCTTGAATATGACTTAAATGATCTTCTTCTGACCACCTTAGATTACAATGGAAAAAATGGGAACTCACCGGTATATACGCCATCTTTCAGTGGGGATGTTGATGCGGGTCAAAACGTTTGGATTGATCTTGTACATGCGCCAACAGGAACTACTGAGCGTAGAAATTTTAAGTTGCCAGATGGTATTGGCATCCCATACACCGGTTTTCCAACCGTTCAAGGTTCAGTTGGCCTTCTGTTCGACACCGATGTGATGGTCCGTTTCGTTCCTACAACGGATATCCCAAATTTCGGTGAATTCGGCATGATGGGCTTTGGTGTGAAACACAACATCAAACAATGGATTCCGGTTGTGAACATGATGCCATTCGATTTGTCTGCTTATTTCGGTACCAACACCGTTAAAATAAACGCAGGTTTTGAAGTAAATCCTGACCAAGGATCGAACATTAAGCAAAATAACACACTTGATTTCTCGGGGCAGGGTGTTGAATTCTCTGCTACCACGACATCATATGGTTTGATCGTTGGAAAATCACTGCCATTGATTTCGGTTTATGCATCGGTCGGTCAGGAAAAAGCATTGACCGAAGTTGGAGTACTAGGTCGTTACCCAATTACAGCCCCAAATCCAGACTATCATCCAGTAAATCAACCTCAGAAATACAGAATTGAAGCTACCGTAAACAATCCTGTAAATCTGGAGTTTGATAACGGTACTACGATGCGCGCTACGGTTGGTGCCAGCTTGAAACTGTTGTTCTTCCGTATCAATGCCGATTATTCCATGGGTGAATATCCAGTTGCCAGTGCAGGATTGGCGTTCACGCTTCGTTAAGCGTTTGCTTTTCCGAATGACCCAGAGGCCCGATGCGTTTTCGTATCGGGCCTTTTTTTTGCTTCCTGCTTTCTGCATCCAGCATCCAGCTTCTCAATGCGCATCCAACCAGTTATCTGCCACACCCACTTCCGCTTTCAGCGGCACACCGATATCCATCGCCGCTTCCATCTCCTGTTTCACGATGACGGGTACCTGATCCAATTCCGACTCCGCCACTTCAAACACCAATTCATCGTGCACCTGAAGCAACATGCGTGAACGAAGTCCTTCCGCTTTGAAGCGCGCATCCAATCGGATCATCGCCAGCTTGATCAGATCCGCCGCCGTACCTTGGATCGGTGTGTTAATGGCGGTCCGCTCAGCAAACTGACGTGCGTTCACATTTGATGCGCTGATGTCTTTGATGTAGCGCCGGCGACCACCCAAGGTTTTCACATACCCGTTGTCACGAGCGAACACAATCGTGTTGTCCATGTATGTCCGGATGCTTGGGAACCGCTCGAAATACGCTTCGATGATGGCCTTGCCTTCTGAATTGGAAATCCCTAGCCGACCCGCCAATCCGAACGCACTCACGCCGTACGGTATCCCAAAATTCACTTCTTTGGCTTTACGTCGGGCTTCACGGTCCACTTCATCACCTAATTCCAGATTGAAAATGGCTCGAGCGGTAGCCGCGTGGATGTCCTCATCCAATTCAAAAGCGGCTTTCATGTTCACATCGCCCGAAATCGCGGCGATCACACGTAACTCAATCTGGGAATAATCCGCTGAGAGAAGTTTGAATCCCTCCTCCGCGATGAAGGCCTTGCGTATCTCCCGTCCTTTTTCGGTCCGTATGGGGATGTTCTGCAGATTCGGATTGGATGAAGCCAATCGACCTGTCGCGGCCACTGCCTGATTGAAACTGGTATGCACCCGTTGGTCGGATGCAAGCACCTGCTTGGGTAACGCGTCCACATACGTGGATTTGAGCTTCGACAACGACCTGAAATCCAAAATCAAGGAAGGAAGTTTGTATTGCGTCGCCAGACCTTGCAGCACATCTTCGGATGTGGAAAATTGTCCGGTTGCCGTTTTCTTGCCACTGGGGATCCCCATTTTCTTGAAGAGAATCTCCCCAAGCTGTGCCGGAGAATTCAAGTTGAACTGCGCTCCGGCTTCTTCAAATATTTGGGTTTCCAGTGCGATCATATCCTGACCCAATTCCCCTGAAAACGCATGCAAACGTGCCAGATCGATTTTGATACCCCAGGTTTCCATTTTCGCGAGCACCTCGATCAACGGAAACTCGATATCGTGCGCGATCGACATCAAATCGTCTTTTTCCAACAGAGGCAACAGCCATTCATATAACCGGAAGGTGACCCAGGCATCTTCCGCAGCGTAGGTGGCCACATCCTCAATGGGCACTTCGCGAAGCGATTTCTGTTGTCGGCCACTTCCGATGAGCTTTTCAATGGGAATCGGGTCGTATTCCAGATATCGCCGCGACAGGGCATCCATGCTCAACTGCTGACCCGGGTCTACCAGATAGGCCGCAATCATGGTGTCAAAGATTTTCCCTGCGGGATGGATACCATACCGGTTCAGGATCATGATATCGTATTTCGCATTGTGCGCCACGTACACGCGGTCCACATTGAGGAACAACGGCTTCAGGAGCTCGCGTATGGCCGCATCCTCCGCCGACACATACCAAGCCTCACTCCCACCCACGCAGAGCGATACGCCCAAAATATCCGCCTCCAACGCGTCGACCCCCGTCGTTTCGGTATCGAAACACAACACCGGGGCGCTGGCCAACCTCGAGACCAAGGCTTCCACCTCGCTAGCCGTCGTGATCAACGTATAATTCGATGTCTCCGGATCGTGTCTTGCCCACACCGACGAGAACAAGCCCGCATCGCTTTCACCGCCTGTCGGAGCGCCGAAAAGATCCACTTGACCGGCTGGTGCTTCCCGCGCGGTTTCGGTATACCGACGTGTAAGTGTTTTGAACCCCATCCGACCAAAAAACTGTGCCAATGGTGCGGAATCGACACCGGACCATTCGTAATCGTCCATCCCACCCACGCCGCTCACATCGGTTTTAATGGTCACTAGGCGACGCGACAGCAGGATGCGTTCCGGATCAGCCAATAATCCTTCCCTCACACGTTTTTGCGGGATATCAGCCGCTACTTCAATCATCTTATCAAGGCTACCATACTGCGAGATCAATTCAGGAGCTCCTTTTTTACCGATTCCCGGAACACCTGGCACGTTGTCGGAACTGTCGCCGATCAGAGTGAGAACATCCACCACATGCTCAGGCGGCACGCCGAAATAATCGATCACACCTTGCCGTCCGATCACATCGAAGCCTTCTTCTTTCAATCTGGGCTTCATCATGCTCACGTTGTCGCAAACCAACTGCATGTAATCTTTGTCGGGGGTCACCATGAACACATCCACATCTTTTCCGCGTGCTTGCCAAGCCAATGTGCCGAGAACATCATCCGCTTCCACACCATCTTGCTCGATCGATGGAACCCGCATGAGCGACAGCATTTCCTTGATCACAGGAATCGCGTGGCGAATCTCATCCGGCATGGGCGGCCGCTGCGCCTTGTACAAAACATCCATTTCATGACGGAACGTCGGGGCGTGGGTATCCCAAGCAACAACGATATGGGTCGGTTTTTCGACATCCATCAGACGGACGAGCGTATTCACGAAACCGAGGACAGGTCCGGTGTTCAACCCCTCGGCGTTTCGAAGATTGGCATTGACGAAAGCGAAATGGGCGCGGTAAATGAGGGCCATTCCGTCCAATAAAAAAAACCGTGGTCTGGACATAGGAAGCGTTAATTTAGAAGCGACAAAATAGGCACCTTGATGAACATTCCCCCGACCAACGCCGAATAAGCCGACATGAGTTTAAAAAACGAAGCCAATTCCGCCCTGAACGAGACGCGTTCCATCTATCGGGAATATACGACGGGCATGACCCGCCAAAACCTGGGTCGGGAGTTCCACGCCGATTCGAAACGCCTCAAAGCCTTGTACAAGGAGGCTATCGGAAACGAGTTCGATGAGGAAACCGGCGAACCTGTGGCCGTCTTGGTCAAGTTCAAGCGATTGATCTCGGCCTTGAGCATCCGGATGAATCCGGTGCGGCGCTTGGTCTTCGGTTCTTCGTTCGCCTTGTTCCTGACGCATTATTTCACGGAATCAGGACTGATCCACACCTTGGCCTTTCCTCTTGCGTTCACTGGATTGGTGATGATCCTGCTCATCGAATTGCTCGAAAAGCTGGATGTAAAAAAGGAAATCGATTTGGCTCGCGATATCCAATTAAGCCTGCTTCCATCCCCCAACACCTTGCATAACGGATATCGATTCGTCTCCTTCGCCAATACGGCCAGTGAGGTCGGTGGCGATTATGTGGATGTGATTCCGACCGAATCTGGAGTTTATTATATCATCGCGGATGTGTCAGGAAAAGGACTCTCCGCCGCTTTGTATATGCTTCGGATGCAGGCTATGGTGCATTTGCTGATTCGCAAATCCAAGCCGACTCCTAAGGAACTCATCCTGGAGATGAATGAATTCATCAAATCGGGTATCGAAGACAAGACGTTTGTGACGGCTTGTGTGGCCTTCTTCCCGAAAGATGAGGAGCATTTTCTGATGGTGCGTGCCGGACATAACGCGCCTTTGATCTACAAAAAAGACAAAGACGCCGTACTCGAGCTCAAAACCACCGGCTTCGCGTTGGGAATGACCTCAACCGAGCGATTGGATGTTTTTATGAAAGAATCCAAAATTCGATTTGAGTCGGAAGACACGCTGTTTTTCTATACCGATGGCTTGAACGAGGCGAGAAATGAAGCCGGCGAAGAATACGGCGATACCAAAATCCGTGATCTCATTGAATTGTATGGAGAACTCGAGGCAAAATCCATCGCCCGCAAAGTTCAGAACTCGTTGGAGCAATTCATCGGCGAGGAAAAACCCGCCGATGATATCACATTCAGCGTGATCAAGCGCGAGACACCGCCTCAATTACCGCGTCACTTGTAAGCCCGAATTTGGCATACAACGTCTGGTAAGGAGCCGATTCACCGAAGTGATCCAATGCGATAATTGTGCCCGCATCACCGATCCATTCATGCCATCCGAACGGGGATGCGGCTTCGATCGCCACACGGTTAGTCACGGATTTCGGAAGCACGGACTCCCGATACTCGGCTGATTGCTTGCGGAACGCTTCCCATGATGGCAGACTCACGAGGCGCACTTGTTTTCCGGAGGCTGTGAGTTTGGTCCACGCTTCGTATCCGAGCGAAATTTCGGAGCCGGTAGCCAAGATGATGGCGTCGGGTTTGCCAGACGGCGCGTCGGCGAGGACGTACCCGCCTTTGGCCACCTTGCCGTAGCAGGCCTCGGTTTCTGCGAGAGTCGGTAGATTCTGACGGGTGAGGATCAGGCAGGTCGGGCCGCCGGTACGGGTAAGAGCGACGTTCCAGGCTGCGCTGGTTTCATTGGCGTCGGCCGGACGAAGCACCATGTTGTTCGGGATGGCACGTAGCGCGGCAAGGTGTTCGATCGGTTGATGCGTGGGGCCATCTTCGCCAAGACCGATACTGTCGTGCGTGAACACATAAATCGCCGGCACATGCATAAGCGCCGCCATCCGGATGGCCGGGCGGCAATAATCTGAAAACACCAGGAAGGTACCGGCATAAGGAATCGTCGATCCGTGCAGATACATCCCATTCATGATGGATCCCATCGCGTGCTCACGAATGCCGAAATGCACATAATTTCCGCTGAAATCACCTTTCTGAATCGGTTTGTACCCTTTGAATGCGGTAAGATTGCTTGGTCCGAGATCAGCGGTTCCCCCTATCACACCTGGAATCTTCGGTGCAACCGCATCCAACGCATTCCCAGATGCTTTCCGTGTGGCGATGCCCTTCGCATCCGCCGCATACGTCGGAAGTATGTTCGTGAAATCAATCGCTTTCCGGTTGAAACACGCTTCCACATACTCACGGGCCTCGGATGAAGCTTTGGATAGGGATGCGGCCCAGTCGGCTTCCAAGGCCTTGCCTTTGTCTACCGCTTCGCGAAAAAACGCCAACACATCATCTGGAATAAAGAATTTGGCTTCCGGATCCCATCCAAAACCTTGTTTCGTCAGGCGGATTTCCTCTTCACCCAATGGCGATCCATGCGATTCTTCCGATCCTTGCTTGTTCGGACTTCCGAATCCGATATGTGTGCGACAAGCAATGATGCTTGGTTTATCGGAGACCAACTGCGCTTCTGCGATGGCATGACGAACGGCGTCGCGGTCATGTCCATCGATAGTGCGGGTATGCCAGCCATAGGCCTCGAACCGTTTCATGACGTCTTCGGTGAAGGCTAAGTCAGTGGAGCCGTCGATCGTGATCTTATTGTCGTCGTATAGGTAGATGAGGTTGCCTAGGCCGAGATGCCCGGCCAATGATGCGGCTTCCTGAGACACGCCTTCCATCAGATCTCCGTCAGAGACAATGGCATACACATGATGATCGATGATGGATTTGGCCCCCATGTGTTTCGCGGCGATCGCCATGCCCACGCCATTCGCGAAACCTTGTCCCAATGGGCCTGTGGTGGTTTCTACGCCGGGGGTGAGACCATGCTCGGGGTGGCCGGGCGTTTTACTTCCCCATTGCCTGAAATTCTTGAGCTCATCAAGCGGAAGATCATATCCAGTCAAATGCAACAGCGAATACAGCAACATCGAGCCATGTCCGGCCGATAATACAAAACGGTCCCGGTTCACCCATTTTGGATTGGACGGGCTATGTCGAAGGAATTCGGTCCACAAGACAAAGGCGGCATCGGCCATGCCCATCGGCATTCCAGGATGTCCGGAATTGGCTTTCTGGACGCCATCCATGCTTAAGGTTCGGATGGTATCGACACAACGTTGTTCCAGGGTGCGGGACATATTCAGGTTATTGAAGGTTATCGGGCTACGGTCTACGGCAAAGATACGAACATAAAAAAAGCCATCCGTCTGAGACGGATGGCTTTTTGAGGTTCAATCGAGTCGCAAGATCAACGCGATGTGTTGCATTTCAACTCGTGTGTCATCGAATGCTCAGCATTGGCGCGAAAGTCTCCATAGGATGCGTTTTTGTACGCCTCGCATGCAGCTGACACATTATTTTTGTATTTATGAGCGTTGGCCAACTCAAACCAGATGCGGGCACGGTCGACCGGTCCACCTTTCTCTAAGGCCAATGCTCTGTTCGCACTAATGATGGCGCTGTCGAACTGAGCTTGGAGATTGTACACTTCAGCCAAGCGGTAATGCAATTCAGCATCGTCTTCTTTGTATTGAAGCGCTTGGTTCAGGTAAGCAATCGACTCTTGGTATTTTTTGGTTTCTTTCATAGCAGCGGCGGAAACCAGCAATTGGTTTCGAGCGGCATTGGTGGCCGCTTCCAAAATCTGATTGTTCCGCGACGATTGGGCCAACTGGATGGCACGGTCGAACTGCTCCAAGGCTTCATCCGCACGATCCAAATTCCTCAACGCCAATCCTTTGTTGTAATACGCTTGGGCAAAAGCAGGTTGAACAGCAATGGCTTTGTCGTACAATTCCAGAGCGGATTCGTAGTTCTTCGCCTGAAGCGATTGGTTTCCTGCCGTGTAATAGGCTTGAAGCAAACCTTGCTGTGCACGCTGAGCGAAGTTGGAATTATTGTATTTCTTCGACTCGGCGATGGTGGTTTCAAACGCTTTGGCTGCGTCTATCATTTTTCCATCACGTGCCAAACCAACCGCATAGGCGAAATGAAGCTGTGGAATGTAATCTTGGGCTTTTTTCTTGATTTCATCGCCCTGGCCATCGCCTAGACGACCTGAGATATTGATCACGCGCTCGAAAGCGGCGATGGCATCTTTGTGTTTTCCACCTCGGGCGAGTTCATCGCCTTGGTTGTACGCGTTCACGGCATCCTCGTAAGTCTGCGCAGTAACGGTTGTGGAGAATACGAGCAACATCAAGGTTGTCAGTATTCCGGAAAAAGTGAGAAAGCGTTTCATAGGTCTGAAAGCGAGTTTGGTAGAGTGTTTCATGGTAGGGTAACGACCCGTGCCACCCCGTTCATATGATGAGCGGGCTAACATGATGATGCGAACTAGGGGAAGATAAAGGTTTCCCGCTTTCTGACAAGTCATCAAAAATTAGGCTGGATGGCGCGATCGCTATAGAATCTGGTGATGATGTTCACTGCTTCATCCATGTCGTCGGTGACATGGAACAAATCCATATCGCCGGGTGAAATGGTTCCATTTTTCACCAATGTGTCTTTGATCCAGTCGATGAGTCCACCCCAGAACTCGGTTCCAATCAAGATCACCGGGAACCGATTGATTTTCTTAGTCTGGATAAGCGTGAGCGACTCGAACAATTCATCCAATGTTCCGAAACCGCCGGGGAACACCACGAACGATTGCGCATATTTGATGAACATCACCTTCCGAGCGAAAAAGTAGTCGAATACCATCATGTACTTGCGATCGACATATGGATTCGCTTGCTCTTCAAACGGAAGATTGATGCACAATCCCACTGATTTTCCTTTGCGGTTGCGGGCTCCCCGGTTTCCAGCTTCCATGATGCCCGGGCCACCTCCCGTGATCACCCCAAATCCTAGATCCGTAATCATTTCCGACAAACGAACCGCCTGCTGATAATAGGGATTGTCTTCTCTGAGACGGGCCGAACCGAAAATGGACACGCAGGGTCCTGCCCGACCCATCCGATCGAATCCTTCCACAAATTCGCCCATGATTTTGAATACGCTCCAGAGGTCGCGTTCACGGGAATCGTCGTATTTGAGTTGGTCTACAAAAGCGTTCATGACGTATTGGATTAATGGATGGGGATGGTGAATCGAAGCGAAGGAACGGGATCGAAGCCAACTCCAACCCGCATCGAAACGTCGTCGCTGACATCGAAATCTTTCAGATGGGCGAAAATATAGGCATCCAGCGCATTGAAACCCCAAGCCAGACCCACATACACATAGCCGAGATCGCGCCGATTTCGAAACAGGTCCCGGTTTTCGCGATATAGTGACGGATCGGATGTGACCCAACTTGGCGTCGGACCGAACCGTTGATCCGTATTGGCCGGATTGTTGTTGTAATAGGCCGCACGGTAGCCTTCATATCGATTGTGTGAATAAATGGTGTAGGCAACGAGTCCGCCTAATGTGGCATAAATAACAGGCACTTTCCATTTATGCTCGTTCACCACTTGTCCCCATCCAGGAAGGATCAATGATTTGCGCATCACAGAGCGCGGTTCCGGGACTGTGTCGCGGATTTGAGCTTGAAGCGGGATCGCGAAACCGCATCCCAGCAACAGCAGAAGCCAAATGCTACGAGGGACGTTCAAACAGGCTGATCAGGCGGTCGAGATCCTCGTTGGAGTAGTATTCGATCCTGATTTCGCCGCCTTGTTGTTTTTTTCGGATCGACACTTTCGTGCTCAATTTCTGCCGAAGGGTGTTCGCCACTTGCATCAGCTCGATGTCTTTCTGTTCTTTCTTGCTGAGTGGCTTGTTTTTGCCCGATTTCTTATTCGCCAAACCACGAACCGCATCTTCCACCTGGCGAACCGACAAATCCTGTTCGATGATGCGATCCAGCAACTGTTCCTGAACACGTTCGTTCTCGATGGTGATCAACGCCCGTGCGTGACCCGTCGTGATGCGACCCATCTTGAGCGCCGATTGAATCAGCGGTGGCAATTGCAGAAGTCGTAGGAAATTGGTGACCGTCGTGCGGTTTTTGCCCACGCGTAATCCGACATCCTCTTGAGTCAGGTCGCATTCATCGATCAATCGTTGATAGCCCATGGCCACTTCAATCGCATTAAGCTGCTCACGCTGCACATTCTCGATGATCGCGAAGGTCAGGCTTTCTTCGTCGTTCGCTTCGCGGATGTAGCCTGGAATGGCATCGATCCCAGCCATTTTTGTGGCCCGCAAGCGGCGTTCACCCGAAATCAGCTCATATCGTTCTTCGCCCAAATAGCGAACGGTGATAGGCTGGATAAGGCCATGCATTCGGATCGAATCGGCCAATTCCTGCAAGCGGATCTCATCGAAATCTTTTCTAGGCTGATGGGGGTTGGGACGAATGTTCCGAACTGGAATCATCATCACCACATTCACCCGCTCTTGTGGCGCCAATCCAAGCAATTTCTCCGGATCAGCGGCCGGTGTCGGTTCGGCTCTCACGTCGCCGAAGTAAGCGCCGAGGCCGCGACCAAGCACATTCTTGCTCATGATTCGTCGTCGTTGGCTGCCGGTTGGGAAAAGACGGAACTGTTTTCATACATCGACCGATTGCGAGAAATCAACTCTTTGGCCAATGCGATGTAATGACGAGAACCGATACTCACCGAATCATACAACAAAACTGGTTTTCCGAAACTCGGGGCTTCGGCCAATCTCACATTTCGTGATACAACTGTGTTGAACACCTTGTCTCCGAAATAACGACGGACTTCTTCTGCCACCTGGTTCGATAGACGCGTACGGGTGTCATACATGGTGAGTGCAACGCCTTCGATCTCGAGCTCTGGATTCAAATGCTGGCGTACAATTTTGATCGTATTGAGTAATTGTCCCAGGCCTTCGAGTGCAAAATATTCACACTGTACCGGAATGAGGACGGAATCGGATGCGGTCAAGGCATTGATCGTGAGCAGGCCAAGGGATGGCGGACAGTCGATGATGATGAAATCATATTTATCTCGATAGACCTCCAACGCCCGACGCAAGATTTTCTCTCTGCCTTGACGTTCCACCATCTCGATTTCGGCACCAACCAGATTGATATGCGCCGGAATCAGATCGAGAAAGGGAAGTTCACTGGAACGGATGGCGTCTTTGACATCCACGCCACCAACCAAAACTTCATAGATCGAATTGGATACCGTGTGGGCTTCGATTCCCAAGCCGCTGGTGGAGTTGCTTTGTGGGTCGATGTCGATCAGCAACGTAGGATGTTCGATAGCGGCCAAGCTGGCCGCCAAGTTGATGGATGTCGTGGTTTTGCCCACTCCACCCTTCTGATTTGCAATTGAAATTACTTTTCCCATAGCCTTGGGTGGACAATATACACCAAAAAGCCATGCTTATTTCGGATCGCTTTTCGCTCCGGTCTGTTGCAGGGTCTTCACAGGTCGGGATGCCGAACCAGGCGAATTCGGATCGATCGGGCGAAGCTGAGTCGTTGAATCCGGCAAGGTTTTGGATGCGCTAGCGGTATTCGCTTGATTTTGCAGACGAAGCACATCTTGGCGGTCAACCCACGGAGCGTCATCTGTCGAAGGAGCGGGAATCGTTTGTTCCACACCCACGGTTTCAACAGGTGTATCTGACATCACATTCAGCAATGGCAAGGATACCACGGCCAAAATGCTAGCTGCCGCTGCCCATCGCCATGCGGGTGTCATCGAAAAGATGCGGCTTTGCTTCGGGACTCTGCCCGCCACAGCCAATCGGATGGTGTCTTCTATCAAACCGGCAGGCGGCTGAATGAGGGGTAGCGCCGAAACACGTTGCCATGTCCTGCGCTGACTTTCAGCCTCAATCAGCAAGTCTTGATCCTCTTTAACGGCCCGATCCAGCAGCTTCGACTCGTCTGGATCCAGTTCATTCAGCGCATATTTTACAGTAAGCTCTTCAGCGTTGTGTAGCTTTTGCTTCATTCAATTCTTCCTGCTCAAAAAGTTTTCTCAAATTGATCAAGGCGTATCTCATTCGACCGAGTGCCGTGTTAATCGACACGTTGGTCATTTCCGAGATTTCCTTGAACGATAACTCATAATAATGACGAAGCATAACAACTTCCCTCTGTTCTGCAGGTAATCGTTGGATGTGACGCATCAAACGGGCTTTGTCTTCATCCAACTCCAAATGCTCCTGGGCTCCAGTCGCAGAGTCGTCGGTTAGACGCTCGTAAAAGTCCACATCGTCTTCATCTTTCGAAGTAACGTCGACAAATCGCTTTTGTTTTCTTAGTACATCAATTGTAGAATTATGTGCTATGCGCATCACCCATGCGATCCACTTGCCTTGTTCATCGTAGGTATCGTCCATGCGTGTAATGACCTTCGTGAAGGTCTCTTGGAAGATGTCATTCGCCATATCCTGGTTGCCTACCATGGAGTAGATGTAGGAATAAATTTTGGCTTGATGGCGGCCGAGCAATTCACGGAACGCACCCTCATCTCCGTTCTTTCGGTAATGGCGGACCAATTGATGATCGTCGAGTTCCGTGTAGCGTATCATATCGTTTTTGGGTTGAGCAAGATCATGTCACAGAATACCGAATTCGAATCGGTATCAACCATGACATGATAATGTGAAGCAAGGATCATGCCGATCGAATCGAAGCATGCATCAATAACCGTTCTGTCAGCTTTTTGCCAACCACAACGACCAAATCTTGTTCCGAGGCTTGCATCACGGCGTTCACGCTTCCAAATGTACGAATGAGTTTTTCTGCCGTGGCCTTCCCGATTCCTTCAATTTCGGTCAA
The DNA here is from genome assembly GCA_041749075.1 of Balneolales bacterium. GTDB lineage: Bacteria > Bacteroidota > Rhodothermia > Balneolales > HLUCCA01 > CAMTWZ01. Next base: position 9,101 of record JBGTBY010000038.1, on the reverse strand, counting down.
TTCGGTACTCAGCATGCGCTTGCTGCGCACATCGCGATGAAAACCGATTGCAGTGCGATGCGCTTCATCTCGCAGGCGCTGAAGGAGTTTGAGTCCGCTGGCCGTTTTTGGTAGTTGGATCGGCTCCGACCTATATGGCAGATAAATTTCTTCCAACCTCTTGGCCAGACCGATGATCGGAATCTGATTAAACAAGCCCAATTCCTCTAAAACCTCCACTGCGCTCGACAATTGGCCCTTCCCCCCATCCACCACAATCAAGTCGGGATACGATTTGTGTTCGCGCATCAGGCGGTGATATCGGCGGGTGAGCACTTCTTTCATGGATGCGAAATCATCCGGACCGACCACCGTTTTGATGTGGAATTTCTTGTACTCACTCGGGCGTGGCTTCGCATCCACAAACACCACCATCGATGCCACCGGATCCGATCCTTGGATATTCGAGTTGTCGAAGCATTCGATCCGTCGAGGCGCTTGAGGCAATTTCAACGCCTCTTGCAGATTTTTAAGAGAATGAGGGATGCGGTCCGCTTCGGCTTTCATCCGCGCCACAACAAAATCGCCGATCAACATGCGTGCGTTTGCCGTGGCCATGCGAACCATCTGAGCCTTCTCGCCGATTTTCGGCACGACCATGGGAACGTTCCGCCCTTGTATTTCAGACATCCAGTCCTCAATGGGCTCAGAATCGGGAATCTCATGACTAAGGTGCACCTCATCAGGCACAATTGCCCCAAGGTCGCCGGTATAATAGTCTTCCACGAAACCTTGCAACAGCTCACCGGGTTCGCGGCCTTCGATATCGGTCACGTATTTGTGATACCTGCCAATCAGCTTCCCTTCCCTGATCCGCAACAACACCCCACAGGCCAGGTTTTCTTCGGGCTCCGTATCCATCACAAAAATATCGCGGTCAATCAAATCGGAGGAGACCACTTTCATCTTTTCTGAGAACTGCTTCAGCGCCGCAATTCCATCGCGCAACATGGCGGCATGTTCGAACTTGAGCGCCTGAACGGAGATCTCCATTTCCTCTTTCAGCTCACGAATGAGATCCAAGCTTTTCCCGTTTAACAATCTCACCACCCGCTGCATGGTAAGGCGATAGTCCTCATCACTCATATTTGCGGAGCAGACGCCCACATATTCTTCGAAACAGGAACCCCATTTCGGGAGTCCGCGACTTCTATCCATGTTCCGCGACGTGCAGGCACACGAGCACAGTTGAAAGGTTTTGCGGATCACATCCAACATGTCTTTCATTCGCCAAACTTGATCGTAAGGACCGAAATAGCGGCTTCCGTCTTTGATCAGAGTTCTTGTTGGAAACACACGCGGACGTTCGCCAGGAGTCACACAGATATATGGAAGCGACTTGTCGTCGCGATAAAGCACATTGTATCGCGGCTTGTGCTTTTTGATCAACGTGTTCTCGAGAATCAGGGCTTCCGCTTCGGTATCCGTCGTATACACCTCCAAATCCACGATTTTCGATACCAAAACTTGTGTTTTTCCGCTCAACGCCGCTCGATCTTGGAAATACGACCTCACCCTCATCCGCAAACGCTTCGCCTTCCCCACATAGATCACCTCTCCCTTGGCGTCTTTGTAAAGGTACACGCCGGGGCGGAGAGGGAGGTTGGACAATTTTTCCTCGAGAGTCATTTATGAAGGGTGAAGTAGGAAGTAGGAAGTAGGAAGTAGGAAGAGATGAAATGATGAAGAGATGAAAAGATAAAGGTCTTCCTACTTCTACCCTCCTACTTCTACCTCTTCAACGTTTCCGGCACATGTTTCCAGATGATGTACCCCGTGCAGAAGATGGCGATGGCACCGATGATCGTATTGCTCAGATAGCCGTGGCTGGCGTAGGTGAGTCCGGCGAGTGCGCCACCGATTCCTAGACCTGTCTGTCCTAGAGCCGCCGTGAAACTCATCAGCGTACCGCGTCGGTCGTCGTCCACCATTTCACTGAGCAGGGCTTGAAACGGGCTGACCCGCATCGCTACCAACATCATCACCAAAAAAAGCATCGGATAGGCCACCCACGATTGAACCACAAGAAAAGTGGTTGATAGGACCAAGATTCCGGTCCCTACTGCAGATGTGATCACCAATTTGCGGCGTCCGATGCTATCGGAGAGTTTTCCCATTCGTGGACCAGTCAGCACATTGGCAACACCGCCCACAAAAAACAGAGATGCGATGAAAGCTCCATCCACACCGAATTCGGAACGCAGCCATGTGGGGTAATAGGTGACGAACACGCCCACACTGATGAACATCATGAAAAAGGCGAAGATGGCGCTGCGGATGTTCGCTTCGCGCAGCAAACCCGCATACTTCGATAACATGTGTGGGATGGTGATGGTATGGGTGTCGCGTTTCACATTCGGTTGTGGCAGATATCGCACCACCATGTACCACGTGATAGCCATACAAACGCCGAACATGAGAAATGGCGTTCTGAAACCGAGAGAATCTGCCATGAGCGTACCGATGGGGATGCCTAGGATTTGTCCGGTCGCCGCGCCGCTCATCACCCAACCATTGGCCCAACCGCGACGCATCGGTGGGAACACGTCGCCCACATACGACACCACGCTTCCGCTCAGAATCCCACCTGCAACACCGGCGAAGGCTCGTGCGATGAACAATTGCTGATAGTTGACGACCATGCTGTGCCCGAGTAAGGCCACGGCCATGGAAAGTGTCCCGATCAGCATCACACGTCGCCGGCCGATCCGGTCGGAAATGGGACCGATCAAGATGGCCACGATGCCTACCATCACGGCATACGAGGTGACCAACAAGCCCAGCAGGTGCTCTGGCATCGCCAGTTGCTCGCGGATGGCGGGCAAGATCGGTGCGATGATCATGATTTGGCTCGACGCCGAAAAAATGAGCAACCACAATGTGAGAATCACACGATTCTCACGAATTAGGGTCTGTTGCATGGGCGAAAACTTACGGAGGTTGGCGGTATCTTGCTTCGGACCAACTTGTAAAGAATTTCACGATGACCGACTACTCCCACATCCAACCCAGCCATTCCTTCGACGACCTCATCCGATTGATGAATATCCTTCGTAACGAGTGCCCTTGGGATAAAAAACAAACCCATGAATCCCTGAAAGACTTGATGGTGGAGGAAGTGTATGAAGCCATCGACGCCATCGACCGACGTGATTTCGACGAGCTTCGCAAAGAATTGGGCGACATGTTGTTGCATGTGGTGTTTCATGCGGAAATGGCAGGCGAAACGGAACAGTTCACCATCAAGGATGTGATCCTGACGCTTCAGAAGAAACTCATCAACCGACATCCTCATATTTTCGGGGATACCAAAGTCGATGGTGTGGATCAGGTATTGAAAAATTGGGAAGCCATCAAAATGAAAGAAGGCGGCCGCAAATCCGTCTTAGAAGGGGTTCCGAACAACTTACCTGGCCTCATCCGCGCCCAGCGGATGCAAGAAAAAGCCGCGGGTGTCGGATTTGATTGGAAAGAATGGACATCCGCTTTCGAAAAACTGGACGAAGAACTCAAAGAATTCAGAGAAGCGGGATTGTCTGGCAACCGAGCCGACATGAGCGACGAATTCGGTGATGTGATTTTTTCGGTGGTGAATGTGGGTCGGCTGATGGGGTTGGATGCCGAAGACAGCCTCCGCCTGACAAATACGAAATTCCAACGTCGATTTGAATACATCGAAGCCAAACTCGCTGAACTCGGCAAAACACCCGCCCAATCCGATTTGATTGAAATGGATCAATTATGGGATGAGGCGAAGCGATCTTCTGGCTGATTTTCTCCTGATTTGCGCCAATTTCGGGGCAAACGAACCAAAAAATCGCTATTTTGGTTGGAAAGCATCTACCAACGACATCTATCGAAATTGTATGGAGCCAAACAAATCTCAAGTCAACGAACCTAGCACCACCGACCTCTATCCCTATCTTGATAAAGGACTGGAAGGAATCGTCGCTTTCTCATCCCGAAAAAGTTTTATCGATGGTGCGAAAGGGGAGCTGATCTATGCGGGTTACTCCATCGAAACGTTGGCCAAACATGCCACATTTGAAGAAGTTTGCTTCCTGCTCTGGTACGATCGCCTTCCGAACAAAACCGAGCTTGCCACGCTTCACAGCACGCTTCAAAGCGAGCGTTCGGTTCCTGAGTATCTGTTGGCATATCTGAAAAGCACGAACCCGAAATCTGAGCCGATGCACGTGCTTCGCACAGCGGTTTCGATGCTGGCAGATGATGATGCCGAAGCCGAAGACATGGGTTTTGATGCGAACATGCGCAAAGCGATTCGCCTCACGGCTAAAATGCCGACCATCATCGCCGCGTTCGACCGCCTCCGCAATGGTAAAGAGATTATGGCGCCACTCGCTGGCGGATCCACCGCTCATAACTTCCTCTACATGCTCAACGGCGAAGAGCCGGGTGAGAATGCGGAGCGTGTGATGGACCTTTGCTTGGTTCTGCATGCCGAACATGGCATGAACGCGTCCACCTTCACGGCTCGCGCGGTCGCCTCTACCCTCTCCGATATGCATTCGGCCGTCACCGGCGCCATCGGATCACTGAAAGGTCCGCTTCACGGAGGCGCAAATACCGCTGTGATGGAAATGTTGATGCACTTGGACAAAGACACGGATATCGTCGCATTCGTCAAAGGCAAATTGGAACGCAAAGAGAAATTGATGGGATTCGGCCATCGCGTGTACAAGACCTTCGATCCTCGTGCGACTCAATTGCGCATCCTTGCCAAAGATTTGGCAAAAGAAGTGGACATGGAATACCTGTACAATTGGTCCGAAGCTATTCTCAAAACCATGAAAGAAGAGAAGAATATCGATCCGAATGTGGATTTCTTCTCCGCAACTGTGTATTACTCGATGGGTATCCATCCCGATCTGTACACCGCCATCTTCGCAATGTCGCGCATTTCCGGCTGGACAGCCCACTATATCGAGCAATTGGCCACGAATAGACTCATTCGTCCACGTCAATTGTATCTCGGCAAGAAAGGATTGGACTGGGTGGCCGCAGAGGCACGATAACCGCTTGAGAACTTAAATTATTTAGGTTAACTTCCGGTTATTACAAATTAAATCAGGCCATTATGCATCACCTGGATGATACCGATATCCAGATTCTGAATCATCTTCAGGATAACGGACGCGCGCAACGCAACAAATTAGCTGAAATGGTGGGCCTGTCCGTGCCGTCCGTTTCCGAGCGCATGCGCAAGCTCGAAGAAAAGCATATGATCGAGGGGTATCAGGCCATCCTGAACCCACGTGCTTTCAATCTGGATATCACAGCCTTCATCTTCGTTGAAGTGGACGGCTCTACTCGCTATCCGGAATTCGTGAAACACGTGGAAGCCGAAAAAGAAGTGCTCGAATGCCACTCCATCACTGGTGATGGCTCACACATTCTGAAAATCCGCACTCGGAACACGGAAACCTTCGAGCGCTTGCTGTCTCGCATCCAGATGTGGGAAGGTGTGAAGAAAACCCGCTCGAACGTAGTTCTGTCTACTTACAAAGAAACCCGTCGCATCCATATCGAAGCGACTGTGTGAGTATGACGGCGCTTTTGGTCGTTTTGATCGTGCAAACCGGGTTGTTCTGGCAAGGCGATTCCGAACGTGAAGCGCAGATCGTGGTCCAATCCGGCGCGACACACGTCCTCACCAGTCGTATCCTTCCCGAATCGATCCTCAGCCTATTCGCATCCAAACAGATCACAATCGTTTCGATGTCGGACATCCGCTATCTGATGCAATATGAATGGAATGCGGACAGCCTTCGACTACATGAACAGATGGAGGATGCCACCCACTATTACCGATCATATATAGACTATATCGGTCATGTGCATGTGCGAGATCCATCCCCTCTCTGGCCTGTCCCATCCGGATATCATGTGATGCGACGAATTGGGGGTGAATCCATCGTTGAGTCGCTTCCGATCCGCTTGCATCATCACTTTGACTTGGAACGCATTCAGACTGCGTTGAAGGAAGATGACGTCATCGAATTCTTTCCCTTCGAATGGTTGGATTCGGAACATGCCCCATTCGTGACCACTTGGTTGACTGATCCGGATGCCTTGTTTTCAATTCCGGTTCGTGAACCCGACCGTAACTCCATATCGGGTGTTGTCACAACCCTGTATTTCGTGATCGGAATCTGGGTCTTCACGTTCACCTTCATGCCTCCCTATCGGAAAAGCTTAACGCGCTACATCATCACACATTCCTTTTTTGTTGCGGATGTGGTCTATCGTCGCATCCGGATCAACGGCGCGATGGGGGTTTTGTGGATCTTATCTGCGGCACTCAGCGGATTGTTCCTGATCGTGGCCGTCAACTTGTTATTTTCAGCACATGCATTGGAGTGGATCGAATCGTCGATGTTTCCCCCAAATGATATTCTTTTATTCCTGATCGGATTTCTACTGTCGCTGATGTGGGACGGATTGATGATGATGTGGCTCTATGCCTCCGGGCATCGCACTCCCGCATTGTATTTGTGGCCAAGACACCTTCATTTCGGAATTGTGTTATTGCTCGTGGCCATCGCCGGAGGTTCTCCTTTGACTTGGATGGTGCCCTACCTGTTATTCCTATTTCCTCTGATCTGGATGGGTTCCTTTTATCAGAGTCTGCTTGATCACGGCGCTTCGATGGGATCTAAACGTAGTCGCGGACTCTTGCTCACCGCACTTCCTCATCTGCTGCTCACCATCTTCGCGTTGCAGCAACTCCTTCAATCCGATCTCTGGGAAACGGTGCGGATGTTGCTGTCACTTCGCTAGGGTCACATTTCCTTGCGGAGGCGTGCGACGGGAATGTTCAGTTGTTCCCGGTATTTCGTGACGGTGCGGCGCGCCACCTTGAAGCCTTTATCAGCCAATATCACCGCGATGGCATCGTCACTCATCGGCTTGGATTTGTCTTCTTTGGAAATGATGTCGGCCACCAAGTTCTTGAGTTCGCGGTTGGAGACATCTTCACCTGATTCCGTTTCCAATCCCTCATTGAAAAAGTATTTCAATTCATACACCCCGAACGTGGTTTGAACATACTTTCCATTCACCACACGTGAAATCGTGGAAATATCCATCCCGATACGGTCGGCCACATCCTTCAAAATCATGGGTCGAAGTCCGTCGCCTTGGCGGAAGAAGGATTCTTGTAAAGCCACGATGGTGGTCATCACATTCAGCAAGGTGTTCTGGCGTTGCTGGATGGAATCGATGAACCATTTGGCCGATTCGATGCGCGTGCGGATGAACTGGCGCGTCTCCTGATCCCCTTTATGCTCGTCCCACATTTTCTTGTACTGCGGGGAAATGCGAAGCGGCGGAAGATTGCGTGAATTCAACTGGATCAGAAATTCCCCATCCGCCTGAACCAATACTTCGAAATCCGGAATCACATAGGTCACGGGTTCGTCGTCGTCGTTGCCGAGTCCGCCGGGTTTCGGGTTCAGACTTAGAATCAGATCATAGGCGGCGCGCATGTCCGCATCGCTCAGCTCCAACCGACGCTGGATCTTCTCAAAATGCTTCCGCTCGAAATGATCCCATTCCAGATCCACAATGCGATGGGCCGTATCTCGTCCAACTCGTGAGTGCGGCATCAGATCCAATTGCACCAACAGGCATTCGCGCAACGTTCTACTGGCCATTCCGGGCGGATCCAGACGTTGGATGCGATGCAGCAAGGCTTCGGCCTCATCCAAACGGATCACCATTCCGGTATGAAACGCGACCGCATCGGTGATGGCTTGAAGATCTCTGCGCAAGTATCCATCCGCATCCAAACTTCCGACGATCTGCTCGGCCAATGCGGTTTGGGATTCGTTCAGATCCAACAACCCGACCTGCTTTTCGAGATCTTCGATCAGGGTTTCGTGATACGGACGCGGGATGTCGCGCCAATCAATGTCATCGGACTGCTGGCGAGCGGAATACCCTTCGGGCTCGTCGTTGTTCATGAACGATTCCCAGTCGATCTCCAGATTCTGATCGGTGGGATCGGTGGTATCGTCGGTATCCGATTCAGCGATGTCTTCGGATTCTTGTTCTTCAAACGCATCCGCTTCTTCTAGAATCGGATTAAGCTCCAGTTCTTCCTTGATCCGCAATTCCAAGGCTTGAGTGGGCAGTTGCAACAGTTTGATGAACTGAATCTGCTGCGGCGATAGTCGTTGTTGCAGCGATTGGCGTTGCGCCAGATATTGGCCCGTGCCCATCATAACGGGACCCCCGCCGCTGTTGCGCGCACATGTTCGCATGCCGCTTGAAACTCATCCACCCAATCCCTTACGAATCGACGTTCGAGCGGTTCGCGGATGTAGTCGGACAAATAAACCCCTTCTGCCTTTGCATGATGCACGGCTGGTTCGCAGATTTCCGGGACGAACTCGAAATTCAGATAGGTCACGGCGCCAATGGTGGTGGCGCGGATGGGAAACAGATGGCAACTGATGGGTTTCGGCCAGTTGAAACGTCCCTCATAAAAGGCTTTTTGGATGGAGCAGTATGCGGTGCCGGATTCCGAGAATTGGACGAACACGCATTCGTCATCGCCGATGGTGGATAGTTCATAATCCCCATCCGAAGATGGACGGATGAGGCCTTTATCGGCGACCGCATCGCGGGATTGTGGACGAAGGTCGTCCTTCAGCAAGCTCCAGGCTTTGTTCAGGACGGGGATTTCGGATTTGGTGACTGGCGCTCCCGCAGAACCTACCACACAGCAGGCGCCTTTGCATGCGCCCGTGTTGCAGGCGAAACGCGCGAAGGCGATGTCTTCCGAAATCATGACGTCTCTAACAAATATCATGCCGGAAGATAGAGAAGGTAGATGCGGGATGAAAGATGCAGGATGCGGGAAGCTAAATGCAAAAAGCGGGAGGCAGGACCATATGGGGGAGTCTTCAATTAACTGTGTCATCTTTTAAGAGCCGGTCTTCAAAATAAGCATACAGGTCCCTTCGGATTGCCGACCAGCCGAATATGGATCCAGACCATTTGGTCTGAGCATTGATCGTGGCCAGATAGATCTGTTT
>JBGTBY010000037.1:0-40771 GCA_041749075.1 Balneolales bacterium | reverse complement strand
GTGATATGAAGGGGAAAAAGGATTCATGAGAGGGGGTTTGGTTGGGGTATTCCATATGAATAAAGGCAGATAATATTCTAATGTCAAATATTATCTGCCTTACGCCGCATCATGCCGTGTAAAGGACGCGATCGTGGAAGCCCCCAAAGTCACAAGCCGCTCTGAAAGAAGCCGGCATCACCGTGGTTGAAAGCCCAGCGGTGATCGGCGAGACGATGAGACGGTTACTGCGCTGAGGTTAGAAGCGAGATGCTGGAAGCTGGAAGCTGGATGCGGGATGCTGGATGCGGGATGCTTAAAGCTAAATGCTAAATGCAAGATGTTAAATGCAAAAAGCGGGAGGCAGGACCATCTGGCATCCCACTTCCCGCTTGCAGCTTCTATCTTATAGCTTCCTGCATCAAGCATCCCGCATCAAGCTTCTATTTCAAGAGCGTCAATTTCTGCATGAACCGGTGCGTTTCGCCGGAGACACCGACCGCTTGCATCTGCAATATGTAGATACCGGACGGTAAACGGTCCGCCTGCCAGTTGATATCATGTAATCCTGCGCTCATTGGGTTGGACATCAGGGTTGCTACCAATTGCCCAGTCATGTTGAACACCTTCAGACTGACATGAGCCTCTTCCGGCAGACCGAACGCGAACGTCGTTGAGGGATTGAACGGATTCGGGTAGTTTTGGAAGAGGGAATAGTCATCTGGTATCTGCCTGTCCGCGATTTCTTTGAGCGGAGCCATGGCATGCGTGCCTACCTTGTTGGATGGATTTGATTCCCCGGTACTATTCACGGATGTCACATAATAGCAGACAAAAATTGACTCGTAGGGATCAATAATAACCGAGTAATCGGTATAAGAGGTAGATGTGGTGGTATCCAGAAGGGAAAAACTTGACACCGAGTTGCAATTCACCGTCCCTGGAGCGCCCGTCACCGTGCCGGTGTACACTTTGTATGATGTCGCACCGGACACGCTGCCCCAATTCAATTCCGGGCTGAACCCTGAAGTATTGATAGAGAGTGAGGGAGGGGATGGTAGTGGGGCTGGTGGACTAAAATTAGCCACACTATTAACTCTGTTGTTCATAGCACGGGCATTGTCCTCATATTGAGCTGTTCCTGTTGCGACACCTCCAAAGGTTTTCAAGGGTGTTGAAAATCGGTTTATTCGAGAGAAGCCCGATGGTGGATAAGCCATAATTGTACTCCATTGAGAAGGAGCATAATTATATCCGTGCCCATAAGCATAAACCGGAGTTCCAGCATTTGAGGTGTCATGTGCAGCACCGAGGTTATGTCCTATTTCGTGAGCCATGGTATTGAATGAAGCCGCAACATCATAACGGGCAATGGAAAACGCGTAATTGTTTAATGCCGGCATCCAACCAAGACCTGTTCCGCCTGATCCGGTGATTAAAACAACTAAATGGGCATCGTGTTGATATCTCCATTCGTGTATTTGATCCAAATAACCAACGATTGAACCGTCGGAATAGGAATCGCAATCATCTGTTACGGAAGATAAACGAGGATCGTGTGTTTCTGACATAGTCAATCTGCAAAGGTTTAATACATCGTCTGAACTTTCGCTATAACTAATCTCAGCAGTATGTACCACTGTAATATCTGCATTCACACCGCTGGTGGTAAAAGCGTCGCTCATATTCCCTTCGGCTAGGGTGATCATATTCGTGATACTTCCTGAATGATTGTTTTTTGCATTTGTTGTGTACACCACCATTACACGGATCTCAGGGTTGCTCATAGTATGAACAGGATCAATTCCATGTATTGCTTTCTTCTGGTTTTCGGGCTCAACCTCTAGAGTCAACGGTGGTAATTCGTGTTCAAATTTCGACGGATCAATTTCCACCAAAAGATGGAATCCCGTATCCCGGAAAGGATGGATATCATAATTGTGATTTTTGGAGCGAATCATGCCCGTTATACCCTCTTCGCTTACCAACAATCGGACCTCCGAGGCTGCCTCGCCAGTGTTCCCATTCCAGCGAATCTGGTTAAGTTTTGTCGTCGATATAGATGTTCGTTGAATCGTAAGCGTTTTCTCCTCGGGAAGGTTCAATGAAAAATATTCTCTAGTTCCTGCATCGGAAAAACCCGTTACTGAAACCAAATAGGTATTCACAACTTGTGGTTGCTGCCGAAGGATTTCCAACAGCTCAATGTGGGTGGAGCTAAGATCGGCCTCATGCTCCATCGTGTACCGGAACATATCCTGCTGCCCCATAGCCAGCAAGGGAAAGATGAATATAGTTATAAAAAAAAGGCGTTATCTTACTTGTCATGATGTTCTCCGTTTTGTTTCAGTTGACGTAGACCCATTGGGCTATGGTTTTTCATCGAGATCATATTCAAGAAGGCGTTGTTGGCCATACAATCCTTCACCTCCATAGGTATCCAGACCAACGATTCCTACCTCGGGTATTATGTAAACATGGTGAAATAGTGTAGAGGTAGTGCCGAAGTCATTAAATCTATACACATGGCAATTTTCAAACACCCCGGCGGGGGTTTCAACAGTCCTAGTTGTATCCAAAAGTTCGATGGTCCGGGTGTTCCCGAAGCTCAATTCTCCGCTTTGATTATGAAATAGCACGGTGGTCGTTTGCCATGTCTCTCCGACGATGGCTGGGTATTTGTAAAAAAGTCCTTTGCTCAAGGTTAAAAGCGAACCCGAAGGGATGACGAACCCCAACGAGTAATACCCATCCGGCCCATTGGCTGCTCGTGAGAGTAGAGCATCGGCTCTTGGGCGTTCATCATATCGAAACCTGTGGGTTCCAAAGGAGCGGATTTTGGTGCCTTCTACAATGATATCTTGCACGTCCATTACCTCGGTGCGAACCGTGTCTAACAAAGTAGGATCGTTCAACCATTGCTCATATACCCAATAGTTGCCTACGGCAAGAGGGATGAGTTCCTTTTCTGGCGGGAGCATTTCGCGTAGCTTCTTCTCGTCGTTGCCCACCAACCCGCATCCTGCGATCCACATAAAGCCGACAAGCAGTATTGGGACGAAAAATGAACCCTTCGAGAAGTGATATGAAATGAAAAAAGGATTCATGAGCGGGGGTTTGGGTGGGGTGTACCACATGAATAAAGGCATATAATATTCAAATGTCAAATATTTACTGCCATCGCAGGTGTGACCGCGCCTCCGGGACGCCGCATGGGTCATGCGGGTGCCATCATTTCCGGAGGAAAGGGCACCGCGCAGGACAAACAAGCCGCTTTGAAAGAAGCCGGCATCACCGTGGTTGAAAGCCCAGCGGTGATCGGCGAGACGATGAGACGGTTACTTCAATAACACCATCTTCCTTGTGAGGACCTCACCGGCTGATTCGAGTCGATAGAGGTACACACCGGAGCTCAGTCGCGACGCATCGAACGACACCGAATGCGTGCCAGCTGGCATCACGCCATTCACGAGTACGGCGACTTCACGACCCAGCAAATCATGCACAGTTAGTCGTAGGGACGCAAGATCTTGCGTCCCCACACGAAATCCGATCACCGTTCTCGGATTAAACGGATTGGGATAATTCGCCATCAATTCGATGGATTTTGACAGGTCCGCATCATTCCCTCTTTCCACAGAAACGGAGGCACCGGCGCTGGTCACGATTTGCTGACCCACAAAATGGAAAACGCCATTGTGATCCAGGGTTGCGCTGAAACGGGGCATCGGGATTTCAGGCATGGCGGTCCAAGTCATCCCCGCATTGGTTGAGGCATAAATGGCAGTGCCACCCGAGATATAACTGTGATACAGTGTGTTGCCCTTTCTAGCCAGGCGAGCATCAATGGATAGGGCTGGAATGCCTTCATCCCGTCTCACCCAGGTCAATCCTAAATCGTCGCTGAAATAGACTTGGTTGGCGTACACGATCACCAGACTGCCATTGTATGTGAGAATATCACTCGGCGTCCAGGCATTATTCAGCGCGTCATGTGGAAGACCCGTGTTTCTTGGAGTCCAATTCAATTCGTCGTCACTGACATAAACCCCTCTGTCTGTGATGAGGACCGTCGTGGCTCCGATCCGAACCATACCCAATGCAAAACGATCGATGTCCGCAGTGTGATGAAACCATGGATCGGACTCGCTGGAACGTGAATACAATCCGCTTGGGGTCCCCACATAGATTTTGGCTCCATCCGACCACATCATTCGTACCTGTGCATCGTCAATGCCAGTTGTCGCTGGAACCCAAGTCGTCCCATTATCGGTCGTGTAGCGAAGATCTTGTACCAATCCAGCAACTCCAGCATACAATGTGGATCCACGGAATGCGACTTCGGAGATGGATGCGTTGAAGTCTCCGATCTTGTTCCATGATGTGAAATCGGTAGTGGAATAGACCCCATTGGTTGTGCCGACGTAATAACTGCCACTGGAATGCGCAATGGAGGATGCAGGATAGTTGGTGCCAACCAACCCATTTATCTGGGTCCATGTTGCGGCATTGTCCGTGGATGTATAAACGCCATCGAAGCCTCGTGCCAACCCGTCTTTTCGACTGCCTATGAAAAGGGCACCGTTGCTTGAAACGACATGGGTTTGAGTTCCGGCTTGCGAAATCGACGGATAAAAAAGACGTGACCATGTGGCGCCCGCATCTGCCGTGATATGGGAATGACCATAGGCATCGGTTACAGCGATACGTCCATCCGGCAATGTGCTCATGTAGAGTGCGGATGTGAATCCGGATGGTTTGATTGATTGCGTCCAAGTCCGCCCGAAATCCACGCTTTTGAACAATTGTCCGTTACTTAGGGTTTGCTGCCCTGCGAAAAGAACACCATTGGAGTAGGTCATTCCACCGATGGTGCCAGTCGGACTCGTCAACCCGTCTTTCGACCAATTCGAGCCATTGTCGAGTGAGCGGTAGATGCCGGAATTGGTGGCGATGTACAAGGTATCGACGGCGCGTGTCATGGCTGTAACTCGAACAGTGGCAGGCAAACCATCTCGGCTGTTCTCCCATCCCGACATATCCGCAAGAGCGACTTGCAATCCTCCATTCGTGTTGTAAAATGCGAAGATGCGGTTGGTGTCGTCATAAAACTTAGGGGCGTTATAAAATGTCATAAAAAAGGGAACCAGCCCTGTATTCGTGGCGACCCATGACGTGCCATCTGTGGACGTCATCACACCACCCTGACCGTTTGATGCGCTATGCGAGACGACCCATTTCCCTCCGAATCTCGCGACCGCTGAGATCGAATGATTTGCTGGTGCCGGGACCACATGGCGAGTCCATTGGCTACCATCGGTGCTCCCGATAAACACGATACCATTTGTCGCAACAACAATGATTCCATCCGCAGACGCATGAATGGACATGACAGCTGGAGGGGCGCTAGGTGCTGAATAGGTTGTGTATTGAGCACTCAAGTCGGCAGTGGTAATGCTGAGGATCAGCAGAAATAGGAATGTTTTCATGGCTTGGTCCTTGGTTGATGAATGAGATAAACCATTGCGCGCAAAAAACATACCACAATGCAATTCAAGGGTTTACAGCCGATTCATGTATGGCTTACCCTACAGGTGTTGTGTTACACCACCTCATCCACCCCGGGCTTCCTTGGCAATGGACCGCGATACCCAAAAAACCTCTGAACCCACTTTATGGCGGATGGGGACTGGGCTTGGATGTACCATTGATCCGCCGCCCGTCGCGCGCCGAGTCCATAAGTCGGATAAGGGAAAATGGTATCGGCGATGTTGCGGAGCGAAAGTCCGTTTTTCATGGCCATCGCATAATAGCCGATCATGTCGCCGGCACGCTCACCAAGGATATCCACACCATAGATTTTGCCATTGCGTTTCTTCGCATAAATCCGGATTTCGCCCATTGTGGCTTCATCCGTGACCGCCCGATCAATTTTCGAATACGGGAAGCGGTACGTGAAAAAACTCACTCCTTTTTCCTTCAATTCGGCTTCTGTCGCACCCACATGCGCCAGTTCGGGTGATGTGTACGTGACCCAAGGCGTCAGCTCCGGCGTGGTCTTCATCGGGAATTTCAGCAAGGCAGTTAACGCCGCCACTTTCGCGGTATGCTCGCTCATGTGGGTGAAGGCGAATTGTCCGGTCACATCCCCTATCGCGAAAATAGGCTTGATGTTGGTCCGGCACGAGGCATCGATCGTGATTCCTTTTTTCGTAAAGGTCACTCCTGCCGCATCCAGATTCAACGATTCGATATTGGGCCTGCGACCCGTCGCGATGAGCAGATGCGAGCCGGAAACGATGGTTCCGCCCTTCAATCGGACGTCAATCGATCCTCCAATCGTTTCGATGCCCGCGCCCAGATAGAATTTGATCCCCTGTCCTTCCAAATGCGTTTGCAGTTGGGATGTGAGTGCTTCATGATCCCGTGGCATGATACGTGGCGCCATATCGATCACGCTGACTTCGGCACCCAGATTCCGAAACGCTTGAGCCATTTCGATGCCGATGGGTCCGGCACCGATGATCACCAGATGTTGCGGCGTTTCGGTCAGCTCGAACAAATTCTCGTTCGTGAGAAACGGCACCGAATCCAGGCCTGGAATGGGCGGAACCGCCGCCCGTGCGCCTGTGGCGATAATGACTTTTTTACCTGTGATGATCCGCTCACCATCTTCGGATGCGATCTTCACGGTATGCTTATCGATAAAAGACGCTTTCCCGAAGGCCACATCCACCCCCATCTTCTCATAAATCTCAGGGCGATCGGCATCGTGATAAACGTCGTTTCTGATTTGACGCATTCTCTCGTACGGGTCGACACGCTGGTCGACCCCTATTCTATGCTGCGACAAATGCAACAACGCCTTGCTGGGCACGCACCCCGTCCAGGTGCAATCTCCGCCCAACCGATGCGCTTCAATCATGATGGTTTTCGCACCGAGCGATGCGGCGATGCCGGATGAGGTGAGTCCGGCAGAACCACCCCCAATCACGATCATGTCGTACTCGAACAACTCATTGCGTTTGGATCGGATGTTCATGGCCAAGGCGACCATCCCATACGCAATCAAGGCCCCGATCACCACATACACCCAGGCCGGGACATCATTCCCGACCGCGATCACATATAAATACGAGCTGATGGTGATCAAGCCGGTGAATAAGACCGGAAGTGTGAGGGATATCTTCTTGCGCAGATTCCGGACGATCCAGGCGATCCCCAGCCAAAAGAGGGGTACGCCACCGATGTAGATCCCGGCGAATATGTACAAATTGACGCCGTATCCGTTGGCGAGGTCGGTAATGGAGGTGAGCCAGTCTTGCATAGGTAGGAATTTACCCGTTAACGAGGCGCGGGCTCACTCGATTTCAACATAGATTTGAACGGCCAGACTGCCCGGCATCAGCATGCGGCTTCCGTTCAATTCGACGCGGATCGACTCGTCGTTCCGCTCAATGACGGTCAGATGCGCGCCGATCACCAGATCCAGCTTCGATAACAGATTCAACGCGTCGCTGTCTTGGGTCCGGACCCGGCGGATCACCGCTTTCTGTCCAGCGGAAAGCTTCAGTGCGGATATTAGATTCGGTCCCTCGGGAAAGGTCAGATCCGCATTGGGAATGGGGTCTCCATGCGGATCATGAGTGGGATGACCCAATTTCTCTGCGATCCGCGCTTCGAACTTTTCACTGATGTGATGTTCCAATTTCTCGGCTTCATCATGGATTTCATCCCATGAGTAACCCAGCACTTCCGACAAATACAGCTCCAGCAAGCGATGATGGCGCAGTACTTCTACCGCGACTCTGGTACCTGCTTCTGTCAAGGTCACCCCATAATAGGGTTTGTGCTCCAACAGATGCAGGTCCGCCAACTTCTTGATCATGCCGGTGACGGATGCGGGCTTGATCTTCAGATGGTCGGCGATGAGCTGAGTGGTGATGGTATCGTACCGCTCTCCTAACAGGAAAATCTGTTTCAGATAATCTTCTTGGGATTCACTCAGCTTCATCGGGTTCTCATCTTGGGACGCGGATCCGTTCCACCATCTCTTGGATTTCTTTTTCAGGCGGCGGTGTGACAGAGGAAATCGCCATTGCGACACCCATGTTCACCAGCATGCCCACCGTTCCGATGCCTTCAGGGGAAATACCCAGAAACCATCCATCCGGATGATTGGATTCAGGCGACAGGTACGTGAACCAGGCGATGTATCCGCCTGTGAACAGCAATCCTGCGATCATCCCGCTGATGGCGCCTTCGGCGTTCATGCGTTTCGAAAAGATACCCATCAGAATCGCAGGAAAAAAGCTTGCCGCCGCCAGTCCGAACGCGAATGCGACGGTCTGGGCCACGAATCCGGGCGGATTCACGCCAAAGTAACCTGCCAAGATCACCGCCCCTCCTGCAGCGAACCGGGCGATGAGCAATTCCTTCTTATCGGAAATCTTCGGGTTGATGACGCCCTTCACCAAATCATGGGAGACGGATGTGGAGATGACCAATAACAGTCCAGCAGCAGTAGACAATGCGGCGGCGAGACCGCCTGCGGCAATCAGACCGACCACCCAAGCCGGTAGATTCGCGATTTCGGGATTTGCTAGAACCATGATATCACGGTCGATGCTTAATTCATTGACGGCGGTATCACCAGAATAATTGACCACACCATCGGCGTTTTTGTCATCGAATTTGATGAGCCCGGTCTTTTCCCAGTTTGAAAACCAGACCGGCGCCTCGGCATACTCCATTTCAGAGACGGTTTCGATGAGGTTCACTCGGGCGAAGGCGGCTACAGCGGGCGCTGTGGTATACAACAGGGCGATGAATAGCAAGGCATATCCGGCGGATACACGCGCATCGCGCACCCTCGGAACCGTGAAGAATCGCACGATCACATGCGGCAAACCCGCTGTTCCGACCATCAGGGCTGCCGTTATGCAAAACACATCCAGCCAATGCTTTTGTCCGGCAGTGTATGCGGCGAATCCAAGTTCGGTGGTGAGTCCGTCGAGTTTATCCAATAATCCGGGTGCTCCGAAACCCAATTGAGGAATCGGATTGTCGGTAAGCATGATGGAGATGAAGATGGCCGGAACCATGTACGCGAAAATCAGCACGCAATACTGCGCCACTTGCGTGTAGGTGATGCCTTTCATGCCCCCCATCACCGCATATAGGAAAACAATGATCATGCCAACGAAGACGCCGGTTTCGATGTCCACATTCAAGAATCGGGAGAAGACGATGCCTACGCCGCGCATTTGTCCGGCCACGTAGGTGAAGCTCACGAACAAGGCGCACAGCACGGCCACCATGCGTGCGGTTTGGGAGTAGTATCGATCCCCGACGAAAGCGGGAACCGTGAATTTGCCGAATTTTCGCAGGTATGGGGCAAGTAATAGTGCCAAAAGCACATAACCGCCGGTCCAACCCATCAGATAAACGGCGCCATCGCGACCCATGAAGGAGATGAGTCCGGCCATGGAAATGAATGAGGCGGCCGACATCCAGTCCGCAGCTGTCGCCATTCCGTTGGCCAGTGGAGATACGCCGCCACCGGCGACATAAAACTCATGAGTGCTGCCGACACGCGACCAGATGGCAATGCCGATGTAGAGAGCGAACGTGAGTCCGACAATCAAAAACGTCCAGAATTGAATATCCAAAACTATTCCTCGTGAAGGTCAAAGGATTTGTCTAAGCGGTTCATCAGCCACACATACACGAAGATGAGGACGACGAACACGTAAATGGAGCCCTGCTGGGCGAACCAGAACCCCAATTTGAAACCGAAAAGTCGGAATTGGTCGAGCCAATCGACGAACAAGATTCCCGCTCCAAACGAAACGAGAAACCAGATCCCCAAAAGTATCGACAAATATCGGAGGTTGATCCTCCAATAAGCAGTTGCCTGCGCTTGTTTGTCTACCATGATTATGATTCAACAGATAATAGATTGATTACTTCATCAACATTTTTGGGCGATCCGATGAAGATGGGGGTTGTCTGGTGAATTTGCAAGGGCTGAATCTCAAGAATACGCATCGATCCGTTCGAGGCTTTTCCTCCGGCCTGCTCCACAACAAAAGAAAGTGGATTGCATTTGTACATGAGGTGGAGTTTGCCTCGCGGGTAGCGGTTGTCGGCGGGATAGGCGAACAAACCGCCTTCCATGAGGATTCGATGGATGTCGGCCACCATCGAACCGCCGTATCGGAATGAATATTCTTGCTCGGTCACATGTTCCAGGTAGGCACGCGGACCTTCATCCCAATACGACATCAACCCTGTGTTCATGCTGAACGCTTTCTTGAAGGATGGAATGCGCACATTTTCCGAGGATAGGATGAATTCGCCGATGCCTGGATCCATTGTGAAGAAATGGACGCCCGTGCCTTCGGTGGTGAACACGAGCATGGTGCTGGTTCCGTACAGCACATAGCCGCCGACCACCTGCCTGTAGCCGGGCTGAAGGGCTTCGCGTGGATCGGCGATGGCGTCGCGTGGCGATTGGCGTCGGTATACAGAGAATGTGGTGGCGACCGACGCATTGAATTCGATGTTCGGCGTGCCGTCGAGCGGATCGATCACCACGATGTATTTGCCATCGGCCGTGGTGAGGCGCTCGGCTTCGCTTCCCTCCGCGTCGGTGATCATCAAGCATGAGGTAGGTGTGCGGCTCAGGGCGATGTGCATCTGATCGGAGGCGAACGTTTCCAACCGTTTCATCTTCGCACTGGCGGTTTCCCGGATCCTCCTCACATCATGCAAATCTTTGATAGAGCTCTGAGTGATCTCCCGGGCGATGAACTTGCATGCCAGAGTGATGTCGAGCAGCAGATGCGTTAAATCCCCCGAAGCCTGAGGAAACCGCGACTGCGTTTTGATGATGTGTTCTTCGAGGGTGATCAAGAAAGTCGTAAGTAGGAAGGTTGAAGTAGGAAGGGAAATATACTTCCTACTTCCCACTTCCTACTCTTTCAAAACAATAATCCTGGAAAGCGCTTGGTCTTTCGTGATCGCACGACGATCATAATCCGTCAACACTTGTTTGGGAACCGTGAAGGTGATGGAATTCGGCGTGCCTTCGGATGGACGACTGTTTGTGATCCGAACCATCAATGTCTGGCCAGCTTCGAGACTGCTCAATGTTCTGCCGTAATCGAGTAGCACGGATTTGAGTTGTGCTTCGAGTGTGACGTAGGCGGTAGCCAATTCCTCTTTGCTACGGCGGCGTTGCACTTCGATCCGGTTCACATTGTTGCGCAATGTGACAATCTCTCCCCGAAGTCCATCCAAATTGGTTCGAACCTCTTCCTCAACGTCCTTCATCAACACGTTCAGGGAATCGGTGCCGGAAACTCGAGCCACTCGCACATTCGGCTGGCCACGCACGACTTCTATGGATTCGATGTCTTCCGGGGCCATGGCTCGCGCAAGATCCATTTCGGCTCCCGCATCCGTCGTGAATGAGAAGGCTACTGATGGTGCGGCGCCTATTGCGCCACCGGAAAGCGTACCCGACACCAGCAAGCCATAGCCCGGAAGCGTGGAGGCTGTGACATTCCGCAAGCTGAAGACCCGAGACGTATCGGCATTGACGGCCGTTTCCACCACTTTGGCGAAGATCTCGGCATCCGATGTGGAGCCGACTTGTTGTGAGCGGATGCGGTTTGCGAATTCCGCTTCCGTGATTTTCCCGCTGCGACGGTCGGAAACATCCCGCTTCTTCACAGAGAGAATGCTCCGTTTGGCCGACATTCGGCTTGAATAGCTGACCGAGATGGACTCGTCTGGTGCGATGCCGGTGATCAGGTCACCATAGTCGTTCAGATAGCGTTTGATCAGGGCGTCGATATCGACCCCGACCACTTGAGTACCCAATGCCCGAACGGCAAGGTGCCGGTACGACAGTTCCAACATCACCCCGTACCCGGGAATGTACGATCCCTTGACAAAGGTGGTAGGTGCGCCGTTCTGCTTGAGCAGTTCGGTCAGGATGTTTTCGGAAATGGAGAGGTCAAGCCTCATTTTCGGATCCATTTCCGTCGTAAACAAAAACAAGAGAAGAGCGAGTGTGTGTAACATGGTTGTATCAGTTTTGGGTTGCGTAAGAAATCTGGTTCAGCAGGTCAAGCATGGCCAGGTTAGACCGATAAAGGTGCTCATCGGTCCGGGCTTTGAGGTCCTCGATCTCATACTGGATGAGTTGATAATCGAGGCCGCGCCGTGTTTCAGTCAGGGTCACATAGTCTTGGATCAAGGAGTTGATTGCAGTCAGTTGTTCTTGCTGCATCCGCTCAATCATGTCGGGTGTCACAGCAGGTTCCGGTTCAGGCTTAGGGTCGACCACCACGGCGGCTATTTCCTTGTATTGATGCAGCCCGAATTGCAGTCTCCATCCCCCATCCGGCGAATACTGGATTTGAATGCCGAACGAGAAGGTGATGATGAAGATCACACAAGCCGCGATGGCCCCATACGGGATGTGGCGTTTGGCCGGGATCCTCACTGGGATGTGATCCGCCGAATGCATCGGCATCGCCGAGAGAGATGCGCTCATCGACCGCAATGCGGTCAACTCGGCTTGGCAATTGGCGCAGGAGGCGATATGGGTATCCCATTCGGTTGCCTCGCCATAAGCGGCGTCGATCAGGATGTGGGGTTCAGGACAGGGTTTCATAACGTAGGTTGGAGAAATGTGGGTTGGTTGTGACCAAGGTGTTGAGGGCTTTCAAGCCGTAATACAATCGGGATTTGACGGTGTTCACAGGCTGTTCGAGCACATCGGCGATTTCGGCGAAGCTGAGTTGATGCAATTCTTTCATCACCACCACTTCGCGTTGCTCGACGGGGATCCGCTGCAACGCGGCTTCCAAGAGTTGATTCATGCTGTTTTGCTCGGCTTGGTTCACATCCGACATCCCCATCGCCGCTTCATCCATCACATCCACGCGCCGCATGATCTTGCGATGCTTCGATTTGAGCTCGTCCAGGCACATGTTGCGGGTGATCTGCACCAGCCAAGCCGGAAATCCATCCACATTGCGAAGCGTGTGCAATTTGTTGAACACCTTGATGAACACGCGCTGGGTGACGTCATGGGCGTCATCGGCATTGCCCACGAGCCTGTAGGCGAGCGAATACACCATGTCGCGCCGGCGGCGCATCAGGATGCCGAAGGAGGCGTCGTGGCCTTCGAGAAAAGATTGGATGAGGTCGGTGTCTGTCATCGTCATGGCTTTAAGACGACGCGAATCCGCAAATCGATTTAAGCGGATGGAATGATGTTCCGACGCTTGAGTTCAGCCAAGATGCGCTCGGTCATATCGCTGCGGAATTGAAATTCCATGCGGATGTCCAACACATAGGCTTTCACACGAAATTTGAGCAGGTCGCGCGGACCGATGGTTTCGCTGTACACATGCACCGCAATCGGTTTTTTAAGAAACACGTACCGTGATGTGGCCGCGGCGCGCTTACAGATGGAAATGACATCCACCTGATCCACCGAAATGGGAAGGTGGATTTCAGCCACCACCTGGCAATCCAAGGCACTGGAATTGGAATTCGACACGGCCCGATTCATCAATTCGCCATTTGGAATCGATACCACCGAATCATCATCGGTGACGATGCTCGTGGATCTCAATCCGATTTCGAGGACTTCTCCATAATCATCATCCACTGCGATCTTGTCTCCCACCTGGAACGGCTTGTCGAGGATGATCATGATGCCGCCGAAGATGTTCTTCAGAATGTCCTGCGAAGCAAACCCGACGGCGATACCGATCGAAGCCGATACCGTGATGATGGTTTCAATCGGCGGATTGAAAATCCATGCGATAATGATATAAATACCCATCCCCCATCCCACCACTTTCACAATCGGAATAATGCGCTTGATGAGAAGGCGTTTGCTGTTGAACCGTTCGGCCAGGGTGTTCAAAACGCCGGTCACGAAATGAATGCTGAACCAAATCAGGACCAACGCGATGATGGCCATCAGGAAATTGGAGCCTGACAGAATTTGTGGAATTTCCATATCAGTGAAGGATGTTTTTGGATTGAAGCACGATCGTCATAGGTCGCAATAGAACCGTATTCAATGAATAACGACCGTTTTTTTCGGTCAGCATGCGTCGCACATGCAGACGTGTGAGTGTGAGTCGGCAATCGGCTTCAGAGCGATTCTGGTTCACCGCCAGTTCACTCACATTGATGTTCTCATGTTGAAGGATAGATGCCAGCGCGAACAGATCATCCAGCAAAAAGGTGTCTCCGATCTCTGTCAAGTCTTTCGAAAACGGCGTGATGGTGAAGGTATCGACATTCACATCCCGGATGGATCGCAACCAGAACAGCATCGCGATGGTGATGTTGCCATGGCTCCATTTCGTAAGGTCATTGAAATAGTCCGTTTCGAGATACGCCTGTCGCGCTTCTTCATCATCAATCAGCTTCTTGTAAGCCCGGCTTCGTTTCACCGACTCGCTGGGTGTGAACACCGCTTGAAATCCACTCACCCGATGACGTGTCATAATCGCTTCGCGGATGTCGGATGAACTCATTCGGTCGGTCGACATCACATGTGTGAAATTCCCGGACAATTGCATCACATCATCCAGATAATTCCATGAATAGCGGGTGCAGGTGATGACCCAAAAAATAGACTGTCCCGTTTGCGTCAGGAACAGCATGAACCGTTCCATCGCTTCGAATCCATTCATATGCCGCAAGAACAGGTTATGCAACCCTTCAAAAATCACGATCTGACGTGGCAATGAGTGAATATGCGCCACCACATCGTCCATGGTTTTCGCATCTTTGCAATCGAATTCGGTTTTTAGGAGGTGGGTAAGATCCGCTTCCGTCCATATGGTGGAGGTGACCATGAACCGGCGTATCGGTTCATCTTTCATCGTGGTGCTGATTAATGCATCCAGCAAGGAGGTTTTTCCGCTTCCTTGTTCACCGATCAGCACCACATTCGAAAACTGCTTCTTCACCCAACGCGAGCGTGAGTCGGCGATGGAGGTCATCATCCCCTCACGACCTTTGAGATAGCGCGCATCGGTGACCGGCTGAAAGCTGAACAAGGTGCGGTAAATCAACGGAAGTTCGTTCAACCTCACATCTGTCTCGTTCAGATAATCACTGGCTCGGGTTCGGGCGACCGGCACATCCAATTCAGCGATCCGATACCCGAGAAAGGCTCGCACGGGATTCACCACCTCATTCACTTTGATCATTAAATACCGATACCGAACCAAGGTCGCATCCACAAATCGTGACCATCCCGCGATGATCGAATGCTTGGCGGATGTGGCTTGACGACGGCGTTTCAGATCCGAATTCAGAGAATGGATGGCATCATATCGCTCGTTCTTAGCACATTCCAATAGCAGATCGGTATAGGTCGTGATGTCGGTTTGCGCGTTTTCCAAGACTTTCGCTAGGCGCACCCGGTAGTTCTCTGTGAGCTCTTGGATACGTTGCGCTGCCCGTTCGAGTCCTTCTTTGATGATGGTGTCACGATCGGCGGCCTCCGCATGTTTCCCGGCGTTCAGATTCACTTCCACGATTTCCCGAATATCCGTGGCTTTCTTGAGCAAGCGCTCGAATTGCTTGTTCATCTCCTCTGAGACCTGTCGAAGCAATCGAAACAATCCATTTTGGAAGACCGATTCCACTTCGTGATGCAGCTCGAACGACTCCCGGGGAATGGGCTCGGTTCCGGTATCCGATTCCTTATGCCAAACGTCTTGAGGCAATGACTCCAACGACATCGAATAATACGTGATGAGCTCATGTATGCCTTGTTGCTCCAAAAACACCTTGCGTCGCTCAGTCAATGCATCTACCAGATCCCGGGATATCATCACATCCAATTCGGCAGCCAATTCGTCGGTATCGGTATTGATTTCGCCCGAGGCCTTGGCCAAAATCTTCTTGTACAGATTCAACGCCGGCTTTCGGAACACCTGTTCCGCCGCTTTCCACCGGGTCGACATCTCATCAAAGCGGGTTTGCATCACCCCAATCAACTCATCGACCAAAGCCGCGGTCTTCACACTGTTTTCCTTATGCGTTAGCTCGGTGTTCCATGCGACATGCGTCACGTCCAAACCCACATAAGCCGATGTCAATCGTCGATCCGACACCTTCCAAAATCCCATATGCCAGGTGCCGGCCTTGAGAAGGTGTTCTGCCCATATCGGCTCCAGCTCTTGCTGGACACGTTCGCGGAAGAGGGCTCCAAAATCTGCCTCGCCCCCATCCCGCCACGACAATCCGATATCCGCGACGGATTCTTCACACAGTCTCACCATCGCCAACTCCAACGCTCGCGGCAACTCTTCGTCGGCAGGCATGCCATGTTGACGAATCGACACCGCTTCAATCCGAATCTGATCCCGTTTGGATGTGCGATGTGCGGCAATCTCGGATTCCACTCGGGCCACCCACTGGTCATATATGGAGCGCATCTGCTCCAATCTCACTTTCTTCGATGGTTTCATGGCGTCAATATAACCTAAGACGACGCACTTTTCGTATCTTCAAGACCGTTATGATGACACCAAAGCTTAACGGTTTTCTTTGAACGCACGCTTCCTCTTCCTTTTTCTTCTGTTCCTCGGCGGATGGTCTACCTCATCCCTCGCGCAACCGTCACCTCTCCCAAACATCAGCATCGCCACCCGTTCAGACGGACTCGGCTATGTGATCCGCTTTCATCTCACCTCTCCTGCGGATTCGTTCAAACTTATCCAACCGTCGGCCGATCTGATCCAAGTCGCGGTTTATAAAAAGGGTGTCCTCTCCAGTCTGGTGAAAACGCCCGTCGTACAAGCCCCATTCACGCGTATCGGATTGAATGATGTTCCAAATGGCGTGGGTGTCAACATCCGGCTTCAAGCCGACACCTATTTTATCGCAAAAGCTTACCCCGATGCCAATGGTCGGCATTTGTTGGTCGGCCTTACCAGAGCCACATCTCGCGAAATATCCATCCTCACAGCAGGGATGCCGGCCATCGATTGGGTCGCAACATCAGCACCTGTTCGGGATGTCATTCAGAATGTGATGATTGCCGATACGACCACAACCATACACACTCCAATCGCCGATACTGTTCCTGCGGCCCCTGTCACGATTCCTCGTCCAGCGAACGGATATGATGGGAAAATCCACACCATCGTGATCGATCCGGGCCATGGCGGACATGATCCCGGCGCGATTGGTCCTCGTGGAACTCGCGAAAAAGAAGTGGTCTTGAAAGTATCGCTTCTGTTGGGCGAAATGATCAAGCAACGCATGCCGGATGTGAATGTGGTCTATACCCGCGGCGACGACCGGTTCATCAATTTGTATGAGCGCGGACGCATCGCCAATCGCGCGAAAGGTGATTTGTTTATCTCGGTGCATGCCAACTCGCATCGCACATCGCAACCCAATGGCGCTGAAGTGTTTTTCTTGGGGATGGCCCGCACCGATGAAGCCCTTGAAGTGATGATGAAAGAAAACAGCGTGATCGCCTTGGAAGATCCTGCGACGCGCACACGTGAGCTGACAGATGAGGAAATCATCTTGTATGAGCTCACAAACACCGCGTATATCGCCAACAGCCAGTATTTCGCGGCGCAAATCGACGGACAGTTCAAGTCGACCGCACAACGACGCTCGCGCGGTGTCAAGCAAGCCGGTTTCATTGTTCTCTATCACGCATCGATGCCCTCTGTTCTGGTTGAACTCGGTTTCTTGTCCAACCCGGCCGAGGAACAATATCTGCGTAGCGCGAATGGACAAAAAGCCCTAGCCGAGTCCATCTTCCTGGGCATTCAGAACTACCGCAAACAGATGGAGCGTTGATGAAGCCTTTCGTGATTGGCGTGGCTGGTGGCAGCGGCTCCGGGAAAACCACGGTCGTACGACATATCATCGATCGCGTGGGTCCGCTAAACCTGACTCTCATCCAACACGATTCGTACTATCGAGACATGCAGGAACTGCCGTTTTCCGAGCGTGTGAAGCAGAATTTCGATCATCCGGCATCCCTTGAAACCGACTTGATGGTATCGCACCTCAAAAGCCTGCTTCAAGGTCAGAACGTGGACATCCCGGTGTATGATTTCTCCGCGCATGTGAGGGCTGATTATGTCTTGAAAGCCACTCCGCGACCTGTGATTCTGGTCGATGGCATCCTCATCTTTTTCGAAAAAGAACTGCGCGATCTGATGGATATGCGCATTTTTGTGGATACCGATGCGGATGTGCGCCTGCTGCGTCGCCTCAAACGCGATCTGATCGAACGTGGTCGCACCATCGACAGCGTGATCGACCAATATGAGAGTTTCGTGCGACCCATGCACCTCGAATTCGTGGAACCGACCAAGCGCTATGCGGATATCATCATTCCCAATGGCGGTGAGAATGTGGCCGCGTTGGACATGCTCGATGCCCTCATCACACGGAAAGTCAGCGGGTAAGCGCCCGTAATCCCTCAAACATCAGGTCTTGCTTCACTTGTCCGATGGATGATAACAGGCCGGCATCATTCCCCGTCACCATCACAACCGCATCTGGCGCGAAGGCATGCAATTGCCTCACGTGATGCGTGATGCCCGCCACCCACGACTCCAATAACCCGGCTTTCAACGCATCTATCGTACTTTTTGGCGGATAGGTGGATGAAAGCTCCCTCGAAACGTTAGGTAATGCGGGCGCATGCGCATTCAATCCGTTCTCCAGAATAGCTAGTCCAGGCATGATCACCCCACCTTGAAACACACCAGCCTCATCCATCAGATCGACAGTCACCGCTGTGCCTGCATCCAC
Source organism: Balneolales bacterium (assembly GCA_041749075.1). GTDB lineage: Bacteria > Bacteroidota > Rhodothermia > Balneolales > HLUCCA01 > CAMTWZ01. The sequence continues at coordinate 21,949 of JBGTBY010000037.1, read as the reverse complement.
CACGATCACAGCCTGATGTACCGATATCCATGCGCCATGACATGCCACGAATCGGTCAACTCCCAAGGTTTCAGGAGTTTGGTAATTCAATCGGGCGGGATGGATGTCAGACCTGCGATACCATCTGGTTTGAGGAAGCAGATGAACCACTGAATCCACCACACTGCATCCGATGCTTGGCGACGTTCCGAGAAGCGCTTGAAGCGCCGGAATCTCGTCATGCGCGAAACTGGCCACCCTCTCCCATCCCGAATCTGTCGCTCGGGCGACTTTGATCCTCGTATTTCCGGCATCGAGATAGAACATGGTTGGGTGGTTTTGGGTAATTTGGCATAAAATACCATCCAAACATGATCCTCACCAAGAAAGTCGCCATCGTCACTGGCGCGAGTTCCGGAATCGGCCTCGCCATCTGTCATGCCCTCAACCGCAAAGGCGCCACCGTTTATGGACTCGCTCGGCGTGAAGACCGACTCGAACAGATAAACAAGGAATTGGGCGAGGCGTTCATCCCGGTTGTGATGGATGTCACCGACCGAGAGTCCTTGTTTGATTGGATTAAGAACACCTTCAATGACTCCCATCGGCCTGATATTCTCGTGAACAATGCCGGATTGGGGCATTTCGGAGGCGTGGATGCGTTGGATCCGAAGGACTGGGACACCATGCTCGGTGTGAACCTCACCGGCGTGTTCAATCTCACGCATGCGATCGTTCCGCATCTGAAAGCCAATCCGGAGATCACGCATATTCTGAATATCGCGTCCGTCGCCGGACTCATCGGCAATGCGAACTTATCCGGCTACAACGCCACCAAATTCGGATTGAGGGGTTTCAGTGATGCGCTCATGAAAGAACTCCGCGAATTCGGCATCAAGGTGTCTTGTTTGTTTCCGGGCTCCACATCCACTGAATTTTCGAGCCGCAACCATCCCAACATGATGCGGGCCGAGGATGTGGCCACAGTTCTGATCAACGTGCTCGAGATGCCGGATAATTTCCTGATCGATGAAGTGGTGATGCGTCCCCTGAACCCGAAACCGCCCACCGCATGAGATCCTGGGTTGTGATCGGTTTATGGATTCTGCTATCCTCGTGTGATACGGAAAAAGCGCCACTCGATGAGGAAACCTATGTGACCTTGCTCACCGAGTCGATGCTCATCCAAGCCGCATACAACGCCGAATACGATACCCTCATCACGCTCAATCTCTACCACGATGTGCTGAAACATTATGACGTGACACATGAGGATTTCCTTGAAAGCCATCGCATCTATCAACTCGATATTCAAGAACAAGAACGTCGCTTGAGGCGAGTGATGGATGCGCTGACCAAAGAATCCAGCCGCCTCATGGCAAAGTGAATCGTCCGTCGACGGCCTTGATCTTGTTCTCGCGCTGCATCAGCGACAGCACATTCTTCAACAACTTCCGACTGATGCCAAGGTCGTGCTCCAACTGAGCCAAGGTCTGTGGTTTTTTCAACGAATCGAGCAACTTATTGACCAATTTCGCATCGATCGCTGTGTCTTCCGATGCGGCCAAGCACCGATCGCAAAACCCGCATTTGTCCGGAACCGATGTTTCCCCGAAATACCGGCGGATGTAGGCCGTGCGGCACGAACGGGTGTTCACATAACTTTCCATGAACCGCAATTTTTCCAACAGGCGGTCGCGATGCCGTTCCACGTCTTCTGGCGTCAGTGGAAGTTGCTTCATCCGCGGATTCACCAGCAAAATGGACCATAATCCATCGCTTTGCTCATGGTTCAGAATCCCATCCGATTCCAATACTCGTAAGGATTTGATGAGCGCATTGTGAGTGAGACCCGTTTTCTCCAGCATCCAGGCTTCTTCACGCCATGAAATAGCATCGAGGCTTTCCGGACCCACCGTCCGGAACAGCGTATCCACAAATTCTTTCTTCCTTGCATTGGGTTGCTGATCGATCCACGCACGCAATCCATCCAATCCGATATGAAAATGGATGCCGATTTGCGGCTTATCGGGCTGCGCCGCTTCGATGATGCCGAATTGTTGCAACGATTGCCAGCATAGGGCGACTGTCCTCAACGGAATCTTGCCTCTTTTGGCCACCGCCTCCACCGACACATAACCCGGATCCTCCTGATCCGAACCAATGGCCAGATTCAAAGTATCGGCCGTCACATCATACACGGTTTGTAAATCGGCTTTCGACGGATACCCTTGCTTGATGCGGCTTCGAGCCTGTGTGGCATCGGAACGCTTTACAAGCAGAGTCGGATAACTGATGGCGCCATCGCGTCCGGCCCTTCCCGCTTCTTGATAGTAGGCTTCCACGCTTCCGGGCATTTCGTAATGGATCACCCAGCGGCAATCGGGTTTGTCGATGCCCATTCCGAACGCGTTCGTGGCCACAACCACAGGCAGTTTTCCGCTGATCCAGTTTTGTTGGATGCGTTTTCGTTCGTCGGATGGGAGTCCGGCATGATAGGGTTCGCACGCGATGCCCAGTTTCCGGATTTCGGACGCGATGTCGGTGCACCCGCGTCGTGTGCCAGCATATACGAGTCCCGATCCCGTCGATTTTCTCACCATGAGTAACAACCGATCCATCTTCTGCTCGGTCTCGTCCACCCACCATTTCAGGTTAGGGCGACCGAACCCTTTCGCGACCACCACCGGGTCTTTGAACTCCAGGCTGTTCAGGATGTCGTCTTTGACCAGAGGCGTGGCGGTGGCCGTGAGCGCCATCCACTTGGCGTGGGGAATGAGGGGTTGGAGATTGGGGCGTATGCGTCGGTAGGGTGGTCTGAACTCGTGGCCCCATTCCGAGATGCAATGCGCTTCGTCGATGGCCACCAGAGAGATATTGAGGGCTGGGGCGTTGCGGATGAAGAGCGGCGTCTCCAGTCGCTCGGGCGCGCAGTACAGCAATTTGTACATTCCGTTGCGGGCGTTGATCAGCCTTTGCTCCACCTCGCGCTGAGATAGCGTGGAATTGATGAAGGTCGCAGAGATGCCCATACGGATGAGGCCGTCGACCTGGTCCTGCATCAGCGCGACCAATGGGGATATCACGAGAGTCAGCCCGGGCAATACCGTGGCTGGTACCTGAAAACAGAGGGACTTCCCGCCACCGGTCGGGAAAAGTACCAATACTTCCTTCCCGTCCAGCACCGCTTTCACGACGTCATCCTGACCCGGCCTGAAGGCATCGAAGCCCCAATGGCGTTTCAGGGACTCGAGAGCGGCGTCAAACGTCATCCATCCGCCTTAGAACATCGCTTTCAAGTACTCACGACGCATTTCAGCGATGGATTGGATCGAAATCTCTTTCGGACAAACCGCTTCGCATTCTCCGTGGTTGGAGCAATCTCCGAACCCTTCTTTCTCCATCTGCTCGACCATGCGAACCACACGGCGTTCGCGTTCAGGCGCGCCTTGCGGAAGATGCGCGAATTGCGCGATCCGAGCGGCTGTGAACAAGGATGCCGAGGCATTCGGACACGCAGCCACGCACGCACCACAACCGATGCAGGCGGCATAATCGAAGGCCATGTCGGCATGTTCTTTCTGGATGGGGATGGCGTTCGCATCCGGCGCCGAATTCGTATTCACGGAGATGTATCCGCCAGCGGCTTGGATACGGTCAAACGCGCTGCGGTCGACCACCAGATCTTTAATGATCGGGAATGCGGTGGCGCGCCACGGCTCCACAACAATGGTGTCGCCACTGTTAAATTTGCGCATATGCAGTTGACAGGTGGCGGTTCCTTTCTCAGGACCATGCGCCATGCCGTTGATCATCAGATTGCACGATCCGCAGATACCTTCACGGCAATCGTGGTCGAATTCGATCGGCTCTTCGCCTTTCTTCATCAATTTCTCGTTCAGATGATCGAACATTTCGAGGAACGACATATGATCGCTCACCCCATCCACCGTGTAATCGACGATGGCTCCGGGGGTTGAGGCGTTCTTCTGACGCCAGACTTTCAAATGGATGGTCATGTTTTCCATATACAGCTCTTACTTATAACTCCGTTGGGTGAGGCCGACTTCGGCGAATTCGAGGGCTTCCTTATGCAGGGTTTCTGGCTTGTCGTCGCCTGTGTATTCCCATGCCGCCACATACGCGTACTCGTCGTCGTTGCGCAAGGCTTCCCCTTCCGGTGTCTGATATTCTTCGCGGAAATGTCCGCCGCAGGATTCTTCCCGTTTCAAGGCATCGTACGCCATCAGCTCGCCCAACTCAAAGAAGTCGGCAATGCGCAAGGCATATTCCAGATACTTGTTGTACGTGGATGGCTCACCTGGCACATACACATTGTTCCAGAAATCTTCTTTCAATGCTTTGATTTCGGCGATGGCTTTGTTCAGCCCCTTCTCGTTGCGCGCCATTCCAACCTCATCCCACATGATCTTGCCCAATTCGCGATGGTAATCGAGAACGGTCTTGGTCCCTTTCACCGATAGCAATTTGTGGATGCGGCTCACGGACTCATGCTCCGCGGCAGCAAAGGCTTCATGGTTGGTGTCCACTTTGGCAGGTGGATGATTCACCAGGTAATCGCCCAAGGTGTACGGGATGATGAAATATCCATCCGCCAGACCTTGCATCAATGCGCTCGCGCCGAGGCGGTTGGCACCATGATCCGAGAAATTGGCTTCACCCAAAACAAACAAGCCAGGAACGGTGCTCATCAGATTGTAATCGACCCAGAGTCCGCCCATGGTGTAATGCACCGCGGGATAAATCATCATCGGGGTCTTGTATGGATTGTCGGCTGTGATTTTCTCATACATGTCGAACAAGTTGCCATACCGCTCGCGAATCTTCTCTTCGCTGTCGCGCTTGATGGCGTCACGGAAATCGAGGTACACGGCGAGTCCGGTCGGACCGACGCCTTGTCCCGCATCACATACTTGTTTCGCATTGCGTGAGGCCACATCACGTGGCACGAGATTTCCGAAACTCGGATAGCGTTCTTCCAAAAAGTAATAGCGTTCGGCATCGGGGATGTCGTTCGCGGCGCGTTTGTCGCCTTTGGCACGAGGCACCCATACACGTCCGTCGTTACGAAGCGACTCGGACATCAACGTGAGTTTGGACTGATAATCGCCCGAAACCGGAATACAGGTCGGATGGATCTGTGTGAAGCAAGGATTCCCGAAAAACGCGCCACGTTTGTGCGCGCGCCAAGCGGCCGTAACATTCGAATTCTTCGCGTTGGTGGACAGATAAAACACGTTTCCGTATCCGCCAGTCGCCAACAGAACCGCATCCGCAGCATGACGCTCGATTTCACCTGTCACCAGATTGCGGGCGATGACGCCACGAGCAACCCCATCCACTACCACAAGATCCAGCATTTCGTGGCGGGTGAGCATTTCGACTTTGCCCGCATCCACCATTTTCATCATGGCGGAATACGCGCCGAGGAGCAATTGCTGACCGGTTTGTCCACGAGCATAGAAGGTTCTCGACAATTGCGCTCCACCGAAGGACCGGTTGTCCAGCAATCCGCCATATTCGCGGGCGAACGGAACACCTTGAGCCACGCATTGGTCGATGATCAGATTACTGACTTCCGCCAGACGGTAGACATTCGCTTCACGGGCGCGATAATCGCCCCCTTTCACGGTGTCGTAGAACAGACGGTAGACACTGTCGCCATCGTTCTTATAGTTTTTCGCGGCGTTGATGCCACCCTGTGCGGCGATCGAGTGCGCGCGACGTGCCGAATCTTGAATACACATCGCTTTGACATTGTAGCCAAGCTCTGCGAGGGATGCCGCAGCCGATGCGCCAGCCAAACCTGTGCCAACAATGATGATGTTGAACTTCCGCTTGTTGTTCGGATTCACAAGCTTGATGTGATCCTTGTGGAAAGCCCATTTTTGTTGGATGGGTCCGGGCGGGACAGCGCTGTTCAGTTTCGAAGAAGAAGTCTTAGACGTAGCCATAAATCCTCAATAGACGATGTAAATCCAAATGGGTAGGACGAAAAATCCGAGTGCGATCGCGATGCCGATCACGCCAGCGATGGTATAGAGAAGCGGCGTCAATTTCTTATTCATCGCCCCTAGTGACTGCAGGGCGCTCCATACACCATGGCGCAGGTGGAAAGCCAACATCAGCATCACCGCGCTGTAGATGATCACATAAAGCAGATCGTCCTGAAAGACCTCAATCACCAGTTTTGACAGGTCTCGCATTTGCTGGCCACCCTCGATCGTGGTGTAATAGGTCACTTCTGATGTGTCCCATCCCGGACCGAATTTGAAGGTTTTCAGATGCATGAACATGAACAGGAACAAAATGGTGCCGCTAATGATCATCGTGCGCGAACTGAAGGTCTGCTTGCTCGGTGTGCCGCGGCTCGCGCTCAGGGCATATGCTTCCGGACGAGCTTTTCGTTTACCCCACCAGATCGCGACGCCGATATAGGCATGGATCAGAAAAATGGCGGCGAGACCGATTTCAACAACAATCAGCAGAAACCCAAGGTCATGCAAAAACAGCGAATAGCGGTTGAACGCGTTGTCTGGGACGGATGGATCCACCACGAAAAGGGTGAGATTGGCAGACAGGTGGGCGATGAGAAACAGGACGAGTGAGATACCTGTGACGCCTGTCAGAATTTTGCGTCCAACCGAATTTTGGAACGCAGTCAATAGGGTAAGCATGCTGGCGAGATGACCAATGGTGAATGGTTTTACTACCGGAATATAGCGGTAAAACGGCACTTATTGGAACATCGTTCCTGTTTTTAGGCAGTTCGCCAACTGTCGATAGGTGGGCTTCATCTCCTTATGCCGAAGTAGCCTTTCCGAGAGCGATCCATGCTGAAATATCACTTTCATCGTGTCTTCAGCACCGTTAATTGGCAAGGATGTCCAAAAGTCCATTACCGTCCCCTTTCCATACTTCGCTCTTCCTCCGATCCGAATCGTCTGGTTCAGCAGCTCGGCGAGTGCCTCGGTCGGCGTATCGCGGATCTCATCAAACCGCTCTATGAAATGCCTCACGGCGCGATCGATCATCATGAGGATGGCCACATCCGCCGCCGGACATTCCTGGATGTCGGTCACGCGGATTTCAATGGCATTTCTATCGAACCGAGCAATCGCTCCGCGTGAATTCAACCACTCTTCCTGCAAGATCCCATCCGTATCGAACGGCGCGATATCGGCATACATCGGCTTGAGGATCTTGTCCTCGTATTCCTGCGGCGAAAACACAGGCTCCGGAATCACACGACCAGAAATCGACGGGATGCGGGCCGAATTAGATTTGTACACATGCAAACGACCATCCAACTGTTCCGATTTCTTTCCATCGCGGAATGGGCTGGATGCGGCGATGGCCGGAATCAATGGCAATACCACCCGGATCGCGGCATGAAGTCGTGCGAATTCCTCATCGCCATCAAACGGCAAGTTCAGATGTGTGCTTTGCAGATTGGCCCATCCGTGTCCGCGGCAGTCGAAGATCCTGTCGAACGCGGCATACACCTCGCTATATCCATGCGGCCATAGAACCATTTCCTTATAGGGATCCATCCACGGATGCATGGCTCCGGGTAACAACATGGCATGATGCGGTTCGAGCAGAGTATTGACCTGACGAACATGGTCCTGAAACACATCCGCCAAACCGACCAATGAAGACACCGGTTCCGTCACCTTCAACTCAATCACATGCGCCACGAGTTCGTTGCACCAAGTAATGGGTCCGTGTTCCACCTCGTCTTCGGTGCCTAACAAGACTTCCGCCAACGGACGCACATCGAGCGTGGTTTTGTCCACAATCATGTATTCCATTTCCACGCCAAAGACGTCACCGAAGCGGTAAGTCGACATCAGTACACTTTCCGCTCCCGTTTCTTCTCTTCGATGCGCTTGAGGAACACTTGCATGATGGCCAGATACAGATTGTCTTTCATGAGGGTGTCTTCCACGCCGGAGTCGATGTTCGGATTGTCATTGATTTCGATGACGTAGGCTTTGTCGCCGATCTGCTTCATGTCCACGCCATACAATCCGTCTCCCATCAGATTCGCCACAGCAAGAGCGTGTTTCATCACACTGCGCGGAACGAGCTCCACAGGAACACTTTCTTGTCCGCCGAAGCTGCGTTTGCCGGCATCATCCCGTTTGATGATCTGCCAATGGCGCCGAGCCATGAAATACTTGCAGGCAAAAATCGGTCGGCGGTCGATGATCCCGATGCGCCAATCATATTCCGTCGGCATGAATTGCTGTGCGATGATCAGATCCGATTTATCCAACATCTTGGCCGACATGTCGAGCAATTCCGCCTTGGTCGATGCCTTCACCACACCCTGCGAAAACGCGCTGTCGGGTTGCTTTAGGATCACCGGCAAGCCCAACATCCCCTCGATCTTATCCACATTGTCCTTATGGACGATGAGCGTAGCCGGATGGGGGATTTCATGATGGTGGAGCAATTCGGCCAAATACACTTTGTTCGTGCATTTGAGGATCGATTCGGGATCATCCATCACAACAAGTCCTTCTGCGGCCGCACGACGTGCGAAGCGGTACGTGTGATGGTTCACGTTCGTGGTTTCGCGGATGAACAAGGCATCGAATTCAGCCAGACGCGAAAAATCATCTTTCGTGATCATTTCCACTCCGATACCCAAGGTCTCGGCGGCTTTCACGAACTTCTGAAGCGCCTTCTCATCCGACGGAGAATCCACTTCTTTCGGGTTTGCCAAAATGGCCATATCGAACCGAGGCGTGAAGCGACGTGGGGCGGACGGCTTCTTTCCCGAGAAATAGGTTTTCGTCACATCGATCACAAAGGCCTTGTGATCCGGCGCGATCTCACTTGCCGCGATCGGACTCAAAGATGTCAGTTGCCACTTCTTCCCATTGTGTTCGAACATGGCGCGAATGAACGGCGCCTGAAAAAGTCCGAACAATTGCTGAGCTAGACGGTCGTATCGTTTGGCGATGTTCCGCCCGAAATAAATACTGAGAGTAAATTCAGTGGAGCGAATGTGCCCCAGGCTTTGTTGGATCAATTCATCCAGATCATCGCTCACGAATCGGATGATGGTCTGCGATTTCATGTCTTGCATGGTGGCCACATTGGGAAGCGGCTTGTGTCCGCGCGCGGCAGCCAACAACGACACATAATACCCGTTCGCCTGATACCGGTACGACCTGCACAGGTTGAAGATCTTCGCTTTTTCCATTTCACTGAACGAGGGATCGGTCAGATATTGGCGGGCCGACACGACTTGAATGCCCGGCACATCGAGCTGCCAATCGTTCGGGTTGTTCACTACGACAAGTATGTTCATCTGGTGGGTTCTAAAACAAGGATATTGGCATCATAGGTGAGGATTCCCAGCAAAATGGCATTGATCAAACGATCCATCCTCACATCGTAATAAGATCCGAGCTGGCCCGGATGGTGTTGGATCGGGTCGGCTACCCGAACCGTTTTTTCGGCTTCATCATAACCCGATAGTACCACGAAATGACCGGTGGCCAAGCCTCGGATATCATCGTAGTCGCAATTCGGTCCGAATTCACGCGCACACTGATACAGATACGTCGCACTGAGGCCGGTTAGTACCGGGATGTCTTTTTTTAATAAACTTCGGATGAGAGCCGGGTTCAGATCCTTGAACTTCACCACGCCACCAAGTTCCAAAAATTCGATGTAGGCTTTGGTCGCCTTCTGAAACTTGCGACCGGTTTTGAACTCGTTTTGCAGCTTGAGTTTGGCGATGAGGGATGGTTTGTCTAACTCATTCCAGGTAGGATCGAACACATGCAGATTGTACGAATACAATGTGGCCTGATATCCACGTTTCAGTGCATGATTGGCCAATAACACGGCCAAGGTTCCACCGTCATCGAGATAGGATACTTCCCGGATCACATCACTCAATTCCATCGATTCGCCGAAGTAGTTGTACACGGCATGCAGGCAGGTTGGCCCGCAGGTAGTGTCGTCGGGTTGGGGAAGAATTTCCAGCTTGAGCGGGCTGCGCATGTCTTAAGGTAGGGCCTTTTTAACTAGAGTCTTAGGGGAAAGTAGCCATAGGTGCACCCCATCCGACGCCACATCCACCGTCGTTTTCGGCACCTCAAGCTCCGCTACGATCGTGAAGCGTCCGTCCAGCACATAGACCGTCCCTCCTGCCAAGACCAGCGCGCCTTCCGGCGTTCCCGTGATGCGCGTGATGGGCTCCGCAAAGCGACGGAACCCGGTTTCGAGTCCGAACCGGCTCAGAATCCATAGGATGTTACCTTGGCCGAGCAATACCGCGTCGCCGGAAACCCCCACATCAGAAAATCCACCCCGATCGAACGATGGTGGCGAAAACGAGTGGTCGAGCTCCCCGTTCGGACGAAACTTATGGATCGTAGCCGCTTCCGAATCCACGGCAAACAACTCCCGGAATCGGTTCACGGCGATGCGGTCGTAACGATGCTCATCCGACGTGATGTCCGAGACATGCTGCAAGTGTCGGTCGAGCATCACAATGCGGCGCGAGCCGGGGTCTGCGATATAAATCGTGAGTTCGTGCGAGGCATCCAGATCGCTCGGAGCGCGGTACGCCCCCATCCGCGAGCCTCTCCCTCCGGCTTGGGCTTCGATTCGATTCGTCGCATCCAATTTCAGGACCAAGCTTCTGCCCGCATCCAACACAAACGTGGTTCCGACCGCGGAACGCGAAATCGACACGGCGTTATTATACGCTAGTGTGTCGGTGGTAAAGAGGTTAAGAAATAGAAGAATCCACACGGCGGAGTCCTTTCATGCCGATGTCGGTTCGATAGTAGGCGCCGTCGAAGTGGATTTTCTCCACCGACGAATACGCCGAATCAATGGCTTGCTTCAGGGTTTCGCCATAGCCAACCACGTTCAGAACGCGACCGCCATTGGTCACGATCTCTCCTTCTTTATCGGCTGTGCCGCTCTGAAATACCAACACATCGGAATCGACCAGACCGAGTCCGTTGATCGGAAATCCTTTCGAATACGAACCGGGATAGCCTTTCGAGGCCATCACCACGGAACAGAAGAAACCGGGTTTGGTGGTAAAGGATGCATATTCGAGGCGTTCATTCACGCTCATGAGCATCATTTCGAGCAGATCTTGCTCCAAGGCTGGAACAATCACCTGGCATTCCGGATCGCCGAAACGGCAGTTGTACTCAACCACTTTGGGTCCGTCGACGGTCATCATCAACCCGGTATACAAAATGCCTTTGTATGGCGTGGATTCGGCCGCCATTGCATCAATTGTTGGCTGGATGATGGTGTCGAAAATGTGTGACAAAGTGGAGTCATCCAGGATCGGAGCCGGCGCATAGGCACCCATCCCGCCGGTATTCAAGCCGGTATCCTGGTTTCCGATACGCTTATGGTCTTGGGCATAGCCGATGAGTTTGGCAGTTTTCCCATCCGATACCGCAAACACAGAGACTTCTTCGCCTTGCATGAATTCTTCCAAAACGAAGAAATCGGCCGCCGCACTTAAAGAAACATCATTGAGGATGGTATCGAGCACATCACTCGCTTCTTCGGCGCTATCACAGATGAAGACACCTTTTCCTGCGGCGAGTCCGTCCACTTTCAATACAACCGGAAAAATCGCCATTTCCGATATGAAATCGCGTATTCCGGACACCTCATGTCGTTCGAACACATGATATCCTGCGGTCGGAATATCATATTTCTGCATGATGGTTTTCGAATACGACTTGCTTCCTTCCAAACGTGCGGCGTCCTTCGACGGACCGAATACCGCATAGCCGTAATCTTCGAGGTAATCGGTGAGTCCGTCGACCAAGGGTTTTTCGGGTCCGATCACAACCAACGTGATGCCATTTTCTTCACAAAATTCCAAGACGGCATCGTGATCGTCCACATCCAGATCCACATTGGTTCCGAATTGTGCGGTACCGGGATTTCCCGGAGCGATGAACAGGGCGTCGAGCAAAGGCGATTTGGCCAAGCCCCAGGCGAGCGCATGTTCACGTCCGCCACTTCCGATCAACAGTACCTTATGCGTTTCCATATTAGCGGAGGCTGATTGCGGTTTGCACGACAGACAACAAGCTGTCGGCTTTGAGGCTGGCGCCTCCGATAAGGCCACCATCCACATCCGGCTGACTCAGCAATTCGCCGGCATTGTCCGGTTTCATGCTTCCGCCATACAAGATTTTGGTATCGGCGATGAGCAGCGAGCGGATGAACGCATGCATTTCTTGTGCTTGCGCGGGGGATGCGGTTTCGCCGGTTCCAATGGCCCAAACGGGCTCATACGCGATCACGACCTTGGCGACATCGGCTGCGCTGAGTCCGTCCAATCCAGCAAGTAGCTGTGTTTTGACGACATCAAAATGAATGCCTTTTTTGCGCTCTTCAAGAACTTCGCCGACACATAGGATTGGGGTGAGTCCGGAATCCAAGGCTTTGCGCACTTTCTTGGCCACGATGGCGTCCGTCTCGCCAAAGTATTGACGACGCTCCGAGTGACCCACGATCACATATCCCACACCCATTTTCGCCAGCATGGAACCGGAGATTTCCCCCGTATAGGCCCCATCATTCTCAAAATGCATGTTTTGCGCGCCAATGGAAGCGTTCTGAGCGCGAACCAGAGCCGATGCCAACGACACGAACGGCACGCAGAGCAAGGTTTCCACTTCAGGATGACGTGGTGGATTGAAGGATGCGAAAAACGCTTCTGTCTCGGATGGACCCAAGTTCATTTTCCAGTTGCCAGCGATCAAAAAAGGACGTTTCATCAGAGGTTGGGTTGTGTGAGGAGTGGTGTGAGATCGGTTTCGAGCTCATCCAGGTCATAGGAGAAGTAGCGACCGATCACGATGCCGTCCGCACCGACGAGATAGCGCATCGGAACTTGATCCACTCGAAGTTGGTCGCCGATGTTCGATGTGGCGAAGGCGCCGATCGGAGTCACGGTCCAGCGTTTCGGGCGTTCGGTGAAAAATCCAGCCAGAATAGCGGGATGTGTATCAAGGGGAACAGTGATGAAGCGGATGCCGGCATCCGCCACTTTCGTGTGCAAGGCAACGAGATCAGAGTACTGATCGCGATAGGGGTTGGTGGCCAAGCCGATGAATTCGATCATGTACGGTTTTCCAGCCAATGATGCGGATGTGAGCGAATCACCATCCAAACCAATGGAAAATTCTGGCAAGAATTTTCCTGGAATCAGGAATTCCAACTCATACTCAAGTGCGGAGGCCCAGTTGTCGAATGCGGTATCTTTGTGTTTACGACGGAAGGATTTCACTTCGGCAAGGGAACGATCCGCATCACCCGATAACACCATCAGTTCGATGCGACGCATATCGGATGACGACTTTAAATCCGCATTCCGTGTGGTTTTCTTCAACGAATCCACATACGCCAAGGCTGGTTCGATGCCACGTGTGCGTAGCGCGATTTCGGAACCCAGACTCAGTCGGAGTGCGAATTCTTCGTTGCTGTTTCCCAAGGTCGACATCCGATCCAACATCATGTCATCATCGATTCCATTCAGCATCGTAATGCTTCTGAATCTGGCTTGGACCGATGCAAAGGTGGACGGATGGGCATTATTCAACGACCAGAACAAGTCGCTCCACATCTTGATGGTGGACCGTACCGAATCGACACTGATCGCGCCGGTTGAGGAAAAGCGCAAGATCCGATCATACTGGCGATTCAAACGCATATAGGTCTGCCATGCGGTTTGCTCAGGGGATTGGACCACGAACGACTCGGCCAAACGAGGAATGACACCCGAAAATGACAGGGTATCATCCGCTGCCAATATCAACTCATGCTCATGCAAGATCCGGTTGTTGCGTGAAATGGACATCACATAACGTCCGGGTTGGCGAAAGCGAACGAGGCCGCTTACAAGTCCGTCGATGTTGGATATCGAATGAAACAAGGTATCGCCCGGAATGACGATGCGAACATCGATGCCGGAAAAATCATCACTTTCATCCACCGTGATGATTCCCGAAATCAAGGCTGTGGAATAGGTCGGCGCGACCGGCTCCTTCTCACATCCACCCGCAAAAAACAATAACCCAACCAAACCAATGAGCGATCTCATGCCTGTTCCTTCAATTTTCTTGTAACCATTTCAGAGACCATCTGCGGGTTCGCTTTTCCTTGCGACGCACGCATCACATTCCCGACAAAAAAGCCTAAGAGTCCGTCTTTCCCACTGTTGTAGGCTTTCACTTTATCCATATTCGAGGATATGACCTCGTCAACCAGCGGTTCGAGGAAGGATGTGTCCGATACTTGAATCAGCCCTTTTTCTTTGGCAATGGTCTCCGCATCTCTCGAATCGGACAACATCAAACTGATGAGATCGTTCAGCGCATTGGAACTGATCTGGCCATCCAGACGCAATTTCAGTGCGCCGCGAAGGGCTTCGGGTGTGATGGGAAACTCTTGGATGTCGAGTTTTCGCTCATTTAAAATCGTGTTCACAACGTTCGTAATGAGGTTCGATGCCATCTTCACATCGCTCAGTGTCGGCTCGTAACCGGCGAGATTCTGCATGGTCACGGGTTGACCCGATACCACGGTATCGAAATAATCGCCCTTGGCTTTGTCTTCAGTAAGTAGAAACGCATCGAAATCAGGCACGCCAATCGCGGCGTAACGCTGCAAACGTTGTTCAGGCATTTCGGGGAGTTCGGCGCGGATGTCGGCCATCATCGCATCTGTCACCACCACAGGTGGTAGATCGGGCTCCGGGAAATAGCGGTAATCATGGGCTTGCTCTTTGGAGCGCATCTCACGGGTTTCGAGCTTGTTCGCATCCCACAACAGAGTGGTTTGCACCACTTTTCCGCCCTTGTCGAGCAGTTTCCCCTGGCGGATCACCTCGAAATGCAGCGCCCGTTCCACATTCCGGAACGAGTTCACATTCTTGATCTCCGTGCGGGTGCCGAGTTTGGTCTCGCCTACCGGACGAATACTCACGTTCGCATCGCATCGGAGGCTGCCTTCTTCCATGTTTCCATCACAGATATCCAGATACTGAACGATCTGTTTGATCTTGGTCAGGTAGGCGTAGGCTTCGGCTGGGTTGGAAATGTCAGGCTCCGTCACGATTTCGATCAGAGGCGTTCCGGCGCGATTCAAATCCACTAAGGTGTTGTATGGATCCTGGTCGTGAATCGACTTCCCCGCATCTTCTTCCATATGGATGCGGTTGATGCGGATGCGTTTGGTGGAGCCGTCCTCAAGCTGGATATCCACCCATCCGCCGAAACAGATCGGCGTGTCGAATTGGGAAATCTGATAGCCTTTGGGCAGATCGGGGTAAAAGTAGTTCTTTCGCGCAAATATGGAGCGTGGCGCGATCTGGCAGTTGGTGGCCAGGCCCATCTTGACGGTGAACCGCACATGGTTCTCGTTCAAAACGGGCAAGGTACCGGGATGTCCCAAGCACAACGGAGTGACATGTGTGTTGGGCGCGCCGCCGAATTCGGTGGTCACAGGTGCGAACGCTTTGCTTTTTGTCAGCAGTTGGGCGTGCACTTCCAGACCGATTACGGTCTCGTACACACCGGGTCGTATATCCGTATCCAAAGGAAACTTACATCCTGTGTTGGTGAGTGCCGGAATTTACAAAAAGTATCAGAATTCGTACGTGGCTTTCAAGATGGGGAAGGCGAGGAAGCCACCCAGATCGATGGTCGTGACGGGTCTCATCACGCCGAAATCGATCGTTAACCCCTCGGATGTGCGAAACCGCCCGCCGATGGAGAACAATCCTTTGAAATCCGTGTCGATCACGTCGGTGGACGTGATGAATTCAGCGATGACGGATGTGCGACTACCCACTTTCAGATTCCCACCCAACAGAAGGAATGTATCGCTTCCATCGCCCTCCAGCATGCCACCTCGTCCGGCGCCAAGATGCACTGCGGTTTCATCCGTACCGATGGAGGCCAATCCCATCACTGAAAAATTCTTACTGTCTGGCAAGTAGGATCCAGTGACTGCTACTGCCAACATATCGGTCTTATACAACCGCTGCTTGACCCCGAATGCGAACGTGCTTGTGAACGCATCGGCAGTGAACGGAAACACAGCAAATGCGGAAATATGTGTGCTGTTCGTCGGCGAGTAGGAGTATTGTAAGAAAATCAATTCATACGAACTGACCACATGGGTTCCCTTCGGAAGCGTATGGGCGGTAGGCATGGCGAACAAGCCATGAGATGCTTGCTGGGCGGTAGCCACCGAGGTCATGAAGAGCAGAAAAAAGAGGGTTTTCATAGGATTCCGTATAGCTGTTGGGTGATGCAATGGATGGAGCCTTGTCCCCACACCAAATCTTGGCAGGGTATCGCGGCGATATGTCGATCAGGAAAGTAGTGCTTAAACATCTCAATCACATTACTGTCATATCGTTTGTCATAAATCGGTAGAAGGACAACGCCGTTGGCGAGATAGAAATTGGCGTAACTCGCTGGCACATGCTCACTTCCATCCACCGTCGTTCCTTCGATGCGGGTGGTGGGCATGGGGATGTCGATGATGTCGAACCCTGTTTCTTGCAAGATTTCGCGGTTTTCATGCAAAGCGCGATAGTTCACGTCTTTGGGATCATCCGTCATCATGGTCATGATGGTGGTTTCATTGAGAAACCGCGACAGGTCGTCGATGTGCCCGTCGGTATCGTCACCGGCAAGGCCTTTTTTGAGCCAGATGATGGACTCCTGACCCAGATAATCCTTCATTTTCTGCTCGATCTCGGCTTTGCTCAGATGCGGGTTGCGCGTTTGGGTGAGCATCACGGATTCGGTGGTGAGCATCACCCCTTTTCCATTCGTTTCGATGGAGCCACCTTCTAATATCATTCCTGGCACGAAACGCCGGATGCCATAGGTGTTCGCGAAATAGGTCGGAACAGCATTATCACTATCGAACGGCGGATATTTGCCACCCCAGGCATTATAACCCCAATCACAAAGGGCGATGTCGGGCCATTTGTTGGCCATCAGTTCGGATGGAGCATTCGGCGCGATGTGCGGACCATAGATATGCGTCGCATGCCGGCCAACGGATTCTTCCATCCGCTTGAGGAAAATGGGTCCGAAGTCGCGCGCCCAGACATCATTTGTGGTGCGGATGTGGAAGGTGACCGCATCCGGCGGCAAGCCGGCTTCCTTGAACAACCGAAGCACATGCGATTTCACATCGGCATCATTCACCAATAAATGAATCGGTTCGTGCTCGAACAAGGATTGGATGATGGTCAGATACACGCGCTCGACACGTGGAAGCCGTTCGCCGGGCCAGGTCTCGGCATTGTAAGGCCAACTCAGCAGCGTAGAGGAATGAGGATGCCATTCGGCCGGCATCCGGTAGCCCATGTCTTTCGGGGTCATGGAGTTAAGAAAAAGGGAATTTCATAGTAAACCGTATCCCGAACCGCACCGATAAACATGCCTACACCGTTTTTCACGTTCGTAGGTGTGGCAGGAAGCAGGAAATCGCCATCCGTGCGGGCATAATCGGCATAGATATCTTCCGGCACGACCACCACCACTCGTAAGGTGGCAGGTTCACGTTCCTCGATCGATGTCAGATACGGATACAATCCGAACACGTCGCGCGTCAGCTTGAATGTCGGATTCCGCTCATCCAGATACAGGTTGCTGTACGTCGACGGATTGACCAAATCGCGATCGAAATAGATGTACTTGTTGTATCCGGTGAATTCGTGATCGGTTCCGAACTGAACGGCCATGAACGCGCTTGAGGCCGTGTACTGGATGTCGACTCTAGACGCATAGATATCCAATGTGTCGACGAGAGGCGGTGATTCGACCTGAGTTGGATCGATGAAATTCCGGAAGATGGATCGGCGGACAAACCGGGTGTCGTCGTTCGAGATCTGCAATCCAATCGGATCATATCGCGGGATGCGGGCTTTCGCGGATGCGGTCAATCCGTCCCACGTCACAGTCACTTCATAGTGCATGGTTTGCATCACGCGAAGGGATGTCTGCAACGGACGGAAGCGTCCAGGTTGGATTTCGGTGGTGGCGATGGTCAGGGTATCGACAGGCGGCGCGGTCGGATCCCAGGCTCGAAGTTCCACTTTTGCCCCGAGAGTCCAGCGCTCGTTCCGATTGAACCGAAACGGATCTTCTCCGGTCGCTTTGAACGCATGACGGACTTCAATGATCGGTAATGGCGCAT
The DNA here is from genome assembly GCA_041749075.1 of Balneolales bacterium. Lineage (GTDB taxonomy): Bacteria > Bacteroidota > Rhodothermia > Balneolales > HLUCCA01 > CAMTWZ01. Next base: position 3,709 of record JBGTBY010000037.1, on the reverse strand, counting down.
TCAAATAGAAGACCGCATCCAGCTGAAGCATGCGTTGTGCGGGAACATCCACATACGATTCCTGCACGCAGGATAGCGCGGTGGCAGCCAATAGGACGGATGTGAGCCACTGTCTCATGATGGGGAATGGATTCGGATGGATAGCATCGGAAACACGGGCAATTGGCCAAGGAATCGGTGTTTCGGACGTACCGATGTCTCCACATTCGTATTGAAAATCGTGGTCGTTGTGTTAATCGCCAACACGTTGAACCGGTTATACACATTGATCACACTGAATGTGATATCGGTGGCGTACCCACGGTACGGGCGACTTTGCCAGGTCACGAACAGATCGAGACGATGATAATCCGGCAAGCGATGATTGTGCTTGGATGTCCAGATCAATGCAGGATTATCAAATTCATGCCCGATGTTCAAGGGATCATCGATTCGATCGTAAGCGGAATAGGCCAAAGTCACAGGCTGACCGGATTTGAATCGGAACTGCGCCCCTCCGATCCATGCTCGATGAAACCGATACAACATATCGGAGCTGAAATCATGCCGGCTGTCGGTTCTTGAATCGAACCACTGATTGTTGTTGATGTTCTGGAATCGGTTTTGGGAATGACTCAAGGCATATGAAAATCGCCCGCTGAGGCGGTTCGCTCTCCATTCGATCGAATTCTCGATTCCCATCGCTCTTCCCTCACCGGCGACCGTGATATCCCGGTATACCGGCACGAACGTCCCCGTCCCTCCTACCGCGGCGTACAATTCGACTGGATCTAGCGATAACAGATTTCGGAATTCACGCTGATATCCTTCCACGGTCAGCGTCAGGTTTTCATTCAAGACCATCCGAGTCCCCAATGTGAACGTACGACCATCCATCGGTTTGATGCTCGGGCTCGACCATATCCACTTCTCCACCGGTACTTGCAACAGATCGATGCCCACGGCCTGCACATATTGACGGAACATCCCATATCCGGCTGTCATGCTCCATTTCGATGAGAGCCGATAAATGGCATTCACACGCGGAAGCAGTTTGACGTGGTTTCCATGCGAATAATGCTCCATCCGCAATCCGGGATAGACCGATAGCCGCGTGTAATTCAATGACACACCAGCATGAACCGCCGTTTCTTGCGAAGTGAGGTCGATCGATACCAAACGCGACAAATATTGATCGGTCACCAGATCCACAGCAGGATAACCGAGTGTGATCTGATCGGAGGTGATGACGGTTTGCTCGTTCAAGGTTCCGCGATCGGTAAACCAATGACGGATGGATTCGATGCCGGCATCGAAGGTGAAGGAGTCATCCTGTTTCCAGGTCATCCGGATTCGTCCTCCAAGATCTTGAATGTCTTGATCAAACTGCTTCTGAAGTTGGTAATCGCGGTTTTCCCGCGTGATTTGCGTGAGAATTTGCGATCCAAAGAGCACCTTCTCCGTGAGTTGAAAATCCAGCATGAAATCGGAATCGTCGGTTGATTCAGACTGATATCGGGTGAAATAGGTTTGAAATTCCATCGACCAGAATTCCCCTTTGTATCTCGTTCGGGCGCTAATTCCTGAATTTTCCCACATCAGACCGGTATTCTTGCGTTCTCTAAAATCCTCGAAATCGCCGATGCCTGAGTTGAATAAATTGGAATAGGATTCGACCGTGCGATATCCGAACCGGTCTTTTCCATAGATCATCAGCATATCCGATTCCCATTTCGGCGACCACGTGTGCTTGAGTTTCGCGCTCAGATCATGGAAATAATAGGTGGTGCGTTGATCGATTTCCTGCTCATCTCGATCGAACGCGGCTAGGAACGGATCCATGTACGTCCGCCTCAACGAAACAAAAATCGATCCTTTTTTGGAGTAAGGAGTTCCAGCGGTCAGGCTTGAACTCACCATACCAATGTTCAATTCATCGAGGCCTTTCGAACGGCTTCCATCGGTCGCATACAGGTGCAGCACGGAGCTGATCCGACTTCCATAACGCGGAGAAAATATGCCTTTGGAGAACTCCAACCCGGATACCGATTGCGAATTGAACGCACTGAACAGTCCGAACAAATGCCACGGACTGTATACTGGCATCCCATCGAACAAAATCAAATTCTGATCATTGCGTCCTCCCCGAACCGAATATCCACCCGAAAAATCGCTTTCCGTTTTCACACCGGGAATGGATTGGATGAACCGAACCGGATCCGGCTCGCCTCCCAACCGCACCGATTGACGCAGCCTGGATTGCGGGATGTAAACCGTACTGAGTGGCGTCTGTGTGAGCAAATCACTTTGAATAGCCTGATCTTCAATGGTAATGCTACCCAGGTCGAACACCTGAGGCGTCATTTCCAGAGTGATGCGGACATTGCCGGAAACCGAAATCAAACTATCGACCGGGACATAACCCAAGTGACGAATCTGGATGCGGATGAGGCCTGATGGAAGATTCCGCAACTCGAACCAGCCATCGGCGCCGGTCGTCACGGCTTGATCCAACTGCGGTGCCCGGACCGTGGCACCTTGGATCACACTTCGTGATTGACCATCAATCACCGTCCCGGAAATGGAATACGATTGTGCTGCGAGATGGCCTGCAAAGAGCAGGATACCCGCCAAGACAAGAAATCCCTGTCTCATTTGGCGGAAAAGCGACTGGTGATCTCCGAATAGCTGTCGATTCGGCGGTCGCGGAAGTAGGGCCAGGTGCGGCGTTGCGATTCGATGGCTGAAAAATCGGCATCCGCGATGAGGATGTCATCCGATTCACCGGCACGGGCGATCCATTGGCCGAAAGGACCAGCCAAGAACGAGCTACCCCAGAATGTGAGTCCGTCTTCGGTTCCGGTTCGGTTCACAGCGGCAACAAAACAGCCGTTCGCAACCGCATGGGAGCGTTGGATGGTTTCCCAAGCATCGCGAAATTCATCGCGGTCGGCGTCGCTTTCTGAGGATAATGTTCCGATTGCCGTCGGATAGAATAGAATATCGGCACCTTTCATCGCGGTGAGGCGGGCGGCTTCCGGATACCATTGATCCCAACAGATCAAGACACCCAGATTTCCGAAGCGGGTTTTAAACACTTTATAGCCCAAATCCCCCGGTGTGAAATAGTATTTTTCGTGAAAGCCGGGATCTTCGGGAATATGCATCTTGCGATAGAGACCAAGCACGGAACCGTCCGCATCAATCACGGCCGCGGTATTATGATAGATGCCTGCCGCACGACGCTCAAAGAACGGTACGATCACCACGACCCCCAATTCCTTGGCCACATCCGACAAAACAGCAACGGTTGGTCCGTCGGGCGCTTCGGCCAAATCGAAATGGGTCGCATCCACCGTCTGGCAGAAATACCGAGTATTGAACATCTCCTGCAAACAAACGATCTGCGCACCCTTTGCGGCGGCTTGACGCACGGAACTCACGGTCTTGGCCAGATTGGCAGACGGGTCGGATGAGTTGGATTGCTGGATGAGGGCGATTCGGGGCAAATTTGTTCGTTGTTAGTGGTTTGTTGTTCGTCGCGCGAAGTGCGAGGTGCGAGGTAAGACTTTGAGGCCAAATTACGGAATGGGTATGCTCAATTAACTGTGTCAAAACCATAATTGGATAAATTGACACATGAAACAAGAAGACACAAAATTTGATTTCGAGGCCTTTTCTAAAGAAGCGGCCGACCACTTGAGAGCGGGTAAGCCGATGGTCGGCCAAG
>JBGTBY010000036.1:0-42821 GCA_041749075.1 Balneolales bacterium | reverse complement strand
AAATGCCGTGGCATGCACCCGAACACGTTCAACTTGCACTTGAAGGAGTGCGAGTTTCGGTTCAATCATAGAAAGGTTGATATCTATCATATCTTGCTCAAACTTATCCGTTCAAAGCCTCTTAAGTTGTCTTGACCCTTTAAAATTTATCATTTAAAATTCTCTTCGGCTTTATTCAAACTTCAACATTCAACATTAAAGAATGCTAAGTCTTCTAAACGTGTCTAAGAGTTTCACGTCCGTTAGGGCGGTGGACAGCTTAAGTTTTTCCGTCAAAAAGGGTGAGATTTTCGCGCTGTTGGGTCCGAACGGAGCTGGAAAAACGACCACCATCCGCATGATCATGGGCTTGTTCGATCCCGATAGTGGAAACATCTCGTTCGAAGGCGGCCTTGAACGCGCACGACTAGGTTATCTGCCCGAAGAACGCGGTTTGTATCCTGATGTGGCCATCGCCGACACACTCCTTTATCTCGCATCGCTGCGGAACCCGGACAAAGCCGGCATCAAAGCCCGTGCGAAAGACTGGCTGAACCGCTTCGGCTTGTACGACCGTCGAAACGATAAGCTGTCGACCTTGTCGAAAGGAAATCAGCAGAAGATCCAGTTCATCGCTTCGATCCTGCATCAACCCGAATTCGCCATTTTGGATGAACCCTTTTCCGGGTTCGATCCCATCAACCAGGATGTCATTTCCGGCATCATCCGCGAGTTGAGCGATGCAGGGATGACGATTTTGCTCAGCGCGCATCAGATGCAGCTCATCGAACGCATCGCCGACCGAATTCTGTTGATGAACCACGGACGCGAGTTCATCAGCGGCACGATGTCCGAAATCCGTGCCAAAGCCCTATCCGGACGCAAATGGAGCGTCCGTTTCGACACGGATGTGACCGAAGCCGCACTCCTCGAATGCTCCGACATCGACCATGTCGAGCGTGATGAAGACGGCGCTTGGTCCATCTTATGCGGAAGCGAAGCCGATCTGAACCGCGTACTGGTGCATCTCACGTCCCGAGGCCGCATCCGAGACATCACCACATCCGACATCACCTTACACGACATCTTCATTCAGAAATTCAGCGCATGAACACCATTTTGACCGTCGCCGCCTGGGAATACAACCGTTTTTTCAAATGGAAGGATGTGATCAAAGGTCTGTTCTGGACTGTGATCGTGGGCGCGCTCAGCTTTTTCGGAACCACTTGGCTGCTTTCCGACAGCCTCGAAACCGCCACGGTGCAGGTGACCAACTACGGTCTCTTCTCTGCTGAATCGTTTGTGGCGGATGGGATCGAATTCGTGGGTCCGGATGCCGATACGACCATCATCGCAGGCACATTGACCGTGATGTCGATAGATGAAGCCGAGTTGAGAATCCCGAGCGAGCGCGCATGGTCGGCCAACATCCAAACCATGTTGAATGACATGAGGACGGATGCGAAGCGAGCGGAAATCGGCCTCAGTGAAGACGTGTACGTGGATATCGGGAAGGGCGTAGCGCTGAACCGCATCCTCACTGCCGATCAATCGCGACCTAAATCAACGAAGATCATCGCGGCTGTGTCCATCTTTCTTGTGCTGATCGCGGTGTTCATGGGTTTCGCCTACCAATTCACGGCCATCACAGGGGAAAAGACGCAGCGCATTACCGAGCAGATCGTGGCGGCGATATCGCCTCAGTCCTGGATGGATGGGAAAATCCTGGGCATTACCGCCATCGGAGTCTCTTATGTGATCTTGTATGCGATCATGGCTTTGGGCATCACCTTCGCGGTGGTGTTTTTCCGAGGTGATTCGTTTCTCGACGCAGTGGTATCGATCGAACCCTTGCTTGCGCTTCAATTCTTGTTGTTTTCCGCGCTCGGAATCCTGATGTGGAACTCCTTTTTGGCCGGAGTCGCGGCCACCATCGACGATCCGAACTCCTCGCAGCGCTCCGGATTTATGATCATGCCCACGCTCCCCATCTTTTTCGCCTTCATCACGCTCGCCAATCCGGATACCGCCGCTGTGGCGTTCATGAGTTTGTTTCCGCTCACCTCTTATGCAGTGATGCCCGCGAAAATGGTGCTTAGCACGGTCGCCTGGTGGGAGCCGATTCTTGCGCTACTGCTCTTAGCTGTCACGGCTTACCTGTTCCGTCTCGCCGCCGGCCGCATCTTCCGAATGGGAATGATGATGACAGGCAAAGAACCGACGTACAAGGAAATGTGGGGTTGGGTAACGAAGTAAGAGAATTTTAAATGATAAATTTTAAATGTGTGGATGTCGTGTTGAGCAATGAACATCGTGCTTGGAGCCTGTTAATTTTAAATGTTAGAAGCCGAAACGAGCACGGAGTATCGAACTAACTCGACGTTTAAAATTTAAAATTCAACATTTAAAATTGTCTTTAAATGTTAAGTATCGAATTAAGCACAGAATGTCGTGCTTGGAACCGATTTAACATTTAAAATTTCCAATTTAAAATTATCAGGATGCTGAACACCCCCCAGCTCACCAGCAAGATCCCAAACTTGCGTACAGCCCCGGGGATCTTCTCTTTTTCCGCAAGGATGAGTTCGGAAAGATGCTCCCATTTCAGCAGCCAACGGCCGACGAGAAAACACATCCCCAATCCAAACAAACTATGAAGAAGGGTGAGGGGTTGGATGGGTCCGAAGGAAAAGACGATTCCGATGGTTGAAAAAAGCAACAAGTATCGAATCAATTTAAGGATGTGTGAAGGGAGGCGTTTGGCCTCGGCCTCGCGGGTCAGATAAGCGCTCATCACCTCCGGCCGGCGGATCATCCCGCCTCCAATCCAGAAGAGGGCCAAACTCAGTACTGGGAGATAAATGGAGAAATAGGACATACTGAACTAAGATATCGGACAGAATAAGGATGAATTTTAAATGATAAATTTTAAATGTTGAGTGCCGTGTCGAGTAATGAACATCGTGCTTGGAACCGATTTAAAATTTATAATTTATCATTTAAAATTATCTTAGAACGCCGTTCTGATCGCCCATAAATCAGGAAAAACTGGGTAGAAAAGTGTCCGTTTGAGGTACTCTACCCCATCCGATCCTCCGGTTCCTTTTTTGGTGCCGATCGTGCGTTCCACCATTTTCACATGGCGATATCGCCATTCTTGAAGGCCTTCATCAAAATCCACCATCAATTCACATAAGATGGCGGCTTCGGGATCGTGATTCATCACATTGACCAACACCTCTTGTACGTGTTCATTGGGACTAAAGACGAGTCCGTGCTCATGTTCTCTGACGAACGGAGGAACATCATAACCTCGGGATGTGAGGTAGATCAGAAACGACTCCCATAAAACCGGACTTTTAGGATGCGGACCTTTTCCGAACCTCAAGCCCAGCATGGCTTCCAACTCACGGAATTGCCGGCTCTGGAATCCGCTGCTGTCTTGCAGGAAACTGCGGAAGGAGTTGAACTGGAGCGGGGTCATCGTTTCGAGGATGTCGATTTGGGCTACGAGTGTTTTCATGATGGTGAGCACGCGTCGCATCGTCTTGATGGCGGTGAAGGTCTCGCCGGCTTGAAGTTGAAGCCGCATCCGACCGAATTCATGCAAAATCTGCTTGAACCAGAGTTCGTAAGTCTGATGGATGATGATGAAGAGCATCTCGTCGTGCTCTTGCGGATCGGATTGCAGTTTCTGCAACTCCAACAGTTCCGGTATCTTCAGATATGACAGATATGTTAGGCTCATCCGGAAAAGATACGACCCCCGCCACGCTCTTCGACACCCACTGCCACCTGTACCACGCGAAGTTGGCGCAGGACCTCCCCGCGGTCATGGATCGTGCCCTGGCCGCAGGCATCAGTGACATCGCCCTGCCAGCCATCGATTTCGACTCGCTCCAAGGCATCGCAGCCCTCCACCATCCGACGCTTCGTTTTCATGCCATGGCCGGCATCCATCCCTGCGACGTCCCAGCAGAACCCCTTGATGTGCCACGCCTCGAAGCCTGGGCCGCACGCCCGGAAATTGTAGGAATCGGCGAATCGGGCTTGGATTATTATTGGTCGAAAGACCTCATCGAGCAGCAGAAAACAAGTCTGCGCCACCATTGCCGCATTGCGAAAGAATCGGAAAAACCCCTCATCCTTCATAATCGTGAATCGACAGAGGATCTTTGGGATCTGATTACGGAAGAGCAAGATGGACGCTTGTTCGGGGTCTGGCATTGCTTCACCGGCACTCTTGACGAAGGGAAACGTGCCTTGGATCTGGGATTCATGCTCGGTCTGGGAGGTGTGCTCACCTACAAAAACGGGCTGATCGACACCTACGTTCATGAATTTCCACACGACCGCATTGTACTGGAGACCGATGCGCCTTTTCTGTCTCCTGTGCCGCATCGAGGGAAGCGCAACGAGCCGGCGTTCATGCTTTCTGTGGCTGAAAAACTGGGCACCTTGTGGAACACCTCGCTCGACGAAACCGCCCGCATCACCACGGCCAATGCCCGGCGGCTATTCCGCCTCGTGCCGTAAGGGGGAGTTGTTTCGGAGTTTCTTGAAGGTCTCGGCGGTGGGGTTGGCTTTCAGGGTATTGGAAAGGTCACGAAGAAGCTGGATGCCAGATGCTTGATGCTTGATGCGTTTATATTCCCGCATCCTGCTTCTTCCATCTAGCATCCTGCTTCCTGCATCCCGCATCCCGCATAGTGCTTCCACGCACATCTTCGTCGCCCGGAATTTCGCTTCGACGGAGTACCCTGCAATGTGAGGTGTTGCTAGTGTAGCGAGTTGAACAAGTTCCGTATCGGGCGACGGCTCGTTATCCCAGACATCCACGATGGCGTCTCGTTCGCCCGGACGAATCCACTGTTTGAGGGCGGCTTCATCCACCACGCCTCCGCGCGAAGCTTGGATGAGGATCCGCCAATTGGCGCGGGCGAAATCCGATGACGTCACCATGTGATGGGTCTTATGCGGGCCGTCGAACGTCAACGGCACGTGGACACTCACCGCATCACAAGCCAACACATCCTCCCAAGTAGCCGGAAGTCCAAGAGGAGGGTCGTAGGGAAGGACATCCACACCTAGCTTTTTCAGCTGTTCCGCCGCAGCACGACCTGTGTGGCCGAAACCGATGATTGCCATGGTTAGTGGTTTGTTGTTCGTCGTTAGTTGTATCCTTTCTTCACCACTAACAACTAACGACAAACGACCAACAACTAACAACGAACGCCGCACATAGTCCCCAACCGCACTCGCATTACACCCCTTCGCAACATATAACTCGATATTTGTGGCACGAACCGCATCCACATCGATATGATCAAATCCGGCTGTGGCCGTGCCGATCCAACGCAGATTCGGGGCGGAAGCCAGCAAATCCGCATCCACTTTGGTCACAGTGCGGATGAGCAAGGCATTGGCTTGGGATAGGAGTGGGGCCGGGGGGCGTCCGCCATCGAAGCGGATCAGGGTGATGTCGGGGGGAAGGAGTTCGTCCAACCACGGAATGTGGCGGTCGGCCAGCAGGATCATGACACGCGGTTCATGCTTCTTGGACGCATGGAAACGGGACGCATCAGCAGTTCGTTAATCACAACGGCATCGCGGATGTTCTGCTTGGTCAGTTTCACATGAATCGGACGATCCGTGAGCTCTTCGGCCGAGGAGACCAATGGGGAATCGATGTATGGTGTGGCAAATTCATAGACCGGTGCTTCAATTTTGGCCGAGCTTGCCCTTGAACGGAACTCCGCTTTCGGTTTGGGAACTTCAACAGGTACGGGTGCAGGAGTCGGTTCACCTTTGAACATGCCTTCTAGCTGTTGCAAGGTTTCTTCCCAAGTCATTTCGGGAGCTGAATCATTCACATCATGTTCGACATCGATTGGCTCTGGGGCGTTTTGTTGTCCTTGTTTTTTCTTTCCGAAAAATCGTTCAATCAGTGGTATGAGAAAGAAGAGGAGGACGAGAAGTTGGGAAAAGGAAAATTCCATGAAGCGAAATGGCTTATTTTAGGTCAAAATAGACAGGTCCATGATTACGAACAACCCCGTCAGTCTGATTCGAAAAAAACGTGATGGTGAATCGTTGAGCCCAGACGAGATCCGTTGGCTCATTAACGAATATACCCACGATCGCATTCCCGATTACCAAATGTCGGCATTTTTGATGGCCGGATTCATTCAGGGTCTTGATGCGGATGAAGCCTCTGCCTTGTGCGACGCCATGCTTCATTCCGGCATCGTGCTCGATTTGTCCGACATCCCCGGTATCAAGGTGGATAAGCATTCCACGGGCGGCGTTGGCGACAAATTATCCTTGATTTTAGCTCCCATTGTCGCAGCTTGCGGTGTTCCGGTTCCGATGATTTCTGGTCGTGGGTTGGGTCACTCCGGCGGAACTCTCGACAAGCTCGAATCCATCCCCGGTTTCAATGTGAATCTCGATCTGGACCGGTACCGCAAGGTTTTGCGCGAACATAACTTGGTGTTGATTGGTCAGACCGAAGACATCGCTCCAGCAGATAAGCGCATGTATGCGCTTCGGGATGTGACGGCAACCGTCGAATGCATTCCGTTTATCGCGGCGAGCATCATGAGCAAGAAATTGGCCGAGGGCATCGATGCACTAGTCTTGGATGTGAAATTCGGATCGGGCGCCTTCATGAAAACGGAAGAACGCGCACTTGAACTGGCACAAACCTTGGTTGCCATCGGGGAAGCCGCCGGCAAACGGACCGTCGCGTATTTGACGAACATGGATCAGCCGCTTGGGTATGCGATCGGGAACTGGTGCGAAGTTCGAGAGTCGATCGAGGTGCTTCAGGGCCGCGGTCCTGAGGATGTGAGGGAATTGTCACTGCTTTTGGCGGGAACCATGATCCAACTTGGTGGAAAAGCCGATAGTGTGGAAGCGGGCATCGAACTGGGTCGGAAGGCCATCGCAGATGGATCGGCGTTGCGCACATTCATCGATGTCGCCAAAGCGCAGGATGCGGACGTGGCGGTGCTACACGCCCCAGAAACGTATCCATCAGCCGACATCACTCACATCATCACAGCCGAAACGGATGGATTTGTGGTTGAATTTGACTCCTATGAGATCGGAATGGCCGGTGTGGAATTGGGAGCTGGACGGCGTGCGAAGGAAGACCGCATCGATCCGTCGGCGGGTATCGATCTGCACGTGAAGCTCGGAGATGCCGTAAGCCAAGGCGATCCGATCGCAACCATTCATACGAGCATGAAGAATGAAGGTCGCCTCCAAGCCGTTTCCGACTCCATCCGCAAGGCGATCCGCATTGGAAATACAGCGGTTACCCCCCCGAAATGGGTCACTCATGTCGTGAATCGTGACGGAGTATCGCTATATTAGGTCGTAACCGACCTTATGTGACCCCGTAGGGTTTTTCAACCAATAGATTTTTCCGAGACTCATTATGTGGCAACGATTCGTTCGAGCAATGAAATCCCTTTTTGGCGGCATGATTGGCGCCATTGAAGACCCGAAACTCATTCTGGAGCAGAACATCCGGGAACTGAATGACCAAGTTCCGAAAATGAATGAAAGCATCGCAACCGTGAAGGCGAATGTATTGCTGCTTCAAAAGGAAACAGCCCGTTACGAGAAGCAATTGGCGGAAACGACCTCGAAAATCCGTTCCGCGATCAATGCCAATCGCGACGACATCGCCGAAACCTATGCTCTCCAGATGCAGAAATTGCAAGAGAGTTTGGAGTCATCCAAACAACAGCTTGATTTCGCTGAAAAAGCATATGAAAAAGCCATCCAAGTGAAAAAAGCCTTTTTGCGTGAGAAAGACCGTAAAATCGCCGAGGCCCGTGAAGCATTGCGCGCCAGCGAACGTGCGGCTTGGCAAGCGAAAGTGGCCGATACCTTGGAGCAGTTTGAAGTGGGTGGCATCGATCAGACCCATACCGAAATGGTGAATCGAATCAACGAAACGACGGCCAAGAACGAAGCCAGAATGGAAATCGCTCTTGAAAGTGTGGACGCGAAAGCCATGGAGATTGAAATTGATGCCGAAAAACTCCGCGCTCATGAGTTGGTGGAGCAGTTCAAGCTCCAGATGAAAACAGATGAGAAGAAAATCTCGATCGATGATTCCTCTGAATCGGGTGGTGGCAAAAGCGTCGGTCGCAAACGTACCAAAGCATGACGTCACAAGACGAACGGGACAGGCTGAAAGAAGAGTATAAATCGCATTACCGGAGCATCCAGGAAACGCGTAAGAAATTGGCTGAATCTGAGCGGGTGGCTAAAATCGCCCGCACCTTGCGAGACATGAATGCCGATCATCTACTGGAATCGATGGATTCGGTACTTCGAACCGTTCGTGAAAAGATCGAATTGGCGGAAGTGAAATTGGAAATGGCCATGAACGAGCGCGATTCACAAGAGCAGCAGGAAGAGGAATCGCCGAAGGAAGTGGTCAAGCGGATCCGGATGGATATGGGCTTGCTTCAAGATGAAATGGAAGCCACTGTAAGAGAAATCAAAGCCAATAAGACCATAGGTCCACGGTTAACCAAATGAGCACAGACCTGTCCATTAATTTCACTCGAGAAGCATTCTTTCATCCGATGAACCTCGGATTCCTATTTCTTTCGTCGCTGATGGCCTTCTTTTTCAATGATGTGGGCGTGATGGCACCCTTCATCCTGAGTGTGGCGATCGGTGCTGAACTGGTATACCTGGGCACAATGCCGAAATCGGATTATTTCCGGAAATTGGTGCAGCGTCGGAAATTGCAAGAGAGAAATGCGGCGCGGGAAGAGAAAGATCTCTTCTACACGCTCGATACGAAATCGCAAAAACGGTTTCTGATCCTCAAACACATCAGCGACCGCATCCGCGAAAATTTCGACAAGTTTCCATCCACCTCGCAAGGACTTGCTGACAACATCAAGTCGAAAATCCAAGGTTTGTTGAGCAATTATCTGCTGGTTTTAGATTCGTACACTCGGTTTCAACAATATGTGACTCAGACTCGCGAGAATCATCTGGTGAAGGAAATCGACGAAGCCACTCAGGAAGTGGCGCAAGCGTCTTCGGAAAAATTGCGTGACATCAAACGTCGCCGGTTGGTCATCCTCAAAAAACGATTGGAGCGACTCAAAGGTGCCGGCGAAAAAATGCAGATCTGCGAATCGCAGTTGGAAACCATTGAAGACGCCATCCGCTACATTTATGAGCAGTCGATTACGATGAGCAATCCGGAGGAAATCGGATTCCAATTGGATAATTTGCTCACGGATGTGGAAGAGACCGTCACCATCATCGAAGACATCGAAGACGATGCGCTGCCTGGGTACAATCTGATTGAAAACATGACAATGGATGAACCGGAAAGCGCACCTACGAAACCCAAAGAAAAGGGGCGGACCCGATAATGGCACATTCATTCGACTCGATTCTGCTTGAAGAACAGACCGGCGGCATCGCCATCCTCACCATTCATCGTCCAGAGAAACTCAACGCGCTCAATGCGTCGGTCATGGCCGAACTGAACCGTGCGATGCAGATTATTGAAGAATCCCCATCCATCAAAGGCGTGATTCTGACGGGATCGGGGCCCAAAGCCTTTGTGGCCGGTGCCGACATTTCGGAACTGACACAATTGGATTCGGATACCGGAACGCAGTTTTCCTTGCACGGGCAGTCCGTGTTTTTCCGCATCGAAGCTTCGCCTAAACCCATCATCGCTCTTGTGAACGGTTTCGCCCTAGGTGGCGGATGTGAACTCGCAATGGCCTGCCATCTTCGCGTAGCAACGACGAATGCGGTATTTGGTCTGCCGGAAGTGGGCCTCGGCACCATTCCCGGATTCGGCGGAACCCAACGACTCACGCAGTTGGTCGGGAAAGGACGTGCCTTGGAACTGATGTTGACCGGTAAGCCAGTCAAAGCCGATCAAGCCTTAGCGTGGGGATTGGCCAATGCCGTTGCCGCTCCCGAAGAAGCCATGGATGTGACGAAGGGGATGCTGGCGACTATCTTAACGCGCGGTCCATTGGCCGTCGCAAGCGTGATCCAGGCCGTTCTGGCTGGTCTCAATAGCGCAGACGAAGGCTATGAAGCCGAATCAGAACAATTTGGTCAGTTGTGTGAATCCAACGATTTTACAGAAGGGACAACGGCGTTCTTGGAAAAACGTCCTCCTACATTTTCCGGTAACTAATTTTCACGTTTTTGGAACCTCCGAGTAGAACGGGAGCCATACGATGACAGAATGGCTCCTCATTATCGTCACCATCATCTTGAGCGGATTCTTTTCAGGGTCTGAAATCGCATATATCTCCGCGAACCGCTTAAAACTGGAAATCAAAGCCCGCCGCGATACCTTCGGGGCGAACAGCCTTGGCTTTTTCATCCGGAATCCGGAGACATTCCTCTCCACAACACTGATCGGGAATAACATCGTGAACGTGACGTATGCCACGTTGATGACCCTCTTCATGAGCGATACGCTCATCCAGTTCTGGTTTTGGTTGACTGGTGCCATACCGAGTGATTTCATCCTGTTGGCTCTGCAAACCACGGTCGCATCGGTCATCATCATGATGTTGGGTGAAATCATCCCAAAGGCCTTGTTCCGTACATATCCCGACACGTTCATTTCGGCATTGGCTTCCCCCATCCGGTTTTTGTCATTACTGCTTCATCCGTTGGTGGTTGTGGCCAATGCCTCATCCGGGGCCTTGATTCGATTTTTGAGAGTGGATCCGAATCCGCAGCCGACTTATTTCGGACGTTCCGATATTGAGCTTCTGTTCCGCGAAATCGGGGATCATCATGGAAGTGAATTGGACAAAGGCGATTCCGAAATCCTGTCGAACATGCTCGAGTTGTCGAACATCCGAGTGAAGGAATCCATGATTCCCCGCACCGAGATCATCGGGGTGGAAAAAACGGCGACATTGGATGACGTTCGGAACGTCTTCATCCAATCTGGATTCTCCAAGCTGCCGGTATATGACGACACCATCGATGATATCATCGGCGTGGTGGTGGCTTACGACCTGTTCAAACAGCCCAAATCCTTGGAATCGATCCTTCGTCCGGTCAATCATGTTCCGGCCACACAACGAAGCAAGGATTTGCTCGCCGAATTCCGGAAGCAAAAATTGAACATGGCCATCGTGATCGATGAGTACGGGGGCACAGCCGGCATCATCACCATCGAAGATCTTCTCGAGGAAGTGGTTGGCGACATCCAAGATGAATATGATGTGGAAGACCAGATCCTGAAACTCGTTGCCGAAAATACATGGATACTAAGTGGAAATGTGGAAATCGAAGATTTGGTCGAGGCATTTCCGATCATCGAGATTCCGTATGAAGATGTTGATTACGAAACAGTAGCCGGCTTCATCATGCACGAAACCGGTCGTATTCCGAAAGTGAACGAAGATGTGATGATCGGCAATGTTCAAGTGACCATCACTAAAGCCACCCACTCTCGTATCGAGCTCGTCAAACTCCAATTACTCGATTAATCATGGTATCGACCTATCCAACCTGGGCGCAGGAATTCGCCCGCAAGTATTTTTCCAAAACCATCAACCAGTTCATCCTGCATGGAAACGTGCGAGACTCGGTACCTGTGAAAACGGGAAAAACCTATGAATTTCAGCGGTTTTCGAGTTTCCTTTCGGATGAGTTATTCGGATCCAGGGATATCGTCCTGTTCTATGACCGGTCGTCGGGTATTCATTTCCGTGACAAAGCGAGCATGGCCGACATGCAGAAAGCCATCGCCGGGATGGATGCGATCAATGGCAATGAGTTTGCTGGAAAATTGCCTCGCGATCCTGTCCGGTTTTTCGCGTTGATGGAAAATTACCTTCGCCTGCGACTCTCCGACGGTAAAAGCATCGCACTGATCATCGACTACGCGGAAACACTCGTTCCCATGACCGACAGTGCGTCGGCCGGCGCGGAAGACCGCAATTGCTTGGTGTATTTGCAGAAATGGTCGCACGATCCGTTGTTTCTTGCATCCGATTTCACATTGGTGATGATCACCGAAAACCTGGCGGATCTGAACCGGAGCCTCATCCAAAGTCCATACACCGCCGCATTGAATGTGGGACTTCCTTCCGACGCCGAGCGCCTCGCCTTCATCAAAAAATTTGCCGACGCGAAGACATATAAGAAGTTCAGCCACGTGCCGGTTGAGATCCTCAGTCAGCAGACGGCGGGACTCAATGGCGTGAATCTGAACGCCATCCTCAGCAGCGCGCAAGAGAATAAGACGGTGATCACGTTCGAAAGCCTGTCCACAGCCAAAAAAGAACTGATCGAAGCTGAAGCGTATGGCTTGCTCGAATTTGTGACGACCGATTTTAATCTGGACGACGTCGCCGGCCATACCCAAGTGAAAACCCATCTTCGTGCGGCGGCAAAAGCATTGCGTAGCGGCCGCCAGGATGTGATGCCGATGGGGTACTTGGTGTCGGGCCCGGTCGGAACAGGGAAAACCTGGCTGGTCACCTGTTTCGCAGGGGATGTGGGCATCCCGATGGTGAAACTCAAGAATTTCCGCTCGCAATGGCAGGGGGTGACCGAAGGGAACCTGGAAAAAATCCTGTCCTTATTGGATGCGATGGCTCCCGTGGCCGTGATGATCGATGAAGCCGATGCGTATTTGGGCGACCGGAACGCATCCGGCGATAGTGGCGTCTCGAGCAGGGTCTTCGCACAAATCGCATCCTTCATGGCCAATACCCAGAACCGTGGACGCATCGTATGGTTTCTGATGACGGCCCGTCCGGATTTGATGCCGATCGATTTGAAGCGTCAAGGTCGGGCGGAAGAGCATCTGGCCTTGTTCTATCCGACCACTCAGGAAGAACGCCTCGAACTGTTTCAAGCGATGCGCCGCAAAACGAAATTGAAGATGTCGGATCCAGAGTATGTGCCGATTCCAGTGCGTGACGGGACGCAAACGATCTCTGGTGCGGATATGGAAGCTGCGCTCACGCGTGCCAAATTCCGTGCCACAGCCCAAGGATTGGATATCGTGACTCCGGAAGTGCTCGAAGCCACGTTTTATGACTTCATCCCGCCCACTTATCCTGAAGAGATCGAATTGCAGAACCTGTGTGCGGTATTGGAATGCACCAGCAAAGACCTGCTGCCTGAGCCGTGGAAAAGCATGCCTCGGTCCGAGGTCATGGCCCGCATCGACGAGCTGAGCAATTATCGGTAAGTGATGGGCAAGATTCGATAATCGCTTTCGTTGTTCCTTATGGTATCCAAAACTATAGGGAGATACCGTATGGGTCAAGCGAAATGGGTCTATGCCTTCGGAGCTGGAGAAGCCGATGGCAACCGAACAATGAAAGCCCTTCTGGGCGGGAAAGGCGCCAATCTGGCGGAAATGTGTGCGATCGGGCTGCCAGTGCCGCCCGGGTTCACGATCACGACCGAAGCCTGCGCCTATTTCAACGAGCATAACAAGGAATGGCCCGCCGAATTGCTCGCCCAAGTGCACGATGGCATCCGTGTCCTTGAAACACAAATGGGTAGCTCGTTCGGAAACCCGGAAAAACCACTGCTTGTTTCGGTCCGCTCCGGCGCCATGAGTTCGATGCCCGGCATGATGGATACCGTTCTCAATCTGGGCCTGAACGACGACGTGGTGGAAGGATTGGTTCGCATCACTGGAAACGAGCGCTTCGCCTACGACAGTTATCGCCGGTTCATCGACATGTTCGGTGATGTGGTGATGGGTGTCTCACACGATTATTTCGAGGAAGTGATCGAGCGTCTCAAACACGAGAAGGGCGTCGAACTGGACAATGAACTGAGTTCCGATGATCTGAAAGAATTGGTCGAGCGCTACAAGGCGGTGTATCGCAAGAAAACCGGATTCATGTTCCCGGCCGATCCGTGGCAACAACTCAAATTTTCCATCGATGCGGTGTTCAATTCATGGAACAGTGGTCGCGCCGTCAAATATCGTCAGATCAACAAGATTTTTGGCCTGCTTGGTACCGCCGTGAACGTACAAAGCATGGTATTCGGCAATATGGGCGAACAAAGTGCGACAGGTGTTTGCTTCACCCGGAATCCGTCGACTGGCGAAAACAAGCTGTATGGCGAGTTCCTTGTGAACGCGCAAGGTGAGGATGTGGTGGCTGGAATCCGCACGCCATTGGCCATATCCAAGCTGGCCGACATCCTTCCAGAAAGTCATACACATCTGAACAAGCTGGCCAGAACCCTTGAAACGCATTATAAAAACATGCAGGACATCGAGTTCACGATCCAAGAAGGGCAGATGTTCATCCTTCAGACTCGGAACGGTAAACGCACGGGTCAGGCCGCATTGAAGATCGCCGTAGACATGGTGAATGAAGGCATCCTATCTACGAAACTGGCGGTTTCGGAGTTGGTTGAGCCGATGCACTTGGATCAATTGCTGCATCCCCAATTGGCTGCCAACGAGATCAAAGCAGAAGACATCATCGGCCGCGGACTTCCCGCATCGCCGGGTGCGGCGGTCGGCAAAGTGATTTTGAGTTCCGAGGAAGCCGAAGAAGCCAAAGAACGTGGCGAACCTGTGATTTTGGTGCGCGTGGAGACATCACCCGAAGACATCGGCGGCATGGCCGCGGCTGAAGGAATCCTGACCTCGCGTGGCGGAATGACGTCCCACGCGGCGGTTGTGGCTCGTGGATGGGGCAAACCCTGTGTTGCCGGTTGCAACGACATCATCATCAATTACAAGAAACGGACCTTCACCAACGGAACCATCACCGTGAAAGAAGGGGATTGGATTTCGATCGACGGATCGCAAGGAATCGTGTTGCTCGGACAGAAAACACTAAGTGCGCCTGTTTTCTCGCAGGAGTATGAAGAATTCATGTCGTGGGTGGACCAATTCAAAACCCTCAAAGTGCGCGCCAATGCGGATACTCCCGCGGACGCGAAAAAAGCGCGGGACTATGGCGCGGTTGGCATCGGACTCACCCGCACCGAACATATGTTCTTTGCAGAAGAGCGGATTTCGGCGATCCGGCGCATGATTCTGGCTGAATCCCCCGAAGAACGCAAACTCGCATTGGATGTGCTTCTGCCATTTCAACGGGAGGATTTCAAGGGGATATTCAGAGCGATGGCGGGCTTACCTGTCACCATCCGGCTGCTGGATCCTCCATTGCATGAATTTCTTCCACAGACCGATGAAGACATCATCCATGTGGCGCATGATTTGAACATCCCCGCAAAAGTGATGAGCACGAAAGTGATGCAGCTCAAAGAATTCAATCCGATGCTGGGTCATAGGGGATGTCGTTTGGGCATCACCCATCCCGAAATCACTGAAATGCAAGCCAGGGGCATACTAGAAGCGGTGGCGGAACTGATGTCGGAAGGCATCATGACCACGCCGGAAATCATGATTCCATTGGTGGGCGTGAAAGAAGAATATCTGCATCAGGCCGCCATCATCAACGAAGTGGGTGCGGCGGTGAACAAGCGTTATGGATTCAAAGTACCGTACATCATCGGAACGATGATCGAAGTGCCGAGAGCGGCGTTGGTGGCTGATCAGATCGCCGAACATGCGCAGTTTTTCAGCTTCGGAACGAACGATCTCACGCAGATGACCTATGGATACAGCCGCGACGACGCCGGCAAGTTTCTGGTTCACTACTTGGCCGAGAAAATCCTGCCGATCGATCCGTTCCAGGTGCTGGATACCGAAGGCGTAGGTCAGTTGATCACAATGGCCAAGCAAAAAGGACGCAACGTGAACCCGAATTTGAAAATCGGCATATGCGGCGAACATGGAGGGGATCCGCACAGCATCGATTTCTGCTTCAAAGCGGGATTGGATTATGTGTCGTGTTCACCATTCCGTGTGCCGATCGCACGATTGGCTGCCGCACAGGCGGAAATCCGTCATGCGCCAATGCTTGAGATATCAAAACGGAAAAAAGTAGCCATGGAGGCTTGACAGGGTGAGACATCGAATTAAAGCTTAGCTAAAACAATCCAGGCATCGTTTCCATGTTTGAGCCCGAGGTCTTTCAAGATGTCGGGCTCTTTGTTTTCCACTCCTTTCGTGATGATCTGCGCAGTTCGTATGCCTTCAGCTTTCAATCGCTTGGCCAGATCTTTGGGTTTCCAAGGCGCTTCCCAGCGCAGAGGCAGAACGCGTCCGGGAAACTGTACAGGATGCGAAGCTGCCATCCCCATCAGCGAATGGATATCGGTCCGTTCCGATTTCGCTTCTTGTAAGACCTGCATCGATAATCCGGATTTCAGCACGGCCGCATCCGGTAATAGAACAAATTCGGATGCGGCGATGGATTTCGAATCGCACACCAAGCAGGTGAGTTGATGACCTGAATTGGAGGATGTGGATGGATCCGAACTTCCCGACAGTACGAATTTCTGAGCGCCGTTAGGTAGGAGTCCGACGGCATGATGGATAGGTGATTCGTTGTGACCGGCATGCATTAAGACGAGGATTTCTTTCACTTCGCCTGCGACGGACACCACATAGATATCGCGCACATTCGGAAGTTGTTTGGGGATTTCGGCCAGGTCGAATAGAGGAGATAGTTTGGCGAGTACGGTCGGAAATCGTTGTAACAATTCGGGAGCGAAGGTGGACAGGTCGGGTTCGCAGTCTTGCAGGCGTATGGCCCGACCTTTGCCTATGCGTCGGGAAGGGTCTATGAACGCGGCGTCGGCAGGAGGGAGGGTGTCGAGCACGTGCGTGGCGTCGGCCAGGAGATACGATACGTTGTTCGCCCCCATGACGCTGTGATTGTGACGCGCGATGGCCTGCAAGGCGTCATCGCGCTCGATATGCAGCACGTCTGAAAAACGACGGGAGAAGGCGAAGGTATCGATGCCGAGTCCACCTGTTAGGTCGATAAGTTGGCCACCGGAGATGAGCGAGGCTTTGAAGAGGGCCGCTGCTTCACCCGAACTTTGTTCAAGGGCGGTACGGGTGTAGATCAACCCGCTTCCATGCCAGGTCGGGTATTTCTTCGGCGCCCGCTGATAGCAATCAAATAACTCGGCCAAGTCTTTGCGTCCGGGGAATTTGAGCGCAAAGGCGGCCGCCGTCAGTGTCTGATGCGCGTTGATCCGCTCGAAATCTTCACGCGTAAAGAGGGCGTTCACGTTCCGGTGACGAGTCCGATGTGTGCGATATGATGGTTTCCATGCCAAGCATACAAACAGCAGGTTTCGCCCAAGGTGATGCTCCGGTTCTGTTCGGGATGCACAAAGGTGCGCAACCAATCCTCTGCCGTCATGGATTTCAGAATGGCTGCCCATCGCGCATGAATCCCATCCAATATGGAAACGGACAATTCGATGCTAGTGAGGTTATCGGCGGTTGACGCCCATCCGTCCTGATGATAGGGTTTGATGGTGGGATTGTCTTCGGTAAGAGCCAGTTTGAAGCGCATGAAAGCGTTCATGTGGCTGTCGGCCAAATGATGCACCACTTGCCGGATCGTCCAACCACCATCTCGATACGGCGTGTTTAGTTGCAATGTGGTGATGCCGGATAGCTTGGCACGTAGTTGAAGAGGCAAGGCCTCGATGTCGGCAATGGCTTCTGCAATCCGTTCAGGCGTGTATGGTGTGGTGCGGTCGAAAGGTCCGATGGGGTATTTCATGATTGAATTTCTTAGAGTTTGATACCGATTTCGAACAAAGCTCCGAAATCGTTTGGGTACACGCCAGACGTCAAAAACTGACCGAATGCGCCTATTCCGAGGTAAAATGGGAGGTTGTCATCCATGATCAAAAATTTTGGACTCATATAGAGTCCAAAGATCACATTGGTTTCTTCTCCATATCCGGTGATTTTTTCCGTTCCGAAGAGGAGATGAGGATAGAACTCGAATAAAAGTCCGTCTCCAGCTCGTTGTTGGATGATGGGGCCGAAACGTGAATAGTTGATGGATGCTTCGTAAAAATCCTTGAATGCCGGTTTGGTGATCTCCAAGAACGTGAACCCGATGTAATTGAATCGATTGTTGTATCGAATCGATGATTGGATCATGAATCCTTTGGATCTTAACGCAATAAATGGGCTCACTCCGAATGTGAACGAATGGGAGGGTCCGGAGTAAGTTTGTATCGGACTCTCATCCGCGATCATCAAAACGGTCGTATCGGTCGGATCGAAATCGGGTATGGTTTTGACGGCTTGATGGATGGTTTCCGACATGCGAACCGGAACATCATAATGCGCTTTTTCACCACGAAGGGTATCGGTCGCACTAAACTGCTGAATCAAGCGTCTTTGTGATCCGTTTTCATTCACAAATCGAAATTGATAATGAATAAATATGGCCTTGTTCGCTTCATTTCGGCGATCTTCGATCAAAAGTTGTTCGATGACGAATACAATTTTGGGTCCATCCGTCCGCTGTGGAATGTAATCCGAGAGAAATGTTTGGATAAGGGTCGATGCATCCGGCGTGGCACGAATCATTGTTTTAAACACATCCCCATCCAGTTTCAGCGATCCGACCGATTGCTTTGACATCCTTAGGTCCCGAACGTCCACGAGGTTCACAGGCAAGGTATCCAACGCCGGACGATCCAACTCCAGAAAAAGTTGACTGGATTGGGATAATGCTTGCTCTGGTATGATCAAGACCAGGAATAACCAAAAAAGGTGCCTCATCTGCGTTTCCTCATTTCATCGGAGATCGTGTTGCTTTGGGGATCGGTGCGTTGATCCAGATGATCGATCACACGATGGTAGTTGGCATCATCCCGGTTTTGCGAGAGCTTGGCTTTTCCTTGCCATTCGGTCACTCGAATGCGGAAAGCTGTCACGCCTTTCATTTCCCGCTCAATCATCTCCGGATCCATCTTGTCGATGTCGATCGGATGTGCCTCATGCGCTTCGTAATGGTCCACAATCTGTTTGAGGTGGGCTCGGATGTCGCTTCCGTTCATCCGCTCTAACATTCCATACGCATGCACCGCCAAGTAATTCCACGTCGGCACATTCTCATGGTCGTACCAAGATGAGCTGATATAGGCGTGCGGACCGTTGAAGATGCACAAGACTTCGTCGCCTTCGGGTAGGTCCCGACTGAACGGATTTGCTGCTGCTGCGTGACCCACAAGCCAATCTTGGCCGGCTTCATCCTGCTCAAACAATAGCGGGATGTGTGTGCCCCAAAGGCGTCCTTTGGTGAGAGAGATGAGGATTCCGAAACTGTTTTCCCGAACGAAACGATGGATTTCGTCTGACGTCTCCATCCGATTGATTCGAGGGGTGTACATCAGGTTTTTTGCTTCTTCTTCTGGGCGGCAGGAAATAAAATGTTGTTTAAGATAAGGCGATATCCGGCGGAATTCGGATGCAGATTCAAATCGGTTGGAGGATCGCCAACGCGATGGGTGTAATCTTCCGGATCATGTCCGCCATAAAAGGTGAAGGTGCCCGTTCCGAAATTCCCATGCACGTATTTCACTTCGCCACGACCCGGACTTTCGCCCAGAATCACCACCGAACTTTTGATCCGTTCGCGATGAAACGCGGTGGTCTGACCATAAAAACCCGGCACACTGGCCACATGATTTTGCGTGAGCATGGAAGGAACCGGATCCCATTTGGCGGAAAACTCAAACAAAGTGAAGAAATCCATGCTTTGATCGAGTTCGTTCAATCTGGGCGGGATGTCGATGTTCGCATGGCGGTATTCGGCCGGATCCGTGGTCAATTTGAACTCCGTGAACGCCAATGTGTTGTTGAAATCGAGTCGTTCTTGGGCATCGGGATCCATCGGATCGCCATCAAACGGGATGGGGGCGATATCGACATCCATCGACGCTAACGCGATGTCGAATGTGTCTGTGCCCGAGCACATGGCAAACAGGAAGCCGCCATTGCCGATATAATCTTTGATGACGGAAACCACCGCTTTTTTCATGTCCGTCACTTTCGAGAACCCGTTGCTCCGAGCCATGTCTTCCAGGTCGCGCACCTGACGCTGATACCAAGGCATGTTCCGATACATGGCCCAGAATTTCCCATACTGCCCTGTGAAATCCTCGTGATGCAGATGCAACCAGTCGTAATCGGCTAGGCGACCCGAAAGAACCTCATCATTGTAAATCTTGTCGTATTTGACCTCTGCATAATCCAGCACCAGTGTAACGGCATCGTCCCAAGGCAGTGCATGGGATGGAGTGTACACCGCGATCCGGGGTGCTTTTTCGAGTTGGACGACGGCCATGTTCACATCATTGCTTTCGAGTCGGCGGACGATGGCGGCGGCATCCGCATCCGAAATGACCTCGATGGCTACACCGCGAATCCGAGCGATGCGTTCCAATTCCGAGGTATACACGGTCATGAAACTGCCTCCACGGTAGTTCAATAGCCATTGAGCGGTTTGCCCGTCTTCAAGATGGTTGAAGATGACGCCATACGCTTTCAGATGGTTCGTTTGCGCCGCATCCATCGGAATCAACAGATAACGGGCCGAAGCGTTGATCGGCAGTAAGAAAAGAAAAAATAGAATCAGCCGGATGATCATAATGCGATGGAGTTGAGGTCGATGAGGCGGGCTCGGATGCGGTCAGAATAGAAGCCCACCGGAAACGTTTCGAGGGTTTCGATGTAGACCGCCATGGCTTCGGTATGCCGTTCCTGCGCATCCAAGATGCGAGCTTTCAGCCATAAGTGCTGTTCTTTGTTCGGATTGACTTGGAAACGGGGCAACCAATTCTCGAGCATGGAGAGAGCTTGTTGCGGATTGGAGCGTCGAACCAATTTTACGGCTTGGGTCAGGATTTCGGGCCGCAATCCCGACGCTTCATCCCTCAGCCCTTCGTCAAACCGTTGCCACGCGGCGGTTGTGTCGCCCCGAGCCATTTGATAGAGTCCGTCGGCGAAAGCACGCATCGCAATACCGGTCGTGTCGCCAGCCGTGCCTTCGGTAAGCCAGCGCCGCAGTTGGATGGCATCATTGGCATAAATGGAGGTCGACATCCGCTCCAAAGCCCGCATCTGCAAACGTGCGAATTCGAAATCTCCGGCATAAAAATCGGTTAATGCCAAAAAATAGCGGGTGAGTTCGGCGCGCTCGCCGGTTCGCACGGCACGGTTGCTTCGTGTGAATGAGACCCGAGCTTGGGCGAACTCTCCGGACATCAGATGCAAGCGGCCTTTCATATACTCATATGCAGACAAATGATCGATGTTGGACGGCGTTCGACTCAGCCTTTCCGCATACTGCTGCGTCGCCTCGGTTTTTTTCAAGAAATCGAGTTGCAGTTCGGCATGCAGCAACCAGGCTTCGGTCTGTCTAGGATGTGTTCCGAAATCGCTTGAAAAAAGGGACAACAAAGAATCGGCTTCATCAATGATCTGATCCACACGTCCATCCGAATCGAGGTTGTCGAATTCAAGCACATCCGCTTCGGTCATTCGGGTGCGGGCTTGTTCGATCATCGCGTCGGCACGGAATGGATGCCGCGGAATTCCCACATAATAGCCATAGGCCTGAGCGGCAAGGTCGAACTGGTTTTGCGCCCGCAAGCGGGATGCGATCTGAAACAGGGGATATTGCCCTTCAGCAGCAGTGGATTCATACTGTCTTGCGGATTGATACGCCCGACGGAAGTACCCTTGCTCCATCAACAAGCCGATCATCAGTTCGTGATGCGGGCGTGCAGTGAGACCTCGTTCTTCGATTTCGAGGATGGCAAGGTCGTTCAAGTCTGAGTCACCGAAGCGCAGTATTTGTCTAAGAATGACTTGCGTGTTCTGCGGGTTTTGTTCGGCATATCGGATGAATTCACGCACACCTTCGCTCGTTTGTCCGGCATTCACATGATTCGTTGCGATTTCCATCACAAACAAATCCGGTGCGTTGAACCGCTCACGTGCTTGCAGATACAGAGAAATGGATGACAAAAACTCGCGGCGATTGGCCATGGTTTCGGCCACATAGCGATAAGCATTGAGGTCTTGCGGGTTCGATTCGATGGTTTTCATCCACACCTCTCGCGCTTTGGCGGTATCGGCGGCGATGTGATGCACTTCACCGAGTCGCACCGCTACCACAATATCCCGATAGCGACGATCGAGACGACGCTCGAGCATCGTGATGGCTTCGGGGTATCGTTTCAGCTCCACCAGGCAGGTGATGGTTCGGTCCAGGATGGGGTAATTGGACGGATCCTGTCGATGCAACCTCAACAGAATGGGTAAGGCTTCATCATACTCCCGAATATCCATCAACCGCAAGGCCTGGGTATACTCCACCAGCGCCGGCTGGGCTTGGAGCACACCGGAGAAGAGAAGAAGAATTAACAGGAGGATGGGAGGACGGGAGCCTATCATTTAAAATTTATCATTTAAAATATCCGGGGCATGTAGCTTCATGGCAGAGTACATCGCCTGCAATGGGAGTCCCACCACATTATAATAGCACCCGTTGATCTGTTCAATGAACAACGCACCGAGGTCGTCTTGAATTCCATAACCGCCGGCTTTATCCATCGGGCTGCCAGTGGCCACATAGTGGGAGATTTCGCGGTCGCTGAGTTCGGCGAAGGTCACGTCCGTGCAAACATAAAAGGAGTGGATGTCGGCGCCTCGCTGCATCGTGACGCCGGTGATCACCTGATGCGTGCATCCGCTCAGGGAGCGCAGCATCTTGTGAGCGTGGGCGGGATTGTCGGGCTTTGCGAGTTGATGGCCATTCAGCACGACGATGGTATCGGCAGCGAGGACCCACGTATCCGGGTGGCGCGGGGCAATATCCGCCGCTTTGAGTTCGGACAGACGCGTGGCTTGGATGTTCGGGGGAAGGGTGTCGTCGAAGGTTTCATCCACAAAACTTGGAATCACATCGAACTGAAACCCACACATGGTGAGCAAATGGTGCCGCCGCGGAGATGCGGATGCGAGGATGAATCGGGTCATGGGTCGGAAGATAGGGGAAGCCTTTGTATCTTCGATAAACCTTTAACATCGCTATGGCACGTTCTACCCGCCCTAAGATCAAATCTGCCGCACAGACTGAACCCATTCTCACCGCAAAGAACTATCAACTGTTCGGATTGGCCATATTTCTGCTGGCCGTCGCCTATGGCGGGATGTACATCGAAAATGAATTCTTGGGCACATTCGCCTTGTATGTGGCTCCGATCTTATTGGTGATCGGATATGTGACCGTCGCTTTCGCCATCATGAAACGCTTTCCCAAAGACAAAGTGGCCGAATGACAGCCTGGTATCGTAAACTCCACTGGCAAATTCTGCTGGGTCTGTTCACCGGACTCATTTGGGGCTTGATTTCATCCCAAACCGGGATGAACGACTTCACGAACGCCTACATCAAGCCGGTCGGTACCATTTTCGTGACCCTGCTCAAATTGATCGCTGTGCCACTGGTACTCGCTTCCTTGATCGCGGGGGTCGCGAATTTGAACGACATCAAGAAACTGTCGCGGATGGGGGGACGAACCATCGGCATCTATATGCTGACCACCGTGTTCGCCATCACCATCGGTTTGGCGGTTGTGAACATCATCAAACCGTGGGAAGCTCTGCCGCAGGAAACCAAAGAAACCCTGATGTCGAGTTATGAATCGAATTTGGGAGATCGGACTCAGACAGCAGAACGAGTCTTAAATCAGAGTCCGTTGCAACCGATTGTGGATGTGGTGCCCGAAAACTTATTTTTCGCCATGAGCAGCAACAGCAGCATGCTGCAGGTTGTGTTTATCGCGGTATTGTTCGGCGTTGGCATTGTCCAGATTAAGAGCGAGAAAAGCCAGATTCTGATCAATTTCTTCGATGCGATGAACGATGTCATCATCAAAATCGTGGATATGATCATGGTGATCGCGCCATATGGCGTTTTCGCTTTGCTCGCATCCGTCATCATTGATTTGGCAGGAGATGATTTGGGTCAGGCTCTGACCTTGCTTCAAGCGCTTGGCTGGTACACGATGACGGTCATCATCGGGCTGATCTTACACGTGCTGATCGTCTACACATCGCTATTCAAGATGTACAGCAATATGCGTTTGGTGGATTTTTTGAGAGCGATGCGTCCGGCACTGCTTCTTGCGTTTTCAACCAGCTCCAGCGCAGCAACCCTGCCTGTGACGATGGAGCGAGTCGAAAAACATCTGGGTGTGGATGAGGAAGTATCGAGTTTCGTGCTTCCTGTCGGGGCCACCATCAACATGGATGGAACCAGTCTGTATCAAGCCGTGGCTGCCGTTTTCATCTCCATGGCCATTGGCAACGATATCACCTTGGCCGAGCAGCTCACGATCGTGTTCACCGCATTATTGGCCTCAATCGGTACGGCCGCTGTTCCAGGCGCAGGAATCATTATGCTCGTGATCGTGTTGAAATCAATCGATGTTCCTGTTGAAGGCATCGCACTAATTCTCGGTGTGGACCGTATTCTTGATATGTGCCGCACCGTTGTGAATGTGACGGGCGATGCGGCGGTGTCGGTAGCCGTCGCGTTCAAAGAAGGAAAATTGGGCGAAGCTCACTACGACGACTGATACCCCTATGCGACGTTGGTTTCTCTGTATACTCATCGGACTCGGTGCGTCCGCTCTTCAAGCGCAATCCACTGCTTTCGATCGAACGCTCGATCGTGGCATCGATGCGTTTTATGCCACGGACTGGGTAAAGGCTGATTCGGCCTTCAATGCCCTCATCCGCTCGCATCCGCAAGATCCTCGTCCGTATTTCTTTTCTTCCATGATTCCGTTCT
This sequence comes from Balneolales bacterium, assembly GCA_041749075.1. Lineage (GTDB taxonomy): Bacteria > Bacteroidota > Rhodothermia > Balneolales > HLUCCA01 > CAMTWZ01. The sequence goes on along the minus strand of JBGTBY010000036.1, from coordinate 18,061 downwards.
GGGCGTATTTCTTCGCCGGAAACGATTCGCAATATGGTGCATCCTTTCTGAAACGGTCTGAAACCGCCATTCAAGTCGGAATGAAGCATCTGGAAACATCCCCCGGCGATACAAGCATCGTGTTACTGATGAGCGGCTTGCATGGCTATCGCAGTTTGGTCGCGGCAAGTGAAAAAGAATATCGAATTGCGATCCAAAGCGGCATGAAAGGGTATTCATACACCAAGCAATTGATGGCCTATGGGGATGCGAACCCGAATGCGATGATGGGTCAGGGCGTGTTTCAGTATATGGTCGGAAGCATTCCCGGTGAGATCCGCTGGATGGCGACGATCGCTGGTTTATCGGGTGACAAACAGGCCGGGTTGAACCTCCTGCGTCAAGTGGCGACTGGCACCAGTGATGTGAAATACGATGCCATGATGGTGATGGCGCATGTGATGGAGAAAGAAGATCGTCCGATGGATGCCATCACCTATCTGGATATGTTGGTTACGCATCAACCCAAAAATATCATTGCCGTTTATCATCTCGCCCGATTGCGCGAAGCGACCGGCTCCTACACGGACGCCCGAAAAGGGTACATGGCTGTGCTGCAAACGAAACTTCCTGAATTCGCCCTCATCCGTCAAGAAAGCCGATCGAAGTTGCTGCTCATCGCCAATCGCATCAACGCCCAACATTCCGCCTCACCTATCCACTGATCCACTGTGATGTTTTTTCTTTTACTACTTCTGTTGATGTCTCCGCCACCGAAACAAGAAATGCGTGGCGTTTGGCTCACTACCGTGGTGAATTTGGATTGGCCTTCGGCTCGAACGCTTACAACCGAGCAACAACAGCAGGAACTCATCCGAAACCTGGATGCGATTAAAGAAATTGGCATGAATGCGGTGTTTTTTCAGGTCCGTACCGAAGCCGATGCCCTTTTCCCGTCCCCATATGAGCCGTGGTCGTATTGGTTGAGTGGCAAGCAAGGTGTGGCCCCCAATCCGATTTGGGATCCATTGGAATTCGCCATTGAAGAATCTCATAAACGTGGCTTGGAATTGCATGCGTGGATGAACCCGTACCGCGCGCATCGTGATACAAATACCTACAAATGGTCGAATGATCACATCGGGAAGCGCCATCCAGATTGGATCATGTACTTCACCTCATCCACCGGAACCTATGCGATGCTGAACCCGGGAATGCCGGAAGTGAGGCAATTTGTGGCCGATGTGGTGGCGGATATCGTCCAGCGCTATGATGTGGATGGAATCCATTTCGATGATTATTTCTATCCATACAATCCGAAAATCACGCGCGAAGATGAGCGTGAGTTCAAGGCGTATGGTTCCGCATTCAAGGATGTGCACGATTGGCGCCGTGATAACATCAACAAAATGGTGGCTCAGGTTCACGATACCATCAAGGCGATCGATCCCTTGGTGAAATTCGGTATTTCCCCGTTTGGCATCCGACTGAATAGCGATGCCGGCACGCGAGGCACCGAAGGGTATCATAGTTTGTATGCCGACGCGGTGTCGTGGTTCGAAGAACGGAAAATGGATTACATCACCCCTCAATTGTATTGGGAGCCCACTCATGCCCTGGCGCCATATGAGCCACTGTTGAATTGGTGGAGCAAGACCGCGGCGTCCCATGAACGGCATTTGTATGTGGGAATGGCACCGTATCGTCCTTGGCCGGTGTCCTATTTGACCGATCAAATCCGCCTGAACCGTAGGCAACAAAACGGAGCGCAAGGCGCGATTTATTTCCGCACGAAATCCATCATCGATCATCCTCGCGGATTTCAAGACAGCCTCAAAACCAAAGTTTATGCCCATAAAGCCTTGGTTCCGCATATGCCTTGGCTGATGGAATCGGTGCCTGAACCCATCGATGGCATCCAATTTGATCGCTCCGAGCGAACATCCATCAAGCTGTCGTGGGATGTCGTGGATGGCGCCGCGCGCTATGCGATTTATCGGTTCACGACGGATAATCTGCCGTTCGATCCAACACTTCCTGCCGATGCTGCATATATGGTCGAGGTGACCGGAATGAGCCGCTATGTCGATACGAATGTGAGCCCGGGAACGAGTTATGTGTATCTGGTGACGGCAGTGAGTCGTAACAGCCAGGAAAGTGCCGCTCGTGCGGTCTGGATCGACTAAATCCGAACCCTTTTTACGAATTCCCACCAACTCGGCACGCTGGCCATGATGCGAAGGTCTTCGGCCAACGACGTTTTTTCGTCCAAGAACCGAAGCATGAGATCCATCCCGTTTCTTCTGAACAGTTGTTCGAAGATGTGAACAGCGTGTGACGGATCCTCTCGGATGATGCGGATGATCATCTCATCCATCCATTCTTTTCGTCGGCTGGATGGGGGATTTCTAACAAGGTTCCCCCTATGTAACGAGGCCGAAATTTGAGAGGAATCACGCTGGATGCGGGCAAATGTGTAACCTGTGGATGGTTTCGCCAATCCGGCCGATCCACCGATGTTCTGTAAACGTCCTTCACCCGGAGTCCAAGCGCCCGGCACCATCGGAATCACACCGAATTCTTCACGGATCATAGAAAAATCTGCGCCAGGGAACGTCACACTCAGATAGCGGGTGATTTCATCCCGATACAACTCTTTTTCAAGCACCACATCGGTGAATAACGTGTATTCGACCAAGGCTTCGGTTTCAGATATCGGAAGCAGATACATGAACGCGAAGCCATGCGATTGGTCGACGTTGAAATCCATGATGGTGGCCACATCCGGATCAAATACCGGTTTATCCATCACCACGTCCCAACCTAAGAAATGCTGTTTCAGATAGGGCTCGGTGAGCGAGGGTGGGATCACGCTCTGAAAGACCAGGTCGGCTTTCGAATCGAAATCGGTGATGGGTGCTTCAATCAACTCTACGGCATCCTTCAATTCAGATAACGCGAGTTTTTTGAAGGTGCCGCTGTCCACCATCCGATAGGTATGATGCCGGATGGGCTGTGTGAACGAGCCCATCGGTCCGTTGATGTTCAAAACCGTCCATTCCTTGCGAACCATATCGGGAAGAATGACACTTTCTTCATCCCAAAAGCACCATGTTTTGTCGGATGCGAGCTCGAACGTGCGATCGGTCAGGGAAATCTGAAGATCCGGGATAGTTGCGCGGGTGAGATGGAGCGCAAGACTGAGTCCGGCGGCGCCGGCTCCTGCGATCGCGATGCGCATCAGAGGGTGACGGCGTTGCGCTTGATGGGCAACATGCCAGCGATCACATCCCCGCTATGATGGGAGACGGCGGTATACCAGGTATCCTGCCATTGCCAGGATACCACGTGCTTGCCGTTGATGTCGGACACATGCACGGCGTCGGGATCGTTCGAGCAGAGGGCGATGGCGTCAAGATCGCGTTGTAGAGCCGCATCTTGTTCCAATTGATCTACTTTGAACACAAATATGTGGATGCGGTCGGCGTCGTTCGTCGCGGCATAGGTAAGTACTGGAGTTTCGTGACCAGGTACGAATGCCAATTGCTGCACACCAATGAAGCGCGCACCGGTAAGAGTAGGTACGGTCACATCCATCCCCATATGGTCTTTCAGATAGCCATGTGCGGCAGCCGGACTCGTTTCGGAGATCGGAAGAAACACACCCGCATTCATTCCTTTATCGAAATGGAGCCAAGCGTATTTTTCGACCTCGAAAGTGGATGGGATCACGAAAAACTGATACATATACAGCATCGCGCTGAACAGGACCACAGCTGCTGCAGCCCAATACACTCGATTGCTGAAAAACCGGACCGGCGTTTCATCTTTTTCTGTGAGCAGGTCATCTATACTAAGTCGGAGAGAATCAGGTGCGGATGTGGACTTGCACCGTTCACCGATAAAGTGTTTGAAGCGTCGTTCCGCTTCCACTGACGCACCAATGGCCGGATCTGTGACCATACGATCCTCAATCCAACGGCATTCCGATGTACTGGCTTCCTGATCCACATAAGCGCTCAACAGCTCTGCGGTGTCTTTATCGGATTGTGGAAGTGGGTTTGACATGGTTTGATGATAACCATCAAGAAGCGATTGCCGTTTCCGCTAACTTCCGTTTTAACAGGGTAGAAAGCTCGTCGCGATAGAATTTTCCGCTATCGGTGGTGTCTGTAGCGAGGCGATCCACAACGCCTTGAAGCTTGCCTAACAATCGTTTGGCTTCGGTCACATTGGCCGATCCGGCGAACTGTTTGAGCATGTTCGGATCTTTTTTGAATGCGCGCTCAAAATAACGGAACGCTTCGCGGGTTTGGCCTTGGATGTCGCCATAAATCAGCGCCAAGTTGAAATGGGTCACTTGGTTGGCACCGGTGAGCGCTTGGGCTTTGAGCATGTCGCTGAGGGCCGCATCCGGCTGACCACCGAAATAATGTGCGAGTCCGCGTTGAGTGAAGAAAAGTCCATTATCGTCTTCCAACTCGATGGCTTTGTCGAAGGCCGGAACCGACTCAACATATTTCCCACTTTTTTCGAGGATGCTTCCCAAAAGAGCGAATCCGTTCGCATGATCCGGGTTTTCAGCAGTGAACGCTTTTGCGGCTTTGGTCGCTTCTTTGTCCTTATCCATTTCATACAACAGGCGGATGCGCTCGTACTGGGCATCGGTGTAGGTCGGATCGATGCGAAGGGCTTCATCCAAATCTTTGGCCGCATCTTCATACCGCTTGCTTTCCATGTACGCGGTAGCACGGTAACGGAACGCCGCTTCGAATTCCTCATTCTCGAAAATGGATTCGGACAGCGAGGTGATGGCCTCGTCGTACTGACCCACCTGCAAGGCATAATACCCAAGCACGAACCATTCTTCGTCGGTGCGGCCTTTTGCCGGTTTTTTCTTGATGTCGGCATGCACTTTCTGAAGAAGGCGGATGCCGGTGTCGTTCAACGATTTGTTTTCGAGAAGAAGGGGAAGGAGGCGTTTCAGCAGGTCGGACATGAATTCGATAGTCGTTAGTTGTTTGTTGTTAGTGGTTGTTGTTGGTCGTTAGTCACTCTTAGTACAACTAACCACAAACAACCAACCACAAACGAGTGCAAAGATACGCATCCCTGACATTTGTCATGTTCTATCGGGTTGAATATCCTTAAACTTGGATGTGCAACAGTACCTAAAACTATGACATCACTACAAAAGGCCGGCTTGATCCTCGGTATCACCGGTTTTCTCCTTCCATTCGCCATCCCATTCGAAGGACTTTCATTCGCCGGTCACCTGGCACTGTCCATATTTCTATTGGCGGCTTTTTTCTGGATGCTCGAACCCATCCCCATCCACGCCACATCCCTGCTTGTGATTTTATTGGGTGTCGTGATGTTGAGTAGCGTAGGACCTGTTTTTAGCGGGATGGATGCCGCTGAGGCGATGGACCGATATGGATTCAAGCCCGGAAATCCAGCCGCGTATGTGGGAACCCTTGCGAATCCCATCATCATCTTGTTTCTCGGCGGATTCATGCTCGCCGATGCGGCCGTCAAATTCAATTTCGATAAGAACGTGACGCGGGTGATGATGCGCCCCTTCGGCACCAAGCCCAAGTGGATCATGCTCGGCTTGATGACCGTCACAGGCGTGCTGTCTGCCTTTATGAGCAATACCGCAACGACCGCGATGATGATGACCGTAATTCTGCCCTTCATGGCCAGCATGGAAAAAACAGACCGGTTCAAAGTGGGATTGGCACTAAGCATTCCATTTGCCGCGAACATCGGTGGGATGGCCACACCGATTGGTTCGCCTCCGAACGCCATTGTGGTGGCCGCATCCGCACGCGCCGGACATATGATTTCGTTCATGGAATGGGTATCGCTTGCACTGCCTCTCGTGATTCTCGCCATGCTGGCTACCTGGTGGCTGTTGTATTCGCTGAACAAGCCCGATGTGAAAGAAATCGTGCTGAAACAGACCTCCAAATGGAATACATCCCTCAAAGCGTGGCTGTTTTATGGCATCTTCGCCTTCACATTGGTGATGTGGGTCACCGAAAGCCTGCATGGAATTTCCAGCAATTATGTGGCGCTGATTCCCATTGCCGCGCTGAGCATGTTCAAGGTGATGGAAGCCGCCGATCTGCGCAATCTGCCTTGGGAAGTTCTCTGGCTCGTGGCCGGTGGTATCGCCATGGGTATTTACATGGATGAAACGAAGTTGTCGGATTGGTTGGTCAGTCGGATCGAATGGACCACCTTCAGCGGCATCCTTATCCTGGCCATGTTCGCTCTCATCGGCTTGGTGATTTCCAACTTCATGTCGAATACCGTCGCCGCGACCTTGCTGATGCCCCTTGCTATAACAATCGGGGCCACACAAGGCGCCGACAGCATTGCGAATCCGACGTTGCTGGCACTCATGATCGGTCTTGGTACCAGCTTCGCCATGGTCTTACCTATCTCCACACCTCCAAATGCGATCGCAATGGCTACAGGTGTGGTCAAAACCGCCGATATGGCGAAATCCGGTATCTTGGTCGGAGTAATCGGACTCATACTGATGCTGATCTTCTCCGTTCTTTATTGGAACCATGTCGTCTAACCTGGAGCAATCCATATGAAACCCGAATACCTGATCATCTGCGTTGAAGACGAACCCGACGTGCTGGATGCCGTCCTTCGCGACCTACAATCCCTTGAATCCCATTTCATCATCGAAGGATTTTCATCGGCGGATTCTGTGCGAGATTTCCTGACCGCATCCACCGCCGACACCCTCAAACCCGCATTGTTCATCTGCGACCATATGATGCCCGGAACCACAGGCGTGGATTTTCTGGTGGAAGTGGAACGGTTCGGACTGGCCAATGGCGCAAAAAAAATGCTCTTGACGGGTCAAGCCGGTTTGCAAGACACCGTGAAAGCCGTGAACCTCGGTCATCTCGACTTTTATTTGGCCAAACCTTGGTCGAGGCAATCCTTGTTGGATGCGGTTCAGGGCCTGTTGATCGCCTTCATCCGAGATAATGACATCAATCCGATTCCATATATGACCGTTCTCGACCCAGAGGCGCTCTCGAACATTCTTCGTTTGGATCGCCGCGTCACAGACAGATGAGCCATCGGATCTCCCTCACGCAGCGCACCTTTCTGAAAAAGTGGATCGCTGATCCACGTTCCGCCGCGCAAGCCTTGATCAAGGCGATGAGGGAGAGTGGCGAGCCGGTTCCAGAAATTCGAAATTCGGATGTGGGCGATGTGCTGCTTGAAGAAAATGTTCTGAACGATCAGCTGTACCTGGTGATCACCGGACGCGTGGTGCTGACCAAAACCGATGAATCGGGTCGCACTCTGCCCGTGACCCGCATCCTTCCCGGATCCTTGTTCGGCGTGTTGAGCTTTTTTACGGACCGACCCACGCTCACATCCGCCATAGCGGAGCTTCCATCGGAAATCCTGGTTATGACTCGGGATGAGGTGGAAGCGTTCACCCGCACGCAATCCGTGATTGCACCTTTAGCCAGGCAGATGATCACCGCGAACCTTTTGGAGCGGTACCATCAGGTGGTGGACCTCAATCTGAAACTCGAAACCGTCAATGAGTCTCTGAAAACCGCCTTGTTGGATCTTCAAGCTGCGCACAGCCGATTGGTACATCAGGAAAAGATGGCGACACTCGGACAGTTGGTGGCTGGCATCGCGCATGAGATCAACAATCCGGCGGCGGCTCTTCAAGGAGCAATCCGAAATCTGAGTGAGATTTTGCCGAATCTGATGTCGGCCGACTCGAGCATCCGGTTCTTGGAATTCGGTCAGCAGACCGCATCCGGTGCCTACACGGCCACGATGGAGCAACGCACAGCGATTCGAATGGAATATCCGGACCTGAATCCTTCCGAACAACGGCTTGTATTGGGAATGGATGAGCGGGTCCGTGCCGAGTTCACATCATTGGATCCCGTTCAACGCTCACGGGCCTTGCAATTATATGATGCGGGACAACTCATGCGAGGTGCAACCAGTTCCACATCCCGCATCGCGAATTTGGTAAAATCCCTCAAATCCTATAGTCGACAAGATTCCGGTGAGGGGATGGATGTGAACGTGATGGACGGAATACAAGACACGTTGCACATCCTCGCGAATCGCTTGAAGCGGGTGGATGTGAAACTCGAAACGGACATCGTGCCGATGATCCGTGCCAATACCGCCGAGTTGAACCAAGTGTGGACCAATCTCATCGTGAATGCCTGCGATGCGATGGGGGATGAGGGAAGGCTGATGATCGTGGTCAGCTTGAAGGATGGACGCATCGTGGTCGACATCCACGACAGTGGAACCGGCATTGCTCCCGACCATATGGCGCACCTGTTCGATGCGCATTTCACAACGCGGAACAGCTCTGGAAACTTCGGATTGGGACTAGGATTGGCGATATCGCGAGATCTTGTGGCCAAGCACAACGGCACCATCAAACCAGGAAAAAGTGATCGGTTGAACGGCGCGAAATTCACAGTCGATTTCCCGGCAATTGCGGTTCACCAATAGACAATAGATGTAAAGCGGATAAAAGCGCTTCCACGTAGCTTGGTACAATCATCCAGGAGGCGTGTATGTCACTCTATATCAAGAAACATCCTAAAGCGGACCTTCAGAGCACGCATTCGATTTATCTGAAGTTAGGAACCATCACCAGTCTGCTCATTTTCATTGTGCTGTTCCGGTTGAACCTGAATTTCGAAAGCGAATTCGTGGTCAGTGTTTTGGAACAAGACGTTGTGACCGTTGAGGAAATCATCCAAACGCGTCAGGAAGAAACACCGCCACCACCACCAAGACCAAGTGTGCCGGTTGAAGTGTCGAACGATGCGGTTTTGGAAGACGAATATCTGGATTTCTCCGCTGAGATCGATTTCGATGCCATGGCATTCATCGCCGCCGCGCCACCTGCCGCACAAGAAGAAGTGGATGAGGAGGAAATCTTCATCGTTGTGGAGCGGATGCCCGATCTGGTCGGTGGTTTGGAAGCCCTGCAACGGAACATCGTGTATCCGGAGATCGCACGCCTTGCCGGCATTGAAGGTCGTGTGACCGTGCAATTCGTGATCGATGAACGCGGGAACGTGCTGAATCCGGTGGTTGTGCGTGGCATTGGTGGTGGTTGCGATGAAGCCGCCATCGACGCGGTGAAAAAAGCCAAATTCACGCCTGGCATGCAACGTGGCCGACCCGTGAAAGTGGCCTATACCTTACCCATCACCTTTCGGTTGAATACAGGAGATCGAAAACCAAATAGTTAACTACGTGTTCCTGGATAAACGGCTAAACGATTCATCAAGCAGAGGATAAAGGGCTCGTCGCACACCGGGTCCTTTATCATTTTTACCTATCTTCGAGGATGCGTTTTTCCCATCTGCACTGCCATACCCAATTCAGTCTTCTCGATGGCGCCGCATCGATCAAAGGCTTGGTTTCCAAAGCGAAATCCCTCGACATGCCGGCACTCGCCATCACCGATCATGGCAATATGTTCGGCGTTCCGTCCTTCGTCAAAGAAGCACAAGAAGCCGGTATCAAACCCATCATCGGGTCCGAATTCTACCTGACGCCGGTCACCATGGACGATCGCGAAAACAAGGACCGCTTCCATCAGGTCCTGCTCGCCAAAAATCTGACCGGTTATAAGAATCTGGTCAAACTCACATCCGCCGGGTATCTGCGCGGCATGTATTACAAACCCCGCATCGATAAAGCTTTTTTGATGGAGCATGCGGAAGGATTGATCGCCACCACCTGTTGCTTGGCCAGTGAAGTGAACCAGACGATTCTTCGTCATGGCGAGGCCGAAGCAAAAAAGGTGTTCGAATGGTATCTGAATGTCTTCGGTGAGGATTATTACATCGAACTGCAGCGCCATGGTTTGCGGGATCAGGACACTGTGAACGAAGTGCTCATCCGTTGGGCGAAAGAGTACAATGTGAAAATGATCTGCACCAACGATTCGCATTACATCGATAGGGAAGATTCCGAGGCGCACGATATTCTGTTGGCGTTGCAGACCAACGCTGATATCAACGATCCAAACCGCTTCCGATTCACGGGCGATGACAACAAACTCAGCCACGAATTCTATCTCAAATCGCCGGATGAGATGCTGGAATTGTTCGCGGATGTCCCCGATTCGCTCGACAACACCAATGAAATCATCGACAAGGTCGATGCGATCAAACTGAAGTCGGATCTTCTGCTTCCGTATTACAATATCCCGCCCGGATATGACACAATGGACGATTACCTGCGTCATCTGACCTATGAAGGCGCGAAGCGCCGGTATCCGGATATGACCCAGGAGGCGAGCGATCGCATCGAACGCGAATTGCTGATCATCAAAGGGATGAAGTTCGCGGGCTACTTCCTCATCGTTCAGGGGTTCACAACCGAAGCACGAAACCGAGGCGTGTATGTGGGTCCGGGTCGGGGTTCCGCCGCCGGATCGGTGGTTGCCTATTGCATCGGCATCATCAACATCGATCCGTTGAAATATGGTTTGCTCTTTGAGCGATTCCTGAATCCGGAACGCGTGTCACCTCCCGATATCGACATCGATTTTGATGATGAAGGGCGTCAAGCCGTCATCGATTATGTGGTATCGACGTACGGCCGCGATAATGTGTCCCAGATCGTGACCTACGGCACCATGAAAGCGAAAACCGCCATACGGGATGTGGGACGCGTGCTGGGCATTCCCCTATCCGAAGTGAATCGGATTTCGAAGCTGTTCCCTGAACGCCCCGGACTCGACACGTTCGATAAGATCCTCAATCCGGCAGAGAATCCCGATTCCGCGATCGACATCAAAGCCTTGTTCGCCGATCCGGATCCTGCCGTCCGGAATATGATGCGGTTCGCACGCACCTTGGAGGGATGCGCCCGGCAAACCGGCATCCACGCCGCAGGCGTGATCATCGCACCAGGGCGCGTGGACGATTATGTGCCCGTGGCGACCAGCAAAGAGAAAGACATGATCACGCAGTATGATGGTCCGAGCGCGGAGATGTGCGGTCTACTGAAAATGGACTTTCTCGGCTTGCGCACACTTTCAGTGCTGAAAACCGCGATCGCATATGTGAAAACATCCACCGGGAAGCAATACGATCTGGACGACATCCCCTTGGATGACACCAAAACCTACGAACTATATCAGAAAGCGGAGACAGTAGCCACATTCCAGTTCGAGAGCGACGGAATGCGCAAATACCTGAAGGATTTGAAGCCGACATCGATGGATGATTTGATTGCGATGAACGCCTTGTTCCGTCCGGGTCCGATGCAGTTCATTCCCGAGTACATCGATTGCCGCCACGAGCGCAAACAGGTGGTGTATCCGCATCCGGATCTCGAGCCGATCCTCAAGCCGACGTATGGCATCATGGTGTATCAAGAACAGATCATGCAAGTGGCGCAGGTCTTGGCCGGATACAGTTTGGGTGAAGCGGATGTGCTACGGCGCATCATGGGTAAGAAAAAGAAAGAAGAAATGGACCAGCAGAAGTCCATTTTCGTGGATAAAGCCGTCGCGAAAGGATATCCGGAAACGGTTGCGGATGAGGTCTTCGATAAAATGGCGTTCTTCGCCGGATACGGATTCAACAAATCGCACTCCGCGGCTTATTCGGTCGTGGCCTATCATACGGCGTACTTCAAGGCGAATTATCCGGCCGAGTACATGGCATCGGTGCTCACGCACAACATGGGCGACATCAAGAAAGTGGCCCAATTCATGGAAGAATGCGCACATCTGAACATTCCGGTGGATGCACCGAATGTGAATACCGGCGCCGGAAAATTTGTGGTGAAAGACGGGCGTGTTCAATATGGGATGGAAGCCATTAAAGGCGTGGGATCCGGCGCGGTGGCTGCATTGGTTGAAGAGCGTGGGAAGAAAGGCGAATTCACCTCGATTTTTGATCTGGCCGGACGCGTGGACCTACGCAGCGTCAACAAGAAAACCATTGAGAGCTTGATCCAAGCGGGGGCGTTCGATACGCTGCATCCGAATCGGAACCAATTGCTTGAAAGTCTTGACGACATTGTGAGCTATGGCGCACGAAAGCAGCAGGAAGACAGTATGAATCAGATCAGCCTGTTCGGCGGAGCGAAGGCGGGAAGTCAGAACAGCCAAGAACCGAGGCTGAGGGAGGTGGAGCCTTGGAGCAACATGGAGAAGCTCAAGCGCGAGCGCGAGTACATCGGGTTCTTTTTAAGTGGACATCCGCTCGACCGCTTTCACGACGATGCGAAGGTATTCACGACCAATAATCTCGGTTCCGACTCGCTTCAGACCTGCAAAGAACGGGATGTTGTGTCGGTGGTGGGGATCGTGACCACAGTTAAACTCGCTCGAGATAAGAAGGGCAGACCCTTCTCCTTTTTCAGCATGGAGGATGAGCAAGGTTCGATCGAAGCCATCGCCTTTTCCGATGTGTTCGATAAGCATATGAATCTGATTCAACCCGATACCTTGGTGTGGGTGGAGGCCCAGATCGATTCGAAAGGAGGGATGCCCAAACTGATTGTGAAGAACATGGACCGCATTGAGAACCTGCGCGAAAAGCTGCAAGGGAAGATCCGGGTGCGTATCCAAATCCATACCGGCCAGGTGTCCGATGCCGACATCAAGACCGCTTCCGAGTTGCTCGATCAGAACAAAGGTCAGTCGCCGGTTGGCTTGAACATCTTTTCAAAACATCCCGAACCCATGAGCATGAACGTGCGCAAACACGTGGTGGATCCGAATGACGCCTTGCTGCGTGAATTGCGCGTCATTTTCGGTAAAGGGAACGTCTGGCTGGAAAAATACTCCGTGTAAGGATTCAAAAAGCCGTAATTTTCGTTATAAGAATCAAAACAAATCCAACAAAAAAGGAAATCCAATGAGAAAAGCACTTCACATCACAGATGCCACTTTCGATCAAGAAGTCTTGAAATCCACCACCCCGGTGTTGGTGGATTTTTGGGCTGAATGGTGCGGTCCGTGCCGCATGATCGGTCCGATCGTGGAAGAAATGGCGGGTGAATATGACGGCAAAGCGAAGATCACGAAAGTGGATGTCGACTCGAATCCGCAAATCTCCATGAAATTCGGTATCCGTAGCATTCCGACCTTGCTCATCTTCAAAAACGGTCAGATTGTCGATCAAATCGTTGGTGCCGTTCCGAAGAGCGTACTAAAGAAACAGCTCGACGCTCAGTTGTAAGAGATACGATTTCGTGTAATAAGGCCGTTCTGAATAAGGACGGTCTTTTTTTTGGAGTTCTTACGTCTATATGAAATTATATATCAAGTTTATGGTCAGTCTGCGTTGCAAGATGATTGTGAAGCAGGAACTTCATAAACTCGGTCTTCGATACGTGGTGCTGGATCTGGGGATGGTTGAAGTACTCGAAGACATCTCCGAAGAGCATAGAGCCATATTGAAGCGGGAATTACTGAAATCCGGATTGGAACTGATGGACGACAAACGCGCCATCCTGATCGAACGCATCAAAAATGTGATCGTCGAGATGATCCATTACACCGATGAAATCCCGACGTTGAACTATTCCGACTATATCAGCGGAAAGCTCGATTACGACTACACCTACCTTGCGAATATCTTCTCAGAAGTGAAGGGAATCACCATCCAACAGTATATCATCAGTCATAAGATCGAACGCGTGAAAGAATTGCTGTTGTACGATGAGTTGAACCTGACCGAGATCGCCTTCAAACTGCACTATAGCAGTGTCGCCCATTTATCCAATCAATTCAAAAAAGTGACGGGGCTGACTCCTTCATTTTACAAGAGTCTGAAGGATAAAAAGCGCCAAGTTCTTGATAAGATGTGAATTGTGTAAGAAGTAAGTCCTAGCGTGTAACGCTTTCAAGGGTAGATAGAGCAACCTTGGTATGTGATAATCCCATCACGTTAACCAAACAGAATACCCTTGAAACATTTATATACTACCGCATCCATAACCTTGGCGTTGGTCCTGTCGCTATTTCAGACAGCATCGGCCCAAGAATTACACGGCAGCACACTCAACCTCGGGTTGGGTATTGGTGGACGCCAAGTCTCCGTGTTTCATATCAACTACGAATTCGATGTGGCTCCGGCCGTCACACTGGCTCCATTTGTGAGTTTCTTTGACTATTCGAACTTCATTCCGATTGGTGTCAAAGGAAGCTTCTACTTCGACGACCTGCTTACACTGAATTCCGAGTGGGATTTATACGCTGCCGGATCCCTTGGATTGGGCATCGTCAGTGAAGAGTGGGATACCCAATACTACCGCGATCGCTACCGCTTCCGTGGACCGAACGCCATTTTCTTGGACTTCCATGTCGGCGCTGAATACCATTTCACACCCCGCGTTGGAATGTTCATTGATTTGTCCAGCGGCGCTTCCACTATTGGAATCGCGCTTCATTGATCTGTTGATCAATCATCATCAAGAGCAGTATGAATAAAATCCGCATCATCGCTGTCCTGTCACTACTTGTAGTAGTGATGGGCAGCTGCAAAGACGAAAACGACGCCATCTTAGGCATTTGCCCAGAGGTGATCTCTACAGACCCGGCCAACTTGGAAACAGGTGTGGATTTGGGCACGAATATCACGATCACCTTCAATGAGGCGATGAATCCGGCAACCATCACTCCCGATGTGTTCACTCTGAACGCCGAGACGAATACAGCAGGTACGGTAGCCGTCATTACGGGTGTACTGTCGTACAATGCGGCAACGAATTCCATCATATTCAACCCCACCAACGATCTGCCTGTGAACTCCGTGTTCACGGCTCGTGTGGAACCTTGGGTGAAAGACATGATGGGCAATGCCCTGCAAGAGCCCTACATCTGGACGTTCACAACCTCATTTGGAGCGCCTCCTACTATCGTTTCCACCACTCCTGCTGATTTGGCAACGAATGTGGCTTTGAACAGCAATATCACGGCTTTGTTCAGCCAAACCATGGATGGCAGCACGCTCACGAACACCTCGTTTACTGTGAAATTGGGTGCGGACACTGTTCCTGGATCCGTTAGCACGGTCGATGCAACGGCCACATTCAATCCTGACAACAACCTTCTATCAGGAGAGACCTATACCGCCACCATCCGCAACACGGTGAAGAATATGAATGGCGCGTCTTTGGTTAACGAGTACGTTTGGAACTTCAACACAGCCGCTCCTCTGGGGCCTGGCAACGTCATTTTGAACACGGTAGCCGAGTATGGCATCTTTGCCGGCGTGGGGATTCGTAACGATGCCGGTTTCAGCGAAATCCGCGACATGAACGTCGGGATCACTCCAGGTGTGCGTTCATCGGTGACAGGTTTCCCGCCTGCCATCGTTGTGAACGGTGCGATTCATGCCTCCGATGACGCGACTCCTACTGGTATCGCCCAAATTCTATCGGATGCCAAGCAAGATCTGGTAGATGCCTATCTCTTCGCAGAAGGTGCCACCTTCCCCGCACCGCAAACCGCGAACGTGGATCAAGGCGGACTCACCCTCGCGCCAGGGATCTACAAAGCCAGCACATCGCTTCTTATCCAAAACGGTGATTTAACCTTGGATGCCCAAGGCGATGCCAATGCCGTCTGGATCTTCCAGATTGGATCGGCACTGACCACAGTAGGCGGCGCAGGTGGAAACATCGTCCTTACAGGCGGTGCGCAGGCGAAGAATGTGTACTGGCAGGTCGGAAGTTCGGCCACCATCGGAGACAACACGATTTTCAAAGGGAATGTCTTGGCTCTGTCCGACATCACCATGAATTCGGGTGCCGTGGCTGAGGGCAGAATGCTTGCCCGCAACGGTACCGTTGTGATGACCAGCACGAACATCATCACTCGACCTTAATCTTACCCTGTATGAAAACCTTACACAACACACTAGCAGCCAGCATGATTTTGCTGGCTGGCTTGGCTGCTCCCACACAGGCTCAGCCATATCCCTACTCCAAACCATCTTGGTTTTTCGGAGTAGCGGCAGGCGCAAATGCCAACCAATATCGTGGCACAACACAGGTTCTGAACGACGAGCTCACGGTTCCTGGCGCATTCTTTCATGGCGATGGCATCGGATTGTTCATCGCTCCCTTGATCGAATACCACCGTCCGGATTCCAGATGGGGCATGATTCTTCAAGTGGGTTACGATAGCCGGAAAGGCAATTGGGACCAGGTTCTCACACCATGTGATTGCCCGGCCGATCTGTCAACAGAACTGAGTTACCTCACCATCGAGCCAAGCATCCGTTTTGCTCCCTTTAAAGGAAACTTCCACCTGTATGGCGGACCACGTTTCGCATTCAATCTGAACAAATCGTTCACGTATGAATTGGGAATCAACCCGGCATTTCCAGACCAAGAACCAACTCCGGATGTGAATGGTGACTTCGGTGATGTGAATTCTCCTCTTGTTTCGATGCAGATCGCTGCCGGCTACGACATGCCGATGACGTCTCAGCATCGCCGCACGCAATGGGTGATTACTCCGTTCTTGGCTTACATGCCGCAATGGGGACAAACGCCGCGCTCGGTCAATACGTGGGAAATAAGCACGATCCGGCTCGGTGCCGCGTTGAAATTCGGTCGTGGCACGCGCACTGCGGAGACTTTGGCATCAACGCCATCACCGGTGATCGCAGCGCCAGTTGCTTCCATATTCACGGTCACATCGCCACGCAATGTGCCGACCCAACGACGCGTTCGTGAGACGTTCCCGATCCGTAACTATGTGTTTTTCAATCTCGAATCCACCCAGATTCCTGATCGCTACGCATTGCTTCAGAAAAGCGAAACCGCGGATTTCAACGAAAACCGCTTGGATGTTCTTACACCGAAACGCCTCACCGGCCGTTCCGATCGCGAGTTAAACGCCTATTACAATGTCTTGAACATCTTAGGCGATCGTATGAACGACTTCCCGGATGCCAAGGTCACGTTGGTCGGTTCGTCTGAAAAAGGCGAAGCGGATGCCAAATTGATGGCTGAATCCGTTAAAACCTACCTGACCAGTGTCTGGAGTGTGTCTCCATCCCGCATCGCGGTTGAAGGGCAACGTCGTCCCGACCTGCGATCCGAACAACCAGGCGCACGCCTCGAGCTCGAGCTGCTTCGCCAGGAAGACCGTCGTGTGACGATCGAAAGCGAATCATCTGATATGCTGATGGTGTTCGAATCCGGTCCGCAAGTCCCACTTCGTCCGATCGCTTTAACCGGCGTTCAGGAAGCACCTGTGGATAGCTATCTCATCGTGGATGTCAGCAATGCGTCCAGAGTGTACAGCTCCTGGTCGTTGGAATTCAGAGATTCGGCAGGGAAGATCATCAAAACGGGTCCATACACGGAAAGCCGTGTGACGGTTCCTGGTAAAACCATCCTGGGTGCAACTGCCTCGGGAGATTACCAGGTCACGATGGTGGGTCAAACCCGTTCAGGCTCGGTCGAACGCAAAGACACCACGCTGAACATGGTCTTGTGGACACCTCCGACCGATGAGGAAGGCCAACGTTTCAGCATCTTGTACGGTTTCGACAATTCCGAGGCAACCCGTTTATATGACGATTACCTGACCGATGAAGTGATGCCGAAAATTCCTGTAGGCGCTACGGTTGTGATCCACGGACACACCGATATCATTGGGGATGCGGCCAACAATCAACGATTGTCGCTGGCTCGGGCCGACGATGTGAAACGCATCCTGCAAGCCGCACTGACCAAAGCCGGTCGTACGGATGTGACCATCAACACGCTCGGTTTCGGTGAAAACGAAGAGTTCGCGCTCTTCGGCAACACTCATCCTGAAGAAAGGTTCTATAACCGATCTGTGATCATCGATATTATACCTCGCAAATAAACGAGTAGCAGTATGTGGGAAGTGGGATGCGGGATGCCATATGGGGTATGCTCAATTAACTGTGTCAAAACCATAATTGGATAAATTGACACATGAAACAAGAAGACACAAAATTTGATTTCGAGGCCTTTTCTAAAGAAGCGGCCGACCACTTGAGAGCGGGTAAGCCGATGGTCGGCCAAG
>JBGTBY010000035.1:0-418092 GCA_041749075.1 Balneolales bacterium | reverse complement strand
GATGACTACATTAGGTTCTATAACGAGGGTCGGGGGCATTCCTCGATCGACGACATGACGCCTATGCAGCGCTACCGGCTTGCCTCATGAGACAATTATCCAAAACCAAAACGCTGTCCGAAAAAGCGAACCACCTCATCTGTTCACATACGAATCCATTCAAATCAACCATCTGTTTCAATTATCGATGGAATGGATAGGGAAACACCACGGTCAATCTTCTATCTTGCATTGTCATTATTCCTTCAGTTCCTTATGGGATATGGCTTGTGGAAAGGGTTTAATCGAACTGATAAAATCGAGGAATATCAGTAAATGGTAAATGTGATTTTATGAGGAAATACATATTCATTGTATTACTATTGTGCATATTCTATGCA
Source organism: Balneolales bacterium (assembly GCA_041749075.1). Lineage (GTDB taxonomy): Bacteria > Bacteroidota > Rhodothermia > Balneolales > HLUCCA01 > CAMTWZ01. Next base: position 417,712 of record JBGTBY010000035.1, on the reverse strand, counting down.
CCCGCTAGGGTGATACTAATTGACCATGTAATCGGTTACAGGGTATTTATCACGAATCAAATTACTGGTGATCAGGTCACATTTCTGAGACTAGATAGAGACAACTACATAATAGTTGGCAAACAATATTTTTTACCAGATACCAACTACGTTAAGGTCGGATTCTCATTTAATAATGAACCTGGTTTAGATCTTTACTGGAATATGAACGACACCCGAATGGATATTGTCGTTCACAAACTACTCGAAAATAAATTGTATACGACTCGGTATAGAGCTGTTGGATCCGGGTATTATAGCACAGTCAAATATAATCTTCATAAAGATACGCGTACATCTCTGTTTGGAGGATATAACTTGTTTACCACATTGGGAATGTATGACCTCTTTTATAGCGTAAATGGTGTTCCCGTGAGCATTGAGTAGACGTTGTGCTTTTGGGAAACTTCCATCTGTAAGAAATTACCGAGAGGAAAAGAGTTGCTAACGAGGGAGATCAAAATATCCCCCTTTACGACCCTTATCCCTGCCCGCCGGCAGGCAGGCTCCCAGTAAAATTCCTCAATTCATCCCGAGGTGGGGCTTCAGCCCCACCTCTTAACGAAAGAAAACCTACTCTTTCCCTCCCGGCACCGCGCCCGGCGCATCCACCCAGAAGTTCAGATTCGACGCCCGCGTGCGCGGATACACCTCATCCAAACTGTTCCCATCATACAGACGTCCGTTTTTCATGACATAGCGGATGGTGTTCGTGTTGCGGATGTCGGCCAGTGGATTCTCATCCAAGATGATCAGATCCGCCAGTTTTCCGGTTTGGATGGAGCCCAGGTCACCATCCAGTCCGATGGCTTCCGCACCAAGCAAGGTAGCCGTGCGAAGGGCGTCGTGATTCGACATCCCGCCTGAATGCATGGACCAGAGCTCCCAATGATATCCGAGTCCTTCGAGCTGACCGTGCGCGCCAACACCTGCGATACCACCGGCTTTCACAAGTTCGTTCGCGAATTCGGCATGACGGCTGAACACATGTTCCTCCGGCATGAACCAAGCCCCGCGGCGACGTGACTTGCCCGCCAACTCCGTGTACGGCGTGAAGCGGCGCAATTTCTCATCGTGATACGGACGCTCCGTGGCATAGAAGAATTCCTCCGCCCATGGACCGCCATAACTCACCAACAAGGTCGGCGTGTAGGCCATTTTCGATTCGGCCACCGTTTTGAGGATGTCGCTATAAATCGGATAAATAGGGAAGGAGTGCTCATGCCCAGGGTATCCGTCGAGGAGCTGGGTGACGTTCGTTTTCCAATCGAGTCCACCTTCAGTCGTCGGCATAATGTTTTGCTCTCGAGCCGCTTGGATGATCCATTGGCGCTGCTTGCGGTTGCCCGTGAGATACATTTTGATGGTTTTCGTATCGTAGTACTCGCTGTACTGCTTCATCGCGCGACGCGCATGCTCCAGATCCTGGATGTTGTAACCCCAGAACCCGAGTCCAGGACCCGTGGAATACACCCGCGGACCCGGCATCATCCCCGCTTCAACCATATCTGCATACGTAAGCACATCCGTCGTTGCCGTCTGAGGATCGCGTGAGGTTGTGACACCGTACGCCAGGTTCGCCGCATAATTCCAGACCTGAGTCTTGTGGATGCCCCAAGCCGGCCACATGTGTCCGTGAGTGTCCACAAAACCCGGAACGATGGTCTTTCCTGTCATGTCCATATCGCGCGCTCCTGAAGGCACGTTGAGCGATCCTGCCGCGCCAACGCCTTGGATGCGGTTGTTCACCACGAGCACATCCCCGCGTTCGATCACGTCGTCGCCATTCATCGTCACGATCCGAGCATTACGCAGAACGATGGTTCCTTCCGGCATATCGCGTTGATACATCACCTTGATGCGGAACTCCATCGGCTCATATGTAGAAGGTTTCTTGTCTTCGTCTTTCTTGTCTTCATCTTCCTTCGTCGTTTCATCCTTTTTATCCGTCTTCGTTTCATCCTTCTTCGCCGCTTTCAAGCTATCCTCATGCGCTTTGGCCGCACTCAAATCATATATGATATGCGCATTCCCGATCGACCAATGCACTTTTTTCGCATCATGCGACCACGATGGGAACTGAGCCCCGATCTGTGTGAGCTTGCGGGCCGGGAAGGAGGAGCTTTCCGGATTCGACACTGAAATTGTCGGCGCTTCCCCCACATACGGAAGCGTGACGGTGTAAACCTCGTTATTGATGAGGGCTAGCGCTTGATCGCCAACCGGCGCCATGCGAATCCACGACGCGTTCGACGGCGTTTGTGGCTCTTTCATCTCCATCGACATCGATTCAGGAAGGATGTGGCCATGGTCATCATCCCCATCGATCGTACCGAATGTGGTGATGCCTGTCACTTTGAGGTGGGTGCGGGTGTCGGTTCCGTCCCAACGGATCGAAATGAGTCCTTGGCTGCCTTGATTCAGGTAAATACGGTCATTCCCTTTCACGAAATGTGGATTCGAGCGGCCGCTGGCTTTATCGATGAGGGTCAGTTCGCCGCCTCGGGCCGACATCCAGACCAGATCCTCAGATGCCGCGAAGGCGTTTGGACCGGCGGATTCGCGCAAGGCACGGGCCGCGCCACGGATCATCACGATGCGATCGCCGGTGAACGACCAGGCGGGACTCGAATACACAGCACCCGCCGTCGTCAGTTTCTGCGGAGCCGTGGCTCGCCGTGCGAACGGACTCACACGATACAAATGTCCTTCTTTGCCATCCCAAGTCACATACACGAGCGATTGTCCGTCCGGAGACCAAGTCGGCTGCGCTTCGACCACATCCATGCTGGTGACACGACGCGGCGTTCCGTTCGGAATCTCCATCACATACAATTTATTCAGCGCTGTGAACGCCAGATGCTTGCCGTCAGGGGATGGAACTCCGTCGCGGATTTGAGTGACCGTTGCTTCGCGCTCATCCGAAATCGGGTATTTGAACAACACAGCTGGACCCATATCGATGTTCACTTCCGCTGTGAACGGGATTTCGATCGCATTTCCGCCAGCGACAGGAACGCGCCATAGTTTTCCATCCCACGTGGTCACGATTTCCTTGCTGTCCGGCGTGAAACTCATGCCCGGAAGCACGCCCATGGTTCCGATGGATTCCTGATCGTCGCGTTGGATGCGATAGGCGATCCAGCGTTCCTCACCGGAAGCCAGGTCGCGAAGCACGAGTCCGGTATGGGTTTCGTAGCGCGAGCCATAGACCAAAAACTTGCCATCGGGCGACACCACTGGTGTGAATGCCGAGCCATAGCGTGATGTCAGTGTTCGCGTGGTGGCGTTTTCGCGGTCGTATACACCCACTTGGTACTGCGGAAGTTGCGCGTTGTAATTCCAAGCTCCGGTGCGCTGCGAATAGTAGACATAGCGCCCATCCGGACTCACCGCCGGATCGATCGTCTTCCAACTATCGGCACCTTTGGTGAGCTGTGCGCCAGCGCCACCTGTGCGGTGGTAGAGCCATAATTTAGGGATGCGACGGCCTTTCGCGCCGATCACATACTCGCCATCGGGTGTCCATTCCGCCGATGGGAAATTCTCATTCGTGCTCTTTGTGAGCTGCGTGTACTCATCACTATCCAGATCCTTGATCCACAGGTTTTCATTGCCGCTGCGGTCGGATGTGAACAGGATGCGTTTTCCATCCGGACTGTAGCGCGGATGGGTATCCATCGCCAATCCTTCGGTGATGCGGGTCGCGGTTCCGCCTGTGAAAGGAACCGTGTACAAATCCCCCATCAGATCAAACACGACGGTTTTGCCATCAGGGCTGATGTCGATCGACATCCATGTTCCTTCCGTGGCAGTGAATTCAACGGTGCGACCCGGCTCAAGCGGCAGATCTTTCGTGGCTTTGACGGTTTTGGAAGAATCGGCCGTGGCAGTCGTGTCGGATGCGGCTGGACTTATAAGCAGGAATAGAGATAGGAGAAGATTCATGTAGGATGGTAGGATAGTAAGATGGTATGATGCTGCTTGCGCGAAGTTGGGAATATAAATCGAGTGTCGCAAGTTCCTACCATCCTACCATCCTACCAGCCTACCTACTCCGTTACCCACACATACTGCTTCGTCAGTTTGACAAGCTGAGAACTTGTACTAGATGATCTCAAAATGAGTATTTCCGGTTGGTCACTATGAAAGCGCACTCGATGCAGGTTTAGTGCGCTAAACGCAGTGGATTCCGGATAGAAAACCACTCGAAATTGGGTGGATTTATTGAGATCTACGAAATAAGCATCCCGACCAAAGTAAACCAACCATTCATACCCGTCGAGATAGGCATATTGAGAGATTGTGGTCCAATGCTGACTCAACGATTCAAGGGAGCCGGATTCCCGATCGATGTACCAAAAGTAATTCCAAAGACCATTTCTTAATCGGATGATGACGTGGGTATCCGTCATCCTCATTTCTCTTTGTTCACTAATGTGTGACGGGATGGCGAATGAATTCAGTAATGCATATCCCTCTGTTTCCGAGAAACGGTAGATGTGCATTTGATTTTGAATCTTCATGGCGATGTTGTTTTCAAAAATTGCGAAACTTGCTGAAGTAACATTTGGGAGTCCAGCTTCGATAACGGTTGTTGTTTTTGTAGGCAGATGAATCCGTTCGAGTGTGCGCCGCGTTGGATTGAAATACAGAACATCATCAACCTGTCCAATGATGTGGCTGGTTGCAGGTATGATGATATCGCCGGAATGGTTGCCATCCGATGTATAGTGCCGAAGGGTGGTATTCGGTGCACCGATCTGGGCTACTAAACCACCTTTGTTTGTGAAGCCGTTGGGGCTGCCCGACACCAGACGCGGTACATCAAACAATTTCTGATGGGTATTGTAATCGTAGACTCCATCATCCATCAGATACAGATCATCGTATTCAGAGAAGTGCCTAATGTTGAGCGACATTGGAATTCCGTCCCACTCATGGTTGCTCCACGCCAAATCTGGAAAGATTTTTACTGTGTTTGAATAACTTTTGAATTCCTTTCTGTCCCGCCGGTACAGACTTGCCACTCGGTACGATACCGAATCTGTCACCATACCGGCAGTATCCACATAGTGTGTCACATTCTTGGCGACCGCGGCCAATCGCACAAAATCAGTATCGAGAATGGTTTTCTTCTCAATGAGGATGCTGTCGAACACGGAATCCACCACTTGCCAAGCCAACCCGATATGATTGTCGGTGCTGAACGACATTCGGAGGTTTTTCGGTTGGGCTGGCGAATAGGAATCGGATTGGGGGTCCAACGGGTTATCTCGCTTGAAATCAACCGGCTGGCTGCATTGGGAAAGCAGGATTGCAAGGAACGGGAGTAGGAGGTGAAGGTGCATCATATCTATTCTTGTACCCAAAGCTTTTGCCTGGTCAGCCAGAGCAATTGCGGGTTTGAATTGCTGAAACCCACTGTTCGTAACAGATAGATATCGTGTTCCCCATCCCTAGATCGTACCCAATGAAGGGGATGTGCTAGAGTAGCGTTCACTACAGGAGTGAAGACCAATTGAGTTTGAGTATTCTTTTTCAGATCGACGAAATAGGCATCCCGGCCATAGTATATCATCCAATCATAGTCGTTGAGAAATACGAAGTAATAGGTGCTGGAAAGGACCCGGTCAAACTGCTCCACCCCACCCGTGTTGCGATTGATATAACGGAAGTAATTGGTTGAGTTTTTTCTGGTTCTGAGGATGATATGCGTGTCTGTTATCCTCAGTTCGCTAAAATCGCTGTCATGCACCGGTAGATTGAACGAATTGACAAACACATAACCTACTGACTCCGAGAAACGGTAGATCCGCAACTGGGTCTGTATGTACATGACGATGTCATTTCCTGACTGGGCAAATTGGGCAGAAGGCGCTGTCGGTACAGCTTGCACTTCGGTTGTTTGTTGTGTGGGCAGATGAACCCGTTCCATCGTTCGGCGCGATGGATTCAAATAAAGCACATCATCAAATTGTCCGATCATGTAGCTCGTACTTGGTATTACGAAATCGTCTGAATGGGATCCGTCCGATGAGTAATGCCGAAGGGTGGTTTGACCAGATTCCTCAAGGATGTGCGCGACATACCCACCTTTGTTTGTGAAACCGTTGGGTTTTCCTGTTCCTTGAGTCGGTACATCAAACACTTTCTGTCTGGTATCAAAATTGTAAATGCCCGTCGTCGTGCTCGTTCCATCCATCATATAGAGATCATCATATGGAGAAAAGTGCCGGATGTTGAGCGCATTCGAAATCCCACCCCAGGTCTGATTTTTCGCGGATAATCGATATCGGAGTCGAATCGCGGTAGATGGACCGGAAGTGAGCGACCGAGCTCGGAACATGTAAGAGGAGGTGGTATCGAGTCCGGTGACGGTGAACAGATGCGATGTGGCCGTTACTTTCACTGAATCAATAGGGATATAAGGCGCCAAATCGCGGCTCATTTCGAGCACATAATATTCTCCAAAATTAAAAACACTGGTACCACTGTTGGAACTTGAAACTTGAATGACGGGATCGGGATTAGCTGGGCCTAGATAGGAAATGGATGGGGCGGTGATCTGCATCGTTTTGCTGATCGCCGTTTGTTGGCTGAAATCTCCGTTATGTCGGTATTGCACCCGTATGGAATAAGGGATCGATGCTCTGAAATACCGCGTCAGATCCAAGGACGTCGTAGTGTCGGGCAGGATCCATTCATCATCGTTCACTCTCAGAATGATATCGTCATGAAAAGTGAATGGATTTGTCCACACGATTCGTCCACGTGCCTCAGTCATCGGAGTCACATTCACGTTTCGCGGAAAATGCAGGGGCATCACAAACGGAACGCTATCGACCAGACTTCGATGGGTGTTCGAAGTGAATGAGTACACAACGGCCACATCCAACCGAAACACATCATGATCGACGGGGAAGGTGCGCAAGACGTTGGTCGCGGGACCGGGTAGGGATGCCAGTTTTTCGTAGGTTTGTTGTCCCGGTCGACGCACCCAATAATCGACGATAAATGGAATTTTGAAGGTGTTTGCGAAGATCACACCCATCTCTCGGGTGGTGGCATTGTATGAAATGAGCGGCTTGTCGATGGTGCCAAACTGGACATCTGTTGATAAGCTATAGGTCTTGAATTCCTTTCCATCACGATGGAGCACACTCGCCACTCGATACGACATCGGATAGGTGAGAAATCCGGTGGTATCCACATATGCGGTGATGTTTTTCGGAACGGCGGCCAACCTCACAAATCCGGTATCGAGAGTGGTCTTTCGTTCGATGAGAAAACTGTCGAAGGAGACATCTTTGACCTGCCAAGCCAGCCTGTTCCGCTTGTCGTTATCGAACGAGAGTAACGGTTTTGAGGGCTGGACGGGCGAATAGGTGTTGGATTGAGGATCCGTCGGATTATCCCGTTTGAACTCGACCGGCTGGCTGCAGCTGCCGAATAAGATCAGAATTGGAAGGAGGAGGCGGGGCATCATACTACTCAGCCACCCAATACTCTTTCTTCCGTACCCAGATGATCTGGTTCGGATTGCTCGAGTTGTTCGACTGCCGGTACATGAAGATGTCCACAAACCCGTTCCGATGCCGGACTTTGGACATTTGCGCACTGAAAACGCCGGATGTAGGTGTGAACGGTATCCGGATATCGGTCGACATCCGGATATCTTTGATCACGGTCAGATCTCCATTGAAGAAGACCCATTCATACTCGGAAATATGATTCAACGACATCGGAAGCGCGCTGATGTCAAATGACTGAACCGATCCGCTTGCCATATCGATGTAATGGATAACTTGGCTCCGGATCGCCATGATGATATGTGATGACGTCAGCTGCAATGAATAGGGGATGCCCGACAGCTCATTCAATATCCGATTCGATTCGAGCTGATATCCTTCCGTCTCGGAATAAGAAAACAAAATGAACCGCGTGCCGATTTTGACCACGAGATGGGCCTCATCCGCGCCGAAGTAGCCTATCTGACCTGCGGGAATTCCAGTCATGATGACCGTCGTTGCGCCCGTAGGCATATGGTACCGCTCGATGGTGCTTTTTAAAGGATCGATATAAATCACATCCTCATGCCGACCGATATGATACCGATACCCAGGAATCGTGAAATCACCAAGTGGTGTTCCCGCCGCATCGTATCTGCGGAACGTGGCGGTGGTGCTGGTTTGACTGAGTCGGGCGATGAAGTGTCCATCGTTGCTGAATCCGGATGGGGCCGTGTTCGGGATGGTGGGGATGGTGAACAATCGCGCGGATGTGGCCAAATCATACATTCCCATGGAATTGCTCGCATCGTAGCCGAGGTATCGGTCGTCGATATCCGAAAAAACAGCCAAACGGTTTGATTGGGTTCCACTATCCCATGGTCTCAATGCGTACGACACCCCACGACTCACATCGATGACCGCGGAGGGTTGGGAGGTCGACGTCCGTGCGCGGAACCGATACGTGGACAACGTGTCGAGATCGGTCACATCAAACGAGTGTGTTGACGATTCGATGAGGACCGAATCAACAGTCGTGAACGGACCCATGTTCTGACTCTCTTCCAACACGATGAATTCCCCCAAATCGCTGATGCTGTTCGCTTCTAATCGGATCGTTGATTCGGCCGGCAATCCGTAGCTGAGCGTTGGTGGTGGGATGATGTATTCTTTGATGATGGTAGATCCCGAAAAAAGCGTGCTACCCACACGGTATCGCACCGTAATCTCATAGGGAATCCCGCTTTTGAAATAGCGTGGCAAGGTGAGCGATGTGGCGGATGGCGGCATCACCCATTCATCGTTGTTGATCCGAACCAAAATGTCGTCGTACGAATCTACAGGATTCACCCAATTCACTTGACCGGAGGCCTCATTCATCGGATCCACACCCAACGCAAGCGGATAGGCGATGGTCAATGGGGTTACGGTGCTGTCGATGATCGCTCTGAAATCATCATTCCCCATCAAATACACCACCGCTACGTCTATGCCATATAAACCCTGACGGAAAGGGATGCTCTGCGAATAGAAACCTGTGGTTCCGTTTTGAATGGATATGCGACGAAAACTCGAATCGGGATGGGATTTGACCCAGTACTCCGTCTTGAAATTCGCTTTCCACGTGCTGAAGACTCGTGATGTCAGCGCGAAATTGGTCAGGTGGTAAAACACCTCCGGTTTTCCGATGGTCCCGAAATCGACACTGAGCGTATCGCTGTACGTGATGAAATCCTTCCCATCACGACGGTACAGACTTCCTACACGATACGACATGGGATAGGTCATGAAACCGGACGTGTCCACATACGAAGCAAGATTCTTCGGGATGGTGGCCAACCGGATGAACTCATTCTCACGGGTGGTTTTCCGCTCGATGAGAATGCTGTCGAACGTGAACTCGTTCACCCGCCAAGCAAGCCTGTTCCTCTTGTTGGTATCGAACGATAAAACGAAATTGCGTGGCTTTGAAGGAGCATACTTGTCGGATTGAGGATCCGTCGGACTATCCCGCTTGAACTCGACGGGCTGGCTGCATTGGGTAAGAAGTAGTGCGAGGAGCAGGAATAGGTGGCGGGGCATCATACTACTCAGCTACCCAGAAATTCCGTCTGATCAGCCACAGGAGACGGTGTGAATGTGTTTCTTGTTGACGGGAGTATCTAAAGATGAACATATCCATGTTACCATCGCTAAATCGAATTTTTGCAGCCTGAGCCCGATATTCGACTGTTACCGCTGGGAAGTATACCAAAGTAAAATCAGTCATTCGGATATCTTTGATTACCGCATAGGTATCGTTAAAAAAGATCCATTCGAATCCAGATAGGTGCGTTGCATGAGTTAAAGGGTATTTAGGATAAGCCATCACTGAACCGGACTCGATTTCAATGACATGTATGTTTGAGCGATCATCCTTAAACTGGATGTGATTGTCTGACAGGTAAATGGCATGTACTTCTCTATAAAGTTCGCCATGAATACGATTGGATTTGAGCTCATAGTTGCCAGTCTCTGAATGAGTGAATGTGACAACTCGTGTACCCGATTGAACCACCAAATGCTCGTTATCCTTGGCATAACTTGCAATTTCGTATTGAGGCATGCCCGTTGAAAGCACTGATGTTGTGCCAGTGGGCATGTGATATCGTTCAATGTTCCAGTTGATAGTGTTTACATATATGACATCATCATAGTGTCCCAGATGATATCTGTATGCTGGTATTGTGAATTCACCAAGTATGGAACCTGTGCCATCGTAGCGGCGAAGAGTCGTATAAACAGATGACGTTCCTGTCACGCCTATACGAGCTATGAAATGTCCATTTTTTGTAAATCCATTATTTTCATCAGACGGTTCTGGAACGGTGAGCAACTGATTACCGCTCAAAAGGTCATATATGCCGGCCTGGTCCTGTGCGTTATAACCTTGATATCGATCATCATATGGGGAAAAACGAACCACCCTGTTAAACATCGGAACCAGCGACTCAGATCGGGTTCCATACATCAGTTTATTTCGAATCGAAATAACGGCTGATGGAGCAGATGTCAAAGTCCGAGCACGGAAACAGTAGGTAGACAATGAATCCAGCATCCCCGCCACATCGAACGAATGACTTGTGGATGTGATCTTAACCGAGTCGAGAGGGATAAACGGTCCCATGTCTCGGCTCGCTTCCAAGACAACATATTCACCGAGTACATAGGATGAGTTCGCTGCCGTCGTGCTCACTGTTCGAAAGGTGACATTCGGATAAGTGGGACCGTCATATGTCAAAGTCGGCGGTTGGATGGTGAATCCTTTCGAGAAAAAGGTTTCAGCTCCGAACTCAGCCCCTCGGCGATATCGAACCGATACCGAGTACACTATTCCGCTTCTGAAATATCGTGGCAAGGTGAGCGATGTGGCGGATTTCGGTAGCACCCATTCCGTATCATTGATTCGAACCAAGATCTCTTCATGAAAATCGAACGGATTGGTCCAATTCAATCGACCAGAGGCTTCGGTCATCGGGTCGATGGACACAGATGCGGGTGTGTGAACAGCAACGGTACGAACGGTGCTGTCGATTACCATTCGGTACGTGTCATCGCCCAACACATAGACGACCGCGACATCCATGTGAAGGACATCTTGCTTGAAGGGTACTGTCTGCGTGTACACACTTGCACTGCCGGGTTGAACCGATAGAAGTCGAAAACTCGAATCGGGATGGGATTTGACCCAGTATTCAGCCTTAAAATTGGATTTCCATGCGCTTGCTACAATCGTTGTGATCTGATAATTCGCCGTGTTGTAGGTTACATTCGGTTTACCGATGGCACCAAACTCAACATCCACGCTATCACTGTAGGTGATGAATTCCTTTCCGTCGCGCCGATATACGCTCGCCACACGATAGGACATCGGAGAGGTCATGAAGCCCGTCGTATCCACGAATTGCGTAACGTTCTTCGCGATGGATGCGATGCGCACGAAGTCATCATCAAGGGTTGTCTTGCGCTCGATGAGTATGCTGTCGAACGATAGTTCACTGATTTGCCAAGCCAAGCGATTCAGCTTGGCCGTGTTGAACGACAATGCAAGATTTCTTGGCTTATCCGGAGAATAGGTATCGGATTGAGGATCCGTCGGACTATCCCGCTTGAACTCGACCGGCTGGCTGCAATGGGAAAGAAATAGAGCGAGGAGCAGGAATAGGTGGCGGGGCATCTGCTGTAGGATAGTAGGATGGTACTTTTATACGTCTCCCAAAATATACTTTAAGTTCCTCAAATTCCTACCATCCTACCATCCTACCATCCTACCATAAATAAAAAAGCCCCCCGATCCTAGACCGAGGGGCTCTTTACAAGCTATGTAAGCTGAATCTTACAGCTGTTCGACCAAAGCGATAAGGATGGCCGCTTTGTCAGCCGGCACATGCTTCCCACTCTGAGCGCGCGCATGTTTGATGAAGGCACCATACGCTCCGTTATTCAGTTGCTGGCAGAGTGAGTTGGCCACGCCACGCTGACTTACCCAGCGTTTTACCAATTCACAAACGCTGCCCGATGTCACCGTCACGTTGAACGAGGTGGCCGCGGAGTTGCTGTTTCCAGCCAAGTCGAGCGCCGACGCATTCAATGTGGTTGTACCGACCCCAAACGTGTAGGCATCGCCCGACGCACCAGGACAGTCGCTGGACGCGATGCCGGACATGCTATCGGTGGCTGAGCATCCGATGCTCACGCTTTGAGCTACGGTGTACGAACCTGCGTTTCCGGAGAAGGCGATGATGGGTTTCGTGGCATCACGTTTCACCGTCACGGATGCGCTAGCTGTGCCACCCGCCGACGATGCTTCGCAGGTGTAGGTCACACCATTGGTGTCTGTGGAGACGGTTACCGCATCACAACCGGTTGAGGACAATGGCGAAGTAGGCTCGCTAACATTGAAGGAGACGGAGACGTTGGATGTGTACCATCCGTTGTTCCCCATCGTGCCAGATTCCGAGGCCGTGACAACAGGTGGAGTAGCATCGCGCTTTACAGTAACTGACTCACTGGCTGTGCCACCCGTTGATGTGGCTTCACAGGTGTAGGTCACTCCGTTTGTATCACTGGTTACCGTCGTCGCATCGCATCCGGTGGTGTTGGTCACATCCGATTCATCGTCGGTTACGGTCCACGAGATGTTCACATCTGAGGTGTACCAGTCGCCATTGAGATTTCCAGTTACATTTGGCGTGATGACAGGTGCTGTGTTGTCGCTTGGCAGAGGCGGGTTGACATCGCCGGCATTTCCGCCGCCACCAACAAAGGACGAAAGGGTCTCAAGGCGGAACTTACCACCGGCCTGGCCACCACCGTCGAAGACGATGAACGACAAGGTGTGAGTTCCGGAGAGGTTCAAAGAGTACCGGCCGTTCACGGCAGGATTCGTGTTCCAGTCGATTGCCTGTACCCCGATGAGGTTGCCATCCAAATAGATCCAGGAGCAATTGTCAGCCAAGAATTGGACGACAAATGTTCCATCGCCCGAGACTGTGGACTCGAACTTCGACCAGCTCTGCGTGTTGTTGCCGTTTTGGGCGCTAGGTGCGGCAGATGCCTGCAAGCTGTTCCATGCATTGATCCACGGAGCATTGAAATTGGACCATGACGTGTACGTCTCAAATGCTGCTGGTCCTACCTCGTAAGCGGCGTGGGGCGATCCCCACCGTGGGTCGTCCAAACCGACGTTTGGATTCACGGTGCAATACTGGGAAACCCATGCGCTATTGATCGGCAGTTCGAGGATGGGTCCCCAAGCTTGAACAGTAGCTGGATCACTGGTGAACACGTTCACTGTAGGAGGCACAATCTCTTCAATAGTGACTTTCATGACGCCATGATTGTCCTCGTTGGTGTCAGGGATGTGGAATCCAATACGATTTCCAGTGCCGGTTACGATGTACTCGTAAGTGTGATCGGTATTGTAAGTTCCGTCGACCGGCGTCGGATTAAAGGCAGTTGCTCCTGCGTCGAGACTAAACATAATTCCCGCATATTGCGAGAGAGTCCGATTGCAATTCCCGGGGTCAGCGTAGCGCCACTCGGGGTCCATACCTGCATAGATACCATCAGGAACGGTGGGTGATATGTGAACGGTAGGGGACGGCGACACACACTCCCACCAGCTCGGAAGCCAAGCACTCCAGTTCCCTTCAACAGTAATTCGATAGTCGACTCCAGCCTCAAGGACCGTTGTACTCAGTTTGGGACCGGCAGGATTACCGACCAGTCTTGCATCGACCCATACAACTTCAGAGTTTGAAGACGATGAAGTGGATGAGGTAGTGGATGACGAAGACGAAGATGAGGAGGGTGATGAACTAGTTGACAGATTCGGATTGCTTGAATCCGAGTCCATAGACGGTCTCACCGGATCCTTAGAGCAGGCGGCGAGTGTCAAAACGACGATAAGCGTGGTTAGATAACGATACATGTGATTTCTCCTTGCAAAACTGATGAATGGTGTCTCAGTAGTTAAACTGACTACCACACATTTTAGGCAATGCACATGTGAATTCTATAGGCAAGACTGCTCAAATCCCTAGGTACAAGTACCTAGATTGGAAAAGAATCCTACCGAAAGAAGTAGAGGACGGAAGCGATCACCAAGAAATTGATGATCGATAACGGGAGCAACTTGCTCCAGCCCAAACGCATCAGTTGATCATATTTGAAGCGTGGGATTGTCCAACGGATCCAGATGTAGGTGAATGCGATGAACAAGGTTTTGCCCAAGAACACAAGCACATCCAACACACCTTTCCATAACGGTGACAATTCCGGCAACCAGAGCGGTGCGAATGGAAGGTGGTAGCCACCTAGGAAGAAACTTGTGACCAACATCGAGCCGATCGTCACGTGCATGTATTCGGCCAAAAAGAACATCCCGAATTTCATGGAGCTGTATTCGGTATGAAATCCGCCGACGAGTTCTTGCTCGGCTTCAACCAAATCGAACGGTGTGCGGTTGGCTTCAGCCAGTGCGGCCACAAAAAAGATGAGGAATCCAAGCGGGTTGCGGAAGATGTTCCAGATCATATCCTGCGAATTGACCACATCCACCATGCTCAATGAGCCGGCGAAGAGGATACAACTTGCCACAGCCATGCCCATCGGCAATTCGTACGACAGCATCTGCGCCGCGGAACGCAAGCCTCCGAGTAGCGCGTATTTCGAGTTCGATGCCCAACCCGCCAAGGTCACACCGTACACACCTAAAGATGTGATGGCCAGAAGGTAAAGAACGCCCGCATCCAAGTTCGAACCAACTAATCCATCGCCAAAGGGAATGACAGCGACGGTCATCAAGGCCGTAGCCACCGGAATCATCGGCGCGATCGCGTGAATCGTCTTGTTGCCCTGACTCGGCGTGATGTCTTCTTTCAGAATCAGTTTGAGTACGTCGGCGATCGGTTGCAGCAATCCAGCAGGACCCACGCGGTTCGGTCCCACGCGGTTCTGGATGAAGGCCGCGATCCGGCGCTCGGCATAAACCGCGATGGCCGCAGAGTTGAGCAAGAAAAAGGCTCCCGCACCGATCACAGCGAGTGACAGCAGGATTTGAGGTGTCAAGAAATCAGGCATGATTCGATTCGGTGATAAGGGAAATGCCGTTTTCGGCATCCATTCGCTCGTAAGTGAGCTCAGATAGGGTAGGGAGAGTCGCGGTCATATCGCGCAAGACATCGCCCGATTCGGAATAAGAGAATCCGATTCCGGCTTCTGTAGCCACATTTGTGAGAAATTCCCAAACCGGAACGCAGTCGATGCGGTTCTTGTCGCTCACCCAGTTGTCGAAATGCGTTCCGAAATGATCCAGACGGCCTTTCGACATGTCCATGTTCACATTGCGGCCGCGATGCGCCGTTTCTTTGGCGGCGCGGGTGCGTTGCGCGCGACCATCCACATTCACATAGGTTCCCACGTGCTCAGCAGCCGTCGTGATTGGCACCACCAAATCCGCGGCGGCGGTTGTCGCAGTAAGATTCGAGGACAAAGCCACGACGAAAGCACCTTTCAGGTCAGCGGCAGTTAATACGCCACGTCCAACCAGGTCATCATTCAGGATGATCACGAGTTTGGCGTTCTTGGCCGCATCGGATAGGGAAGAGGCGGAGTGTTCAGCCACATCCAACATCCGAACACCAGAGGTATTCGGCGCTTGGTCATCGGTGATGAGGAATCCATCCCCAAAACCAGGAACGATGTGTGGTGTGAAACCGACCGAGCCTTTGCCGAGCTTCGAGAAGAAGCTGGACAAAGCGAAGTTGTCTTCCAATGAGGAAAATGCGCTGGCGATGACAAGAATCTGATCGGATGGGGTTTCAGCGATCTTTTCGTGAACGGTGAGAACCGCGTTCGTCCATGATGTCGGCACCTGAGCGCCATCCAACATCAATTGGGGCTTATTCACCCGGTTTTCGTTGTAGATGGTGTACGCCGTGCGACCCGCATCCGGCATCCAGACATCGTTCACATTCTTGTTTTCGCGAGGGGTGATGCGGAGCACAAGGTTGTCGCGTGTCCAGATATCGACGCTGCAGCCTTTTCCGTTGGTGATGTCGATCGACGGTGTGGACACCATATCCCAAACTCGGGCTTTGAAGCGGAAATCGGCGGATGTTAGCGCGCCGACCGGACAAATATCGACCGTATTCAGAGAGTAGGCGTCGTCGAATTCACGTCCGGGTGCGACAGCGGGGTAATTCTTGTCGCCACGGGAGATGATCGTCAACTGGTGCGATTTGCTGATTTCGTCGGTGAAGCGCACGCAACGGGTGCAGTTGATGCAGCGCTCGGCATCCAGAACCACACGAGGTCCGAGTTGGATGCGTTTCGGCTTATGAACTTTTTTGTGCTCGAAGCGACTTCCTTCCGGACCATATTTGTACGTCTGGATCTGAAGCGGACATTCGCCGGCTTGGTCGCATATAGGACAATCCAGCGGATGGTTGATGAGGATGAATTCGAGAACGTCTTTTTGTCCGCGGCGGACAAGCTCGGATGTCACATGAGTTTTAACGACCATGCCATCGGAGGCATCGGTGTTACAAGCCGTCATCAGTTTTGGAAACCAACGGATCACACGCTGACCGTTCTCATCCAAATCGTAGGCGTTCGTTTCTTTGTTGAACACCGGCATGCCCGCTTCCACATAACATTGGCGGCAGTTCGCCGGAATGGACAATGCTGGATGGTAGCAGAAGTGCGGAAGATCGAGTCCTTTGTCGAGGATGAATTGCAGCACTTTTACCGTGCCGGTGAACTCGAAGCGTTGGTTGTCGATGAAAATTTCAGCCATTATGCGGTTGCGTAAACGGTTTGCTTGCAGCGGGCTTCAAAGTCTTCTTTGAAACGTGTGATGGTGAATCGGACGGGCCAAGCGGCGGCATCGGCCAAGGCGCAGATGGTGCGGCCTTCCATCTGAGTGCAGATGTCGAGAAGAAGATCTAAGTCGCGCATTTCACCATCCCCGCGGTTGATTTTCTTCAATGTTTTTTCGAGCCAGCCTGTGCCGTCGCGGCAAGGTGTGCATTGTCCGCATGATTCATGATGATAGAAGTGCGATATGCGGGTGAGCATGTCCACCATGTCGGTGTCTTCATCCATCACCACCATGCCGGCCGTACCGAGCATGGATCCGGCGGTGCGTAGAGAATCGGAATCCATCGTGGTTCCAACAATCATATCGGCGGTGAGGGGAGGAGTGGATGAGCCACCTGGGATCAGGGCTTTGAGTTTCTTGCCGTTCCGCATCCCGCCGCAGACATCATAAATCAACGTTTCGATCGACATCCCCGATGGAAATTCATACACACCAGGCTTGTTCACGTGTCCGGAAATACCATACAAGAGCGGACCCGGATGGTTTTTCGCACCGATCGCGGCATAAGCCTCGGCACCGATTTTCAGGATATAAGGGACGTTGGCGAGGGTTTCGATGTTGTTGATGGTGGTCGGACGTCCCCATAAGCCTTTTTGAGCCGGGAATGGAGGTTTCACACGCGGATAGCCACGTTTTCCTTCCAACGATTCCATCAAGGACGATTCTTCGCCGCAGATATACGCTCCGGCACCCGAATGCACATACATATGGGTCGTGAATCCGCTTCCATGGATGTTCTCGCCGATGTGACCTGCTTTATACGCATCCGCGATAGCGGCTTCCATCATTCGGATCCAACTGCGGTATTCACCACGGATGTACACATAAACAGCCGTGATGCGCATGGCATAGGCCGCGATGAGCGCGCCTTCGATGAACGAATGCGGATTGTATTCGAAAATGACCCGGTCTTTGAACGTGCCTGGCTCGGATTCGTCACCATTTGCGGCGATATAGCGTGGACCACCATCCGGTTTGGGCATGAACGACCATTTGAGTCCGGTGTTGAACCCGGCGCCACCGCGTCCGCGGAGACCTGAATTCTTCACGATGGTGGCGACACCTTCGGGAGTGAACTCGTCTTGTTTGGCGAGCACCTTCTTGAATTGCTCATATCCGCCGTTTTTCTCATACACCGACAGCTTATGATAATCCGGGATGTTGGGGATCAAGACAGGCTGATAGGATTTCCAGTCGAAACTCATGGGCGGTTCTGGACTAATGGGATGGGTTCGAACTCGGGTACAATGTCTTTCTTCAAGGAATCGATCACCTGATCCAGTTTATCCTTGGTTAGATGGTTCACAAACACATCGTTCGTGATCTGCATCATCGGGGCATAACCGCACGCGCCGAGGCATTCCGCGCTTTTCACTGTGAATTTGCCATCGGGCGTGGTTTCGCCTTCCTTGATGCCCAGTTTTTCCTCGAGGTAATGCAGCATCTCGTATCCGCCGCCGATATGGCAGCTCAGACAGGTGCACACATCCAGCACGTAGGTGCCGTGTTTTTCCTTGAAATACTGGGTGTAGAAGGTGGCCACACCATAGACATGCGCTTCAGGCAGATCGAGGGTGGCGGCGACCAAGCGCTGCACATCCATATCCACATGACCGAATTTGTCTTGAGCCATCCATAAGACCGGCATCACAGCCGCTTGATGTTGCGGATAGTTCGCTTTGATGCGATCGATCTCGGTGAGTTCCTCTTTCGAGAATTCGTAGTTCGCCATAATCTATTTGTCTGCCTCGCCCATCACCGGATCCACACCACCAATCACCACTACGGTATCGGCCAGCATGCATCCATCCAACATGTACTCCAACCCTTGAAGGTTGTTGAAGGATGGGGTTTTGATTTTCATTCTCCACGGATGTCCCGTGCCGTCGCTTTGGATGTAATACCCCAATTCGCCTTTTGGCGCTTCGATGGCATGATAGATTTCCTTGCCGGGAGGGGGACATACGCCGGTGTCGGTCATCATGAAATCATGAATGAGTCCTTCCATCGAATAATAGACTTCGTCTTTGGACGGGTAACTTTTTTTGGCATTGTCGATGCGGATCGGGCCGGGTTTGAGGCGACCGAAACACTGTTCGATGATGCGGACCGATTGCGACATTTCTTCCATGCGCACATAGTAGCGGGCGAGGTTGTCGCCTTCCAAGCGGGTAGGCACTTCAAAGTCCACATCCGCATAGCGCAGGTAGGGTTCGAACTTGCGGATGTCGTATGCGATGCCGGTGGCGCGGATGTTCGCACCCGACATGCCCAACGCGATCGCTTTTTCATAGGTCACGTTTCCGACATCGGCGTTCCGATCCAGGAAAATGCGGTTCTTATTGAGGAAGGTGTTCCATTCGCGCAATTCTTTCGGAAAATCGGCGATGTACTGTTTGACTGCGGCGAGAGCTTCTGGTGTGAAATCACTTGCAACGCCGCCGATGCGGGAATGGGAAACCGTGAAGCGGTGACCAGCGATCTCATCAAACAAGTCATAGATCTTTTCGCGCTCGCGGAACGTCCAGATGAAGAAGGAAATCGCGCCGGCATCCATCACCATGGTTCCCAACCAGAGCAGGTGTGCCGAAATACGGGCCAATTCACAGTTGATCATGCGGATCCACTGGGCACGATCGGGCAATTCAATATCGGCCAGTTTTTCCACCGCCGTGCACAAGGCCACGTTGTTGGAATACGGAGACAGGTAATCCATGCGGTCCGTATAGGGCATGAATTCCTGGTAGGTCTTGTTCTCTGCGATTTTCTCCACACCGCGGTGCAGATAGCCGATGTCCAATTTGTTTCTGACGATGCGCTCGCCTTTGAGCTCGGTGAGTACACGCAACACGCCGTGGGTGGCAGGGTGCTGCGGACCCATGTTCAAGATCATCCTTGTGGCAAGCGGATCGTCGTCGGTGACTTCGATCGTCGTATGCTTGTCCTCAAGCGCCTTGTAATAGGCATACTGATGTTCTTTGAAGAACTTCGGCTTGAGTTTGGTTTCTAATTCGGAATGTGACATATGCGGGAATTAATCCGGATCGGGAGTGGTGTTTGGCAGCTCGATCGAACCGGGAATGCCGAGAAGGGGAAATTCTTTGCGAAGCGGGAAATGCTTGAAATCTTCAGGCATGTAGATGCGGCGAAGGTCGGGATGTCCCTCGAACCGGATGCCGAACATATCATAGACTTCGCGCTCGTTCCAGTTGGCGCCTTCCCAGATATTCGTTGCCGTAGGAAGCACCGGATGCTCTTCTGTGACGCGGGTCTTGATGAAGATCCGAGTTTGCTCGGCCAAGGAAACCAAGTTATAGGCCACTTCGAATCGGTCTTCAGAGGTGAATCGGTCGATTCCGAGCAGATCCGACAAGTAACTGAATTTGTGCTTCGTTTTGAGGTGACTCAAAATCTTATGGACCGAATCGCGATGCACGCGGACGAACGTGTCGCCGGAATGAACCGAAATCTCTTCGATGGCGCTGCCGAACGTGCCGGTCAATTCATCCAATAGGGGAAGGAAGGTGCTCATGCGTCGAGTGCGGTTGTAGGATATTCCTTGATTTTGCCTTGAATCTGGATCAATGCGTTGATCAAAGTCTCCGGACGTGGCGGACATCCGCTCACATAGATATCCACAGGTAAGAAGTTATCGATGCCCTGAACCACGCCATAACAGCGGTGCATACCGCCAGTAGATGCGCACGCGCCCATGGCGATGCACCACTTCGGATCCGGCATCTGATCCCAGATACGGCGGATGGCATGCGACATCTTATAGGTGCACCATCCGGCCACGATCATCAGATCGCTTTGGCGAGGGGAGAAGCGGAACACTTCGGAGCCGAAACGGGAGGCGTCGTACTTGGGTCCGGCGAAGGCCATCATTTCGATGGCGCAACAGGCTAGGCCCATCGGCATCGGCCAAACGGCGTTCGAACGGCTCCAGTTCACCAAGGCGTCCACACTGGTGGTGAGGAAGCCCTGGTCGTTCAATTGTTGTTGATAGGACATGAAATCAGGATAAAGAAGTTTGTGAATCCCATTCGAGGGTACCTTTCTTCAAGGTGTAGACCAAACCGAGCAGCAATACGGCTATGAATACCGCCATCGCCCAAAACGTTTCAACAGGCAGCTCCAAATAACGGACAGCCCAGGGGTAGATGAAAACCACTTCCAAATCGAACACGATGAACTCGACGGCGACGAGATAAAATGATACAGAATAGCGGTCCCGGGCTTGCCCATAAGGATCCATCCCGCTTTCGTAAGGAGAGAGTTTGATCTTGTTGGGACGTTTCGGACCGATGATTTCGGACAGGAACATCAGCAACAAACTCAACACAAAAGCAACGACCGCGAGAACGGCAATGGGGAAGTATAATTCAAACATGTGTTCGCTTTAAAAAGAAGCCTAAAATTAGGGGGAACCCCCTAGAATGTCAAACAAGGAAACAGTTTAAAGGCTCTGAAAAAAAGGTTAGATTCAAGTTCCTTTATCCGCTTCACTTATCCCGTCAGCTATCGTTTTGGAACGCATTCAGATGGACATTTTAGGGCTCTCCACGAGCCCCAGCAGTGGTGGCGCTTACGCCCTCATTCTCAATGAGATCGACGGAAGTCGGCGGCTGCCCATCATCATCGGAACCTTTGAGGCCCAAGCCATCGCCTTGGAGCTCGAGCGCATCAAGCCGCCCCGACCCATGACCCACGATCTGCTTCGCAGCGTGATCCAAGGTTTCGGTTCCTATGTGAAATCCATTTTGATCAATGAACTTCGTGACGGCACCTTTTTCGCACAAGTGACTCTCGAAGCCGACGGACAAGACATGGAACTCGACGCTCGTCCGAGCGATGCGATCGCCCTAGCGATCCGTTTTGATGCATCTATTTTTGTCTCATCGGTTATTTTGGATGAAGCCGGCATCACGTCCGAAGCCAAAATCGAAGGTGCGCCGGAGCATTCTGTGGAGATGTCCACCACAGTAAAAGAAACGCCGGAAGGGGATTCCCGGGTGTCTACTTTGGAGAAACAATTGCAATCGGCCATCGCAGCGGAAGATTACGAGCGTGCCGCCAAAATTCGCGATGAGCTGAACAAATTGAAAGGGTAGTGGTGTTTTCAGAGCTACCGTTCAGTCGCCTGTTTACCGCGTTCACATCGGGTGATGCATCCCTCGCGCCCTTTTATCCTCATTTTCCTCTTGCGCCGGATACTTTGACCAAGGCCGCATCCCACTTTGAATGGGATGGGAACCGTGACGCTCTCGCATCCGCCCTTGAAGAATACAATTCACCGTTTGAGCCACATCCCGAAGCGGTTCGGAACATCGATCGATTGCACGATAAGGATGCGATGGTGATTGTGACGGGTCAGCAGTTGACCGTTCTCGGCGGACCCTTGTTCACGATGTATAAGATCATGACAGCGATCGTGCAAGCCCGAAAAACCGAAGCCACGACCGGAAAACCGGTGATTCCGGTGTTTTGGATGGGGGATGAGGACAGTGATGTCGATGAGATTTCTTCGATCGGATTTCCATCCAAAGGACAATGGTTTTCGGATACCCTCAAACCCGGGTCGAATGCGCCTCATGCGGCCGGATATATGCCTATCGGTGCGGATGTGTCTCGATTGCTAGATGCGGTGGATGAAGCGCTGACACCGTCGCTGCATCATGACGATGTGATGGGACTGCTGCGCCAAGCGTATGGCTCGAAACCGCCAGATACAATGCATCCGCAAGCGTTTGGGGAGTTGGTGACCAAATTGTTTTCGAAACATGGCCTAGTATTGGCCGCATCCACGCCAAAATCTTTCAAGACCTTGCTTCAGCCCACATTGCTGCAGTATGCCGAGCGATGGAATGAGGTAAGGGATGTGCTTCAGACGCAGAGTGAGGCGATCGGGAAGGTGTTTCATCAGCAGGCTTTGGTGGGGGAGACCTTGTTGTTCGAACATGATCCGCTGAAAGGGCGCGTGCGCATTGATGCGATCACGGATGACGTCATTTCCCGCATCCGAACGAATCCGGAGCGGTTTTCCCCGAATGTGTTTCTGCGTCCGATTCTGCAAGATGCCTTGCTGCCGACACTCGCGTATGTGGGTGGACCTGGAGAAGTGGCCTACTACGCCCAAATGAAAACGTTGTATGAGGCGATGGGTCGGTCGATGCCGGTGATTTTGCCTCGGGTGTCGGCAACGTTGATCGAGCCGAACATCCGTCGATATCTGGATGAATCGACATTGGCAATCCGTGACTATCACGGACGTAGCGAAGATGTGGAAGCGGCCGTGATGCGCTCATCCGACGCCCCCGATGTGGATGCGTTCGTGCAGACCTGGAAGGATGAACTGGAAGCGATTCATGCCTCGAAAGGAGCGTTTGTGGTGGACATCGATCCGACCTTGGTCGCATCCGCAGAAAGTGTTCTCAAAGAACAGCAGAATGCCTTGGAGAAATTGAAGCAGAAGCTGGTTCGCGCCACGAAACAGAAAGAGGAAACGAAACTCCGCCGGGCGCATCAGATCCGCGAAGCCTTGTTCCCGAACGGAAATCTGCAAGAGCGCGAATGGGCGATGATCCATGTGATGAATCGGCATGGCTTGGATGTGTGGGACCGGCTGATTGAGGTCTTCGCCAAAGCAGATTTAACAGAACATCACCTATTTGACATCGGCAATTGATGATGGATAAATCACACTGGCGCAATGAATTAAAAATCATAAGAAACTCTGTGGATGCGGATGTGACCAAGCGCATTCTCGCGAACACACGCGATTGGCTGTTGGAACGTCGTCCGCTATGCGTGCATGGATATTTAGCGAAAACGGCCGTCGGAGAAATCGAAACCCGCGATTTGTTGGAATTTTTTGTGAGCTCGGGTGTGAAGGTAGTTGTGCCTCGGATCGTGGACTCTCATCTTGGTTCGATGGAATTGGTGGTCTGGAATCCGGACATGCCGATGCAAGTGAACAGGTTCGGCATCGAAGAACCGATCGGAGGGGCAATTGTGTCGTCGTCCGATGTCGATCATTGGATCGTGCCCTTGCTAGGGGCCGACAAACAAGGCTTCCGGCTGGGGTATGGCGCCGGATTCTATGACCGGATGCTGCAAGGCACACCGGGAATCAAAGTCGGACTGCTGCCGGATGCGTGTTGGGTCGACCAGCTTCCCCATGATCCGCACGATGTGCCCATGGATGTGCTGATTACGGAAAGTGGGGTGTTTAATCCGTATTTGTGAACTAGTACTCGGGGAAGAACAAGTACTCAAGGAAGAACAAGTACTGAAGATTAGGCTCAGAAATTGCGAGTTAGTTTTGAACGGAGTACATTCTCTACACACCGCAGTACTATAGGTTGAGTAGTTGTTAAGCTTAAACAAGAAACAAGGATATGAAATGCACACTATTAGACAGCAAATATCATTCTCCATTCTCCTTCTCGCGATTCTTTTTGGATGTGCCACAAGTAAACAGACATATCTACCTGATGGTAGCCTGGGGCATAGTATAAGTTGTGATGGCGCTGCCGTGGGTATTAATGTTTGTTTTGAAAAGGCAGGCGAAATTTGTGGTGCTAAAGGATATGATTTGCTTAACCGTGAGGGACAAATTGTACCTTTTGGTACCGGAACCGCTAATAATCAAGGGGCTTTTGTTACCTACGGCGCATTCAATACAAAAAGCATTATGATTCGATGCAAACCCTAATGTCGAAAACAGCTGAGTCGTACCAAATTGATCTTTTTATCTTTGCCCTTTGAACAGATTAATAGTTCCATTTACCTAGTGCATTGATGGAAAAAAACAACTGTCCCATATGCCATTTAGAGAATATTGCCAAGCACTTTAGTAGCGATGGAAAAGATGTCATTACTATCAAGTGTCCTCGATGCGGCAATTTCCAACTCAGCCGCACATTAGGGGCTATAGTAGATAGAAATATCGAACAATATGGCCCCCGTTGGCTAATTTCTGCAGTAATTCGCAATCGGTACGAGCAAGGAGATAATTCACTACTTCTGACCAATACTGTTGAATTATTGATAAAACTAGCTCGTGTTCCAAGTGATCCTTTCGAATCAATTAACCTACTATTGGAGCATATACATAGAAAAACAAAGATTCCAGGTGAGGCAGTTCATTTAGACATAAATAATGATTTCCCAATTGTATATGCCCGTGATCAAAGAGAGTTTAAATACTATATAGATAAGGCACGGGAATTAGGTCTAATTGAATGGAAAGGGAACGAAACGGATTATTTATTGGGCTTGAAGGGTTGGGAAAGGGTGTTGGAGCTAGGTAAATCAATAATAAAATCCAATCAAGCATTTGTTGCAATGTGGTTTGATGCGAGTCTACTCGACGCGTATAGAGAAGGCATTATTCCTGCATTAGAACAAAGTAGATTCAAACCTCATAGAATAGATTTTCAAGAACACAACGATAAGATTGATGATCGTATCATTGCAGAAATAAGGCGTTCAGGCCTACTTGTAGCGGATTTTACCGGACATCGTGGTGGGGTATATTTTGAGGCGGGATTCGCAATGGGATTAGGAATTCCGGTAATATGGACATGTCGAAAAAATCACGCCAAAAAACTTCATTTTGATACTCGTCAATACAATCACATTATTTGGGACACACCGGAAGATCTAAAAATAAAACTCACAAATCGTATTGCAGCTACTCTGCCTCAGCTTGATAGATAATGATGTTATTAATTTGCTAATGCGCATAGTGATAATATATAATATTAGTTGCACATGACACTAAAAAAAAAGAGAATTTCACTTCAAGAATTTCAAAAGTTTGCACCCTTAGATTGGAAACCAGTTATTCTCGAAAATAAAGCACTTCCCAATATCTTAAGAAGCATACCAAAGGATAAACTATGTATTGTTGTCGCTAGTGGTTCAGCGGCAGTAACAAACCCAAGAGCAGATGGTAATATGACAATTCCAAATCAAGTCGGTGGAATCGATGTCTATCGCTATGCTGAAGAGAGTGATGGTATTTCTTTAAATAAAGACTGGTATCGAGTTATCAAAGATGATACGAATGCCGACACTCTATATTTAATCGGACCTGTCAAAGACGGAGAACATTGGATTGATGATATTCCAAACAGACTTGTAAGCGCAAAAGTTATTAAGGAGTAAATATGAGAATAAAGAAAGTTGATCTATTTAATTATCTCGCTTCAAAGAGTACTAAAAGTAACTCGCCCAAGCTATCTCTTGGTGACAATGTTTATTATAAAACATTCCGTGTTGAACCATTTACTGAGTTTGATGACTTTGTGAATGTGTATGAAATCGACATTCATGGTGAAGTAATTTCATTGAGTTCTAACAATGATATCGCTGATGTTCGATTACTACATAATGGAGTTGTCGAAAAGGATATCCCAATTCAATATTTGTTTGTTTAACTGTACCCAGAAATATGCTCCATTGCGTTATTTGAGGCAAAATCAGACTGAATAGCGTCATCTACAGCGAAGGATGCCACTCCTTCAAAGGACTTGTCGACTTGTGTTACGTTGAACATCTGCAAGTCGATAAAGGAGTCGATGAATTTGTTCGAGCTGCCAGCCACATTAACGGGATCGAATTGTTCTGAGGTTATGAAAAACACGGCTTATCAAATTCAGGGGCATGCACCCGAACACGTACAACCTGCACCAGAAAGAGTGAGAGTTTCAGTTCAATCATTGGAAGGTTGATAATTATCATATCTTGCTCAAACTTATCCGTTCAAAGCCTCTTAATTTGTCTTGACCTAACAATAAATAAATGAAAAAAATCTTATTAAAGTTCACGGAATCTATTGAGGCAAGAGAACATAGTATGTTTAAACATACTGATAAATACAACAAAGAAATATCCCAATCTGAAACTCCAAGAGATGGTATTGCGAACGAATCCAAAATAGTAAAGCGTGAATTATGCATAACGATTAGGGGTGGTACCCGGCCAGGAGAAAGCGATACAAAAAGAACCTGCCAAAATTTTATAAATGCATACAATAGAGAACACCAACTAAATTATGATTTAAATCAGTTTGATAGATGTATTGATAAAGTTGGGAACTTAATTGAGAACGTTGATTGTATTGCAGTAGATGGAGATGAGGAGTTATATATTCAGGTAACTCGCGCTTTTTCTGATTCCCAAAAGATGAAAGAACTTGCTTATAATAAGTATTTGTCACTTCAATTATCTATTGACGATGCTTGTAAGTTATTAATGACATCAATTGATAATAAGGCTAGCTCAATACCGTTGCATAGAAAAGGCAACCTAATATTACTGCTTGATGCAAATAGAACTCATGGATTATCCTTTGCGGATGTAATAGAGAAGCTAATCGCAGAGCATCACACCCAATTATTTGACACTAGATTTATGGAGATTTGGATCACTGGCTATAATGAAGATTGCACTAGGAAAATCATATGATCTGGCTGTATTGAAATTCATCTATAACTGCAACCACAAAACAGTATGACGTGCACAACATGGCTCAACCGTTTTCCCGCGCCCGCCTACTCGAACGCGGGCTGAAGACAAAGCGACCTCATGTCAATCCAGAAGGCAACGAACGGAGAAGCCATTTCCTTTATTTGCGCCAATGGTATGTAAATCAAATAAGTAATTTTGAAGTATATAATCAAAGTGGGTACTCAGGAACCGGTATTTGGCACCATTAATACTACTTTCGGTGGAACTCCACCAGAATCCATTATTACCCATTAGGTTAAAAGAACCGTCCTTATAACGGTATCCTCCTGGGAGGGCTGAGAAGCCGCTTTCATTTGTAGCTCCTACATGTGGTAATTCCCAATATTTCGTACCGACGATTTTCATCTGCCCTCCGGCACCTACGCCTAGGAAATCAGTCAAAGCAGTCCACTCTTCATCAGTTGGCACATGCCATCCTGATGGGCACAAACCTCGGCTGTCTTCCACAGCATACCAGTTATATAATTTGCCGTACACCCTGTTGTGTGAAGAGTTTCTATTGTAATTCGCCCATGCTGCTGTTTTTAATCTACCCCACTCGCCAGTACCCATCACATTTGGGATTTCATCACCATTGCTGTAACGGGTCGTCTTAAGATTTTCCGCCATCCATAGCTGATTGCCAATCTGAACTGTTTTATATCTGTTTCCATCAATATCGGTTAACCCTCCAGTCGAGCATCCGAAAATAAACGTCAAAACAAATAACAGGGTAAGTGCAATTATTCGGTTCATATATAATGAAATAGGGATTATGCAAGGTGTATTAAAATATTGATGCCTATTTCAAAAACCTAAATTTGGTTGGTCACACTCTTGCTAATCGAATGATGTAGCGTTTATGTGAATACTATGAGCAAATAGTCACTAAAAGCTTTGCATACTAAGTTTTTGCGAAGGAACTTCACGCATTTCGCATCCCGCAACTCCCTATATTTGCTGAATGGCTGAAAAAACACGACCTAACGACTACTCCAGCGAATCCGAATCGGTGTATGATGTGAGTTCGCGCGATCTGGAATCGACGCTGCAACAGTACATCGAGGAAGATGCGGTAGAGACGAAGAAACCGAACACCCTGATGAATCCCGTCACCATGATCGGATTGGGCGTGTTGGCAGTCTGCGCGATTTCAGTGATGCAGATTTTCATGCCATTCGATACGGATTTCAGTGAATTGCTGGTCTTAATCAGTGTTTTCGGATCGTTCCTCGTCTTATTGGTCGGTTTGGGCACCTTTTCGCGTCCGAAACGCAAGAAGAAAAAGACTCCCAAAACGATTTCGATCGAAGATGGCAAGTTGGATGAATACGGCTTGCTCAAGAAAAAAAGACTCTTCAAATCGCGCACGAATCGCAAGCTTGCCGGTGTTTGTGGTGGCATGGCCCAATATCTGGGAATGGACCCGACCATTGTCCGTATCCTGTTCGTGGTGTTCACCTTCATCGGATCGGGAAGCCCGGTTTTGGCATACATCGTTCTATCGATGATCTTGCCGAAAGAACCCAAACAATTAGGTCTCTGATGCTGATTTCTTTCGAAGGAATTGACGGGAGTGGCAAAACCACGCAGATACATCAGCTGCGTCAGCGACTCGAATTTCAAGGTATCGATGCGAACTTATATCGCGAACCAGGTGGCACCGAAGTGTCGGAAGTCATTCGCGGATTGTTGCTGAATCCAGAATTCCCGATCAATCCGGTCACAGAAGTACTACTCTTTTCATCCGCCCGCTCACAATTGATCGCCGAGCACGTCATTCCCAAGATGAAAAACGGCGAATGGGTGATATTGGATAGGTTTTATGATTCGACTGTGGCCTATCAGGGTTACGGACGTCAATCGCTACCCATCGAGCACATCCATTCGATCAACACGATCGCCTCGCATGGCGTGATTCCGGATATCACCTTTTATTTGCGACTGAGTCGGCAACAGGCGCAAGCCCGCATCAAGAACCGACATCGTGACCGCATGGAACAAGCGGGTGATGACTTCTACGACCGTGTGATACAGGGCTTTGATACACTAGCCGCATCAAACAATCGTTTCCGCACCATCGATGCCGATCGCACACCCGAGCAGATTCACGCCGATGTTTGGGATGCGGTCGTCAAATCGGGTTTCATCCAATAGAGCAAAGCGGGCAAGAAGACGACGTCGGCGATCAGAGCCACCAAGACCGTCATGCTCACCAAGCTGCCCATCCAGACCGTGGATGTGAAATCACTCGTCATGAGCGTGCCAAACCCGATCAGAAGAATTAAACTTGTGAGCACGATAGGTCGACCTGTTTTCTCCGTCGTGATTCTCACTGCCGTTCGCAGATCTGTGTTTTTCCAGCTCTCGAGGCGAAGTCGGGCGAGATAATGGATGGTGTCATCCACCGCGATTCCGAACGCGATCGTGAAAATGACTGCCGTGGATGGTTTCAGGTCGATGCCGAAATAACCCATCACACCGGCGGTGATGAGCAACGGAACCAGATTCGGGATGAGCGACAAGGCAATGAGTTTCCCGTTTCGGAACATCCAAGCCATGATGATCGCGATGAACAGAACCGCAAGCAAGATGCTGGAAGTGAGCGAACGGACCATATTACCTGTAAGGTCCGCCACCAAGATACTAGTCCCGGATTGCTGAAGACGACTTTCCGGAAAATGCTCCGTCAGGTACAGGCGGATGGTGCGGCGGATGCCGTTGACGCGGTACGACCCGGCGTCTTCGATTTGTGCGGCGATGCGGACCTTCGAATAGGTGAAATCCGTGAAGGAGGGAAGCAGGTCGGGGTCGGCGATTTCGAGTAAGAGCATGTACTGCGCGATCCGCGGCGCGGCATCGGGTAACGTAAGGTCGGACAGCGGGGCGTCGGGCTGCATCACCCGATGTGTTTCAGCAAGCAGGGTTGTGATGGATGTCGTGCGCGCGATTTCGGGGATGGAATCCAGAAAGGCTTCAAACGCTAGCAAACGACGGATGTAATCGGGCTGAAGGATCCCGTTATCCTCTTCGGTGTTCAGGATCAGTTCTAATGGAAATGGCGGACTCAGCTTCTCGGAAAACCGGTCTGCATCTTTCACAAGGATGTTTTCTGGTCCCACATCATCAAAAATGAAACTGTTCACTTTCAGGCGGGTGGCACCGATTCCAACCAGTATCACGACGATAGATGTCACGATCACGATACCTTTGTAATGCCGCTCGATCCAGACATTCAGCTTTTGCAGCATCACACCAATGAGATGATGCACTTTGTGATGGGAGAGATCTTTCTTCACCGTGTCCTTGAAAAACGGCAAGGCAGCCGGAATGACGAACATGGTGATCGCAAAGGCGAACAGAACTCCAAATGCGGTATACAATCCGAATCGCTGGATTGGCACCACACTGCTGGTATACAGGGTGATGAAGCCGATGAACGTGGTGACGCTCGTCAGAAACGTCGCGCTTCCCATCACAATCACGGTTTCCTTCATGGAGGAGCGACGCGAGAGTCCGGCAATGCGACCATCATTGTATTTCGACATCAGATGCACAGAATCACTGATTCCCACACATAGAAGTATTGGAGCAATGGTGGAACTCAGGATTTCGAAATAGCCGCCCGTCATCACCATGAACGAGAGTGTGAATAAAATCGTAATCCAAACCACACCAAGTGGCAGTACGATACCTCGGATGCTCTGAAACAACGCTCCAAGTAGCAACATCACCAAGAACGTGGATAACGTGATGTAGAACCGGATCTCGCCATTCAACATGTTCACATACGTGTTCCGGAAATAGGGGATGCCGGTGATGCCGATGGTGTAGGTCGACCGATACGGCTCGATAATGCGGTTCATCTCGGCGATGATTTCGCTTCGGATGCGGTATGGATCCGCTTCTGCATCGATGGTGATGTAGATCGCCGTGGTGCGTCCATCCGCACTTATAATGATCCCACTGACAAAGGGATTGTCTTGGACGTCTTGCAGCAAGGGAGCCTGTTCACCCGGACTCCAGATGTCACGAATCACCAGATTATCCTCTTCATTCTGCAGGCGACGGGCGTTGGTCAGGCTTTGGATCTCCGTCACGTACTGCATCCTGCCAAGAGCGGTCGTTAGACTATCGATCCGTGTCAGATGCTCAATTGTGAGGATCTCAGGATGTTCAAGCATCACCGCGATCACATTGTCGTCGCGGCCAAATTCTTCCGACACTTCACGGTATTCAAGGATGGTGCGGTCGTCATCCGGAAAAAACGCTTCGATATTGAAATCCGTGCGGATTTGCGATGCCGGGTACAAGCTCGCCAGCATCAGCACACCCATACCCATGAGGATGGATTTGGGAAATGACAGGACGAATGTGGCGAAACGTTTCAATGGGGCTCAAAAGAAGAGAGCAAATTTACCATATAAAAACTGGTTCGACCTATACTGTCCGAACGAAAACGTCGGATTTTCGTCGCTAGGCTTGGATCCGCCGAACAAATGTGCCCCCAGCCGAAGGTGGATGGAATCGTTGATGCGGTACATCCCTTCAGGGTTCATCCAGTAACCGCCCGGATCAAATTGATAGCGGGTCATCATCCGAACCGTCAAATCATCATAGAAGAAGCGGCGCCAGAAGGTGAGCGTGGTTCCGAAGACGGTCTGATCAGCCAACATGTCGGCGGGTGGATGGATGATGTGCTCCATGAAGACCTGCTGACTCACATTCACATTCCACCAAACCGTTTTCACACCAACTAATGCGCCCAAATAGGGTGCATTGCGAAGAAATCCCTTGGATTCGGAAAACAGCAAAGCCGGGTTTTGCGGGAGGATATCCACGGGTTTCGCATTCCAGTAAGCGAGTTCCGTGGTGAACGCCAGAATCGGGGTGGCACGGAGTTCACTACTCATCATCGCCATCCAACTGTACGATGTTTTGTTGCGGATGTCGATTTGCAGCGGAAACGGGCTGATGGTTTTCTCATAGGCATCGACGGGTAAACTCCAATGTCCGACCGCCAGATCCAGATCGATGTTCAACCTCGGACGCAGCGCGATGATCGCCGCCATGCGCAGTGGACCCGTCTCAAGCGCTTGGTTCTTCCGTTGCGTGGAACGGATGGGGATGCCGTTGATGGAATCGTTCGTGACCGACCAAATGCCTGTCGGCAGCGATGATTCCGGCTGAAACGGGGATGCGAGCAGATGAACGGCGTTCGAGCCCAGGAAACCCGAAACGCGGATCCCATCCAAGCCGCGAGTCAAATCCGTGATGTCTTGTGTCAGAAATTCCGACAAATCATATGACGAAAACACATTTGTGAGGATGAAGCCTTCCGACCGACCGAAATGATGCATGAAACGTCCGGCGCGAATATCGAACGGACCGGTGCGCACATCCAGATACGTTTCCCGCACAATCAAGCTGAACGAGTTGGGGGACGTGTTGAACTCATGATCGGCTTGAACGGACGTGTATGCCCGAATATGGGTGAGTCGGACATCCGATTCCAGTCGCAATGAATTTCGTTTGACGATGCCTTTTGGGGGGCTGGTAGGGGTATATCCGACATACGAACGGGCGAAACCGGAGAAAGTGGTCTGGGAAAACGCTGATGACGTTCCAACTAACGTAATAAATACAAAGGCGAGCTGTCTCAGAATCATGTAGTTTGTTGCCGTTTAACTCTAAAAGCCGTAAATTATGTAAATGCGGACAAGACTTCCCTGTAATTCTTCCTTCTGCCGCCGATGTTTTCATCGACCACAAATCAACCCACACTCACGAAGCTAAACGGTATCATATGGCGCACGAAACGATAGATATTAACCTGCCCCTGGCCAAGGTTTACGAATTAATGAGCTCCCCGACGGATTTTCCAAAATTCCTCAAGCACATTGATCAGGTTAATAAGATCAATTCCCAGACCTTCGAATACAAGACGGCAATCGGTAAAGAAGATTTCCAATGGACGACCAACATCATTGACGACCTTCGCAACACCCGTTTTGCTTGGATCACCATCAACGGTAACATGAACCAGACCGGAACCATTCGGTTCACTCCTCTGGATAACGGTACCCGTACCAAAGTGGATTTCAGCTTGGATTACCGCATGTTCTTCGGCGAATCCACCGACGAAGTGACCGCCTTCATCGAAAATCTGTCCACCGAACTCCGTTCCAATTTGGAAAATTTCCGTGAACAGGCTGAAGCAGGCACCTTCAACGATGAGAAAGCCCCTAAAGGCAAAGTCAAAGCTGAAGAAACCGTCTGATCGCGTTGTCTTACTGACGATGATTTCAAGGAAGCTCACAAGGCTTCCTTTTTTTTTAGGAATCCCATGCTCATTCGAGACGTCCTTAAATCGCTACCGACTTCCCCGTTTTGCACGATCATCGGCAATCCGGTTTCACACAGCTTGTCGCCCAAGCTCCATAACGAGGCGTTCCGGCTCGCAGGCCTGAACTGGTCCTATCTCCGCACCCAAGTTCCGGATGAAGATCTGGATTTGGTGAGGGATGTGTTTCGGTCGCCCTGGTTCCGAGGTGCGAACGTCACCGTTCCTCATAAGCAATCCATCATCCCCTTTATGGATGAGCTCGATTCGTTGGCTGAGTCCATCGGGGCTGTGAACGCCGTCGTTCCCCGTGATGGCAAGCTCATCGGCTACAACACCGATCTGGCCGGATTCCTGCTTCCCTTGCAGTCTGCCGCGGAACGACTGCGCGACGGCTCGGCGGTTGTGTTTGGGTCGGGTGGCGCGGCAAAGGCCGTCATCCACGCATTAAAATGGATGGGATTGAAGCAGGTGTTCACGGTTTCGAGAACACCGGATCCTGCAGATCAAGATCAATTAAGTTATTCGAATTGGATGGAGTACGCATTGGATGCCAAACTTTGGGTGAACGCCACACCACTGGGTTTGCCCAGTCATGAAGGTAAATCACCATTGGATGGATTCGACATTCCGCCGGATCCCGAAAGGATCGGATACGATCTGATCTACATTCCGCGAGTCACACCCTTTATGTCTCAGATTTCAGACAAACAAGGGGATGTGATCGGGGGGATGGAGATGTTCGTAGGTCAGGCCGCGCTAAGTTTCGGATTATGGACCGGTATGGATATGCCCGAGGAGGCTGTTGATGTCCTTTCTTAAGCTGAAATTACCTGTTAAGGCCCGGTTCACACTTCGAGACAGCGACGAAACCCCGGATCCGGACATCATGGCTGTAGCTGTGCAGGTTCATGGAACGAAGGTGACGTGGGTAGAGACGAACGGTTTGTACCCTGCCACAGATGGCTTGATCACTCGCACAGCCGGACTCACCATCGGAATCAAAGTGGCCGATTGCGCCGCAATCCTGTTTTCAGACCCTATAAATGGAATCGTGGCGGCCGTTCATGCCGGATGGAGAGGCGCGGTTGGAGGAATCCATCACAACGCGATCAAAATGATGGTGGAGGCGGGCGCCAATCCGCAGGATATCGAGGCCTGGATCAGTCCGTGCATCGGCATCCAGGCGTTTGAAGTGGGAGAGGAAGTCGCGGTTCGGTTTCCGGAACGATTCGTGCATCGCGACGGGTTTGAGAAACCGCATGTGGACCTGAGCGGGTTTCTGGAATCGGACTTGATTTCGGCGGGACT
This sequence comes from Balneolales bacterium, assembly GCA_041749075.1. Taxonomy (GTDB): domain Bacteria; phylum Bacteroidota; class Rhodothermia; order Balneolales; family HLUCCA01; genus CAMTWZ01. The sequence continues at coordinate 382,566 of JBGTBY010000035.1, read as the reverse complement.
GAACGAGCCCAATATCTCAATGGATGGGCGATGCACCGTAGAGCATGCCGATTTATTCTGGAGTTTTCGACGAGAAAAGGAATCGGCAGGACGCATGTTGGCGATGATCACCAATCAAACACCTATACTCCGTCCATGACGCTTCATTCTCTTGCCATTCTCGGCTCGACCGGTTCCATCGGCACCCAAACATTGGATATCGTGCGCCAGCATCCGCAGCGGCTATCCGTCTCCCTGCTCACAGCCAATCAGAATTGGGAATTGCTTGCGGCACAGATCCGCGAATTCAAGCCTGTAATGGCGGTCATCGGTACTGAAGACGGATACACGAATTTAAAAGCCGAATCCGGTTTGGATGGCACCGAGATCGTTCAGGGTGAAAACGCGCTGTTGGATGCGGTTCGAGCCACTGATGCCGACACTGTTTTAAACAGTTTGGTCGGTTTTGCCGGTTTTTTTCCGACCTATGTGGCCTTGACCAGCGGAAAGCGCGTGGCCCTCGCCAACAAGGAATCGTTGGTGGTGGGTGGCGAATTGCTGAAGCCTTGGCTTGGCTTGGATAAGATGATGGTCTTGCCTGTGGATTCGGAACATTCTGCCATCCTGCAATGCCTTGCGGGCGAATCGATGGAGCGGGTCGACAAACTGATCATCACGGCGAGCGGTGGGCCTTTCCGAAATCACACGATCGATCAACTGGCAAACGTGACGGTAAAGGATGCGTTGGCGCATCCGAATTGGTCGATGGGGTCGAAAATCACGATCGATTCTTCCACGCTGATGAACAAAGGACTCGAAGTGATCGAAGCGTATTGGTTGTTTCAGTTGAGGTTCGACCAGATCGAGGCCCTCATCCATCCGCAAAGCATCATCCATTCGATGGTACAGTTCACCGATGGATCCATCAAAGCGCAGTTGGGAATGCCTGATATGAAAGTTCCGATCCAATACGCGATCACCTATCCGGATCGATGGGAATTGGACGCTCCGAGGGTGGATTGGACCCGAACCACAGATCTGAGCTTCTCGACGGTGGACACGCAACGTTTTCCCTGTTTCCGATTGGCGATGGAAGCGATGGTGGCCGGTGGATATGCTCCAGCCGTACTGAATGCGGCCAATGAGGTGGCGGTGCAAAGGTTCCTCAACCATGAAATTCCGTATATTCGAATCGCTTCTTTGGTGGAAGATTGTTTGGCGCACATGCCAAGCAAGGGTTCCATCCAACTGAGTGATTTACCGTTTGTGAATCAAGAGACCCGCGCGCGGGCATCGTCCATATAACCAATCTTTTCTTTGATGGAATCCCTTCTATCCGTTCTCACTACTATCGGCATCTTCATTGGTGCCATCTTCATTCTTGTGTTAATTCATGAGTTGGGTCACTTCCTCGCCGCCAAATGGTTCGGCATGCGTGTGGAACGATTTTCCATCGGATTTCCGCCACGTCTATTCGGATTTCAGAAGGGCGATACGGATTATTGCATTTCGGCAACGCCACTTGGCGGATATGTGAAAATCTCAGGGATGATCGATGAAAGCATGGATGAGTCGTTCATCGAATCCGAGCCTCAGCCTTGGGAATACCGCAGCAAGCCCGTCTGGCAGCGGATGATCGTGATCACCGCAGGTGTGATCTTCAATATGATTTTGGCCGTCATCATCTACACGGGCATGTTCTGGACCTATGGCTCGCAAGAAGTGCCATCTGAGAATGTCGGAAGTTTGTACATCCCGCAAGAATCGCTTGCTCATGAGGTCGGTTTCCGGTCCGGCGACCGGTTGATTTCAGTGAACGGAAACCGCCCCGAGACCTATAAAGGTGGAAACCTGTTTTCGATCGCCGATCTCACGTCATCGAACATCGTCTTCCAAGTGGAGCGTGATCAAGCGGTAGTTGATTTACCTGCGCCTGTCGGATTCATCGACCGCCTTAACAGCAGTCCGAATTTCATTTCCATCGAAAACGCACTTCCTAGCATCATTTCATCGACTGTGATGGGTTCTGCCGCAGAAAAAGCCGGTATCCAAGGCGGCGACCGCATTATCGCGGTGGATGGTCAAGACGTCCATTGGTGGACCCACCTCACGACGCTCATCAAAAGCAGCGAAGGTTCGATGAATCTCACCCTGGTGCGTCAGTCCGATACATTGAACGTCAGTGTGACGCCAGAATCGGTTTCCAAAACCGTTGGAATTTATCCGGTGAATCCGATTGATGAATTCGGAGTGGTGTCTGTCGACTACGGTTTCTTTGGAGGCATTGGCGCCGGTGTTGCGAATACCTGGGAATCGACGAACGGAATTCTGAGCGGCTTCGGACTTCTCTTTTCAGGGGATGTGTCCCTTCGCGAAAATCTGGGTGGACCTTTGGCCATCGCATCTGTGACGCGTCAAGCCACGGACCGCAGTGGATGGGTCGGCTTCTGGACCATCACCGCGTTCTTAAGCATCACCCTGGCCATCATGAACATGTTGCCGATTCCTGTTTTAGATGGTGGTCACTTTGTATTTCTTGTGTATGAGGCCATCGTCCGCAAAGAACCTTCCGTCCGTTTCCGCATGGTGATGCAGCAGGTGGGGATGGTGTTGGTTCTCGGATTGATGATCTTTGTCACATTCAACGATATTCTTCGCTTTTTCGGAGGCTGATTTGAAGTTCGCACCTGACGGATATTCCACAATCTGGATCGCAGTCGCCATTTCACTCGTCTTAATCGCTATCGGATGGTGGTTGGGATCGTGGCCACAATGGTTGTTTTTCGGTCTGGCTGTATTCATCTCCGGTTTTACCGTGTACTTTTTCCGTGATCCGGATCGAGTGATTCCTCAAGATCCGAATCTGTTGATTTCTCCAGCAGATGGGAAAGTGATCCTCATCCAACGGGTGGTCGAACCGAATTACTTGAAAGAAGAAGTCACCCAAGTGAGCATCTTCCTTTCGCCGATGAATGTGCATGTGAACCGCATTCCGATGAGCGGCATGGTGGAATACAGCATGTACCATCCCGGTGAATATTTAGTGGCCTGGCACGAGAAGGCCTCTTTGTTGAATGAACGCGCCGAATTCGGTGTGCGTCATGCGTCCGGCGCAAAAATGTATTTCAAACAGATCACCGGGTTCATCGCCCGCCGCATCACCTTTCATATCAATGAAGGGGATGCCGTTACCGCTGGTGATCGCTTCGGTATTATGAAATTCGGATCGAGAATGGATCTGTTGATTCCCGACTCGATCCAACTGAATGTGAACATCGGCGATATCACGGTCGCTGGAGAAACCATATTGGGACGTATCCGATGAGCAACAGTACGGTCAGAGAACGTTATCAAAGCCGCATCAAACCGCGGTTTCAGAAGCCGATACCCAAAGGTGTGGTGCCGAGCTTCTTCACCTTGATGAACCTTTTCTGCGGATTCATGGCCATCGTCATGATTTCAGAAGGAAAACTGGTGAATGGTGCTTGGTTGATCGTTTTCGCTGGTGTGTTCGATGGCTTGGATGGGTTCATGGCCCGCCTAACCAGTTCATCCGGACAATTCGGCGCCGAATTGGATTCCCTGAGTGATGTCGTTTCGTTTGGCGTGGCTCCAGGCTTGCTCTTGTATAAGTATGGTTTGTTCGCGTTGACACAGCCTGTTGGCATTCTTTTGGCTGCGTTACCCGCCATGTGCGGTGCGATCCGGTTGGCTCGTTTCAATGTGGAAGCGAAAGTGGAGGAATCTCCGTCTCATTTCAGAGGTATGCCGATTCCGGTTCAAGCCGGCATGGTGGTCTCATTCTATTTGTTTTTCCGCGATGTACCGGAATGGTTCCTGTTCCTTGAAAACGGATTGAACCAAGTGCTGATTCCGATGACCATCTTGCTTTCTGTTCTGATGGTCAGTGCGGTGCCGTTCGACAAACTTCCTCGATTTCAGCGTGGCCAGCCTGTCGATAAATTCAAAGTGTATTGGTTTGCGGCATCAACCGCCTTGCTTGTCTTTTTCAGAGAAGACGGACTCATCATTGCGATGGTGGCATACATTGGAAAAGGGTTGTTCACTGGGCTCATCCAATTCTGGACCGAGTTCATGAGCGACGATCCGACCCCGACGGACTAACGTTTCGCCGTGCTGTTGTCGGGCACGTAATCGATGAATTCCATCGTCAGATAGGCGTTCGAGCCCATGTACATCAACATCCGGTTGAAATCGTTCGCTGGCATGTACCCGTTCGACTGCAGAATCAATTCTCCATCCGAATTCAAGAAGAGCATGGTCGGATAGGAGCGGATACCCAATTTTCGGGCCAGTTGTTTTTCGGTGAGATCTTCACCCTGATATCGCACCATCTTCTCGGATTCCGCATTCAATCCCACGGAGACGAAATGTTCATACACACTGGATCGCACGGTCGAATCGGGGTACACCGTATTCGTCATTTTCTTGCAGAAATCGCACCAGTCGGTGTACACGTTGACCAAGATCTTCTTATCACTGTCTTTCGCATCCTTCAAGCCTTTTTCGATCGATACCCATTCGATTTCCGGGGCTGGACGCAAGACCAACTCCTCATTGGAGCACGAAAGGACCGACAGAATAACGAGGGCGGAAAACAGAGCTGATTTCATGCACGCAAAATAGCGAACAGCCAGTGCCCGTATTCGGTTACTGCGTTTCTTTAGCGTTTTTTTTCAAATGCCGATGTTGATGCCCAAGGTATGGGTCATGCCGAAACCAGCATCAAACGGCACCAAGGCGTATGCGAAACGGAACTTCTGCCATTGGATGGACATCCCTGTGCCGAAGGGACGACGGGTATCGCCCGAGCGAATTCCGCCATAGAAGGTCAACACGTCCGAAACCGTCACATTCATGGCGGCGGAAACATACGCGGCATCATCATCCAATGGCACGTGCACATCGGCGGCGGTGGAAATGATGATGGGGATTTCAGACGAGCCGTTCACGGAGAATTGGATGATATCGGCCCGTACGCCGGTTCTCCAGATCGATGGAAGGGGTGAGGATTCAGTGATCAAGGGGTCCATCTTCCCGATGTGCTGAACCGTTGACCCAAGGCGGATGCGATCGTCCAGCAATTTCGCGGCAATACCGCCACCGACGCTGTAACCTGTTGCGGAGCGGTCGAAGATCTGCTCTGACAGCCATGACGCGTTCACGCCGACCGATACCGCTCCAAATTGTCTCGCATAGCCACCTGTGAACGACAAATACGTGACATTGAACGTGCCATCCGGCGGACCCGGGGTTTGCCGCGCTTCGATATTTGAAACGGATGACGAAAGCACACCGAATCCGAAGGTGCCGAATCGGGATGGTTGAACCCAGGCAGCGGTGCGGTTATAGGCACCATCGAGCCAAAACGTGTTCGACAAACCGAGAGACGAGCCCGATTCAAATCCCATCAGAGCCGGATTCGCAAAGAGAGTCTTTGCACCGGTCGTGGATGCGGCCATCGTTTCGGCGCTTGCGAGTTGAACCGGGTCGGTGCCGATCGACAAGAAACGCAGGCCACCGTCGGATTGTGAGGCAACGGAAAGCGGCAGGCCGAGGATCAACAGAAATAAGATCGATCTCATAATTGGAATCGGAATGCGAATTGATGGAGGATGCTCACGCGTCCGGGTTCGCTGGCCACGGTGTAATCAATCACCGGGATGTAACGTTGGACCGGGATTACGAGGCTGAACCCCGCCGCCCAACGGTCGTCACTTTGCCACCCGGCGCGGACACGCAGGCGTTCATGGGCGAACCATTCGGCGCCGAGTCGGAGGAAATCCTCTTTATTGGTGATGTCGACTGTTTCGCGAATCAAGAACGGTTCACCAAGGGATGTGGTCAGGCTGACGTCCTCATAGGAAGCGAACAATACACGCCGTTCCAGCTCGCCATACGCCACCACGTTGAGTGGCTTGATCTGGTACTCGAAGCCAGTTTTCAGCCGCATCGGAAATTTGTCGACCTGCTGGTTGGATCCAACGGTTCCCCACAAATCCTGAGTGTTCCACGTGTAGGACCCGATCATGTCCTGAACGGTGATGCCCCAAGCGGCATTCTCAGACAATTGCCGGCGTAGCCCTAAATCCAATGACACGGATCTGGCTGGATCCACATTGTTTCCATAATTCGCCATCGAAATCTTGATACCGACTCCCAATTGGGTGTTTTTACCCGCACGAATTCCGAATTGCGTGAAGAGTTGCGCCTCGTAGATGCCGAATCGCTCGGTCGGATACCCGCTAAGGGTTCGTCCATCGAAATGGCTGACTCCGCTGTGGACCAAGCCGATGGTGAGTCCGGCTTTAGGAGGGAGATTCGTCGTGAAGGTGAGTCCGCTCAATTTCCGATCGAACGACATCAAAGCGGTGCTTATTTCAAGCTGTTTCGCACCAGCTGTTGCCGCAAGGGCCGGATTGAAATACGACATGGCCGAGTTTCCAGAAGCCGTCATTGCGTTGCCCAACGACATCGCATACGCTGAATGACCCACACGAAATGGCGCTCCGGCAAACTGACCCGATTGAGCCATCAAAGGAGCCGACATCGTAAAAAAGCATAGAAGAATTGGAATACGCATCAGTCGAGCACCAGAAGTTTACCGTTCAAGATGGATCCACCCGCATCGATCCGATAGAAGACAGGACCATTCGCGACTTTGCGTCCAGCACCATCCAATCCATCCCATTCCGCTTCATACACACCCGAAACGCCGATGGACGCGCCATTCGTTCGAATGGTTCGGATGGGGTTCATGCCGAAATCATATAAGGTGATGGAGGATGGCACGCCGGCTTGAGCTTCGAAACGGATCCGAACCACATCATGCTGTGTGCGGCTGTACGGATTGGGGTAGGCATAATGGGTTGTTTCCCGATTCACATCGGTATGGATATTGTTTCCAGATAATGGGAAATCGACGCGTTGGATGTCCCAAGTTTCTCCACCATCCGTGGTTGAAATGAGTCCGTCGCTGGTTCCGATATAGATGCGGGATGTGGTCGCGGCGATGGTACGGAACGATGCATTGGGCTTGAGCCGTGCGTTCGTCGATCGGATACCGGTGCGTTGCTCCCAGGTCTGACCATCATCCGAACTGATGAACAGGTTGAATTCGCCAGCCGCGAAAATCTTCCCATGATGAAATCCGATGTCGTTGATTCGCTCGCCTTCCAGATAGCGACGGAAGGTGAGTCCGCCGTCGGATGTGGCCACGATTCCTTGTGATTCCCCTTCACCGGTGATCCAATTCGTCATCCAGACATCATCAGTAAGAGGATGTTCGCGGATGCGGATGATCCAATTGCCCATCATGTTGGTGGATCCGGTTCCGGCCCGGAAATGACGCCAGCGGATGGAATCGGCAGGAGCGGTCAGCGCATTGTCGGATACGTTGATGCCGCCTGCGCTTCCGGCCCAAACACGCCCGATGCCATCGATCATCACACTGAATCCGAGGAAGTTCTGCCAGCCGTTGCGGAACATGGGGAGGTTGGGAGAGCCGCTTTGAGGAACGCGCGGATCGAAGTAAAAATCATACGTCTGTTCTGGAACCAAGGAATCCAGCTCGGTAGGAGGCAGAAGGATGCGCTCCCAAGTGAAGCCGAAATCCGTCGAACGGCGGATTCCCGAGGCCCACGACGCCGAAAAGATCACATCCCCGCGAAAATCCACGTTGTATGGCGGCGATTGTTCCGGCACCACGATCGGCAAGGCATCGAGGTAGCGACCACCATATAAGATCGAATCCGCATCCAGTGCATCCAATGGTGGCTCTATATACCGCCATTGGTCGCCTCCGTCCACGCTCACATAAAAACCAAGAGCGGTCTGTACCGACGCGTCGCCAACTTCCTTGGAGAACCCCAGGCCTGCCACGATCGTATCCTGCCCGAGAGAGATCGAAAACAATCGGCCTGGTCCATTGATCACGGTATCGGCGTTTTCAGCCACATACCAACTGTTGGCATGCCCGATGTTCCGGTTCAGCGACGGACCCACCCATAAGGTGTCTCCGAATGCCGCCATGTTCGAAATGCTGTTCTGGATGAACGGGGCCATTTGCTCCGGACGAGGACCATAGATCTGCGCACTCATCACAGATGGCCCTATCAACAAAAGAAATAAGAGAAGAACTCGGATCACTGGAACCTCATGGTGGCGGTAAGGGTGTCGCTTGCCGCTCCGAAACGGTCGATCGCCACGTATTTCAGGGTATAGGTATCGGGATTGTTGCTCGAGGAAATCACGAAACGCCGTGTGAACAAACTGTCGCCTGGGGTGACATCCCCGTTGGTGCCCAGGTTTCCGTCATCGAACAGTTGAAAAGGGGAACCGTTTAGCGCGACCCCGTTCTGTCCGCGGATGGCCACTTCAACCCGTTCGATCACGCTCAATCCATTCGGGTGGGCCACTTTTGCTTTAAGATCGAAGGACTGTTGTCCGGATGAAGGTATGGTAACGGTCGCAGGAGTTTGCTCGAAAAGAAGAATGGGTCGGCCGGTTGAGAATCCGGTGATGGATACCTGACCGCTAATGCTGTTGGATACGGGAACGTCCACATCCACCATATATACAGACACATTGAAAGATCGGAAGGAGATAGTGGTTGTGGAGATCGACATCACATGTTCATACAAATCGGTGGACCCGGTAACGGGCGTCATCAAGGTTTCCACGACCGCGACATCGTTCGATGGATCGAAGACCAGCACAGTAGGATTTGGTCCGACGGCGACACCATCCATCACCCGAACTTGGAACCTCACCTGCACAGTCGTGTCTTTGACCGATTGCTCGGGTAGGAACACGATCGGGTTCGGTTGGATCGTCAGTTGGGAGAGTCGGTAATCGGAAGGACTCTGGGTAGGTAGACCGGGTTCCGAATCGCACGATAGGAACGCCAGTGAAAAAAGCAGGGGAATAAACCGGATACGTTGCAAAATCACCATTTTTATGAGTTTCAAGTATAACCAAATTTGCAATTCGTTGCCTATTGCAATAATTTCAACCCATCATGAAACACATCCATTCCAACAATCCTTGGTGGTGGCCAATCGCGTGAAGCGGTATGGCTGATGGTGTGTATCTAACAAATTCCGACATTCTCCCAAGCCCGCTTCAGTATGCTGATGCGGGCTTTTTTTTGTCTTTTCTGCTTGAGTAAACCTTTATGACGTTCGAGACCTTCCAAAAGTATGCGAAAACACACACGGCCATTCCGGTCCACCGGATGTTGCTGGCCGATATGCTTACGCCGGTGTCTTTGTTTTTGAGGATCCGGAACGGCGCCACGTTCCCTTTTTTGCTCGAATCGGTGGAAGGGGGCGAGCACCTGGCTCGGTATTCGTTCATCGGTCGAAATCCCTACCAGACCCTTCGTCTGAACCAAGCAAAACTCAGTGTCGAGCGCGATGGAGCGACATCTGACCATCCCGCATCCGACTATTATGATGTTCTTCATGAGTTGACGAACGAATACAGCGAGCCGAAAATCAATGATCTGCCTCGGTTCACAGCGGGTGCGGTCGGGTTTTCGAGTTATGATACCGTCCGCTTCACCGAACATCTTCCGGATGTTCCGAACGATGATCTGGGTCTGCCGGATGCCATTTGGGGCTTTTATGATGAAGTGTATGCCTTCGACCATGTGAAACACCGCATCATCCTGATCAAAACGGTTCGATTGAATGGGGATGATGACATTCAAGCCGCGTATGATGCCGCGCAAGAATCATTGAATCGCATGCAGGAAGTGGCGATGGGGGACCAATCCGGTTCCACACCATTTTCTTTGTCGCCGGAGCCTCTGAAAAGCAATACGAGTCCGGAGCGGTTCACCGAGATGGTGGAAACCGCAAAGAACCATATTTATGAGGGTGATATTTTCCAGGTGGTGCTGAGTCAGCGATTCAGCAAAGGATTCACAGGCGATCGATTCATGTTGTATCGGGCGCTTCGAATGGTGAATCCATCCCCGTACTTGTTCTATCTGGATTTTGATGGATTTGCGTTAGTGGGATCATCCCCAGAAGTATTGGTTCGCGTACAGGATGGGAAAGCCGAAGTGTTGCCGATCGCCGGAACCCGCAAGCGCGGGAAAAGTGATGAGGAAGACGCGGCGTTGGAAGCCGATCTGATGGCCGACCCGAAAGAATTATCCGAACACATCATGTTGGTGGATCTGGGTCGGAATGATCTCAGTAGAATTTCCACAGCTGGGAGTGTTCATATGGTTCGAGATCGAATCGTGGTCCGCTATTCCCATGTGATGCACATTGTGAGTGATGTGAGGGGAGACCTGGCGCCTGATAAATCAGCCGTGGATGCTCTGAAATGGTGTTTCCCCGCCGGTACCGTGAGTGGCGCGCCGAAAGTGAGGGCGATGCAAATCATTGATGCTTTGGAATCGACCAAGCGCGGACCGTATGCCGGCGCCGTAGGTTATTTCGATTTCAGCGGGAATATGGACACCTGCATCGCGATCCGCACGATGGTGGCCACACGCGATACCGTTTATATACAAGCGGGAGCCGGAATCGTGGCCGATTCAGTGCCACAAAACGAATATGACGAAACCGTGAACAAAGCCGGAGCCTTGGTGGAAGCCTTGAGCCTGGCACTGAACATGACATCATGACCATCTTATCTGGCATTACGCCTTCGGGACGTTTACACATCGGCAACTATTTCGGTGCCATGAAGCAGCATATCGCGCTTCAGAACCAAGGTGAGGCGTATTATTTCATTGCGAATTATCACGCGATGACCTCGCGGCATGATGGCGCCCTGATGCGTCGCCATACGCTCGACATCGCCATCGATTATATGGCGTTGGGCTTGGATCCATCCAAATGCACGTTTTTCGTACAAAGCGATGTGCCGCAAGTCACCGAACTGGCTTGGATTCTGGGAACCATGTGTCCGGTCAGCCTGATGGAAAAGGCCGTGTCCTATAAGGATAAAGTCGCTCAAGGACTCGGCGCGAATGTGGGCTTGTTCACCTATCCCATCCTGCAAGCGGCGGATATATTGATCTATCATTCCGACCTCGTGCCTGTAGGGGCGGACCAGAAGCAGCATATTGAAATCACACGCGACCTGGCCATCAAATTCAACAACACGTATGGTGAGGACCTACTACGGCTCCCAGAAGCCCATATTGTGAAGGAAGTGGCCACGGTGCCGGGTGTGGACGGTCGCAAAATGTCCAAGTCCTATGACAACACGATTGGCATCTTCGATGAGGGAAAAGTTCTGAAAGATAAAGTGATGTCGATTCAAACCGATTCCACGCCGTTGGAATCACCTAAGGATCCGGAGACCTGCAATGTGTTCGCGCTGATCAGACTTATTGCGGATGCATCCGTTTCGGCCGACATCGCACGAAAATACCGTGCAGGTGGTTATGGGTACGGTCATGCGAAGAAGGACTTATTGGGATTGTTAGAAGATTACTTTCACGATGCTCGCGAAAAAAGAAAAGCATTACAGAACGACGAAGCTCATGTGTTGGATGTGCTCAAATCCGGAGGCGATGCGGCTCGAGCCAAGGCGGAATCCGTCATGAAACCCATCCGCGAAGCGACCGGAATTCTTAGACAATTTTCTCTATGATATTGATTCTCGATAATTACGATAGTTTCACATACAACTTGGTTCATCTTGTTGCCCAGCATACGGATGACTATCGCGTGGAACGCAATGATGTGGTGACGGTGGATCAGGTGGAAGACTGGAATCCGGAGAAGATTCTGCTGTCTCCGGGTCCGGGTCGACCCGAGGATGCGGGCATCATGGTGGAGCTGATTCGTCGGCTCGGACACAAGATTCCGATGTTGGGCGTGTGCTTGGGACATCAGGCCATCGGCCTGGTTTATGGTGGCGCGGTCGTGCATGCGCCATCCCTCATGCATGGAAAAACATCCGATATTTTTCATGATAGTGAGCGCATTTTCGCCGACATCCCCCAAGGATTCACAGCCACCCGCTATCATTCGTTGGTGGTAAGGAGGGAGGATCTGCCCGCATCCCTGACCATCACCGCCGAAACGAACGATGGTGTGATCATGGGACTCCGGCATGCGGAACATCCTGTTCAGGGCATCCAATTCCATCCTGAAAGTATTCTGACGGTCGAAGGACCGAAGCTGGTGCGCAACTGGTTGACCTCATGAGCATGAACGACATTCTGCATAAACTGGCGAATCGCGAAGATCTGACCGCTGAAGAAGCCTCATCCGCGCTGACGATGATTATTTCTGGGGATGTGCCCGAAAGCCAGATCGCAGCCTTCCTGTTCGGGATGCGGGCGAAAGGCGAGCGGATCCATGAACTCACTGCGTTTGTGAATGTGATGCGCTATGCCGCCATTCCGGTGGAAGTTGATGTGACAGGCGCGGTGGATGTGTGCGGAACCGGCGGCGACCACTCCGGAAGCTTTAACATCTCGACTACGGTCGCCTTTGTGGTGGCTGGAGCCGGTGTTCCGGTCATCAAGCATGGAAACAGAAGCATTTCGAGCCGCAGTGGAAGCGCGGATGTACTGGAAGCCTTAGGTGGAAATGCCATGCTCGGTAAAGAAAAAGCGGAACAGGTGTTTCAGGAAGCGGGCATCACATTTTTATTTGCTCCGCTGTTTCATCCGGCGATGAAGCATGTGGGTACGGTGAGGAAATCATTAGGGATGCGGACCTTCTTCAACATTCTGGGTCCGTTACTGAATCCTGCCGGCGTCAAACGCCAACTGATCGGTGCATATAGCAGAGAAACCGCCGAAACCATGGCCAATATTCTGGTCCATCTGGATTCAGAAGCCGCAGCAACCGTCTATTCGCACGACGGACTCGATGAACTCAGCACCACATCCCTTTCAGATGTGTATGAAATCCACGGACGCTTACTTCGCGCTCCATATCGCCTCGATTCGTCCGCTCATGGACTCGCAAAAGCCGAACCCGATGATCTGAAAGGTGGGGATGCCACCGAGAACGCATCCATCCTCCGTGCGATACTGGCTGGAAACGGCACCCGTGCGCAAAATGAGGTGGTTTTTCTGAACGCCGGAAAAGCGATCGAACTTTCGGGGAAAGCCTCGAGTTTGGCGGAAGGCATTGAGATGGCGCGCGAAAGCGTGATGTCCGGCACGGCGAAAAAAGTACTAACCACCTACATCCGCGCCAGCGCATGACCATCCTCGACCGCATCATCGCCCAAACCAAAGAAGATCTGATTTCTCGCAAGCGGAAGGTGGGTAAGGCCGATTTTTGTGATTTGGAAGACTATCATCGTCCGCGTCGATCTTTGTATGATGCCTTGAAAGGGGACGATGTGAAGATTCTGGCCGAAATCAAGAAAGCATCCCCATCCAAAGGATTGATACGGAAGGATTTCGATCCTCAACGCATCGCCGCGCAATATCAGGAAGCCGGTGCGGCCGCCATCAGCGTGCTAACGGACGAACCCTTTTTCCAAGGGAAAGGCGAGTATTTGACCACGGTTTCGCACGAAGTGAGCATCCCTGTACTGCGGAAGGATTTCATTGTGGATGAGTATCAGATCGAAGAAGCGAAAGGATGGGGTGCGGATGCGATCTTGCTCATCGCGACAGTACTTAGTGGAACCCAGTTGTCCGAGCTGCATCATGCCGCGACCGAAGCCGGACTCGAATGTCTTGTCGAAGCCTATGATTCGGCGGATGTGGCGAACATCGATTTCAACCAGGTCCGCATTTTCGGAGTGAATAACCGCGATCTCCGCACGTTTGAAGTGGATGTGCATCGAGGCGTCGCGTTGCTCAATACTGCGCCTGAGAATGTGGTGACTGTTTCAGAAAGCGCCTTGACGACACCCGCTGACATCCGATATCTTCGCGAACACAACATCAACGCCGCATTGATCGGCGAACATTTCATGCGCCAAGCCCATCCGGGTGAGGCTTTAACCAACATTCTTTCATGATCATTGACCCCGATTACCACGTGCAGACCAAGATCTGCGGACTCACACGTCTTGAAGACGCCCGTTTCGCATCTGGTGCGATGGCCGATTTCCTTGGATTTATCGCTTATCCAGGAAGTCCGAGGCATATCACCGCTGAAAAGGTGAAGGACATCATCAACTGGGTTCACGGACCGAAAACCGTGGCTGTGTTTGTGAATCAGCCATTGGATGATGTGATCGAGTATGTGAAGGTATCGGGTGTGTCGATGATCCAGCTTCATGGCGATGAATCGCCCGAATACATCGCGATGCTCGATAAACCGGTGATCAAAGCGTTTGGTGTGGATGAGAATACAACTGCCGACGATCTGATGAAGCTCACCGCGCCATTTACAGACAGTGTGGCTTATTTCTTATTCGATACGAAGACGAACGGTCAGTCCGGTGGAACGGGTTCTACGTTTGCATGGGACATCCTGATTGATTTCGATCCGGGTGTGCCGTTTTTTGTCTCGGGCGGCTTGCATGCCGGAAACGTGTCCGACTTGGTTGAGACGGTTTACCCGTTCGGGGTGGATGCGTCTAGTCGGCTCGAATCCTCTCCAGGCGTGAAAGACGCGTCCAAATTATCCGACTTTTTTGACACCATCGAATCCTTGAATTCATGAATCCATCGTACAACGTCCCCTCTGAAACCGGTTATTTCGGCGATTATGGGGGCAAATTCGTTCCGGAAATCCTCATACCCGCACTCGTCGAGTTGGAAGAAGCGTATGCCCAGGCACAACGAGATCCCTCGTTTGACGCCGAATACCTTGCCCTGCTGCGTGAATACGTCGGCCGACCCACGCCGCTCACCCTCGCTCATCGACTCACTGAGCATTACGGCAAAGGCAACATCTATCTCAAGCGCGAAGATCTCTGCCATACCGGCGCTCATAAGATCAATAACACGATCGGTCAGGTCTTGCTTGCCCGACGCATGGGCAAGAAGCGCATCATCGCAGAGACCGGAGCCGGTCAGCATGGCGTGGCCACAGCAACGGTTTGCGCCAAATTCGGGCTGGAATGCATTGTCTACATGGGCGCCGAAGATACCGAACGCCAAAAGCTGAATGTCGACCGCATGCGCCTTCTCGGCGCGACAGTCGTTCCTGTGCATAGCGGTTCCAAAACCTTGAAAGACGCCACGAACGAGGCTATCCGCGACTGGGTGACGAACGTGGACACTACATTTTATATCATCGGATCGGTTGTCGGGCCGCATCCGTACCCGATGATGGTCCGCAATTTCCATCGCATCATCGGTGATGAGACCAAGCGCCAACTCATGCAGATCGAAGGCAAGTTGCCGGATGTGGTGGTCGCATGTGTGGGAGGTGGATCGAACGCGATGGGCATCTTCTATCCGTTCATCGAAGATGCATCGGTTCGATTGATCGGCACGGAAGCCGGCGGACATGGCGTGGACAGCGGACAAACCGCCGCGACATTCGCAAAAGGATCACCTGGTGTGCTGCATGGCTCGCTGAGTTATCTGCTTCAAACCGACGACGGACAAATCGCGCTGGCCCATTCCATCAGCGCAGGACTCGATTATCCCGGTGTGGGTCCGGAGCATTCCTATTTGCACGACATCCATCGTGTGACCTACGTTCCGGTTACTGACGACGAAGCGATGGCCGGCGTGCAGCGAGCCAGTCGTCTTGAAGGCATCATCCCCGCCATTGAAACCGGTCATGCTTTTGCCTATCTCGAAACCCTGATGCCGACCACATCCGTCGGTGATATCATCGTTGTGAATTGCTCCGGTCGTGGCGACAAAGACATGGGCACCATCTCCAAGTACTTCTTTTCATGAGCCGCATCCAACATCTGTTTTCCAACAAGAAAGACGAGCCTGTTTTCAGCCTGTTTCTGACGGCTGGTTATCCAGAAGCGAATTCCACCGTCGATCTGGTTCACAAACTCGAACAAGCCGGCGCGGATCTGATTGAGCTTGGCATGCCATTCAGCGATCCGCTGGCGGATGGTCCGACGATCCAGTATGCGTCAGACGTGGCGATCAAAAATGGTGTCGGCATCCCTCAGATATTGGAGATGGTGCGCCAGATCCGAGCCACATCCACCATCCCGATTATCCTGATGGGGTATGTGAACCCGGTGATCCGATATGGATTCGATGCCTTTTTCAAGGATGCGGCGGAAGCCGGTGCCGATGGCGTGATTTTGCCGGACGTGCCAGTGGAGGAATCCGCCCGCGTGAAGCGCTTATGCGACGCGAATGGGTTGGATTTCATCTTCCTTGTCGCGCCGAACACCACGGACGAGCGGATGAGGCTAATCGATTCGTTATCGACCGGTTTTGTGTACTGCGTTTCCGTGACCGGCGTGACCGGAGCGCGGGATGGGGGAGATGTTCAGAAATCGGTCGACCGGTTCAAAGATCGGGTGCGAGCCAACATCACCCAAAATCCGGTTTTGGTGGGATTCGGCATCAAATCGCATGAGGATGCGAAACGCATTGCTTCCGGCTTGCAAGGCTTTATCATTGGGAGTGCGTTGATCGAAACCATCCGCGCGCATTACCCCAACCCGGACTGGACGGAACGGGTGGCTCAATTCGTACGCTCCATCAAAACCGGAGCTTAAACCTTAGGTCATGTATCGTTTTTTGAATACGTTAGCGCTTGCCGTGCTTGTGGTTGCGGCAATGGTAAATGTGCAAGGATGCGGTGGTGATTACCGCGAAGCCGCGATCGGAGCGGTGTCGGAAGTCTTGGTTGTGATGGATAGTTCCCATGTGGATGATGCCGTTGGGGATGCGGTTCGAAACAGCATCGGTCGCTACATCCGCACGATTCCTCGCCCGGAACCTTTTTTTGATATCCAATTCCGTACGATCAAGACCAATAAGGACGTGGACCAGCATCAGAAGCATAAGAATCTCGTTCTCATTTCCCATTTGCAAGACAGTTCCAATGTGGGACGCTATGTGAGTTCCTTGCTCAGTGAAGGCGTGAAAGACCGCATCCGGAGCGGGCAACAATTTGTGTTTCCATTGCGCGACCGCTGGTATCGCGATCAATTCGTGCTCATCATCGTCGCGAACAACCAAGCGGAATTGATTGAAAAAATCAATTCGAACAGTGAATTCATCGTCAAAAGCCTGCATGAGGTGGAGCTGCCTCGCCATGAGTATGATGTGTATCGTCGTGGCGAGCAGGTCTTGCTGGCCGATTCCATCTTTCAGGATCATGGGTTCAGTATCCGCATCCAACATGATTACCGAGTGGGCATCGATACCACCGATTTCCTCACGATGAGGCGCTTTCTTCCGGATAACGACCGTTGGATCTGGTTTCATTGGATAGAGGATGTCGACAACATCGAATTTGTGAACAAAGACTGGATCAATGCCCGTCGCGACAGCCTCAACCAACTCTACATGCGCGGATCCCGCGAAGACGCGTATGTGACCACCGATTACCGTCGTGCCCACGAAACCCGTTTCATGACCATCAACGGACGCAACTCTTATGAAACCCGTGGCATCTGGGTGATGTCGGATCAATCGATGGGCGGACCGTTCATGTCATATGTGATGTATGATGATGTGCAGCGCCGTCTTTATTTCATCGAATACGGACAGTTTTCTCCCAAATACAAGCAACGGCGCTATGTGTATCAGTTCGAAGCCATCGCCCGCACCTTCAGAACCACACCCATTTTGTGAAACCGCGTTTCGAGTTCATCCGGCAGGCCTTGGACGACCGCAAGGCCTCTCATCGCTTGCGCACGGCGCATCGCCATCCGGATGACGGCCTTCGGGTGAATGTCTGCTCGAACGATTATCTCGGCCTGAAAACGCATCCGGCCGTCAAAGAAGGCGCTCGCGTCGCACTGGAACGCCATGGCGCCGGCTCAGGCGCGTCGAGATTGGTTTCCGGCACGTTGTTGCTCCATGAACAATTGGAGCAGGGGATGGCGGCTTTCGCAGATCGCCCATCCGCACTGTTGTTCAATTCCGGCTTCCAGATGAACACATCGGTCCTGCCGGCACTGGCCAATCGCGACAGCATTTTGTATTTCGACAAGCTCAATCACAACAGCTTATACCAAGGCGCATTATTATCCCGCGCCACATTGAGGCGATATCGGCACAATGATGTCAGACATCTCGAAACATTGTTGAAGAATGATGCCGAGTCGTCTTCGAGAAAAATCATTGTCACGGAATCCGTGTTCAGCATGGATGGGGATTTGGCCGACATCGATTCCATCATCGAACTGTCCGACAAATATGATGCGATTCTGATGGTGGATGAAGCCCATTCAATCGGTCTGATGGGTCCGCAAGGACGCGGCATGTGCTTCGGAAAACCGGGCGTGGATATCGTCGTGGGTACCTTCGGGAAAGCGTTCGGCTCGTTCGGGGCGTTCGTGGCGTGCGAACCCGACATCCGCGAATATCTGGTCAATTTCAGCGCGGGATTCATCTATTCCACATCTCTTCCTCCAGCGGTGTTAGGGGCGAGCCTAGGGGCTCTGAATCTGATGCCCTCACTCAATGCCGAGCGCTCTCATGTCTTCGCGATGGCCCATGCGCTTCGCAACGGACTCACATCCCACGGATATCCGACCCGAAACTCCGAAAGCGCCATCGTTCCAGCTGTGATCGGTTCGGATGAGGATGCGATGAAGGTGGCTGAACAATTGCATCAAGCCGGGTTCATCGCGCAAGCGATTCGTCCGCCGACCGTGGAAGAAGGCACCGCCCGCATCCGCTTCACCGTATCCGCCAGCCACACCCAAGAGCACATCGACGCTCTGATCGAGCAGATGGCCCGCTCATGAGTTCGGAATGGATGTTTATCCACGGATGGGGATATGATGCATCGGCCTGGGAGCCGTGGCGCAAACTCCTTCCAGAAACGGACATCCTTCACGTGTACGACCGGGGCTATTTCGGCGCGCCGAACGAACCGAGCTTCACGACAGACCGACGCAGAATTTTAGTAACTCATAGCCTAGGATGTGTGTTTTTCGATCCCGATACCATGGGCATGCCCGATATCTGGATCGTGATCAGCGGCTTCGATCAATTTTGTGATTCAGACATTGAGAAACGCACCACGCGCCGCATGAGAGACCGTTTGCGGATGGGAGCCGTGCCGGTGCTTCAAGCCTTCTATGAGAACTCAGGAGACAAGGAGAGAGGAATTTCGAGCTTCCAGGATGTCACCAAACTCAGCGACGATCTGATCCTTCTGGAAGAGAGTGAAACCGCAAGTTCTGTGATGCGCCGATGTGGAAAAATGATTATCCTTCATGCCCGCCATGATCGGATCGTTGCGTTGGACAAAGCCCAGCGCTTGGGTTTTCCCCTAACGATCCATCCGGGCGACAGTCATGCGCTACCTTACACAGAACCGGATTGGTGTTGGAACTCGTTGAAGAACATGTTGGGATGAAATCGTCAGTGGCCGGATCCTTCGGTTCCGCATCGCATCAGTACGATACCTATGCCTTGGTTCAGCGCAAAGCCGCCGACCGGCTGGTGGAATTCCTCAAACCCTTCACGAAATATGTGAACGGTCCCGTTCTCGAATTCGGATGCGGCACAGGTTTCATCACCGAACGCACAGCCAAATGGTTCGCGCCACATTCGCGGGAAGTGACCGATTTGAGCGCGGACATGCTGGATGTTTGTCGCACAAAACTCAGCCATAAGCTTCCGGATACGACGGTATTCCGACAATTGGACATCCAGGATTTCAAGGCCGATTCGGAATATGGCTTGCTCTTATCTGGCCTTACCGTTCAATGGGTGGATGATCTCCCAGCAACGTTGAACACCTTGGGAAAATCACTCAAGCCCGGGGGACTCATTGCGATTTCGTATTTCAACAGCAAGAGTTTTCCGCAGTGGAAATCCTTATGCCGCGAAGCGCAGGTGCCATTCACCGGAAATTCCCTTCCGAAACCGGATGTGGCCACGCACATGGGTTTGAAATACAAGACATTGGTGCTGAATGAGATATGTAAGGAGACCTATGAATCACCCTTGGACTTTTTCACGCATTTGAAGCGGATTGGAGCGGATGTGAAACCACACAATGATCGTCCGGCGCCGGGTACGGTCCGCAAGATCCAAGAGGTGTGGTTGTCCAAACGCCGCCGGAGTTTCACCATCACTTATGGCATCACCTATGCGCTCATTCAGCGATTGGCCTGAGCGGATCTGGGTCGCGG
Organism: Balneolales bacterium; assembly: GCA_041749075.1. Lineage (GTDB taxonomy): Bacteria > Bacteroidota > Rhodothermia > Balneolales > HLUCCA01 > CAMTWZ01. The sequence continues at coordinate 362,367 of JBGTBY010000035.1, read as the reverse complement.
GAACGGATACGAATGTGGGAAAGACGGTCGTGTCCGCCATATTGGTCAACCAACTGCATGCCAGCTATTGGAAACCGGTGCAGAGCGGGTTTCCGGAAGATGACGATTCCGAGACTGTGCGCCAGCTCACCGGCATGCCAGAAGATCGGATCCTCAAACCAGCGCTTCGTTTGAAGGCGCCGCTATCCCCGAACCAAGCCGCCGAAAAAGAGGGGATGTCTATATCCATGCGATCGATTAAATTGCCAGATTACCATGGGACGTTGGTGATGGAGGCCGCTGGCGGACTCTTGGTCCCACTCAACAATCATCGCACCATGCTCGATCTGATGCGCTATTACGCCTCGCCGCTTGTTCTGGTGGCTCGAACGACGCTCGGAACGCTGAATCACACCTTTTTGTCCTTGCATTTGTTGCGCGAAAAACGGCTTCCGGTGCTGGGGGTGGTCTTGATCGGCGAACCCCATCCGCTGAACACTCGCGACATCCAGGAAATAGGGAAAGTCCGCGTACTGGCTGAAATCCCTTGGATGGATCCGCTCGACATAAGCACCATCACCATTGGCTGATCATCGCATCTGGCATCCGTTCACGCCGCTTCATTCCGCCATTGAGCCTCTGAAGGTCGTGAAAGGTCAGGGTTCAGTGCTCACGTTGGAAGACGGACGCGAATTCATCGACGCCATTTCCTCTTGGTGGGTCAATTTGCACGGACATTCGAATCGCGTCATTTCTGCCGCGATCGCCAAACAAGCCGAAACTCTTGAACATGTGATATTCGCCGGATTCACACATCCGCCTGCCGAAGAACTCGCCGCGAAGCTCACATCCCATCTGCCGCCCTCTCTGAATACCGTGTTTTTCAGCGATAATGGCTCTACGGCCGTTGAAGTGGCCCTTAAAATGGCCTGGCAGTACTGGCGCAATCAAAATGAAATAGCAAGAAACCGCATTCTGGCATTTGATGGAGCCTATCATGGCGATACCTTCGGCGCGATGTCAGCCGGAGCCCGATCCGTCTTTTCCGATGCCTTCGAACCATTACTATTTGCTGTGGACCGCCTTCCATTTCCGGAAACGTGGACCGCTGACGCGGATGTCGACCTTAACGAATCCAATGCCCTGCAAGCGCTCAGGGATACGTTAGCGAGGGCGCCCGAGGCCTACGCCGCCATCATCCTCGAACCGTTGGTGCAAGGGGCGGGAGGGATGCGGATGTGTCGCCCAGGTTTTGTTACTGCCGCATGCGAATTGGCGAGGGAATTCGGGGTTCTGGTGATTTTTGATGAAGTGATGACGGGCTTCGGACGGACAGGATCGCTGTTCGCGTTTCAGAAGACCGGATTTGTGCCCGATTTCATTTGTATGTCGAAAGGATTGACGGGTGGATTTCTGCCCATGTCGCTCACGGTCACAGGATCTCACATCCAAGACGCGTTTCGGGATCCGCAACCCACGCACACGTTCTGGCACGGTCATTCGTACACCGCCAATCCGCTCGGTTGCACCGCGGCACTGGCTTCATTGGAACTGACCATCCAAGCATTACCTGTCATCCAATCCATTGAAGCGTCCCACCACTCACGACTCACCACTCACGACTTCAAAGCTGAGCGAATCCGAGTTTGCGGTACCATCGTCGCAATGGACGTCCCCGTATCCGCAAATCGGGGTTATTTCAGCGGGGTGGGGCAGCGGTTGAAATCGGAATTCTTGGAAGACGGCATCCTGCTACGTCCGCTGGGAAATACGGTCTATGTGATGGCGCCGTATACGACCACCATCGAGCAATACGACCGTATTTTCGAGAGCATCAGACGACGGCTGGCTGCTCTTTGAACGCTTCGCGCGGATGCAGGCCAAGCAATTCGAACATCGCTTTGTCTTGATCTACGCCAGGATTCGGGGTCGTCAGTAGTTTATCGCCCGCGAAGATGGAATTCGCACCCGCCATGAAACAGAACGCTTGTTCGACGATCGGCATTTCGAGTCGACCAGCAGATAAGCGGACCATTGCCCGTGGCATGATGATTCGTGCAGTCGCGATCATCCGGATCATGTCCCAAACCGATACACGTTCCTGATTTTCGAGCGGAGTTCCCTTCACGGCGACCAAGGCATTCACTGGAACGGATTCCGGATGTTCTGGGAGCGTGGCTAAGGTGTGAAGCATGTCGATACGATCGGTGTCGTCTTCGCCAAGTCCGATGATGCCACCGCTGCAGACCGACAATCCCGCTTCACGCACATGCGAAATCGTATCGAGGCGATCGCCATAGGTACGAGTGGTGATGATCTGCTCGTAGTAGTCCGAGCTGGTGTCGATGTTGTGATTGTAGGCATACAATCCGGCTTCTTTGAGGCGACGGGCTTGGTCGGCGGTGAGCATCCCCAATGTGCAACAGACTTCCATCCCCATCGAATTCACGCCTTTCACCATGTCGATCACCTGGTCGAATTCGGCATTGTCTTTCACTTTCCGCCAGGCGGCACCCATGCAAAAACGGGTGCTTCCAGATTCTTTGGCGGCTTGGGCCGATTGAAGGACATCATCCACACATAATAATTTATGCGCGTCGATGTCGGTGCTGTAACGCGCGGCTTGTGGACAATAAGCGCAGTCTTCGGGACATCCACCCGTCTTGATCGACAACAAGGTGTTCACTTGCACTTCGCCGATCGCATGGTACTTGCGATGCATATTTGCGGCGCGATACACCAATTCCAGAATCGGACTGTGGTAGATGGAACTGACTTCGTGAGCGGTCCAGTCGGTGCGAATATCGGACATAACGGCTGAATTTGTGGTTTTTTTGTGATTTCGGGTCAATTTACAAAGAACCATCTGTGTATTTTAGAGCAAAAATTCAGGCTATCCGATGGATGTGTTGGTATCGGGCAAAACCAGCTTCAAGATTGAAGTGCCCTATAAGTTGGTTGAAACGGGTCCGAAAGGACCGAAACCGCTGATCGTCTATTTGCATGGACGCGGTCAGTATTTGGATCTGTTCGAGAAGAAAACGGAGGCGTTCAAAGAATTGGATGCCTACCACTTGTATCTGCAAGGGCCGTATCCCGAACTCACGCACGCTAAAGAGCGGGAGAAAATCGGGTATTCCTGGTATCTGTACAATGGAAAGCAGGGATCGTTCGTGAAATCGCTTGAGTACACCGCTGAATTCATTCAGGAGATCATCGATGGCGTGAGGCCGTTTCTAAAGATCACGCGGTTGTGCCTGGTTGGCTATTCGATGGGAGGGTATCAAGCGGCGTATTTCGGATTGAGCCGGTGGAAGCACACCAATGAGATGATCATCATTGGCGGACGCATCAAAACCGAACTATTGGACTCGAAATGGGATCAATTGCGCCATATCAAGGTGTTGGCCTTGCATGGTCTGAAGGATACCGATGTGAGTCCGGAGAAGCAGCAGGAGCAGATCGCTATCCTAAAAAAACATCACATCGACGCTGAATTTGTAGGATTCGACCACGACCATTCGTTAAGTTCTCCAATGTTGAAGTCCGGAGTGTCGTGGTTGAAAAAAAATGGCTATTGACGTGGCATTTTGGCTGTTTTACCATACATTAGAATTTATTAAACTACGCATTCAGAGTATCCTATTCCTCTTGCATCCGCATGAACATATTAGTTATTGAAGACGACGAAGTGGTGCGCACCTTGGTTCAGCGGGTGCTTCAGAAAAACAACTATACCGTATCTGTCGCCGCAGAAGCAGAGGAAGGAGAGCGTTTAGCCGATACCCAGCCGTTCGATTGCATCATCTTGGATTTGGCCTTGCCCGATAAGAACGGACTCGAAGTCTGCAAAGACCTCCGCGACCGTGGAAACAAGACGCCTATCCTGATCCTTTCCGCCCGCAAGAACATCGATACAAAAGTATCCGGTTTGCATTTCGGGGCGGATGATTACTTAACAAAACCCTTCGATAACAAAGAACTGTTGGCGCGGATCGAAGCCATCACGCGTCGCTCACAACAAAGCAGCGAATCGAATGAGCATCTGAGTTGCGGCGATTTGCACATCAATCTGATCAAACGCGAATTCACGGTTGGCGGAAAAGTGGTCTGGCTCACGAACAACGAGTTCAATCTCATGGCCTATTTCATGCACAACATCGACCGTGTGATCGATAAAGAAGAGCTGGCCGACAAAGTGTGGGGCATCACCTTCGACACCCAGACGAACTTCATCAACGTGTACGTGAGCTACCTTCGCAAGAAAATCAACGAAATCACCCCGAAAGAATACATCCAGACAGTCCGCAAGAGAGGGTTCATCTTGACGAGTAATCCGGATGTGTTGGTTGAAGAGTAGGGGCGGATCGCATCCGCCCGTTCATAGGTGGGGATGAACCCCCACCTCGGGGAGAGAAGAGGTCCCGCGTCCGGTATCCTGTCGCCTAAGATTAGGTAACGATAGCATAACTTGGGATTGAGGTCGGATTGCCGCACATTCTACTTTAGGAATAGCCGCAAACCCGAATCATATAAGATGTTCTTCAATCGCCAACATGTTTTCATATACCTGACTGTCGTAGCCGCTCTGCTGATGAGCGGATGCGATTTGTTTGAGAATGAGCAGAAACCCTTGATTCCGGATTCCATTTTCGGAACATGGGAACTGGTTGAAATCAGATATGATAATGGAGAAACCCTAAAACCAGATTTTAATGAATCGTATTGGTTTGAATTGAAAGAAGACACTGTGTTGGCTGAAAAAGAGTACCAATATTCGCTCGAAGGTCAGAGTAACTGTAATTACTGTTTTGGATACTATGACCTCGACCAAGAAACTCAGGATATAAAAATTGCATTTGTTTGCAATCGCTTGATATGTGGGATGGCGACTGAATTTGCTTCGTCAGTTGCCACAACTTTTCAGTATTCATTTACCCATGGTAAAATGAACTTGTTTTTTGAAACAGCAACAGAGGGAAAAGGACATATGATCCTGATTCCAAGGAAATAGTGAATGACAGAAACCGTCGAACTCACTTTTGGGCTTCAACCATTGTTCGTACATCCTCCAACAGCTTCTTCGCATCATACACAATCCCGTCCTTGATGGTGTATCTCACCCCACCGATTCTTGTGGGTTCGTTGTTCTCATTCAGCACCAAAGCGCCAGTTCCGTACAGCACTTTCAGGTTTTCGAGAGGGTTGGCTTCGACCAAGACCAAATCCGCCAGTTTGCCGACTTCCACGCTTCCGATCTGATCGGCCATGCCTAAGGCTTCGGCGCCTTTGATGGTGGCCGCGGAAATCACTTCAAGCGGATGGAAGCCCGCTTCGCGCAGCAGTTCCAGCTCGCGAATGAATCCGAATCCATACAACTGGAAGATGAATCCGGAATCGGAGCCGGCGGCGACGCGTCCGCCTCGGTTTTTGTACTCGTTGACGAAGATCATCCACAACACATAGTTCTTTTTCCACTGTACTTCCTGCTCGGTGCCCCAGTTGAACCAGTAGGACCCGTGCGCCCGACGGTTCGGCTGATAAAACTGCCATAGGGAGGGAAGGGTGTAGTCGTCGTGCCACTCGGCGCGCATGGCCCGCATGAGGTCGCGGTTGGCGTCGTAGATGTTGAATGTGGGATTGATGGTGAAATCCAGCCCGATGAGCTCGTCCATCACGGCATTCCATTTCTCGGAATAGGGCTCGGCCGCTTGCTCCCATAGTTTCCCGGCTTCCTCGAAACGATGCTGCTCGTTCATGTAATTGTAGTCGAGCCGGTAATTCTGCACGGTTCCGTCTTTGAGCATGGCTTCGGGCAGACCATACCAATGCTCCATGGTGGTGAGTCCGAGTCGGGCGGTGTTCAGCACATTCAAACGAGCGACATTCAATTGGGCGTGATGCGCGGCGGATCGCAGGTTCCGTTTCTCGGCCTCATCCAGCGCGGCGGCCATGATATCAGGACGCGCCCCGAAGAATTTGATGCCATCCGCACCGCTTCTTGAAATGTTGGTCACCCATTCGCGGGCCATGGCGGGAGTGGAGATGGTTTGTCCGTAGCCCTGACCAAAATTCACATAGGCCTTGATCCTTGGTGCCGTGATCTTATTCTCCGCGCTGAGTTGGCGATGACGAAGGGTCCACTCCATGCCGTTTCCGGAGCCCGGATCGCGGACCGTGGTGACGCCATGCGCCATCCAGAGTTTGAACACATACTCGGGCGTGGTTCCTTGAGATACGCCGCCGATATGGCCATGCATGTCCACGAAGCCCGGCAACAGATACATTCCCGTGGCGTCGATTTCACGGTCGCCGGCGCGAAGCTCAGGGCGCCGACCCGTGATCGGAACTCCCGGATAACCCACCGTCGCGATTTGGGTGATGCGGTTTCCTTCGATCACGACATCCACCGGACCCGTTGGCGGAGCTCCGGAGCCATCGATCAATATCGCAGCGCGGATGATCAAGCGCGGAAAGGGACCCTCGCCTTCGGTACGGAGCGGGGCGTCGGGCATTTGGGCATATAATTGTGAAAGCGTAAAAACGTGAAAGTGTGAAAATGTGAAGAATAGACTAAGTGCCAGGATTCGTGAAAGCGTCATGGTGAAAGCGTTAAAGCGTGAAAACGTAAAAATGAGACGATTGTGAAAACGTAAAAACGTTAAAGCGTAAAAACGTGAAGAGGAGGCCATAGTAGATTTTCGGTTCAATTTCATAGTCTTGTTTAGGTACCGCTTTTACATTTTAACGTTTTGACGCTTTAACATTCCTACGCTTTCACGCTTTCACGCTTCCCAGCATCGCCACCCCCTTCACGAACGCATTCACGGCGGCTTCGATCACATCGGGACTTGCGGCTTTTACGGTGATGGTTTGATCCATATATCCAAGTGTTAGTGTGGCCACAACGAGGGAATTCGTGTCGGGGGACAGGATGTCGATCTGATGTCCTTTTACCTCGACCACCATCAGCTTATCGGTTTCTTTCTTGATGGCGCCCAGCACGGCGTCCACCGGACCAACCCCATGATTCGAGGTCCTCACTTCCACGCCATTCACTTTCAGGGTGACCAAAGCATGGACCAAGCCATTCTTGCGCATGTTCACGTCGTAATCGTCCACAATCACCGGATAATCCAGATTGTCGACTTCGTTGAACACCAGCGATTGCAGCACTTCGAGCTCGTTCGACGACAGTGTTTTTCCTTTGCGGTTGATGCGGTTCAGATAATCATGCAAGATTTTGTCTTGGCGCGGCGCGAGCTTGAGATTCGCGATCAAGGTGTCGCGCGATTTCCCGAACGAATCTTTTTGGATGGTGATGTAGCCCGACGCGATGAAATCCAGTACTTGGGTGAGATCCGCATCCAGCGCCGGCGACGGAAGCGCGTGTTTGGCCACCACATGAGCGTCTTTGAGTCCGGTGCCTGTTAGCACGAGCAATACTTTTTTTCCGCGGTATCGCTCCGGATGATTTTTGAGGCAGGCAAGCGGCAGGGCGCAGGCGGCTTCGGTATAATATCCTTCGGTTTGCGCCATTTCACGAAGGGAGACGAGGATTTCCGCTTCGGTGACAGTCATCGCGTCGCCACCGGTTTTCTCGATGCCACTAAGAACCTTATAAAAGTCGATCGGGTCGGAAGCGGCCACGGCCGTCGCCATGGTGCTGACCGACTTCTTGATGATTTTTTCGCGCTTGAAGATGCCTTCAACAACGGGGGATGCATGTTCCGGCTGAACGGCATCGAGTTTTGGGATGCGGGTGATAAGTCCTGCGGCCTTTGCTTCCTGAAATCCTTTATGGATGGCGGCGTAGTTCGTCCCGCATCCGACAGGAATCATCACATGATCGAAATCCATCCCGCCTTGTTCGATCGTTTCAAAGGAAAAGGATTTTTGTCCCTCTTCACGGAAGACATAATCTCCGGCCAGATAGTAGTTCCCGGACTTGGCGAAGGCCTTGCACAAATTCTCACAAGCCGAAAAATCGCCTTTGATGCGCATGATGCTTGCGCCATAAATCGTGGCTTGCGCGAGTTTCGCTTCGGATGTGGTTTCGGGCACGAACACGAAGCAGGGCAGATTGTAATATCCCGCGAACATGGCCACGGATGCCGCCATGTTACCGGTGGAAGCCAAGCAAATCGCATCAGCCTTCAGTTCCAATGCTTTGCGCACTTCCACAAAACTTCCTCGGTCTTTGAAGCAGCCGGATGGGTTCTGGAACTCCAGTTTCGCCCAGATATCGACATCATATCGCTCGGAAAGGGTGTTGAGGCGTTTGAGCTCGGTCGGACGCGTCCGCAACGGATCGGCTACCGTTTCGCTCAACGGGACATGATTTCCGGTGATGGGGGCAACATATTTTACCGTCAGCACATTGCCGCAGGTGGTGCAGTAGGTGGAGGTTTCGCGCTCGTCGTTGAGCGCGTCGCAGACAAAACAACGTAGCTCGTAATGCATATCAGTCGATCGGCAATAGGATGATTTCGTCGAAATCCAGGTCGATGTCGTCCAGGATCGGTATCGCAAGAGCTTGGATTTCCTCTTCAGTGAAGGCTTCGAGTCCTTTCAGCGAGACATACAAGGTATCGGTCGTTTCCTGAATGAAATGTCGGTATTCAGCGGCCTTGAACGCTCCGGCCAGATTCTCGACCAATTTTTTCACATCCTCATCAAATCGATCCAGATCATCGGGTGTCATGGCGTGGCTCCTTATTGTACCTTTGGATTATGAAAGCAAATGTACAACTCTTGCACGAGATTGCGACCAAACCCGTGCGCACCATACTCGGACTCATGTCCGGAACGTCCATTGATGGGCTTGATATTGCGTTGTGTCGGTTTACCGGGACAGGAATTGAATCTGGGGCTCACGTACTCAAGTACTCAAGTGTTCCTTACACAATGGATGAGGCACACTATATAAGACAGTTTGCGACGCAAGAATCCGTTCGAGTCGAAGATCTGGCCATCGCCAATGCTTGGTTGGCCCGTTTGCATGCGCGGATGATCAATGAAACACTCGCATCTTGGAAGATCGAGAAGCGGGAAGTGGACTTGATCGCGAGTCACGGTCAGACGATAAGACATGCGCCCAAACGCATCCACAATCAAGTGGACATGCCGAACGCGACCCTGCAGATCGGGGATGGGGACCATCTCGCCGCGCTAACCGGCATCATCACCATTCATGATTTCCGTCAGAAGCATGTCGCCCAAGGCGGGGAAGGAGCTCCTTTGGCGGGATATGGGGATGATTTGTTGTATCGAAGTTCATCCGAATCCCGCATCCTTCTCAATATCGGCGGCATCGGAAACATCACCTGGCTTCCTACTGAGCGCACGGCTAACATCCTCACATTTGATACCGGTCCGGGAAACACACTCATAGACGCCGTTTGCCGAACGCACTTCGACATGAAATGGGATGAGGGCGGAGAGATCGCACTGACCGGAATCATTGATGAAAACCTGCTATTCGTTTTGATGCAAGATCCCTACTTCGCTGCGAAGCCTCCGAAAACGACAGGTCCGGAATATTTCAGTTTGGATGCGTTCTCGGACCGGATTCCGGAGAACATCCATCCCAAAGATCTTCTTGCCACTCTCACCGCCTTCACGGCCGAATCCATCGCCCATGCCATAAAAACATATACAGCGGCAACTGATTCAACCGTGTTATATGGAAGCGGTGGTGGCATCCATAACAAGGCGCTGATGTCGAGATTGGCGAAGAAATTACATCCCATGAAAATCGCCCGGTTCGAAGACATCGGAGGAAACCCGGATGCGAAAGAAGCGCTGCTTTTCGCGGCATTGGCAAATGAACAAGTGGCGGGTGATTTCTTATCGCTCGGGAAAATCTCGTTCCCCTGAATCCTTTTTTGTAGCTTAATCCAGCACAAAATTCATCTCATTCATCCTCAGAACACATGGCCATTCAAGACGATTTTTCGTTTCAAGTGCCTCCTGAAATCCAGCGGCTTCGCAAATATGTGAACCTGATTGTCGCCGGATTCATCGGAGTCATTCTATTATTTACAACCATCTATACCGTTGGACCCGAAGAAGTTGGCGTGATCGTCCGTTTCGGAAAATATGAGCGTACGGTTACTCCAGGATTGAATTTCAAAATTCCTTTCTGGGTCGAAAAGGTGTATAAGATTCCGGTTGAACGTCAGCTCAAACAAGAGTTTGGGTTCCGCACGACGAGCATCGGCGAACGCACCCAGTATTCGAAAGGAGATTTCGGGGATGAATCGTTGATGTTGACCGGAGATCTGAACCTGGCCGACGTGGAATGGGTGGTTCAATACCGCATCAGCGATCCATACAAGTATTTGTTCAAAGTCCGAAATGCGGAGAAAACCTTACGTGACATGTCGGAATCTGTGGTTCGAATGGTGGTTGGCGATCGCACCGTGAATGAAGTGTTGACGGTCGGACGGATGGAAATCGCACTCAGTGTGGAGCAGGCGCTTCAGGCCTTGTGCAACGAATATGAGAACGGAATCAAGATCGATCAGGTGGTTTTGCAGGATGTGAATCCACCGGAGCCGGTCAAGCAATCGTTCAATGCGGTGAATGAGGCGCAACAACAGCGCGAAACCCTCATCAACCAAGGACAATCCGAATACAACCGCGTCATCCCGCGTGCCAGAGGCGAAGCTCAGCAAATTCTGCAACAGGCCGAGGCCTATTCGCTTACCCGTGTGAACCTGGCCCGAGGCGAGGCGCAACGCTTCAATGCGCTGTACACCGAGTATGCGAAAGCGCCGGAAGTGACCAAGCAACGCATCTATCTCGAAACCATGGCTGAAATCATGCCGCGCATCAAAGACAAAGTGATTGTGGATGAAAAGGGAGCCAATTTGCTGCCCTTGCTCAATCTGAATTCCAACCGTGGAGGCAACTGATATGAGCATCAAATCCATCCTGATCGGCGTCACAGCCGTTATATTGCTGATCACCGTCCTTGACGGTGTGTTCATCATCCGAGAGACCGAGCAAGTGATCATCACCCAATTCGGCAAGCCGATCGGCGCGCCGCGTACCTCGCCCGGACTCAGTTTCAAAGTCCCATTCATCCACAAAGCCAGCTTCTTCGACAAGCGCTATCTGGAATGGGATGGGGATGCGAATCAGATTCCGACCAAAGACAAAAAATTCATTTTCGTGGATTCGTATGCCCGCTGGGAAATCACCGATCCGCTGCAGTTTTTCGTGCGTTTGCGCGATGAGCGTGGCGCGAAATCCCGCTTGGATGACATCCTGGACGGGGAAACCCGAAATGCGGTGGCCAGCCATGATCTACTTGAACTGGTTCGTTCTACCAACCGCGAACCGGAATTGACCGAAGATTATTTGGAAGATCTGGAAGTGCTGGAGCGCATCAATGTCGGTCGCGAATCCATTGAAGATTTGGTGTTGAAGCGGGCCAATGAACGCACGGGCGATTTGGGAATTCGTATTCTGGATTTCCGCATCAAACGCATGAATTATGTGAATGAAGTGCGCCAGCGTGTGTATGAGCGGATGATTTCCGAGCGGAATCAGATCGCGGAACTCTTCAGATCCGAGGGACAAGGCGAAGCCAGGGTGATTGAAGGGGACAAGGAGCGTGAATTGGCGGCGATCCAATCGGAGGCGCAGCGCCAGGCGGAAGAAATCCGTGGTCGGGCCGATGCTCAAGCCACATCCATCTATGCTGCGGCTTACAACCGCTCATCACAGACCCGTGAGTTGTATTCCTTCCTAAAATCCTTGGAAACCTTGCAAAAATCACTGGATAGCACGTCTACCGTCGTGCTGAGCACAGATAGCGAGGTCTTCAAATACCTCCGCAGACCCTGAACATCATCTTGATTTAACATCTCAAGGCTAATTTCTTGGGTCTTTCATCCCGCATCTAGCATCCCGCATAAAGCTTCTAAAAATGATTTCCAGAAAAGATTTCCTCAAAACCGGCGCCCTATTGGGTGGCGCGGCACTCACAACCATCGGCATGCGTCCGGCTGCGAAAGCGGTGAAGGCTTCATCCGGTAAGACGAAGAACGTGATTTTCTTGGTCAGTGATGGGATGAGTGCCGGAACGTTGACCATGGCCGACATCCTGACTCGTCAAAATCATTCACGTCCGAGCCACTGGATCCACTCCTATGAAACCGGTCTCACGAAGCGATCTTTGATGGATATGTCGTCGCTAAACTCTGTAGTGACCGATTCCGCGGCGGCGGCCTCGAGCTGGGGTTGCGGTAAACGGATTGTGAATGGTGCGATCAACATGGGGCCGAATGGCGAAGAATACATACCCCTTTTGCCGATTTTCAAATTTGCAAACAAAGCCACCGGACTTGTGACGACCTCCCGCCTCACGCATGCCACACCAGCGGGATTCATTGCGAATGTGCGCAGTCGTGGCATGGAAGATGAAATCGCGGTTCAGATGCTTGAACGCGGTGCGGATGTGTTTTTAGGCGGAGGGATGCGTTTTTTCGCTGCTGATCGTCGACAAGATGGTCGTGATGTGTTCGGCGAGTTCGCCAAAACCGGATATCATGCCGTTAAGACCAAATCGGAACTGATGGCGATTGGCTCGGATGGAAAACCAGTGATTGGGCTTTTCAGCGACTCGCATGTGCCATACACCGTGGATCATATGCATATTGATGAGTACAAGCGCAATGTTCCTACTCTTGCTGAAATGACATCCATCGCTTTGGACCGCCTAAATGCCAAACCCAACGGATTCATCCTTCAGGTGGAAGGAGCAAGAGTCGACCATGCGGCTCATGGAAATTGCGCGTCCGGATTGGTCTTCGATCAGATGGCCTTCGACGATGCGGTAGGCGTGGCACTCAAATTCGCTGAGAATCGCGACGATACCTTGGTCATCATCACGAGCGACCATGGAAACGCAAATCCAGGTCTAAATGGCGAAGGAAGCAATTACGGAGGTTCCCTCGATAATCTGTTGAAGCTCAACAAGATCACGCGCAGCAATGAATGGATGCGCGACCAATGGTCCAAAGAGATGAGTGTGACGGATCTTCGCGACCAATTCGCCCAATGGAGCACATTCGACATCAAAGCCGAGCATGCCTCTATCCTCCATGCGGCCATGAACGGCGATAACCGTGCGATCTATAGCAAAATGGGATCTGCCAGCGGCGTGATGGGACAAATCATCGCATCCTTCACCGGCATCAACTTCATCGGAGATGCCCACACGGCCGATTTCGTGGAATTAGCGTCGGTTGGACCCGGAAGCGAAGCCATCGGTGGATTCGTCAAGAACACCGACTTGTTCTACATCATCAACGAAGCGGTTGGCATAGAGATCATGTAATTCCTGTAGGAGGCGGTCTCGAAGGGGTTTGGCGCGTTCAGCGAAAGAAAACTGCTCGCGTCTGTATTCCTGCTGACCTTCTGGCGATTCAATCGCGATGGGCTGCAACCCGAACGGGCTCATGTCATACGGACTGGCCCGCATGTCCACCACACGGATATCATACGCCAAGGCGAAGCAATCCGTGATCAAGCCATCGCTCACCCAAGGGTGAAATGTATACGCCCATTTGTACAAATCCATGTTCACATGCAGGCAACCGCCTTGCTCGAGCAGATCCCGGTTTTCCGAATGAGGTTGGAGGCGGTTCAACGGCCTGGCTTCCGATGTGAAGAATCGAAACGCGTCGAAGTGGGAGCAACGGATGGTGGATGTGGCCACAACGGCGTCTATCTCGTCCTTAGGCAGGCGCATGGGCAGATAGGGGTGTCGGATGTCGACTTCACGGTAGACCATCGCCCATTCATGCAATCCGTCGCATCCGATGGAAATGGGGCGGTCTCGGATGGATTTGATCAACGTGATGACCCACATCAAACTATTTCGTCTGGATTCGGGAAAGGTGGATGCCGGTGCAGCAGAACTTCCCTTAAAGCAACGAATCAGCTTGGCCGGACTGAACCGATAGTACTCGAACAGAAAATCGAACATGGGATCGTTCTGCTGATGAGAACGGTTCACCACATAGGCATTCAATCGCTGCGTCCAGTTCGTTATCACATCAGAATTGGTCAACATATCCGCAAGGTACGGAAAGCGATGCCTCGTATCTTGGTTCAAAACCCTATGATTACCCCAAAATTGCTATTAGACGCCCACAGTTACGACTCGTACCGGGCGTTGATCGACTCCCTGTTGGCCGAAGGGAAAACAACCGGCCCGAACCAGACCGAGAAGCTGACCGAGTACACGAAAATGAACGTGCATCGGATGGCTCGACTGGACACACATTTCGAGTTCTTGCCTGAATTGGAAGCCGCTCTGAAATCCGCCAAACCACAAACTTGGCTCGTGATCACCGAAGGCTGGTGCGGCGATGCGGCGAACATCCTGCCTGTATTCAATCACATCGAAACGGCGAATCCGGCGATTCAGATGCGATATATCCTGCGCGATGATCATCTCGACATCATGGATGCGTATTTGACCAATGGCGGTCGCTCCATCCCGAAAGTGGTGGTATTGGATGCGGATTTGAAGGAAACCGCCATGTGGGGACCGCGTCCCGCCGAAGGTCAGGCTCTCATGGATGAAATGAAAACCCAAGACCTGCCCTACAGGGAAAAAGCCGAGAAACTGCAGTTGTGGTATGCCCGAAACCGCACGAAAGCCATCCAGTTGGAATTGGCTGCGCTTATCGGATGATGGTCATCAACTTGGCGTTGCGATAGCTGGCACCGTTACCGGTCGGCTTGGTGATGATTTCATAGACGTAGACGCCACTGGCCAAGCCTCTGGCGTCGAAATCGATGGAATAGACGCCTCGGGTTTGCGTTTCGTTCACGAGCGTCTGGACGAGGCGGCCTGTCATGTCATACACCTTGAGCGACACATCTGAGCCCGCCACGAGTGTGTATTCGATGCGGGTCGTCGGATTGAATGGATTCGGAAAATTTTGCGTGAGTGCGAATTCATTAGCGACCACGTCCACTTCGAAGGCTTCATAGGTGGTGAACCCGGCGAAATTGGTCGCTCGAACCTCGTAGGTGCCCGCATCCGAACGTTGGATGTTCAAAAGGCGTAAGGTGTTTGTGTTCTGTCCGGCGATCATGATTCCATCCTTGCGCCATTGGAAAATGGGTTCGGGCGTTCCGGTTGCCGACACACTCACCACCAACTCCTGCCCAGTGAGAATTCGAATCGTCTCTGTGGGAAGGTTATTCAGGATTGGGGTGACCAATGGTCCTGTGTATTCCGAAAAAATCGTGGCGGACACCAATTGGTTGTTGCGTCCGCTCCAAGCCCCCCACGTGGTGACAGCACTGTCGTCGACGCGTTTGATGAGGGTTCGGATCGGATAGTAGTTTTTATTGGATGGATCGGTCGAGCCAACATCCAGAAGGAATTCGAGCCGGGCGTCAACCGAATGATTCACCACTTCAAGTAGGATGAAATAATTCGTGTTTCCGGATACGAGCCAATTCTGAGATCTCACATCTACGGTATTGAATCCGGTGCCAATGTCGCTAAAGGGGACATCCGTTGAAAATAGAACGGTGTTGGGATGGAAACGCGGCGTATTGTCCGCTTCAGGAGACACCATTACGGCCGACATCAGCGACACACGCAAGGTTCCATTGCCCTGAATGGATTCCGACCGGTTGTTGATCACGTAACTGAGCTGCTGCAACTGTCCGGAATAGGTAGGATCGATTCGCAACGCATAGCCTTTGAAAAAACGACGGTTAGGCTGCTCTGTTAGGTTGGGATCACCCGGAAGCTCGGCAAAAAATTGTGAGTTTGCGGCGTAGTTGAGCTCTTCCGTGATGAACGGAAGCGGGTCCCAATTGGCCGTCAGACTGAAACCGGCAGGACCGGAGGTCGGGTTCACGGCAACCAGAGTCACATATTCGAAATCCCCATTCAATGCTTGGCTGCCCGTCACATCTTGCAATTGCGTTGGACCCGATACAGGCTGCAGGATGAGTTTGTATCGGATGTTGGCTGAGCCGGAAATCGTAAGTTGCGGATTTCGCACACCTGTCAATTTCAGGTATTCGGCACCACCAAACTGGATGGTGCGGCTGGTTTGGATGTCGAGCAACACCGAACTGTAATTTTCTGCCGGGTTCACGACCGATACATTCCTGCGTTGCATCGACGTATAGCCATATTTGCCCCCATCCAACGCGGTATCGTTCACCCAGTTGGCCACATGGAAATCGGCGATGGCATCGGCGAATGTGACACCTGTTCCTGATAGAACCGTGGAATAAGCCTGAACACCATTGTTTCCATTGCCTGATAGAGCTCCGATACGAGCACGACCGAAACGGTCTCCGAGATAGTTATGAAACAATCCGGCACGGGCGTAATCATACAACACATCATTTCCTGAGCGCCACGTGAACAGATCGATGTTCACATTCGTAGGCTGATTCAGATAGGCTGTGCTACGGGTAGGGTATCCATTCAGTACCGACGCCCATTCCGATTGCCCTTCATTCTGAAACGTATTGAGACTACCAGCATTGGCATGCACAAGGTGTTGATCCTCATGAGCTACTGTATTGAGGATACCGCCCAAATTCACGTTTCCGTTGTCGCGATAGACCGCCGGATTTGAGTTGATGTGGATGATGTCGGCGAAATTGCTGTTGGCATTGGATGAACTCAGGTTCACGGGGGAGAAATAGCCGGCCACATAGGATCCGGTTGGGATGTCTCCGGAATAAAACCGATACGCTAACAGGTGAACCACGCCGGTATCGTCCACATCCGGACGCGGACCGAACACGCTTTGATTGTTTTCGATGATGCCTTTGGTTGGGTCGAACGACAGGGCAGGGGTCGATACTTCCAAAGCCGAGGCCATGTCGTCCACTTTTTGTTGTGAGACCTTGTTCGGATCGAATTCCGAGGTTTGCACCCAGATATGCGTTTTCTCGCCCTTATGACGGAGCTCGAATTCATATGTCACCGTTGTCTGTGAGGTGGACGTGAAATTGAGCACTTTGAAATTTCGCTTGGACCCTACAGAAAGGGTTTGCATATCCTTGGAGTTGCCTTTCTGGCGAACATCCGGCCGGCCGTCTTCCACCCAGCGGCGGTATTCGGCTAACGCTTGTTTGCCTTCTTCCGACTCGAGCAAATGAACGGTGAAACACGCATCGGTATGGATGTGGCCTGAAGGGATGTCTTTGCCGAATCCGAGGGGAGTAGGGATTTCCTGAGCAAGCAGGGAACCGGTCCAAACGAATAGAAAACAGAGAAGGAAAGGGGTACGTTTCATGACATACAATCTACTGAGGTTTGAGTAATTTCAGGACATGTTCCGAGACGCATTTTACCGCCACATCGCCCAGACATCCGATTTTCCGATCGGTTTGGACATCAGCCATGCCTCGGGACCCTACCTTCACACCACCGACGGTCGCCAGTTCATCGACTTCATCAGCGGCATCGCGGTCTCTTCTTTAGGTCATGCCCATCCGGAAGTGGTTGAGGCCGTTCAGGTTCAGGCCGCCGCCCATATGCATGTGATGGTCTATGGCGAGTTCATTCAAAAACCACAGTCCCGTTTCGCGGCGCTATTGGCCGCTCAATTGCCCGCATCCCTACAACGCATCTATTTCACAAATAGTGGAACCGAAGCCAACGAAGGTGCTCTCAAATTGGCGAAAAAGGCGACGGGTCGGCAGCGGATGGTGGCGTTCAAGAACTCCTATCATGGCGATAGTCATGGATCCTTGAGTGTGACCGGGCGGGATGTCTATCGCGATCCGTTTCTTCCTTTATTGCCGGATGTTCATTTTGGTGAGTTCAATTCGGATGAAGCCCTTGATCTCATCACCGATCAAACGGCATGCGTCATCCTCGAACCCATCCAGGGGGAAGGGGGTATTGTGGTGGGACGCGCGGACTGGCTGCGCTCGGTCCGCAAAAAATGCACAGAAACGGGCGCGGTCCTCATTTTTGATGAAATCCAGAGCGGATTCGGTCGCACAGGCAAACTATTCGCCTTCATGCATGATGGCATCGTGCCCGACATCCTAACTATGGCCAAAGCCATGGGCGGAGGCATGCCTTTGGGCGGATTCGCCGCCTCGGATGAGTTGTTTGCCGCTTTCCGAGACAATCCGCCATTGAACCACGTCACCACATTCGGCGGACATCCCGTCTCATGCGCTGCTGCCCACGCCTCATTGAATGTTCTATTGAGGGATGGATGGATGAAGCGCGCCGCACACATCGAGAAACGAGTGAAACAGGAACTGAAGGGCGAAGGCGTGGTGGATGTCCGAGGTCGCGGCGCCATGCTCGGCCTCCAGCTTCATTCCTATGAGCAAACCAAAGCCGTTGTGGAATCTTGCTTCGAACATGGAATCCTCCTTGGCTGGACCTTGCATTCGAACACCCTCATCCGACTTGCGCCACCGTTAATTATCTCGGACGAAGTTTTGGATGGTGTACTTAATGTTCTTGGCGAAGCAGTGAGTCGTGAGTCGTGAGTTGTGAGTCGGGGGATGTGCGAAGCGAAATGTTTAATGCGCTAAGCGCGAGCTGCGATGTAAGACTCATTAAACGACTCCGAATTTCGAACCATCACCACCGACTCACAACTCACGACTCACGTATTACAACCAACGATTGCCAAAGCACGGAACCCATACCAATCTAAAAAACCGCTTCACAGACTCGGGCTGGGAATATGACGACGAGGTTCCGCCGGAGGAGAGGGCCGATCCGAAGGTGACGGTGATACCGGACGCCTCGAAAACCATCATCAGCAAAAATGACTCTCCGGATATTCCGTTCGAGGTGTCGATCAATCCCTATCGGGGATGCGAGCACGGCTGCGTGTATTGCTATGCGCGTCCGACACATGAATTCTTAGGCTATTCCGCCGGATTGGATTTCGAAACGAAGATTTTGGTCAAGAAAGATGCCGCGGCATTGCTTCGTGCGGAACTATCGAAACCCTCGTGGAAGCCGTTGAGAATCCAATTAAGTGGCGTCACCGATCCCTATCAGCCATTGGAAAGGAAGTTGAACGTGACCCGATCCATATTGGAGGTATTAGCCGAAGCGCGTCACCCGGTCTCCATCATCACGAAAAATCATTTGGTCACGCGCGACATCGATCTGCTGTCGGAACTGGCATCCTATAATTGTGTGGCGGTGTTCTTGAGCATCACGACCTTGGATGCGGATTTGACCGGCATCCTGGAGCCACGGACGAGTCGACCCGCACGGCGTTTGGATGCAATCAAGAAACTATCACAAGCCGGAATCCCAGCTGGAGTGATGGTGGCGCCGGTCATTCCGGCCATCAACGATCATGAAATTCCTGCGATTCTGAGTGCCGCAGCGAAAGCAGGAGCCACGGTTGCGGGGTATACATTGCTCCGGCTTCCCTATTCGTTGAAGGGTATTTTCGAGGAATGGCTGCGAACACATATGCCCGATCGCGCGGAAAAAGTGTTGAACCGCGTTCGAATGTATCGGGATGGGGAATTGAATGTGTCCGAATTCGGAGAGCGGTTCAAAGGAACGGGTCCGATCGCACAACAGGTGCGCGATCAGTTCCGCATCCATACGAATCGCAATGGATTGAACCGGGCGTCATTTGAGCTCACCTCCGAGCATTTCCGTCGGCCAGAAGCGGGTGGGCAGCAGAATCTGTTTAAGTAGGGAAGTACCTCTATATTGGGGCTTAAACCAATTCGTGTCATTCAGATGAAAAAGCTCCTATTCTTGCTCCTTTTGGCCGCTTGCGCCAAACCCGAAGTCCCTTTCACCCTCACCGAAACCGTAATCGCCGATGGATTCCGATTCACGGAAGGCCCGGTCTGGCACCCTGATGGCTTCTTATTATTCAGTGATATTCCTGCAGATGTGGTATACCGTTGGAGCGAGGAATCGGGCGTAGATACCTTTCTGGCTCCATCCGGAAATTCAAACGGACTCACATTCGATTCCGGTGGCAATCTTGTACTGGCACAACATGCCGGCCGTGTAAGTGTCTTGGGCACTGACGGACAATTGACCGCCTTGGCTTCGGATGTGGGTGGAAACCGCCTCAACAGTCCGAACGATCTTGTCTATCACAAAAGCGGTGTTCTTTTTTTCACGGATCCGTATTTCGGTGTGAAAGCGGAAGATCGGAAATTGGATTATAGCGGCGTGTATCGCCTTACTCCAAGCGGGGAGTTGACCGTTGTGTATGATGAGTTCGATCTGCCAAATGGCGTCGCATTATCACCCGATCAATCCATTCTATATGTGTGCGATTCCGCAACCGGAAAAATCATGACATTTGATGTGGATGCGGATGGAAACCTGAGCAATCCGGCTTTGTTCGCGGTCATCGGCGAAATGACCAGCAATGGTGGAGCCGATGGCATGAAAACGGATCAACACGGACGTTTGTACACCACGGGTCCGAACGGACTGATCGTCTTCAATGCCGATGGAACCGAGTTCTATCGCAAGACCTTCGACCAGCAGATCACGAACCTGACCTGGGGCGGAACGGCTGGGACCGATTTGTTCGTGACGTCCAGAGATAAAGTCTATCGACTTCGTTAGTGGTTTGTGGTTTGTTGTTTGTTGTTGGTTGTTGGTTGTTGGTTGTTGGTTGTTGGTTGTTGGTTGTTGGTTGTTGGTTGTTGGTTGTTGGCAACTAGATTAATATCTAACGCCAACTTTCATCGAACATGAAACCTCGAACCCGGCACAACTAACAACAAACCACTAACAACAAACAAAATAGAATTAAGAAAATGCTAAAGGTTACGTCAATCATTGTACTGATTTCGTGCATAATCGCCATTTCGTCCAATCCTGCCAACGCCCAATGGCGGGATCTGTTCAATGGGAAAGACCTCACCGGATGGGAGCAGAAGGGAGGAACCGCGCTCTATTTCGTGCGTGATGGGGTGTTGTACGGCGAAACGGTGCCGAACACGCCCAACAGTTTTCTCACGACCACGGAAACGTACTCCGATTTCATTTTGGAAGTGGAGGTGAAGGTGCATGATGCGCTCAATTCGGGCGTTCAGTTCCGAAGTGAGGTGAGCGGTGGGGGGCAGGTGTTCGGGTATCAGATGGAAATTGATCCATCGTCGCGGGCCTGGAGCGGTGGCATTTACGATGAGGCGCGGCGGGGGTGGTTGGTTCCGCTGGCAGAGAACGAAGCGGCGCGTCGAGCGTTCCGAAACAACGATTGGAATGTGATGAGGGTGGAAGCGATCGGAACATCCATCCGCACATTCGTGAATGGAGTGGAAGCCACATCCATCCTGGATTCGACAACTCCAAGAGGATTTATCGCGCTTCAGGTACATGATATCGGTCAGGATGAGAGCAAACGCGGAATTCAGGTCGCGTTTCGGTCGGTCCGCATCCAAACCGAAAATGTGAAGGGAAATGTCACGTCCCTATCCGACCTAAAACAAGCGAATTTTCTTCCGAATGTTCTCAGTGAGCAAGAAATAAAAGATGGATGGAAGCTCTTATGGGATGGAAAAACCACGGATGGATGGAGGGGCGCACGACTTTCTGGTTTCCCAGAACGTGGTTGGAACATTGAAAACGGAATTTTGAGTGTGCTGCCATCCGGTGGAGGCGAATCGGCTCATGGTGGGGACATCATCACCACAAAGAAATACTCCAATTATGTGTTAATCGTGGATTTTCGGATCACAGAAGGAGCGAACAGCGGCATCAAGTATGTGGTGGATCCGACGTTGAACCAGGGACAAGGGTCGTCGATCGGTTGCGAGTTTCAGATATTGGATGATCAGCGTCACCCTGATGCGAAACTCGGCGTGAACGGGAACCGGACGGTCGCATCGTTGTATGATTTGATACCGGCGCGAAACAAACGCTTCAGCGGCGTGGGTCAATGGAATCGGGCCAGAGTGGTGGTGCGTGGCGCGCACATCGAACATTCGCTCAACGGCATGAAGGTGCTGGAATTCGAGCGGGGAACACAGATGTGGGATGCGCTTGTGGATTACAGTAAATTCAGCATATACCCCGGATTCTGCGGCTCCGAATCCGGTCATATTCTGTTGCAAGACCACGGCGACCGGGTCGATTTCAGATCCATCAAAATCAAGGAATTATGAGCACATCCCGTCGCGATTTCATCATCAAATCCTCGATAGCCGCAGCCGGACTGGCCACATTCAGCGCGCGCAGTTATGGCCGTATTCTTGGTGCGAACGACCGCGTGAATGTGGGCATCGTCGGATTCTCGGATCGGGCGAAGTATGCGCTCATTCCGGCGTTGATGCATCATTCCAAGACGAAAAACTTCGATATCATCGGTATATCCGATATCTGGAACCGCCGACGAGACGAAGGCAAGGCCTTCATGAAAGACAAATTTGGTATGGACACACAGACCTGGCTCAACAACGAGGCTCTCTATGCCAACAAAGATGTGGATGCGGTGATCATTTCCACGGCTGACTTCCAACATGCGCTACATACCGTTGAAGCCGCACAAGCCGGGAAAGACGCGTATGTGGAAAAACCATTTGCAGAGACGATGGAGGATGCCCGCTTCGCAATGGACGAAGTGGATAAATCGGGCATCATCGTGCAGATCGGCTCGCAACGCCGCAGCGGACGCAATTACCATGCCGCGCATGAGTTCATCCAATCGGGCAAATTCGGCGATATCACGATGGTGGAAATGAGTTGGAACGTGAATCAACCGGGTAGATGGCGGCGTCCGGCATTGGTCGATTCCATCAAACAAACGGATGTGGATTGGACGCGCTACCTGATGAATCGCCCGATGGTGGACTGGGACCCGCGCAAATATGTGGAATATCGCTTGTTTTGGCCCTATTCGTCGGGAATTCCTGGTCAATGGATGTCCCATCAGATCGACACGGTGCATTGGTTCTCCGGCTTGGATTACCCTCGCAGTGTGACGGCCAATGGAGGTATTTACATGTGGAAGGATGGTCGAACCAATTTTGATACCATGACCGCCGTTTTTGATTACGGACCTTCGGATGATCTCACATCCGGATTTCAGGTGGTTTACACCTCACGCATGCACAACGAAGCAGGCGGCATCAAAGAAATCTACTTTTCAAATGGTGGCGAATTGAATCTGGATACCAACAAAGTGACACCCAATGGCGGATTGTCCGAATGGGCCGCAAATGAAATGGGCATGCGGCCGAATTTGCTTGCCGAGACCACATTAACCGAATCTATGCAAGTCGATACGGCCGCCATCGCGGGAGTGGATGAGGCCACATCCCTGCATATGCTCAATTGGATGGATTGCGTGCGGACGAGAAACACCCCTAACGCGCCAGTGAGAGCCGGATACACGCATTCCATCGCCAACATCATGGTCACAGCGGCACTTCGCACACAAGAACGCGTGGTGTTTGATCCGGTCTCACAGAATGTGATGGCAGGCGGCACGATTTTTCAATATTAATTACCTATGACGACTCCCTTTAATGCTGATGAAAAGTACCCGGCACTCCTTCAATTAGAGTCGAAATACCTGTGTCGAACCGATCTCGAAGGTAGGGTCACCTTCACCAATGAACACTTTACGAAGAGGTTCGGATACGATGACAAAGCCAAAATCGGTCGGAGTGGGCTAGATACCATCGTGGAGGAAGACCATGCCGCTTGCATCGAAACGGTGACCAAGTGTCTGGAGAATCCAGGTCGAGTGTACCGTGTCTTGCTTCGCAAACCCGATGGACCCAATGGATACCAGTGGACGGATTGGGATTTTTTCGCACTCGTCGATTCAGATGGGAAACCGGAAGCCATTCAGTGCGTCGGTGTGGATGTCACGACCTTGCACTTGCTCAACCTGGATCACGACCGAGCGCTCTACCTGTTGGAGGAGATCGGATTTATCAACCATGTGGGTGGATGGATTTATGATCCGGCTACGGATCGGTTGACTTGGACCAGTGTGACCTATGAGATTTTCGGAGTGGATAAATCCGTCAAGCCCGATCCATATCAGAACCTGGATCACATCCATCCGGATCAACGCGAGATGTTGAGAGACGCCTTTTTACGATGTCTCAAAACAGGTGTACCCTATGATTTCGATCTCCAAATTCTGCGTGGCAATTCCGAACCGGTTTGGGTGGCTGCTTCTGGCCGTTCGGTATTCAAGAAAGGTCGAACCGAATACATGTATGGGTCGTTTCAGGATATCAATGCCCGTAAGAATACCGAAATCGCCCTGATCGAGAGCGAATCACGATATCGGTCCATTTTCGACAACATTCAGGATGTGTATTTCCTGTCGGATGTACACGGAATTGTAAAGGAGATCACTCCATCCATATATGCCCATTCGGGGTATCCGAGGGAGGTGATCATCGGTAAACCGGTCTCCAATTTCTACTACCATGATCAGGATTACCGCAAGCTGAACCGTCAATTGCTGAAAGAAGGACGCGTGAATGATTTCGAAATTCGACTGAAAACCGAAGACGGAAAAGAAGTCTACACCTCCGTAAATGCGTCCATCATCTTCGACGAGGACGGAAAGATGAACGGAATTGAAGGAATCCTCAGAAATGTGAACGAGAGGATTCTCAACGAGAAAGTCTTGGGCGAACGTGAGCGAAAATTCCGAGCCACATTCAATTCCTCGTTCCAGATGGCAGCGATACTCGACCTGGACGGTAATATGATGGATATCAACAATACGGCGTTGCGATTTGGCAATCTGGAAAAGAATGAATTCTTGGGGCGTCCGATATGGAAAGCAGGTTACTGGGGCACCAATATGTCTGTTCGTCGGCAGATTAAAGATGCCGTCAAGAAAGCGCAATCCGGCAATTTTGTGAGGCTGGAAACCATGATTTCGGGTAATGGACGCGAAATCAATATCGATTTCACTCTGAATCCGGTGTTGAATGATCAGAATGAGGTTGAGTTCATTGTGGCCGAAGGCCGTGACGTCACCGAGCGCACCCGCCTCATCAAACAGACGAATTATCTGAACTCCATGTACAATCTGGTGGTCGATATTTCGGGACGATTGATCGGCTGCCGTGTGGAAGATGTGGAAGAACGTGTGTCGGAAGCTCTGGAGAAGCTTGGAACGTCTATGTTGGTAGACCGGGTCTATATTTTTGAGATCGATCCACTCAAGGATGAAATCACGAACACGCATGAATGGTGTGAGCAGAGCATAAATCCAGAGATCGATAATCTCAAAAACATTCCGTTCTCGATCATCAGTCGATGGAAGGAGGCGTTCAGGTTCAACGAACCGGTCCATATTCCACTCGTGAGTGCGATTCCGGATGAGTATGCTAGCGAGCGCGAATTGCTTGAAAATCAGAGTATTCAATCGTTGGTTGCCGTTCCGATGCGGTTCGGCACCGAGCTGGTTGGCTTCCTAGGATTCGATTCGGTAAGTAGCACGAAAGTCTGGGAACCGCAGGTCATCTCCTTGCTCAAAGTGACTGCCGACATCATCGCTGGTAGCCTAAAACGTCGTTCCTATGCCTATGAGCTGATGGATGCACGTCAGCGCGCCGAGGAGGCGAACCGGGCTAAGAGTGAGTTTCTGGCAAATATGAGTCACGAGATCCGCACACCAATGAATGCCATTTTGGGTTTCAGTGAAATTCTGTTGGAATCGGATATGGACGATACGTCGAAAAACCATCTCGAAACGATTCTCCATAGCGGTCGCTCATTATTGCATCTGATCAACGATCTGCTGGATCTTTCAAAGATTGAAGCAGGTCGATTGAGTCTGGAACCGACTCCGGTCCGACTTCGCAATATTATTGAAGCGATCGGATCCCTGTTCAAACACGAGTTGGAAAAGAAGGAATTGGGTTTTGAGGTTGTCATCCCAGCCCAATTTCCGACCACGTTCTTATTGGATGAGCTACGGTTTCGCCAAATCGTGCTGAATTTGGTCGGCAATGCGGTCAAATTCACCCAACGCGGACGAATCGCGATCGAGGTTTCAGGTATTCTCAGCGACCAGGAAGAGCAGTTGTTCGACCTTACCATCAAGGTGATCGATACCGGAATCGGTGTCTCCAAATTCGACCAAGGCACGATATTCGATTCGTTCAGCCAAGCCAGCAATGGGGAAAACCGGAAATTCGGTGGAACCGGACTCGGGTTGTCGATCTCCCAAAAATTGGCGCACTTGATGAACGGTCAAATCTCGATTACGAGTGAGCTAGGCAAAGGGAGCACGTTTTCCATCGAACTCAAGCAGGTTCCGGTGCGTGAATTGGAAGTGGATGACGATGCCCGTCATTTGAATTTCAATGCCATCGAGTTCGAACCTGCTACGATCCTGGTTGCCGACGACATCGAAATCAACATCCAACTGATCGTATCTTATCTAAAAGGACAACCGATCAACATTCTGAAAGCCGATGATGGCGATGAGGCGATCCGCATCGTTAAAGAGAAGAAGCCGGATGTGGTTCTGATGGATATCCGTATGCCACGTCTCAATGGCACCGAAGCCACAAGGATGCTGCGTGAGGATCCGGAAGTGAGCAAGATTCCTGTTTTGGCGTTCACTGCTTCGATGCTCAATCATGAGATGGAAGCCACCGAACATCTGTTCGACGGGTTTCTGCTCAAGCCGCTTCGGAAATCCTTCCTATTCGAGACCTTGGCGAAGATTCTTCCCATTGTAGGTGGAACGAGCAGCAAATCCGAATCGGTTAAGGGAAAAGCGAAAACCGATCCGGCTCACCATGCCTTTCTAGAGGAACTAAAGTCGGTTTATGGTCCTAGAATGCGTCTATTATCTGAAATTCCGGTGATGGATGAAATCGATTTGATCATCACCGAATTGGATTTGGCCACACGGGGTCATGATATTCCCGAATTGCATGACTATTTGAAAAAACTGAATGCTGCAAATGAGGCGTTCGATTTCGATGCGCTTCCATCCTTGCTTCGTTCCTTCAGCCAATTGGGATCATGAGCTCAGATAAACCTCTCGTATTGGTCGTAGATGACCAACCCAAAAATTTACAGTTGGTCGCGGCGGTTCTCAAAGGAGAATACAAGCTGGTGATCGCAGATAGCGGCGCAAAAGCCATCAAAGCCGCGAAAGCGAACCGACCCAATCTGATTTTGATGGATGTGATGATGCCGGAAATGTCGGGTTTCGAAGCGGCCGCCATTCTGAAGGCGGATCCGGCCATGGCCGACATCCCCATCATTTTTCTCACTGCAAAAAACGAAACGAAAGATGTGGTTCAAGGTTTTGAAGCGGGTGGGGTCGATTATGTGTTGAAGCCGTTCGTGCGGCAGGAATTGTTGCAACGCATCAGCACCCATGTGAAATTGGACATCCAACGCCGGATGATTGCAGACAAGAATGAACAACTCGATTATCTGAACAACGAGAAGACGAAACTACTTTCGGTCTTGTCGCACGATCTTCGAAACATGATCGGAGGGAACATGGGTTTGTTGCAGATCATGGAATCGGATTTCGATCTGATCACCCCAGAAGAATTGAGAGAGTTCATCAGCATGATTTCGACCAGCACAACGCAGACCTACAATCTGATGGAAGACCTCTTGGCTTGGCTGAAAAGCCAGTCCAAAGATGTTCGAATGGTGTTGCTGCCCATGATGGCATTCCCGATTGTGGAAGGTGTGTGCAACATGTTCGCCAATCCGGCGAAGCAGAAATCGTTGACCCTGAGTTTGGATTGCCCGAATGAACTTTCATTCGTGGCGGACAAAAACATGATTGAAACCATTCTTCGGAATCTGATCAACAACGCCATCAAATTTTCCAATTCAGGTGGAACCATCCATGTGAGCGTCGTGTATGAAGGCGATCATGTGCGTTTCGGTGTGAAAGATGAGGGAATCGGGATGACTCAAGAAAAGCTCGATCGTCTTTGGGTGACGGCCTTTGAATCGGAGCCCGGTACCGCCGGTGAACGTGGATCGGGTGTTGGAGTGAATTTGTGTCGAACATATGTGCAGAGCCATCAAGGATCCATCTGGGCCGAATCGGAAGTAGGGAAGGGATCGGTCTTTTATTTTACGATTCCGCGTGCCCTTTCGGTTTAAAACATGCTTATTTTTATGTAGTTAGAAATAAGGTAGAGGATCACTCGTCGTATGGCAAATCGTGCAGTCACGTTTCAGAATCAGTTGAATCCGGATTTCGCAAAAGAAGTCAAATCCCGGGTCAAAGAGTATTTCATACAACATGGGATTTCCCAACATGCCAACACCAGCATGATTATGAAAACCTTTGTCATTTTCGGAGTCTACTTCGGCTCGTATCTCATCATTCTGACCGGTCTGCTTCCATTATGGGCGATGTGGGGATTGTGCGTGCTGATGGGTGTCGCCATGGCGGGTATCGGCTTTTCCATCGCTCACGATGCGCTACATGGTGCCTATTCAGAGAATCCGAGAGTCAACCAATGGCTTGGGTATAGTTTTGATGTGTTGGGCGCGAACGGGTATATCTGGAAAATCACGCATAACATCATCCATCACACGTACACGAACATCCATGGTCAGGATGAGGATTTGGAAGTGGCCGAATTCATCCGCTTGAGTCCAAGCATGCCCTATCACTGGGCGCACCGCTTCCAGCACGTATTGGCCTTTTTCGCATATAGCTTCGCAACGCTGTTTTGGTTGTTCATCAAAGATTACAAGTATTTCTTCTCTCGCGAACTGGGTCCGTATGAGAACAAGCAACATCCCGCAAAAGAATGGGCATTTTTGTTTGTGTCGAAAGTCATCACCTATTCCTATCAGATTGTTTTGCCCTTGTTGTTTTTGGATATAACGGTCTTGCAATTCGTGATCGGCTTTCTGACCGTGCATATGACGGCCGGCCTCATTCTCGGAGTCATCTTCCAACTCGCGCATGTGGTGGAAGAAACCGATCACCCCACTCAGAATGAGAAAGGATTCATCGAAAACGCATGGTTCGTGCATCAGATGGAAACGACGAACAATTTCGCGCGGAGCAACAAATTTCTAAACTGGTACATCGGCGGGCTGAATTATCAGATCGAGCATCACCTGTTTCCGCGGGTGTGCAGCATCCATTATGAAAACATCAGTCCGATTGTGGAAGACGTGGCCAAGAAGCACGGAATCGTGTATAACAATCACGAAACGCTGTTTCAGGCGATCCGCTCACACTACCGCACCTTGAAGAAATTCGGGCGTAAAGATTACGTCTTCGAATACAACCGCGCCGATCTATCAGGCGAGTCGAGAAAGAGCGTCGCGTAACTGATCGCTTGTGAACGGCTTGTGCAGGAACATCGCCGCTCCGACATCCAACGCCAACGTAGGTAGATTCGGATTCTGACTCACGGATATCGCGATGATCAGCAACTCCGGATGCATGGAGTGCAGATGCCGCACATGGTTCAAACCGGTTGCGGCGGATTGCAATGTAGGTTGAAGGTGCATGTCGATCAGAGCCGCAATGGGATGCTGATGCGTCACACAAAGGTCGATCTCTTGAGGAGTCATGGCATGCACCACATTGAATTGGTCATGAAATGCCCACATCAGTTGTTTTACAACTTGGATGTCGTCGTCAACAATCAGGATGGTCGGATTCATAACCCATCCATAACATAAAGCATGCCAACTCGGAATAAAGGCGATAGGCTTAGATTGGCGGTCGACAATCGTCGTTTATAGCCTACAATCTGTCGTTTTATGTGAACGAAATGTCCAGCTTCTCGAGTAATTCGTACAGATAGGAGCGGTTGATGCCAAGAGCTTGTGCGGCTTTCGATTTGGACTTATGAGCGTCGAGAGCCTGAATCAGCAATGCTTTCCGGTACTCGTTCACAGCCGTTTCATAGGAGATGCCCTCTTGCAGCAGTACCGAATTTTTAGGTGGATGGGATTTGGCAGGCATCGCTTCTCCCCCCCGCAATTCTTTGGGCAGGTCCTGGCTTTCAATGACTTTCGATTTTGCTAAAATGGATATGCGTTCCACCATGTTCTTCAGTTCGCGCACATTGCCGGGCCAGGCATACGCCCGCATCAGCCGAATCGCATCGTCATGAAACCGCAAGGCGTCGCGATTCAGCCGTTTTTGGAAGTGGGTCAGAAAATGTTGGGATAACAGTTCGATATCGCCGCCACGATCGGCCAAGCGAGGCACTTCAATCGGAATCACACTCAAGCGGTAGTAGAGATCTTCACGGAAGTGGCCTTTGGCTACGCGATCGGGCAGATTCTGGTGCGTCGCCGCGATCACGCGCACATCCACTTTGATCGAGCGCTCACTGCCGAGGCGTTCCAAGGTTCCTTCTTGCAGAACTCGTAACAATTTGGCTTGGGCGGCAGGGGACAGTTCGGCCACTTCGTCGAGAAAAATGGTGCCATTGTCGGCCAGTTCGAATTTACCTTTGCGCGGACCTTTCGAACCGGTATACGCTCCCGATTCGTGCCCGAACAATTCATCTTCGATCAAGGAATCGCTCAATGCCGCGCAATTGACCGCGATGAACGGTTTTTTGGAACGAAGGGATTGGCGATGGATCGCTTCCGCCACCAACTCTTTTCCGGTACCGCTTTCGCCCGTGATGAGGACCGACGCGTCGGTGGGAGCCACCTGCGAAATCATATCGCGAAGCTGATTGATTTCCTCACTCTGACCGATGATGGAATCGCTGGTAGACGCCATTCGCGTGGTCTTGAAGCTCTCGAGCTCATTGGATAGGTCGCGCAGGCGAAGCGCGCGTTTCATGACGATGGTGAGTTCGTCGGGATTGATGGGTTTCGTGAACACATCCCAAGCACCCATGTCGATCACATTCAAGGATAGCGCGGGATCCGCAAGGCCGGTCATGATGATCGGAATGATGCCGGGATGCTGGATGCGGATGTAGGAAAGCATGTCCTTTCCCGAGCGCGGCGACGATAGGTCGGGAGGGAGATGCAAGTCGATCAGGATGATGTCGATGCTCGTTTTGGAGCAGATTTGTTTGGCTTGGTCGACATTCTCAGCTTCATACACCGAAAACATGTCGGTTAATTGCCACATCAACTGCTTTCTTATCGCTTTCTCATCATCAACGATCAACAACGACGCCATGGTTTTCTTAAAAAAGTATCGGGTTATGCCAACACAAAGATAGTGTGAAAACAAAAAAAGCCCGAATCAACGAGCTTTTTCTTCCATTGTGATTGGGCTATACATAATCAAGGATTTTATTACAAATCCCGTGCCAAAGCTGATTATGGTTTCTCCACTAATTTCAGGGCGGGGGAGTTCAAGCAATAGCGCAAACCGGTAGGTTTGGGTCCGTCGTCGAACACATGTCCCAGGTGTCCGTCGCATCGGGCGCACACCACTTCCGTGCGTTTCATGAATAGACTGTTGTCAGCTTTCAGTGCCACATGCTCTTCTTGAAGGGGCGCCCAGAAACTCGGCCAGCCTGAACCGGAGTCGTACTTGGTATCGGAGTGGAACAGGGGTGTTCCGCATCCGGCGCAGACATAGATTCCTTCCGTTGTGGCTTTGTTGTACTTGCCACGGAAGGGGAATTCCGTGCCTTTGTCACGCAGAATCTTGTATTCTTCAGGAGTGAGTTGTGCGCGCCATTCGGCGTCTGTTTTAACGACTTTGTCGGTCATAACGGTATCCATTAGTATGTCATAGCTGAACATCATGGGCGGTTGTTCCAGTTCAGCGTTGGAACATCCGGATAGTAAAAAAAGGAAAATGGCGATTTTCATGCTTATTTGATGTGTGATTGGTAGCCTTATATTCAGCGAACGAACTCACAGGCACACAGAATGCATATGAAATCTATCTTCTCAACATTATTCTCTCTCATCATCGTTTCATCCGGGGTGGCTCAACCGGTGCGCTATCAGGTGAATCCCATCACACCACCTGTATCGATACAACGTGCCATAGAAAAAGGCACACGCACGGCGGATGGAAAACCAGGTGCGGCGTACTGGCAACAATATTCGCAGTACACCATCCGTGCGACCGTCGATGAAGTCAATAAAACGCTGAAAGGGGATATCTCCATCCGATATACCAACCATTCCCCGGATACGCTCAATAATTTGCATCTGGATCTGTATCAGAACGCTCATGCTCCCGGCGCGATGCGCAATGAAGCCGCTGAAATCACGGATGGAGTCAGTGTTTCGGGTGTGACCGTCAATGGCGAAACCTTGGAAACCGGAACCTTCCGCGGACCCAGATACGTGATTTACGACACCCGCATGGTTGTGGTCCCTTCACGGCCTATTCTACCTGGCACCACTACCAACATCAGTCTGTCGTGGAGCTTCGAAATCCCGCAAGCCGGAAGTGGGGGTCGGATGGGGTACGATACCGATGATCTGTTTTTTTTGGCTTATTGGTATCCGCAAATGGCTGTGTATGACGACATGCTTGGCTGGCATCCCGATCCGTTCAAACTGAATGCCGAATTCTATCATGGATTCGCCGATTACGATCTCGAAATTCATATGCCGGGCGATTGGATCGTTCTGGCGACAGGCGATCTGTTGAATGCGGATCAGAACTTCGCACCGCACATTCTGGAGCGGTACAACCGCGCCATGAACAGCGACGATGTCGTGAATGTGATCACTGCGCAGGATTTCGGGGATGTGGCCACGACCGCAACCAAAGCCGAATCACTGGTCTGGAAATTCAAATCGACGAAGGTGAGGGATGTGGCCGTTTCCATCACCCGCGCCTCGTATTGGGATAGCGCCCGCACGCCAACCGGTGACGGATATGCCCGCATCAGTGCATTGTATCGCGATACCGCGCCATTGTGGAAATCGGCTGTTCGTTATTCGCAACACGCCATCACTTTTTTGTCTGAGTATACTGGAATTCCGTATCCATGGCCACATATGACCGCCGTGGAAGCAGGGAACATCATCGGCGGAGGGATGGAATATCCGATGATGACCCTCATCGGCGATTACAATCGGTCCAGCGCCGCCGGCTTGCAAAGCGTGACCGCCCACGAACTGGCCCACATGTGGATTCCGATGATCGTGAGCACCGACGAACGCCGCTACAGTTGGATTGATGAAGGATTCACCTCATTCCATACCAATTTTGCCAATGCGGACTTCCGTGATGTCGAGCGCGCGCATGTGGGAACGGCTGCAGGTTATCTGCGCATCGCCGGCACCGAAATGGAAGGCGAAATGATGCGTCGCTCGGATTATCACTATCCGGGTCCGGCGTTCGGAATCGCATCCTATAACAAACCGGCGACGGTGTTGATGGCGCTTCGTGGCGTATTGGGTGAAGAAACCTTCCGTGAAATCTATTTAGATCTCTTGCAGACCTGGAAGTACAAACATATGTCTCCATACGACATGTTTGCCTTCTTCAATGCGAAATCGGGGCAGGATCTGACCTGGTTCTGGCGTCCGTGGTATTACGAAACTGGCGTGCTGGATCAGAGTGTGGTGTCGGTGACCGAGCGTGGTCGTAATTCCATCATCAAACTCGCCGACCTCGGACAAAATCCGATGCCCTATTTGCTTCGCATCACCGAGGCATCGGGAGTCTCACACGATGTGACCATCCCGATCGATCGCGTCATGTCATCCGGCGGAAATCTTGACCTTACCGTTTCTTATCGCGGAATCGTGAAAGTCGAAATCGATCCGGAGGTCCATTTTCCAGATAAAGATCGCGCGAATAATGTCTGGGAGAGGTGATAGAAGCGGGATGCGGGATGCGGGATGCTGGAAGCTGGAAGCAGGAAGCCAGATGCTAGAAGCATGATAGTCCTGCCTCCCGCTTTTTGCATCTAGCATCCCGCATCAAGCTTCTCGCATCCCGCATCTTAAAACCGCAGTTTCCAATTCACAGTATGGACATCCTCAACACGAAGGGTATCCACACCACTGAGCTCGGTTTCGAGCATCTGTTTGACGGACACATCCGAGCGCCAGGTCACAGGTGAACCGGCGAGCATCGTGAACCCGCCTCCGCCTTCGGCGCGATAGGAGTTCACCGCCATCGTGAAGGTGTCTGTGTTTCGAACCGCACGTCCGTTGCGACGCAGATACACCAAGCGCGAGCCCGGTTCTTTGCGGAGATCCAGTTCGTACTCCACGCCGTTCACTGTATCGAAATTATATCCCGGCCAGGAGCGGTTGACCAATGGCGTTCCGGCTTCGGTGTTCACCAGATAGTAGTTGCTGGTGTACTCCAAATAGTCGCGCAGTTGCTTGCCGTTGATCTCGATCACATACAATTTGTTTTCATAGGGGTAGATCGCCGCCAGGTCGCGTCGGGTGAGCGAAGGCGGGGTGAAGGTCGCATTGGTGGTGAAGGCGGACGCAGCGGACAAATCCGCATTCGTCACCTTGAACTGCACATGATGGATGAGGTCCAGAATCGGTGTATCAACCAATCTGGCATCTTCCGACGACCATTCTTCAGTAATCGTGGTGATGTGCGCGTTCACATGACTTCTTACCAACTCATGTTCTTCCTTCACCAATTCCCGCACCCGAACCGAAGGCGCCGCATTCACAACGGCATGGGCTTGGGTCTGGATGGAATCCACCACGACATCCCCATCATCCGTGCGACGCACAAACAATTTGGCTTCGCCCAAATGCGAGGCCCAACGTCCGGCTTGAATGTGATCGGGTCCTTGCGTCACCCGATGCGAATGTCCGAACACCAGCAAATCCACATCCGGAATCGAATCGAGAATGGCTTTGCCCACGTTTTCGCGCCCGATTTCCGCGTCATGATAGGAAGAAGCGCCTTCGTAGCCGGTATGAGCCAGAACCACGATCACCTCTGCGCCAAGCTCACGCAGCGATGCCACCCATTTGCGTGTGTCGATGAGGGCGTCGCGGACCTCGATTTTACCCTGCACGTGTTGACGATCCCAGACCATGGTTCCGGGAGTGGTGATGCCGAGAATCGCGACATTGAATCCGTCCACGGTTTTCATGAGGTAGGGCGTGTACGCTGTGGAATCCGTGCCATGCGTATAAATATTCGCGCCGATGACCGGCGTTTTGCTCTGGCGGATGCGGGTGTTCAGGTAATCGAGTCCATAGTTGAATTCATGGTTCCCAAGAACGAAGGCGTCATATTGGAGCATGTCGGCGACCCGGAGCAATGGATAATCTTTGGACTCGGGACCCTGTTCGGCGAAGTAAGCGGCAAAACTGTTGCCTTGAAGCCAGTCGCCGGCGTCGATAAGTAAAGCGTTAGGGGAGGAGCGACGTATGGAATCGACGAGTGTGGCCACGCGCTCGAGGCCGTTTCGTGGCTCGGCTTGGTCACGGGCGTAATCCCATGAGAGGACCCAGCCATGAAGGTCGGTGGTGGTGAGAACCGTGATGGTTCCCGTTTTTTTGGAGGAGCACGAGGCGAGTGCAAGCAGGCCCAGCAGCAAGATCAAAGGATATTTCATGTCAGAAAAATACTAACTTCAGGCCATGTCAGAACGCAACTATTGGCTCATGAAATCCGAGCCCGACGTATTTGGTATCGATCATCTTGCCGCATCACCCAATCAGACCACAAAGTGGGAAGGTGTGCGCAATTACCAAGCCCGCAACTACATGCGCGACAGCATGAAACCCGGCGACGGCATCCTGTTTTATCATAGCAATGCGAAGCCGTTATGTGTCGTCGGAACGGCGGTCGTGGCTTCCGAATCCTATCCAGATCCGACTCAATTCGATCCCGATTCCGACTATTATGACGCCACCACACCTGCTGATAATCCGCGTTGGATGTTGGTGGATGTGAAACTGGCTCAGATCTTCCCAGCACCTGTCTTGCGCGAAACCTTACAACAGACATCCGGACTCGAGTCCATGATCCTCCTTCAACGAGGAACCCGGTTGTCGATCCATCCCGTCACCGCCAGCGAATGGCGCATCATCCATCAATTAGCCGGTGTCGAGCCGATCTGAATATGACCAAAAAAGGAGACCGACTATCCATCCGAACCCGAGGCGTGTTGCCCGTTCAGCACCTCAAACGCCTGGCGGATGCGGGAGTGATCTATTCGTCCGAGAAATGGCCGATTCAGGAGGATCAATTCCAGCCCAATTCGATGGATTTGCGCCTCGGCGAAATCGCGTATCGAGTGAGATGCAGTTTCCTTCCCGAAAATGAATCGGTCGAAGGAAAGCTTGCCAAGCTTACACAGCATTCGTTTTCCATTGTGGATGGAGCTGTACTTGAGCCCAATTGCACCTATCTGATTCCATTGTTGGAACGCTTGGATCTTCCTCAATCTTTGGCCGGATTTCAGCAGAAGTTGTTCACAACTCAATCCGATTCCACACCGATGTACATCGTGTCGGAAGAGCATCTTTCCGCCAGAACCAATCCAAAAAGTTCTACCGGTCGACTGGATATTTTCACACGAGTGGTGACGGATTACTCCCACCGTTTCGAGGAAATCAGTGCCGGCTATAGTGGCGGATTGTATCTGGAAGTGGTCCCGAAAAGCTTTCCGGTGAGGGTTAGAACAGGTCAACGCCTCAATCAGCTCCGCATCCGTCATGGAAATGCCTGGATCAGTGATGAAGACATTTTAAGAACCCATGCCTCCGATCCGATTCTTTTGAGGGAAGATGGAAGTCCGATTCCCATCGATCAGCTCAAAGTGGGTAACGGATTGTACATGAGCGTGACCCTTCAAGGCGAGAAAGGGGAGATCGTGGGCTATAAAGCCAAGAACAATCGTGATTTGATCGATCTGGACCTCATCAACCATTATCGTATTTCCCAATTCTGGGAGCCGATTTACGCTCAGAGCGACGACATGCTCATTCTCGAGCCCGAGGCCTTCTATATTTTCGCATCGAAAGAACGTGTGCGAATTCCATCCCACTTGGCTGCTGAAATGGTGCCGTATGACACCGGTTCCGGCGAACTCAGAACCCATTATGCCGGCTTTTTTGATAGCGGATTTGGCGGTTCCCGAGAGCAAGGTGGAGCACGAGCGGTGCTGGAAGTTAGAAGTCACGACGTTCCTTTTTTAATTGAAGACGGACAGACCTTTTTCCGGATGGTGTTCGAGCCGAACACGGAAGTCCCGGACATGGTGTACGGACGCGAAATCCGGAGCCATTACCAAGGTCAGGAGCTCAAACTCAGCAAGCATTTCCGTGAGAGCTAAAACGGTTGTGATGTGCGTGTGCCATCGCAGGACCTTCAAGGAACTGCAGACCATCGCCATGGACGAGAATCTCACCACATTGCAGGAATTGATCGACGGA
Organism: Balneolales bacterium; assembly: GCA_041749075.1. Taxonomy (GTDB): domain Bacteria; phylum Bacteroidota; class Rhodothermia; order Balneolales; family HLUCCA01; genus CAMTWZ01. The sequence goes on along the minus strand of JBGTBY010000035.1, from coordinate 325,094 downwards.
AATTGGTGCGGAGGCGGGTGCACGATGTGTCATCCCTACGTGCATAAAATGCTGGTCACCGGCGAAACCGAGTTCGCACCCGGCGAGTGGTACATCAAAGAAGGATGAGCATGCATCGCTTCCATATCGATCCGATTCATCCTGGCGCATCGCAGGTCACATTACCAGAATCGGAATCACATCATGCGATTCGTGTGTTGCGACTCACATCCGGCGATACGATTGAGTGTTTTGATGGCAACGGACATCAGCTCACCGCCATCATCCAAGATCCGCATCCGAAACGGACACATTGCGTCATCACGAAATCGGTTTCGATGCCTCCGGAACCGGGATATGATCTGGTCTTAGCAGTAGGGCTCATCAAAACGCACGACCGGCTCGAATTCATCCTGGAAAAAGCCACGGAAATCGGGGTCGGCGCGATTTGGTTGTTTGTTGCGGATCATTCCGAAAAGACGAAGGTCCGCGAAGACAAACTCATTGCCTATTTGATCGGTGCCGCAAAGCAATCTCAACGCGCGTATGTGCCCAAACTCAAGCTTTTTTCAAGTTTGGATGCGGTTCTAGGCGAGGCATCCGGTCGACGCATCGTTTTCGCGCATGAAAGAGCGGATCGGGATCAGATTCTGACCGCTGTGATCGGACCCGGATTGTTGCTTGTGGGTCCGGAAGGCGGATTCTCAGATAGGGAAGTCGAATTGGCGACATCCAAAGGTGCGGAAAGGGTGACCTTGGGCGCGTTCAGACTGCGGACTGAAACGGCGTCTCTTGCACTGCTGATCCGAGCTCGGTTTCATTCAATCTGATGCGGAGATGAACTTCAGTTCCGTGCTCGAACGGGCCGCCGAAGGTGAGACGCGCACCATTTTTCTTGGCGATCTGACGAGATAAAAGCAGTCCCAACCCTGAACCAAGTTCATATTCGGTTCCTGGCGTGGACACCATTTCGTTGTCGTAAATGATCTTGCGAAGCACATCCAGATCCATACCAGGACCGAAATCCCTCACTGAAATGATATGCTCGCTTTCATCTTGGCTATGTGAGATGAGAATCATTCCATCCCGATAGGAGAATTTGATGGCATTCGATATCAGATTCCGCAATATGCTGTCTAACAAATACGGATCCCAATTCAGTGTGAGATTCGGATCGATGCGGTTCGAAAAGGTGATGTTTTTCGGTTTGGCCACTTCATCCAACAAATTGCATACCCGATGGACGGATTCATAGGGATGGATTTCTGAGGCGTAAAACCGCTTCATGTTTAATTCCACATGCGACCATTCCAACAAACTGTCCAGTAACCGATTCAGGTTTTGAGCGCTGGTGTTCAGGCGCGCCGCCAAGGCATGAATCTCTTCTCGCGACAACTCCCGGAAATCGTCTTGGATGATGGATGACAATCCGATGATTCCTGCCAACGGATTTTTGATGTCGTGCGCCATGATCGAGAACAAGGCGCTTCGTGATTGCTCGGAGCGTTTCAAGGACGCTAAAATCTCACGACTTTTTTTGAACTCCAGGCCAAGTAGCACCAATACCACGACCAAAGCAAGGATAAACAATATGGATAGGCCTAAAATGAGTTGATTGCGGCTGCGTTCAGCTTCGATCAGCGCCGTTTGCAATTCTTGCTTCCGATCAAACGAATTTGTGAGTTCGGCTTGGATGAAATCCTGAATGTCGACCGCCCTATAAATGGAATCTCTCAATTGCTTGGATTGGAGCAAGAAGTTGTAGGCATATTGGATGCGGCCAAGGCCGGCTTCCGCATCCGAAAGATGCTCCAAGGATGTCATCAAATCGGGACGTGTACCCATGCTGACGCTGATCCGACGGGCTTGGTCCGCCGCACGATACGCATCACCATACCGTGACAAGGTGTTGTACAACGCTGCCATATTATTCAAAATCGTGGCTTGGCTTTCCAAATTCTTCTGAACACGACTCAGATTCAACGCGATTTGATACGCATCCAATGCCAGTTCAACATCGCCGCGATTGTCATACACGGTAGCGATATTTTCCAATGCGGACACATGAAGCGATGGCATGTCCAATCGGATAGCGGATTCTTTCGCCAGTACATAGTACCGCATCGCTTCATCTTCATTCCCTTTAAACGAGATGATATTGCCCAGATTCATAATACCGATCGCGACCCCTTCCCAATCCTGTCTTAGCGAATCGAGGCGTAAGGATTCCAGATAGTAGAACTCGGCTCGATCATAGTTCTCAAGGTGTTCATAAATCACACCGATGTTGTGATAATTGTATGAAATCAGCAGACTGTCTTGCTGTCGCTCAGCGAGATTGTTTGATTCCAGAAAATGATTGAATGCCTGTTTGTAATGACCCATATCCATGTATATGAGCCCCAATCGCTGTTTCAGCACAGCGATACCCTTCTCATCTGCCAGGTCGGTATCGATCCGCAACCCATGTTCATAGGCATTTTTGGCTTTGAACAGATCACCGGAATTGGAATAGACATTTCCCAACTCGAAATACAATAGAGAAAGCAGATAGGATGGAGCCGGATCCAAGCCGTACGTCGAAATCCGATTCAACAAAACAGATGCTGCTTGCGGATAATTGAACGCGTCTACAAACTCTTGGGAACGAAGTATCGCGATGGAGTCCGCACTGAGTTCTTCATATTGTGCGAAAGCCGGTGATGTGAGTACGACGAAGATGAGCCCGATTAGAAATGGCATCGGGCAAGATAAACAAAGCGATCATTTTCGTTGCAGGCCGAAATGACGCCAGGAGGATTCATCTTTTTGAGGGAAGAAACCTTCGTGTGCGGAGCGAACATCCTCAACCGATATGAAGGCTTTCGGATTGTATGTTTTCACGATCTCCATGAATTGCGGCATTTCTTTGCGTTTGATCACGCTCCAGATGAGTCGAACCTGACCAGAAACACCCATGGCCGACACACTGGTGACACCAAATTGTTGCTCGCGCAAATATTGAATGAGTTCGGTGGCGTCGTCGGGAGTGACGGCCCGAACACAGACCATGCCCATGGCGAGTTTGCTTTCCAGATAGATGCCCACGTAACTGCCGGATGCGAATCCGGAGGCGAACGCGAGGTAACAAGCCGCGTTGTTCAGATTTTGAACGATCTGGCTGATGGCGAACAGCCAGATGAGCGATTCGAAGAATCCGACGATAGGAGCGGTGTAGCGCAGACTTCGGGATATGAAAAGAATGCGCAGAGTTCCGAGGGTGACGTCGGTCAGACGCGCGAGAAAGATGATGCCCGGAAGCACCACCCAATCAAACAAAGCGGGATCCATCAGATCCCGCAGGTTCAACAAGTCCATGGGTCAGTTGCGCCTCAGCGATGTTCGTTCGGCAACGGTTTTCAACTCTAGCACTTCAGGCCACAAGGTCACAGCTTCGCGAAGGGTGGAGTCGAAAATGAGATTATAGGCCTGATAAAAATGCTGGGTATCCCACACCTGACGTGCCAGCTCCACTTTTAGCATGCCGGACACGATCCATTGGTCTTTCTTGTACTGATCGGGGTGGACATACAAGATTTCGTCTTTCAGAACGGCTTTGTCTACTGCGACGGTATCGCTTAACACCATTCCTGCCTTCAGCATATCGGTTTTGAACTCGTTCATGGTGGCATCATCCATCACAAAATTGGTCAAAAACGAGTCGAAATCCGATCCCCATTTGGCACGGAACGCATCCGAGTTCTTGTCGAGGTAATTGCGGATGAATGTGAAATTCAGGTTCTTCTGGCGCATGAATCCATAGACGAAACTGCGTGTGGTATCGCTTTCGAGGATGTGATCCGGAATCACGCCTCCGCCACCATAGACCGAACGCCCTGCATTCGTTTTGAAGACAAGAGAGTCGGGGATATTGGTGACAAAATTCTCCACATCAGACACCGCACTGTTATTTCGGCGATAGGTTTCGAACGCATATGCTTCACGTCCGTCGACATACGGTTTCTGAATCAGCCGACCAGATGGCGTATAATATTTACTGATGGTGATTCGCACGCTGGATTTGTCGATCAGATCGAACTGGTTCTGAACCAATCCTTTGCCATAGGTACGTGAACCGGCGATAATGCCACGGTCGTGGTCTTGGATGGCACCGGCAACGATTTCACTTCCCGACGCCGAACCCTCATTCACCAACACGATCAGTGGCATGCCGCGGAAAATGCCATTCCGAGGTGTCGCATAATCTCCGGTATATCTCGCATGCCGGCTTTTGGTGCTTACCAAGGGCGTGTTGCCTGGGAAAAACTCACCTACGATGCGTGTGGCTTGGATCAGGTATCCACCTGGATTTCCACGCAGATCAAGTACCAGTTTTTTCATACCGTTCCCATCCAATTTGTTCATCGCTTGCATGAACTCATCGTATGTGGTAGCGGCGAAGTTGCCGATTTTGATGTAGCCGGTATCGTTGTCGAGCATGTAGCTGGCATCAACCGAATACACCGGAATCTCATCACGTTCGATGTTGAAGGTCATCGGTTCGCGAATGCCCGGACGCACGATCTGAACTTTCACGATCGTGCCTTTGGGTCCACGAAGATTTTGCAACACTTGCTGATTCGTGAATCCGACAGAGCTTTTCTCATTGATGCTCACAATCCGGTCGCCCGATACGATGCCCAAACGCTCACTCGGTCCGCCCGAGATGGCCGATACGACGGTGATCGAATCGCGGATGATGTCGAACTGAACCCCGATTCCTTCAAACTTGCCGGCGAACTGCTCCGCTTCAGCGGAGGTCACTTCCGGCTCCAAATAAATGGAATGCGGATCAAGGGAGGTGAAAATGCCTTGAATGGCATCATCCGTGCGAGCATCCATATCTTCATCCGGATTCACAGATTCGAGGTAACGATACGCTCTCTCGAATCCCAACACCGCATCGCGTATGGTCAGGATGGAATTGTCAGTGAACATCGTATCGATCGGCGTGCCAGACACGGTAAACAGGGTGTCAGACAAATTTGACACAAAGGCTTTCATGCTCGATTGGTACATCAGCTCAATGGATTGGGTATCCACGTGATGGTCCAAAATCAGTCGCTGCACCTGATTGTATTTGCGGATGTTCTCTTCGTAGGTCCGCTTTTCGGTCAGAACGACGGAATCGATTCCGAAAACCCAAAGGGAGCCAAGAACAAGAGTGGTCAGAATCGGCGCGGCGAAAAATCGTGTCATAGTCATAAGAATTGAGAAGAAGTTCCGATGGTAACGTTATAGGAATCTACAACATTATAGGATATATCGTTTCAGGTCCCGGTTTTTCATGATACCGGCCAACCGGGCATCCACGTAGGCTTTATCGATCTCGACATCCTGCTTCGAAATATCCTCTGGGATGAGGTAAAGCAGCTCTTCCAAAACCGTCGTCAGGATGGTGTGAAGGCGCCGAGCACCGATATTTTCGATTTCCTCATTGATTTCAGCAGCGACACGGGCAATCTCGCGGATCGCATCATCCTGAAAGGTCAATGTGACGCTCTCGGATGCCAATATCGCCTGATACTGTTTCAATAAAGCGTTTTGCGGCTTGGTGAGGATGTCATAAAAATTGGATTCTGTCAGGCGCTCCATTTCCACGCGAATCGGAAAGCGTCCTTGCAATTCGGGAATCAGATCTGATGGCTTCGCCACATGAAACGCTCCCGATGCGACAAATAAAATATGATCCGTTTTCACCATGCCGTACTTGGTTGAGACGGTGGATCCTTCCACAATCGGAAGCAAATCACGCTGGACACCGGACCGACTCACATCCGGTCCGCCGGAACGTCCGTCACCGCTGGTACCCCCAGCGATCTTATCGATTTCATCAATGAACACAATTCCGGACGTTTGAACCCGGTCGACGGCTTCACTGATCGCGGTATCGTGATCGATCAGCTTCTCGGCTTCTTCTGCGAGCAAGAGCGGACGCGCATCGCGAATCTTCATCGTGCGCTTCTTGGTTTTCTTGCCGCCCATATTTCCGAGCATGTCTTGCAGGTTCATGCTGATGTCTTCCATCCCTGCAGGACCAAAAATCTGCATGGCAGGTGAGCCGCCCGCTTTCACATCCACTTCAACTGATCGGTCGTCCAACTCCCCATTGCGGAGCTTCACGCGGAATTTGTCGCGTGTGCGTTCATTCAATTCTTCGTCGGATGCTTTTCCGGGATCAAATCCTGAATCCGATGGAAGCGATGGTGTGAATCCGGCAGGTTTACGCATCGGAGGGATGAGCAAATCCAACAAGCGCTCTTCGGCTTGCTCTTGAGCTTTCTCCTGCACTCGCTCTTTCATTTCAGATTTCACGAGTGTCACGGAAATCTCGGTCAGGTCGCGGATCATCGATTCCACATCACGTCCCACATAACCCACTTCGGTGTATTTGGTCGCTTCCACTTTGATGAACGGAGCACGTGCCAGTTTGGCCAATCGGCGGGCGATTTCGGTTTTCCCAACGCCGGTCGGACCGATCAGGATGATGTTGTTCGGCATGATGTCGTCGCGAAGGGCTTCATCGGCATGCATGCGGCGCCAGCGATTCCGGAGCGCGATGGCGACCGCTTTTTTGGCATTGGTCTGACCGATGATGTAACGGTCGAGTTCGGCGACGATCTGTTGAGGGGTCAGTTGGATCGGGGAGGAGGAATCAGTCAAGTTCGAGAACTGTGAGATTATGATTGGTGTAGATGCACACATCGGCCGCGACGGTCAGCGACTCGGTCACCATGTCGCGGGCGGACAAATGGGGTGCATGCTTCTTTAACGCACGAGCGGCGGATAACGCATAGAAGCCACCGCTTCCGATGGCCACGATGCCGTCATCCGGCTCGATCACATCGCCTTGGCCGGATAATAGAAGAATCGTGTCTGCATCCATCACAACCAAAAGGGCTTCCAAACGGCGCAAATAACGATCAGTACGCCAAGACCGGGCCATATCGACAGCGGCACGTGATAGGTTTCCATTGGTCGAGCTGAGTTTCTCTTCGAACATCTCGAAGAGCGTATAGGCATCGGCGGTGGACCCGGCGAAACCGGCCAATATTTTTCCGTTGTGAAGCGTGCGGACTTTCTTGACCGTCGATTTGATCACGGTCTTGTCGAGCGTGGCCTGCCCATCGCCACCGATGGCGACAGAGCCGTTATGTCGGATGCCGATGACCGTGGTGGCGTGGAGGTCGAAACTCATGCCAACTCCTCGGGATCTACTGGCGTGTCGTCATCCGATCCGCGTTTCTTTGGCTTGGCTTTCGGCTTGGCCGCAGGTTTGCGTGATACTTTAGGCTTTGCTGGCTCTTCGGCTTTCGGTTCAGCGGACTCCGTCTCGGCTTTCGCCTTCTTAGGAGCTGGCTTTTTCTTGGCGGCAACCACTTTCGTGATCATGTCCGCTACCACAGCTTTTGTTTCTTCGGATGGAGAGGTGGCAACAGGCTCGGAAGTGACTTCCTTAACGACCGGTCTCACCATCGGTTTGCCGCTGGCTTTGGCTTCGCTGTACGCCTTGGCTACATCCAAGGCCTGTGGAAGATTCGCCAATGCCGGATCCGGCTGCTTCTCCACTTTCGGCTCAGCAGGTTTTTCAGCTACCGGTTCCGCTTTCGGGGCGGGAGCCGGCTGTGGCTTAGGCTGAGGTTGTGCTTGAGGATGCGGTTGTGGCTTCGGCTGAGGTGTTGGGATCACAACCTGCTTCTTGGGTGCCGGAGTCGGCATTTGGATCACACGAGGTGCCGGTTTGGCTTGCGTAGCAGGCGCTTCGTCGTCATCGCGCTTGTAAATATCGAGTTTGGAGATATCACGTTGATCTTCAGGCTCCATGTCCGCGATACGTTGCTCGGCCACCTTGATGGCGTCGTCAATGGATTGGTTCAACATGATGGTTTCGGTGATGTCCACATCCGATCCCGTCAACGTGAAGCGGTAATCGTTCATGCTCAAGGTCTGGTCGTCCGTGATGTTCAATTTCAGACGGTATTTCACCATCCATTTCATCTGCTGACTGAGCAGGCCTTTGGTCAACATCCCTTTCATGTAAGGGTTCAGGTGAAGATCGACCGTCCACAGTTTGGTTGTATGACGGAATTTATTGAGCCATCCCTCCAAGTCCGACAATATCGTATTGTGTGATACGATGTTGCCACCGCCGCCGCACATCGGGCACACGCGGGATACCGAATTCACCACACTCGGACGAATCCGCTGCCGAGTGATTTGGATGAGTCCGAAATCCGACATCGGTAGGATGTTCGTTTTCGCACGGTCCTTTCGGAATTCCTTCTTCAGTTCATCATAGACTTTCTTGCGGTTCACATCGTCTTTCAAGTCGATGAAATCGACCACAATGATGCCACCTATATCGCGCAAGCGCAATTGTTTACCGATTTCGCGAGCCGCTTCGAGGTTCGTTTTCAGCGAATTCTCCTCTTGCGCTTTCTTGGCTGCGTAGCGACCCGAGTTCACATCCACCACATACATGGCTTCGGTCTGCTCGAAAATCAGATAGCCACCGCTTGGCATTTTCACACGAGGGGAGAAGATCGACTCCACATCCGAATGGATCTTCATATGATCAAAGATGTGCTCGGATTTCTGATACAGCTCGATATTCGGCACCATGCTCGGCGCGATTTTCGTGACATACGTGCGCAGCGACTGATACATTTTCTTGTCGTCGACCAAGATGCGCTCGTAATCTTTCGCGAACAGATCGCGGATGAGGCTCTCAGTCATTTCAAGATCCCGATGCACCAAGGATGGCGGCTTGGCCGTCTCCAATTGTGCGACGAGGTTGTTCCATTTTTCGAGAAGATCGCGCAGATCCGCTTCAATCAGCTTCTCATCCACACCTTCGGCAACAGTGCGGACAATCACTCCGAATCCTTCCGGAACGATATTGGCTACCAATTGACGCAGGTTGCGGCGCTCTTTATAGCTTTTGATGCGTTTCGATACGGCGATATAATCGCCCATCGGCATGAGTACGAGGAAACGGCCAGCGAGGGAGATGTTGGTCGACACACGCGGACCTTTCGAGCCGATCGGTTCTTTGACGATCTGAACCAAGAGTTTTTGTCCGACTTGCATCAGATTGCCCATGAGGTTCTGCTCGTCGCCGGTCATGCCGGTTTTGGGATTGCCTCCGTTCTGATCGCCTTTGCCTTCGCGTTGTTTGCGGTAATCGGTGAGGCGTTTAAGGTCGTCTTTCTTGAAGGCGTCTTTGCCATTCAACATCACGATGTAATCTTCCAGATGCTCGCCGAGGTCGGAGAAATGGAGGAAGGCGTCTTTCGGTGTGTTGAGATCGATGAAGGCGGCGCGGATGCCGGCCATCACTTTGCGGACTTCCGCGATGTAGATGTCCCCGACGGTGCGTTGGTTTTCGGGGGATTCAATAAAGAATTGGGCTAATTCGCCATTTTCAATAAGTGCGATTCGGGTTTGCTGGCCCGCGGCATGAATGATGATTTGATTTTTCATGTAAAAATAGGGTTCTCTGGCCAATGCCGGCGTCCCAAGGATGGGAGCGAAACGGTACGATTGGATCGGCGCTAAGGCCGGCAGAAGCCGGGTAAGGAGGGAAAGGGTTGGATACACCGGCCCTGTCCAGCAGAAGCTGGAGAGTATACAGTAGGAGCAGGACGAGGAAAACGGCGATCATATCAGAAAAAATTTCGATCCGGCAATATACGGATCATTCTTGCCGAACGCGACGGATGCGGGCACCGATTGCGTTCAACTTGGTTTCGAGGGTTTCATAACCGCGGTCGAGATGGTAAACTCTCAGTACGTCGGTTGTGCCTTTGGCTATCATTCCGGCCATCACCAGACTCACACTGGCGCGCAGATCCGTGCTCATCACGGCGGCGCCTTGCAAGGTGGATGTTCCTCCGATCGAGACGGTGTTCTCGATCAGATGGATGTCGGCACCCAATCTCACCAGTTCGGGCACGTAGCTGAACCGGTCAAAATAAATGGTGTCTGTGACCGTGCTTGGACCATACGCTCCGGTCATCATGGTTGCCCATTGTGCCTGGAGGTCGGTCGGAAATCCGGGGTAGATGTCGGTTTTGATCGACACCGGTCGGATGTGTTTCGGTGCTTTCACCCGAATGGTGCTTCCATCCACATCCACTATAGCACCGACGTCACGGAAGGTGTCTGTGAAGGTGCCGAGATCGCTTGGATCGGTGTTGGTGATGGTGACATCCGAATCGGGATGCATCGCCGCGGCGATCATGAAGGTGCCGGTTTCGATGCGGTCGGGTGAATTATGAAAATCCATCCCGTCCAACTCGTCCACACCTTGGATGGTGATGACAGGTGTGCCATGACCCGAAATACGTGCACCCATTCCGATGAGCGCATTGCAGAAGGAGACCACATCGGGTTCCATCGCCGCATTTTCGATCACACTGGTGCCGTCGGCTTTCACCGCGCCCAAGATGATGTTCACAGTGGCGCCCACGGAGCTTGGTTCCATGCGGAAATGGCCACCTTTGAGTCGGCCACCCGGCGCATGGGCCACCACATAGCCTTTGTCCATTTCCACAACGGCGCCTAGCGCTTTGAGTCCTTCCATATGCAGATTCACCGGGCGGGGGCCCCAGGCGCATCCGCCAGGCAACGAAACTCGCGCTTCGCCGCATCGGCCGAGCAACGCGCCCAACATATAAAAGGATGCCCTCATTTTGCGGACCTGCTCATATGGAGCGATCGCTTCGGTGAGGGTAGAGGCGTCAATGTGCAGCTTATGGGCTTTTTCATCGAATGTGACACCGGTTCCGGTCACACGCAGAACATTGTTCAACGTATAAATGTCGTTCAACAACGGAATGTTGTGAATCACAGACGGCTTGTCGGTGAGCAGCGTCGCCGCCATAAGGGGCAGGGCCGCGTTTTTCGATCCGCTTACTTCTATTGTCCCGTTTAACGGTGTGGGACCTTCGACTACAAATTTATCCAAGAGGTTGAACGTCTATCAGTATGGTGTTCTTTTCTACGGATTGTCCCGATATGACATGCACGGCCGTTACGGTACCGTCGATGAGTGAACGTAATTCGTTTTCCATCTTCATGGCTTCCAGCACAATCAAGCGCTGCCCTGAAGATACCACTTCTCCGGGTTCCGCGTGGATGGAAACAATACGTCCGGGCATCGGAGCTTTCAATTCGCCTTTGGAAACAGCCACTTGTTTGCGGAATCCGAGTTTTTCAAGCAATCGGGCCTGTTCATCCAGGTAGGGGATGTCGAAAGCCACCCCATCCATCCGAAACGACACCGATTCCGAATTCACGCGGATGGAGTCGATCGCATAACTTTTATGGCCGATGCGAAGCAGATACTCATTGTCTCGGATGCGGGTCCAGCTATGGCCGGATTCCGAATCCAGATCGATTTCGATGCGGTCGTCGCCAACAGGGAAATACCATTTCATAGATGTTGGATCTCGTTCAGGCCTTTGCGGCTCACTCTGAAAAGATACGCCTGAAGCCGGTCGCTGTCATAGGCCATTAATCGCGCGGGCTGGTCGGCATTCGAAAAAATCTCAATCATTCCAGCGTGCATGAGCTGCATCAAATCATCGCGGATCACTCCGTACTGGAATCCGGTTTCGCTCATGAGGTTTTCAAACGATTCGTGGAAGATGAGTTGAGCCAGAATCGTGCGTTGGGAATCGGTTAACCGTGCCATTACTCGATCTCGACATCCCCATAACTGATGAGATTCCCATTGCGATCATATATATAGATACGATGGATGCCGATGGCGTTGTCGTAGGTCCGAAAAGGGGATAAGGAAATAGGATCGAAGAAAATCTGGCTGACACCGATGGGGATGGGTCTGTCCGGAATCTCATATAAGAATAAGGGCTCACCCAAAGCCGTTCTTGTATAAACTTCAATTCCATTGACCGATTCCAAACCCGATATAATCAGATCGATTGTGATGCGCTGGTTCTGCGATGGATTTGGATATGCCGGCACACTGATATCCACAAAGCCTTGAAACATCGGACCGATGCGCCAATCGTCGGGATCATTAGAGAGGATGCGGCCCGACGCGTCTGTTCGAGTGATGCCTGTCGGCGCTTTTCGTGCATCGGACTCGAATTTATCCTGTGCCGAATTGCGCGAGCAAGCCGCCAGAATCAAAACAAACGGAATCCAAAACAATGTTCTCGTGCGCATAGCCTATAAGTTACCACCTCTTTTTATCTTTCCATCTGTTTATGAAATCCCTACTGCTTTTCGGCTCTCTCGCTTCCTTCCTCTTTTTGAGAGCGGCCATGGCACCGGTGCCGCCGCCATCCGTACAATCTCTGGTCAATGCAGATGAAATCTTCGTCTATCAGGTGGAATACGGATTTTTCACATTGGGAACGGTCACCATTGAAGTGGTCAAAGACACGACGTGGAATGGGAAACCAGCCTTCATTCTCTTAAGCAAGATCAAATCCAATCCGGCTTTGTTCTTGATCGGTGATAAAGAACGACACTTCTACTCGGTCACAGGATATGACGACGACACCTTTTTCTGTTACAATTTCCATTCCAACAGCATCCACGATAACGAATACATGGATACGCGCTATACCTACGATTATGAGAAAATGCGCGTTCTGGGCTATGAATATGAAAAGTTGAAGGGTGTGTTTCCGATTGATGGGCCCACCGATTCAGGTCCGGGATTGTTCTATGTGTCGCGTTTGTATGCCGGGGTCGATACCCTCGTGAATTATCCCATTGTCACGGAATTCGAAAAAGGGGTGTCGCGGATGTGGTTCACTTCCAAAATCGACTATCGCTCGTTACCCGCGTTTCCGAATCCGATGCCGGCCTATCATATGCATGGTCAAGCGGATCTGAAAGGACCTTTCGGCTTTTCAGGTGCGTTCAAAACCTGGTACAGCACCGATTCCATGCGCCTGCCTTATGAAGCCCATGTGAAAGTCTGGATTGGCAACGTGGTGGTTAAACTCAAATCCTATAAACGAACAAAGTGATGCCCGATCTCCAAATCAAACAAATGCCTCATGCGTCCGATCTACCTTTGCCTGCATATGAAACGATTCATTCTGCAGGAATGGATCTTCGTGCGGCATTGACCGATACCGTTGTTTTGAAGCCCGGTGAGCGCAAACTCATCCCAACCGGACTCCAAATCGCCGTTCCTGTCGGATTCGAAGCACAAGTTCGCCCTCGTAGCGGTATGGCCATTAAACACGGCATCACGATGCTAAATTCACCAGGAACGATCGATGCCGATTATCGCGGCGAAGTGATGGTGATCGCCATCAATCATTCCACAGAGCCGATGATGTTCAATCACGGCGATCGGATCGCGCAATTGGTTGTGGCTCCGGTATCGCAAGTTCGCGTAGTGCAAGTGGATGAATTATCCACGACCGACAGGGGCGAGGGCGGTTTCGGATCCACCGGCGTCAAATGAAATGCCGGCGCTCCTTCTGATAATCTTCTTCAGAAATCAGCCCTTGCTGCCATAACGCGGTAAGATCGTTCAGACGGTCGACGGACATTTCCACCTGTGGGAGGATGGATGATTGAACCCCATCCGACCTATTATTGGATGTGAGCATCAGATTGATGGTATCCGCCAAGGAAAAGGCGTCTTCAAGAAAGGTCAATCGGTAGCGAGTCTTTTTGCTGACGATCACGATGTGCCCGAGTCGTCCGGCTCGGGATTCAGCAAACACCTCGCTCACATCATTCCAAGAAAGCGTGATCGTTTCCTGGCCGGAAACGATGCTCACAGCCGCATCACTTAATCGATAAGAAATGCTTCGGATGTGTTTCCAAAGGAAAAATCCGGCCACCAAACCGATGCCGAATAGGGGGATGGTGAGCACGCAAATCACCCAATAGTACAGCCAGCCAAGGGGATGCGGTTTTAGGACAATAACGCGTTCGGTTTCGTTCATAGTTGTGCAAAATACAGCGTATATTGATGCAATGCGTGTTTTGAAGCACATCGTCGCGGTTTGGATGACCTTGGTCATCATCGCCGGATTTCTCATACCCATCCCGGACATTCCGATTCTGGAACAATCGGCTCGTAACTTGTTTCTGCATGTTCCCATGTGGATGGCGATGTACGCGATGTTCCTCGCCGGATTGGTGTATAGCATCCGCTTTTTGAACGATGGGAAGCTTGATCACGATACGAAAGCAGCGTCTCTGACCCAGGTCGGAATCGTGTTTGGCATCTGCGGATTGTTGACGGGCGCCCTCTGGGCCCGCTTCACTTGGGGAACTTGGTGGACCTTCGCCGAGCCCAAAATGAATCTATCCGCTCTCACGCTGTTGCTTTTTGTATCGTACTTCATCTTACGCAGCGCGGTGGACGATCCACGGAAACGGGCCAAACTCGCAGCGGTTTACAATGTATTCGCTGTGACAACGGTTCCCTTTCTGTTGTATGTGATCCCCCGCCAATTGCCGAGTCTGCATCCCGGCGCCGACGGAAACCCAGCGTTCAGCGAAGTGACCGCACCGGAACTCAGACTCATCTTCTACCCGGCCGTGATCGGATTTATCGGTCTGGCCGTGGTACTCACCAATCTGTCTTACAGATATCGAACCTTGAAGAACCAACAGTCATGACCGACACTCTGACCACCGCCTACGCCGAAAAATGGGATGGCGCCACTGAAAGCACGAATTGGTTCATCCAATTCATGAACAGCAACGACTTATCGTTCGTGGTTCTGGGTGTGAGCTTGATCATCTGGTTCGTCCTGCTGGGGTATCTGTATTCGATAGATTCTAAATTGAATCGTCTCGAAACCATCGACAAAAAATGAAACCCCGTTTAATCATCGGTCTCGTGCTATTGGTAGGCTTCACCTCCCTGCTGATGCTCAATTTCAGTTCCAGTATTGACGCTTATGTCAATTTTGAACAAGCAGAAGACTCAGGTGGACGCCGCTATGTGATCGGAACCTGGGAATCGGAGCTTCCTCATGGGTTCGATATGGCTTCGAAATCCTATGTTTTTCATATGAAAGATGAAGCCGGCAACATCCGCAAAGTGATGTACAACAAAGCCAAGCCCGCCAATTTCGAAGATGCCGACCAATTGGTGGTGAAAGGGAAGATGAGCAACGGCGTCTTCCTCTCCGACGACATGCTCGTTAAATGTCCGTCGAAGTACAACGATCCGAAGGTGATTTCATGATTGCAACGATCGGGCACATTGCTATCGTCCTCGCGTTCCTCTCGGCTGTCTTTTCCACTCTCATCTACATCCGAATCTCCAACGGCATCAATTCCCGCCTGGAACCCCTCGCGAAATGGATGTTTTATGCGAAAGGATGGTTCGTCCTGATCGCCAGCGGCGCGTTACTGTATTTGCTGTTCCAGCATCAGTTCCAATACTACTACGTGTTCAATTACACGAGCAAGGACCTGCAAGACATTTATATATGGGCCTCTTTCTACAGTGGCCAGGAAGGGTCGTTGCTCCTGTGGATTCTGTTCACTGCCCTTGTGGGATGGGGACTGATTCGCTGGACCGAAACCACCTACAAAGCACCCGTCATGACCTTTATGAGTCTGACACAGGTCTTTCTGATATCGATGGTATTGGGCGTGGAATTTCTCGGCACACAGTTCGGAGCATCGCCGTTCCGTTTGCTTCGCGAACAGATGCCGAATGCGCCGATTTTCATGAACAATCCGGATTTCATTCCAGCGGATGGAAGTGGGTTGAATGATTTACTCAGAAGTCCGTGGATCGTCATCCATCCGCCGGTACTCTTCTTAGGATTCGCGATGATGACCGTTCCATTCGCGTTCGCTCTTGCCGCGGTGTGGAAAAAGCAGTTCCGTGAATGGGTCCGACCAGCCTTGCCTTGGGCTTTGGCTGCGAATGTGTGTTTGCTCACCGCCATTTTCTTGGGTGGATATTGGGCGTATGTGACGTTGTCCTTTGGTGGATATTGGGCGTGGGATCCGGTGGAGAATGCATCCTTAGTGCCATGGTTGGTGGGCACAGCCGGCATCCATACGATGCTGATTCAGCGCAAGCGTGATACCGGAGTCATTTCGTCGATCGTGTTTGCGGTTCTGGCCTTCGTTTTGATTGTTTATTCCACATTCCTGACGCGCTCCGGCATCTTGGGAGAAGCCTCTGTACACAGTTTCGTAGATCTGGGACTATACAATCAGTTGTTGACGTTCATGTTGGCGATGGTGGCCTTAGGTGCCGGGTTCATCCTATGGAGGATCAAAGACATGCCATCCGTCACGAAAGACGCGCCGATTTTATCGCGTGATTTCATGGCCTTTGCCGCGGCGATGACCTTGTTTCTGTTAGGGATCGTGATCATCGTCGGAACGAGTTCTCCGATTCTGGGTCGTTTGTTTGTGGACAATCCGACGCCACCCGACATCCAATTTTACACGAATTGGTCGCTTCCGTTTGGAGTCGCCATCGCCATCATGACGGTCATCGGACAATTGGTCTGGTGGAAGCGCACCGAAACGATGGAAGACCTTGCAACTCGCATCCTTATTCCTTTGGTGCTGGCTTCGGCCGCGACAATCGGCATCATCATCTTGGCTGAAATCCGCGACATCGCGTTCATGGTGCTGCTCTTGGCGGCGTTCATCGGACTGTTCGGCAATGGTGGAATCTTGCTCAGCTTGTTGCGCCGTAATCCGAAACTCATTGGTGGCTCGATTTCCCATATCGGCTTCGCCTTCCTGATGATCGGATTTCTTGGTGCCGCGTTCGACCGACCTCTATTGGATGAACAAACCGTCGAATACAACAAAGCCGTTATGGCTGGAAGTGTGGTCGGAAATGATGGATTTGCAGTGATGCAGCCCATCGAAATGGTGGAGCTTCGTAAAAATGAGCCGAAAC
Source organism: Balneolales bacterium (assembly GCA_041749075.1). Lineage (GTDB taxonomy): Bacteria > Bacteroidota > Rhodothermia > Balneolales > HLUCCA01 > CAMTWZ01. The sequence continues at coordinate 308,182 of JBGTBY010000035.1, read as the reverse complement.
TGCTCGGTGAGAGGTATATGGTCACCTTTATGGAAGCAGCCACAACGAATCGCAATCGTCCGGGAGAGCAGGAATACACCATTAAAGTGGAGGACATGAAATCGGGTCGCGCGCCATTTTTCATGATACCGACCGTATATCCGATGATCGCAAACGCGAATGCCGGCAACATCAACTGGACGGTAGATCCCGAAGTTCGTACCGGTCTCACATCCGACATCTATTTATATGTTGCCGGATCTTCTATGGTGGAACGCGAGCGAGAGCGGATGAGCGGAGTTCAGGAAGTGACGACATCCGACAGCACATCCTTCAAAATACTGAAGCTGAAAAAAGACCAGTCCGCCGAAGCGGATGGGTATGAGATCACCTTCCGGGATTTTGATTTGGTGGACCTCGCCACGATGCCCGAAAATACCTCAATCGCCGTCAGAGCCTTATTGGATGTGAAACGGTTCGGTTCGGATTCCATCTCCACCGTATCGCCTTTGTTTTCCATCATTCGCGAGAACGGACAATCCATGACCTCATCGGACGTCATTGAGATCGGAAATGGCGACATCCAAGTGCAGTTCACGAATGTGAATCCATCCACTGGTGAAATCGAACTTCGTCTGGCTGGCGTGAACCATATTGTGGAGCCCGATTGGGTGCTGCTCACCATCGAACGCAAACCGATGGTGGCTGTGGTCTGGCTTGGAACATTTTTGTTGATGATCGGATTCAGTATCGCCATCTTGCGTCGGTGGAACGAAACAAAAGGAGCTGTTCGGGATGAAGCGACTGCTTAGCATCATTTTTCTGATGGGCGTGATGGGAATGCACACGGCCTCGGCGCAATCCAATGAGGGAAAGGCTTTGTTGCGCTCACTCATCGTGCCCGGATGGGGACAGTACTATAATCAGCCCGATAACTGGACTGTTGGGAAGGTGCATCTGGCCGCCGACATCGCCCTCATCAGCGGGTATTTCGGATTTTCAATTCATGCGGATCGTCTTCATGACAATCTGCTCACCCAATCGAGGCATTATGCCGGGGCGGATATCGCCGGGCGACCGCTTTCGTTCAAATTCGCGTTGGCGCGGTACGACAACCTCGATGAATACAACGATCAGATGTTGCGCTCGCGGAATTGGGATAGGATTTTGCCTGATGTACCCGCGAACCAATGGCAGTGGCAGGATGTAGCGTCGAGAAATCGCTATGTGGATCTGATCAACCGCGAGGATGCGGCTCGGAACCAGCTTCCGGCCATCGCATCGCTCATGGTCGTAAACCGCGTGTTGGCAGGAGTGGGGGCATACCGTCAAGCAAGAAATTCGGCGGCGTACATGAGCTATACCAATGGCGCGCCGATGCTCAACCTGCGCTTGTCGTTCTGATGCCACGCTTTCGATTCGAGATATCGTACGATGGAAGCGATTATTTCGGATGGCAGAAGCAAATCGATACTCCGACCATACAAGAGGAGATCGAAGATAAGATCCGGATGGTGACACAAATCAGCGACATCGATCTCGTCGCTTCGGGTCGCACAGATAGCGGCGTTCATGCCCGAGCCCAGGTGGCGCATTTGGATATCGACTTATCCGAATCCCCGGACAGATTGAAGAAGCGGTTGAATTCCGTGCTTCCGAAATCGATCCGCATCAACCGAATTGAAAAGGTGAATGATGATTTTCATGCGCGGTTCAACGCGGTCAGCCGAACCTATCATTATTCCATCGCCATAGTCCCGGATCCGCTTCAGCCCTTACGATGGAATTTGATGAAGAACATCGATCCGAAAAAACTACTCTCATCAGCCGATGATTGCATCGGGACGCATGATTTTCGTCCGTTCGCGTTGATGGATCCTGTGCTGGAGAACTGTGTTTGCACGATTACGGAGAGTCGATTCGAAGAAACCAGGGGCGGATATGTTTACATCATCACCGGAAACCGATTTTTGCGGAATATGGTGAGGCGGTTGGTGGGGATGATGGTGGCCATCGCAGCAGAAGAGATCGAAGAAGGATCGATCAGGAAGACGTTGGAAGGACATCCGCCGCATAAGGTGCCATCGGTCGCACCGGCGCATGGGTTGGTGCTGGAGAGGGTTGGTTACGTGGACCGTAGGTAGTAGACCGTTGACCGGATCCCCCAGCTGAAGCTGGGGGTCATCGTTAAGATGATCATTCAGCATACGAATCTTAACATTTACCCCCAGCTTCAGCTGGGGGATGTTCTCCGCTCTCGGCGGGCACGAATTAAGGCCCCCTATAACAAACCTCCCATACTCCCATCCTCCCTGTTAATATTCCTCCTCTCTGTACATAAAAAAAGGGACCGACGCTTTCACATCAGTCCCTGAATCTGCTCCCCGGGCTGGACTCGAACCAGCAACCCTGCGGTTAACAGCCGCATGCTCTGCCATTGAGCTACCGAGGAATAGAGCCACAAATATACGGTTTCAGAGCCACATCAGTCAAACCAGAATCCGCATTTTTGATATGAAAACTCAAATCCTTTGAACTTTGTCGCCACGTTACGGAATTGTTATCTTTTCCACACGTCTTCAGACCCATAAACGGCACCATCACTCATCCATGTCAGACACCTCGCTCCAACGCCAACGATTCGAATACAAGTATCTGACATCGGAGCATACGGCATTACAGATCCGCCAATTCGTGGAATCCTATCTGGATGTAGACCGCTTCGGCGCCACTCAGCACAACTTGTCTTACGCTGTTCATAGCATCTATCTCGACTCGCCCGACCTCGACACCTACCGCGACACCATCAATGGCAACCGCAACCGATACAAACTCCGCATCCGATACTATGACAACGGGGAAGGGAAGCCGGTTTACTTGGAAGTGAAACGTCGCCACGACAAAGTCATCACGAAGCGACGTGCCATCGTTCATCGCGAATCAGTCGAAGAATTGGTCGCAGGTCAGACGCCCGTTTTGTCACATTTGTTGATGCAGACCCCGGAGCAGCTTTCCGCACTTCAATATTTTTGCCACCTTCGCAACGAGCTCGATGCGACGCCCCGCACTCATGTCTCTTATATGAGAGAGGCGTACCAGAGTGACGTAGGAAACAGCATCCGGGTCACCTTCGACCGTCACGTGACATCCGCCATCCAACACGACATCCGATACTCGGTTAAAACCCTCGAACCTGTTTCTGTTTTCGGAAACTTGGTGATTTTGGAACTGAAGTTCACAGATCGGTATCCGAATTGGTTTCAAGACATCGTGCAGACGTTTCACTTGCATCCCGAATCGGCCGCGAAATATGCCGCCGGATTGGTGATGTTGCACTATCCACAAAATGTCGCTATCGGGAATTACGGATGAATGATTGGTTTCGCTTCGGTGATACGGCACCGATTCCAACAGACCTGCCCACGCTGGTCATGGCCCTGCTGCTCGCATTTCTTTGCGGGCAGATCCTCGCTTGGATCTACATGTACACCCATTCGGGTTTGTCCTATTCACGATCCTTCGTGAGTTCGCTCATCATCATTCCCATTACCGTTTCGATGGTGATGATGGTGCTCGATAACAACATCGTCACCGCGTTCAGCTTGCTTGCGGTTTTCGCGATCGTCCGCTTCCGGAACATCCTGCGCGACACCTTGGACACGGTCTACATCCTCACATTGATTGTGATCGGGCTCGCATCCGGAACACAAAAATTCACAACGGCGATCGTGGGGACACTCACGATGTCCACCGCCTTCTTATATATATGGTTCACGAACTTCGGATCGCGCCAACGCTTTGACCTCATTCTGAATCTTCAATATGATGAGCCGGCCGACCAAGACTGGACGCTCGTTCCGTTGCTGCATCGGCACAGCATCAAATGGGTGAAAGTGACCGAACGCGTGCGTGAGGGGACGGATGGGGTCTTTCTATCGTACCGCTTGCGGTTGCGGGATCCATCCAAAATCGACATCCTCGTCAATGAAATGAAGTCCATTCGTGGCGTGCATTCCGTCAGTTCGATGCTCACCGAAGACGAGTCCGAAGTATGAGCATGCAACCCATTCAAATCCCCTTCCGCCAAAAACTGCGGGAATTCAGAACCCGGTTCGTTCCGGTCATCACCTTTGTCGTGGTATTGGTGATCGTCATATCACTATGGGGAAACAAGACGCAGCAATCCTCTTTCGTCGGAAAAGTCGTGGCCGACACCGCGTACGTGAGCGCACCCCTGACCGGTCAAGTTCAGGGATTTACACTTCAAGAATTTGACGTGGTGCAAGCGGGGGATGTGATCGCCACCGTTGCCGTGGCCGACAGCGCCATGCTGCAGGCCAAGCTGGATGTGTTTCGCACACAGATCGAGTTGATGAAAGCCACGCAAGAACCAATCTCGGACTTGCAACGGAATCGCATCGACCTCATTTCGCTTCAATTGGATGTGATCAATGAAACGATCGAGTTCGAATCGTTGAATATCCGTCGCATCCAATTGCTTCGCACGACCGAGCGAATGACGGAATTGTTCGAGAAGAATCTGATTTCCGCGCAGGAATTGGAAGATTCGACCTTGGAATTATCGCTGGTAACCAGTGCATATGAAGCGAAGAAATCACTCATCGCCGATATGGAACGCGAGATGCAGCGCTTGGTCAAGTACGAGTCGGGTAGTTCATCCGCTAGTGATCCCGTTACTTTAGGCATTTCTGCCCTAGAAGCAGAGATGGAAGAAGCGTATCAGGAATTCAAGCCGACAGTGCTGATCGCCCCCATCAGCGGAACCGTAGTAAAAGTGTTTGTCCAGAACGGCGCATACCTGAATGGGGGAGTCCCGCTGGTGTTGATCGCATCACCGACACCGACCCACATTATCGGCTACATCCGCCAACCGATATCCATCAAACCGCACATCGGGATGATCGTGCAAATCCGAACTCGGACATATCCGAAGCAGATCGCCGAAGCCGTGATCGATCGGACAGGAGCGCAGATCATGATCTATGATGCGAACTTGCAACGCGGATCGGGCTTCATCGAAAGTGGGATTCCGGTGAGAATCAGTCTGGATGGATTGGGTCATTTGGATCTCATTCCCGGGGAAATAGTGGATGTGCTGGTGATGAATCCGTAAGCGATCTCACTTGACTTTCAACTAGTAAAGGGTTTACTTAGTCGGAGACATGATATCATCTCCATGCCCCTGAACCGCACCATTCTACTCTTCCTCGCACTCATTTTTGCGAGTCCATTACACGCCCAAAAGGCTCCACCCGCATCTGCTTTTTTTTCTGTGGATGGTGGGATTTATGTGGTGCCAGCTGACTTTTTTGAAGACACCTATGGAACTCCTTATGGGTCCATCCTAGGCGCAAGTGTTGGATTTCCACTCTCCAGACGTCTCTATATGTTTGGTATCGTTTCCTATTTCTTCAAAGATCAAGGGCGTTTGGTCGATATGAAAATGCTTCAGGTTGGATTCAAATATGGTATTCCGATACCATATGAGATGACCGTTGATCTTCTTGGGGGTATAGCACGGCTCGACGGGAATATGACCTATCCGAATAGTGGGAATCCACCAGGAAAGGCAATTGGAAACTTTCTCTTTGGTGGTTTCGGTGGAATTGGATTAGAAAAGAAACTGCCCAACTTCCCGGTTGTTTTCACAACACATGCCATCCGAAATATGAGGCATGAAGAGTATCCGGAGTACTTTGATGATTTCAGTGGAATGAGACTCACCTTAGGAGTGCGGTATTATCTCCCACCGCCGGGGAGTAGGTAAATGGGAAAGAGACATCCAATCATTTTCGCTCTCGGGATTGTTATAACTATCGCCTCCTGCAAACCCGACATCACCGGACCTATCCCTTTCCCCGATTGCAATTACTCATCGGGCAATCGAGATTTCACATGGAGGACGGATTCGGTGGCCGTTTTTTCATCCACTCTCGGAGGTATTTGGGCATTCGCCGATGATGATGCGTATGTGATGGGACGATTGTGGAAAGTTGAAGATGGCGAGCGTCGCTTTTTTGCAGGGTTACACTGGAACGGAAGTGAATGGTCGGGGGATATCCATGGCTCAATTGAAAACGACATCCGGCACTATTCCAATGATCTTACTGGGGACAAAAGCTTTATGGTATCTGTTGGACTCTACGACCTAAATAATCCGAAAGCAGGGTTGGCAGAATTTGATAACCGAACCAAGAAATGGATGGGTTTTCAATATCAGACAATTGGTGGGTTGAGGTCTGTTTGGACGGATGGTAAAGGCTTTTTCATGGCAACCGGCGATAACGGCATGACCTATACAAAAGACGGTTATACTGCTGATTGGGTTTACGCATTAGCTCCAACCGATTACCAATTAGCTAAGATAAGTGGAATAACAAAGAATGAGATCTATATCCATGCGTTCAAATACACACAGTTGAGCGAACCGCTAAATCAACTATGGAAATTGCACAATGGTGAGTGGATCAAACTAATGGATTCTCTAATACCATCAGGACTACCCATCCACGTACCAGAAGCGGAGGGAAACATCACCGACCTCGCCGCATTCCGCTGCAATCGCACGGATTCGCTTAACCTGTATTTGACCGGATGGGAGTCGTTCCGTTTTGAGTCGCTAGGACAAACTCTCTCTTTTGAAAAACACAACCTTAAGAATGATGATTTACCGTTATGGGCCATGAGACAATCGGCTTGGCAGATCAGCGTATTCTCACCGAATGATATTTGGATCCGAGCGGCACGTTATCAGATTTGGCATTGGAACGGAATGGACTACCGCAAAATCGAACCAAGTCCAACATGGCCTTATGGACAGCTTTGGGGCTCGACCATTCGCATGCATCGAGGTGCCTCTGGCAAGGTATGGATGCTGCTAGAAACCAATAGACAGGAGTATTCGGTGGTGCAAGGAACGCCCTGATCACCCACCCATCGCCTTCTCAATCCGGTTCAACAGAACGTTTGCTAACGGATGATTCGGATTAATCGCCTCGATCCGAATCTCATCACATCCCGCTTCATCTGCCTTTCGGAATTCGGCATACAAGCGGGTCGCCAGAGATTCAAGATCCCCGTCGTGTTTAATGGAATAGATGTTCCTCCCATCCTCCGATCCTCCTGTTACATCTTCTTCCCACTTCACGCTCGCCTTCGGCGCATAGTGGTTATACCTCGTCCCGGGCGAGGCCTTCATCGCTTCATCCCCCTTCATCGCTTCATCAACAGAAATTCCGCAAACCTCTTTAATGATATCCGCCGTGATCACACCCGGACGCAAAATCCGAAATGGTTTCGAGGTCACATCCAGCACGGTGCTTTCCAACCCGACCACGCATGGGCCACCATCCACAACGGGAACGCTCGTCCCGAAATCTGTCCGGACATGTGCGGCGTTTGTCGGACTCGGCCCTCCACTCTTGTTCGCCGATGGCCCAACCAAGGGGCCCGCTTGGCGGATCAAATCCAGAGCCAGCGCGTGGTTCGGCATCCGAACAGCGACCGTGTCCAAGCCTGCGGAAACCATTACCGGCACGCGCGACGTTTTTCGGAAGACCAGCGTCAAAGGTCCGGGCCAGAACTTCTGCATAAGCGTCCGCGCCTCGGGCGAAATATCCACAGCCAATTGCTTCACTTGCGGGTAGGAACTCACGTGCACGATGAGCGGGTTATCGGACGGACGACCTTTCAACTCGAACACCTGTTTGATGGCCGTTTCATTCCATGCCGATGCACCGAGTCCGTAAACGGTTTCGGTAGGGAAGGCCACGACGCCTCCATTCTTCAATAACTCGGCGAACGGTTCAAGCATGTTGCAATGCGGTTTCGGGTTCTTGCAAGGTAAGCAGACACTCGGCGGCGGCGGTCAGGTCGGCGATCGGTTCGAGCACCAATCTCACTTTGTCGTCTTTGCTTGCCACTTTGTATCCGTTCGGATTCCATCCTTCCACACGCTTCAACAATTCCTGAAATGTTCCTTTCTCGAAATAAGCGATGCCGGCTTCCGTGTTCGAATCCGGAAGTTCGAGCCACATCCGATTCGCGCGGATCACAACCTTCGGCAAGTACAATCTGGATGCAAGAACTTTCACTCGGGTCGCGGCGATGAGATAATTTCCGGATGGCGGCATCGGACCAAAGCGATCCACCACTTCGTCGCGCCAGGTGTCTATGTCTTCCAGACGCGTGACTTTCGACAAGGCACGATACAAATTCAGCCGCTCCACATCATTCTGCACATAGCGTTTTTCGAGCAAGGCAGAGACATCGAACTCGACCACGGTTTCCGGTTTTTCGATTTCGTGAAGGGCGTCGGTGAACAGATCTCGGAATTCGGTTTCCTTCAATTCCTTCACCGCATCGTTCAGGATTTTGGTGTACAACTCGAATCCGATGTCGCTGATGAACCCGCTCTGTTCGCCTCCGAGAATATCGCCGGCACCACGGATGTCGAGATCCCGCATCGCGATATTGAATCCGGATCCGAGGTCCGAAAATTCAGCCAAAGCCAACAACCGTTTTCTGGATTCAACACTCAGGTCTTCGAGCGGTGGTGTGATGAGATAGCAAAAGGCTTTGCGGTTGGATCGACCCACGCGACCACGCAACTGGTGCAGCTCGGATAATCCGAAATGATCCGCCCGATTGATGATGATGGTGTTCGCATTTGCGATGTCGATTCCGTTCTCGACGATGTTCGTCGACACCAATACATCAAACTTATGGTCATAGAAATCGAGGATGATTTTCTCCAATTCCGGACCCGACATTTGTCCGTGCGCATGCCTCACTTTTACATTCGGTACCAGATCACGGATCATTCCGCCAACTTCTTCGATGTTCGCGACGCGGTTGTGAATAAAGAACACCTGTCCGTTTCGCGACATCTCCAACAAGATCGCATCTCTGATAAGGGCCGAATCGAAACTATGGATCTCGGTCTGAACGGGTTGGCGGTTCGGAGGCGGCGTGGTGATCACGCTCAGATCGCGCGCTCCCATCAAGGAGAATTGCAAGGTGCGGGGGATGGGGGTTGCGGTGAGAGTCAGGACATCCACTGTCGCTCGGAAATTCTTCAATTTTTCTTTGACGGTCACACCGAAGCGTTGCTCTTCATCAATCACCAGCAAACCGAGGTCTTTGAATTTCACATCATTGGAAACGAGTCGGTGTGTGCCGATCAGAATATCAATTTCGCCGCGCTCGGTTTTCTTCAAAATCTGAGTGATTTCGGCGGCGGTGCGGAAGCGGCTCACGCGCTCGATGGTCACGGGCAGATCCCGCATCCGCTTGGTGAACGTCTTCCAATGCTGATCGGCCAAAATTGTCGTCGGCACAAGGATCGCGACCTGCTTCCCATCATTCACGGCTTTGAAGGCGGCGCGGACGGCGACTTCTGTCTTTCCGAATCCGACATCCCCGCAAACCAATCGGTCCATCGGAAGTGGAGATTCCATGTCACGTTTCACATCCTCGATGGCGGTCCATTGATCGGGCGTCTCTTCAAATTCGAACGAGGCTTCCAGCTCGAGCTGCATCCCGCTATCGGGTCCGAACGCATGGGCTTTCTGAGCTTTTCGTTTCGCATACAGGCGGATGAGTTCGCGTGCGATATCCTTCACCCGACTCTTCGTCTTCGCTTTCTTGCGCTGCCACTCGCCCGAGCCCAGTTTCGTGATGCCCGGAACCGCGCCGTCTTTACCCGAATACTTCTGAAGTTTGTGAAGACTCGAGACGTTCACATATAAGATGGAGTCTTCGGCATACTTCACGATCACCGCTTCCTGCGGAACATTCCGAACCGTGATGTTGGTGAAGCCCGCGAACTTCCCGATACCGTAATCCACATGCACCACATAATCGCCGATGGTCAGATCTTTGATTTCCTTCAGGGAAAATCCACCGCGATAGACTTTCTTTTTCTGCTTTGGACGATGGTAGCGATTGAAAATCTGATGGTCCGTGAACACCGACAGGTTCTCATCCTCTAAGATGAATCCCTGATGCAAGGAATGAATGAGAAGCCGGATCTGCTGTGTCGATCCTTGCAAGTCGAGAAGCTCTTCGAAGCGGTCGCGCTGCGATTCGCTGTCGCATAAAATCCATGTCGTGTGTTCTTTTGTGGCCGCATCATCCAGATAGCTGCGCAGTAGTTTCACCGCGCCATTGAAATCGGGTTGTGGACGCGCATTCAAAGCCACCGACAAATGCGGTTTCGATTGCGACACAAACGCGCCACTCTCAATCCGTCCGAATTCCGACATTCCAGACCAGAAGTCGGATGGAGCCACGAATCCGGCCTCAGCCTCGGCGGCTTCAACCAATTTCCAGGTGTCTTCATACTTCGCGCGGATGAGCGGTTCGTTCTGAAGCACCACAATCGTGGATGCCGGCAAATACGATAGGATGGAGGCTCGTTCGCTGCCTGCTTTCCCGCGGATGTCGGGTATGAGTCGGCAACTGTCTAAAAATGATATGGATCGCTGGGAATCGGGATCGAATTCTCTTATGGAATCGATCGTGTTGCCGAAAAACTCGATTCGCACCGGGTATCCGCCCGTAAATGGAAACACATCCATGATGCCGCCACGCTTGGCCATTTCGCCGGGCTCATCGATGAAATGCGCCACCTGATAACCTTGATCGAGTAACTGCTCCCATAATATTTCGGGATCGATGTCCTGATCCTTTTTCAGTTGGATGGAGGCCGTCGCATAGGCCTCGGGCGAGGCCATTTTTTCGATAATGGCGTGGATGGGAGCAACGAAGGCTTCGACAGATGTCCGACTTAAGGCGTCAAGAATTTCAGAGCGCTGCACGAGGATGGACGGATCCTCGACATGTTGCTGGTCGTTCGGTTTGCGTCCGGTTGCCGGAAAAAATCCCACATCCTTCAAACCCAATTCTTCCAGGTCGGCACGGATAGCGAGGGCTTCTTCCTCATCCGCCGTCACAATCAAGAAAGGCGTCTTGGTGGATGCGAGTGGCAATAAGGAAATAGATAGTACAGAACCCACGGCTTGTTCAAAGCGGACAAGCTTCTTTTGGGAAAGGACATCCGTCAGCTTTTCATAAGGAACACGCTTCTGAACAATCCGGATGAGAGAATCTAAAGCCATAAGAAGCGATAGAGATACCGTTCCACAAACACATGCAATACGAACAGGAAGATGGCCGGACCGAGGAAGTACCAATACAGATCGACGCGGTCCACGTACACTTGTTCTTCAACATCGGAGCGTTCGAGCGTGTTGATTTCGTCATAAATGGCGCGGAGGGCGTTCGTGTCGCGGGCGCGGAAATACTTGCCTCCGGTTTTTGTTGCGATTTCGGTGAGCATCGGCTCGTCGATGTCCACTTTGATGGGATGATAGCGTCGGCCGAACACGGGATCATCAATCGGATACGGAGCCGTGCCTTCGGTGCTGGCTCCGATCGTATACACACGGATTCCGAATTGCTTGGCAAGGTCGGCGGCGGTCAGCGGATCGATCTCGCCCGAGTTATTTTCCCCATCCGTCAACAAGATGATGACTTTGCTGAGCGCCTTGGATGTCTTCAGGCGATTGACAGATGTTGCGATTCCCATCCCGATGGCGGTTCCATCGGTGATCTGATCCAGCTTGAGTTCTTGCAGAGCCTGCCTCAACAATTTGTAATCGAGAGTAGGAGGGACAAGCGTGAAGCTTTGCCGTGCGAAGACAACCAGACCGATTCTGTCTGATTCCCTATTCCCGATGAATTCACCTGCCACCATTTTCGCGGCTTCGAAGCGGTTCGGACGCAAATCCTCCGCTTTCATGGATCCGGACAAGTCCAACGTGATCACGATGTCGATTCCTTCGGTGCTTCGTTCCACGACCTGATTCAGTGCGACAGGTCGGGACAGAGCCACAATCACCAAGGCGATAACCAGATAGGGCACGGACATCAAACCGATTCGCAGTACGGATGCATCCGCATCGGGAGTACTGGAATACAAGATGGTTCCGATCGCTTTTTTACGGAACAAGAACCACTGCAATGCCGCGATGATCGGCAGCAGAATCAGCAACCCCAGCCAAATTGGTTCAAGCAGGACCATGTTGCCTCTCGTAGGTATCGCGCAGTGCTTGGATGCGGAAATGATCCAGTTTCTGTGCTGCTTCGCTGAACGCTCTTGCATGTTTGAAGCAGGCGTTGGCGGCAGACTCGGTCGGAGCGAACTTCGCGAACTTCACCATGTCGGCTTCATCCAGTATATATAAGAGTGGATGGGCCAATTCGCTGTGCAATCCACGATGCTTGAAAGAGCGACGCAATTCACCGGTCGTGCTTTCCAGAGCAGCGATTTCATGTGCGTCTTCGATGTATCGGCGGAGGATATCTCCCAGCTCGGTATAGAAGGATTTATAATCGCCAGCTTTCACCAAGTCCTTGCGCTTCAATGACTCTAACTCGGTATTCAGACTATCAAGCGGACTTACAAACGGCGTCATCGGAACGACAATCGGCGTATAAACAGGAATTTCCGGACGTTTTCTGATGCGAGAATAGACATAGTAGGCGATACCCATCACCACAAAGAACAGAAGAATCCATGGGAGCCAATTTCTAGCGAAGGCATAAATCGGTTTGAGCGGCTGAAGTTCGGTTTCGGTTGCCGGAACCCGGCTTTTGAAGAAGACCGGAATCGTAGGTGAGGAGATGGATAGCGTATCCGGACCAATCAGTTTGAATGTCTTCGGTGTGATGAGGGTGTCTTTCGTGCCGAAGAACTGCAATGTGATGACGATGCTGTCCCGACCGGAAGGAGTTTCGACCCGTTTCATGGATTTGAACTCGACGAGGTCACCCCATGCGGCGCTGTCTGGCGGAAGCACGTGGTCATACGTCGAGCCGAAATCGATCCTCACACGATATTCGAAGCGCTCGCCAGCGGCCAAGGAATCATTGGAGAGATAGACGCGGATCTGCTGGGCATCCGCACTCGAGCACATCCAAACGAAAAAGAATAAAGCGATCAGTCGTTTCATCAATGGCGTTGGGCGCGGCGTTGAAAGTAATTGCGAAGGGGTTCGATGTACGATTCACCCGATTCGATGCGGATATGATCCAGTTGAAGCTGTTTGAACCGCTGCTCGATCCGCTCCAAACGGGCTTCGTGTTCACGACGAAAGGTGTCGCGCGCGGAACGACGAAAGGTTGGAATCAAGCGAATCGCGCCGGTTTCGGCATCTTTTATGGGAAGGAGGCCCAAATCAGGCAATGCGATCTCCAGAGGATCACTGATATGGATGTTCACGAGGTCGTGTTTTCGATTGGTGACTCGGATAGCGGATTCATACCCATCCGTGATGAAATCACTGGCCAGAATCACAATCGAGCGACGATTCAACACTTTGTTCGTGAAACTGAGGGCTTCTCCGATGTCGGTTCCTTGTCCGACCGGCTTGGTCGCGTACAGATCCCGGATCAAGCGAAGCACATGGGTGCGCCCTTTACGAGGTAGGACCACTTTTTCGATTCGGTCGGTGAACAGCAACAATCCCACTTTGTCATTGTTCTTGATGGCGCTGAATGCCAAAACAGCACATAATTCGGTGATGAGATCCACTTTGCGTCGTCCACCGCTGCCGAACAAGCCACTGGGGGAGATGTCGACGAGCAACATCAGCGTTTGCTCGCGTTCTTCTTCAAATACTTTGATGTGTGGGTCGCCGGTTCGGGCCGTCACGTTCCAGTCGATTTGGCGGATGTCATCGCCATATTGATAGGGGCGGACTTCGGAAAAAATCATACCACGCCCCTTGAAAGCGGAATGGTATTCTCCCCCGAACAGGTTGTTTACCAGTCCCTTTGTGCGAATTTCGAGCTTTCGGACTTGTGCTAGGACGTCTTTGGATATCATACTCTAAGGCGCTAAAATTACCTGATTTTGTGGTAATTTTGGGCATCCAATTGCGACAAAATAACCTTCAGCCTCCTTACATATGATTATCGGTGTACCTAAAGAAATCAAGACCCACGAAAACCGGGTAGCGCTCGTTCCTGCCGGTGTAGTTGAAATCAAACGCCACGGCCATACCGTCCTTGTTGAAAAAGGTGCTGGACTCGGTAGTAGCTTTCCTGACTCTGATTATGTCGAAGCTGGTGCGACGATTGTCGACGATGTGCGCGATATCTGGGCCAAATCCGATATGATCATGAAAGTGAAGGAGCCGATCGCCCGTGAGTATCCGATGATGCGCGAAGGACAAATCCTATTCACCTATTTCCATTTCGCCGCTGAGAAGAACTTGACCGAAGCTGTGATGGCTTCGAAATGTATAGCGATCGCCTACGAGACCGTTGAAAAAGCCGATCGTTCGTTGCCATTGCTCATCCCGATGTCGGAAGTAGCCGGACGGATGTCGGTGCAAGAAGGAGCGAAGTACCTCGAGAAGGCGCAAGGCGGACGTGGCGTGTTGCTCGGGGGCATCCCAGGTGTTCCTCCAGCGAATGTGTTGGTGCTTGGTGGTGGAATTGTGGGTGTGAATGCCGCGAAAATCGCAGCCGGTATGGGCGCAAACGTGTTCATTATGGATGTGAACCTGAACCGCTTGCGTTATTTGGATGATATCATGCCGAAAAACGTGACCACGGTGTTCTCGTCCGCAGGCAACATCCGCGAATACATCAAAACGATGGATCTCGTGATCGGTGCTGTTCTGATCCCTGGTGCCAAAGCGCCGCACCTCATCACTCGCGACATGCTTTCATCCATGATGCCGGGTTCCGTGATTGTGGATGTGGCGATTGACCAAGGTGGATGTATTGAAACCGCAAAACCAACCACCCACGACGATCCGATTTATGTGGTGGATGAGGTGGTTCACTACTGCGTGGCCAACATGCCAGGTGCGGTACCGAACACATCCACAAAAGGATTGACGAATGTGACCTTGCCATACGCGGTCCAAATCGCGAACAAAGGTTGGAAAGAGGCGTGCCGTCAGAACAAAGAGCTCGAACTGGGCTTGAACATCGCGTTCGGCACGATTGTCTACAAAGACGTGGCCGAAGCCTTCGGGTTTGATTCCAAACCAGCCTCCAGCGTGCTGAATTAAGAATATGTCACAGGAGGATGGGGGGATGGGAGGTAATTATTAAGCGATGCTTTAATTGGTGTCCGCTGTAATGACCTCCCGTACTCCTGTCCTCCTGTAAATTCTCTCACCGCCCGAAGTGGATCACATTCAGCGGGTCAATCTTTGATGCCACGTTCGCTGGCAGCCAAGAGGCCAATCCGCACAGCAGAATCGATACCACGCTGACCCACACATAATCTAGCATCTGTGGCTCCACCGGTGCGGTGCTCATGTAATAGTTCTCTTGGTCGAGTGGAATGATGCCGTAGGTGCCCTGCAACCAACTGAAAAGCACCGCGATGCCGATACCGATCGTGATCCCGACGATTCCCACGATCAGTCCTTCCATCAGAAATATCTTGCGGATTTGCTGCGTCGTCGCGCCCATGGTTTTCAGGATGCCGATATCCCTGACTCGCTCCAACACCATCATCAGAACCGTTCCGATTAAATTGAACGCGGCGATGATGATCATCACTCCGATCACCAAGGGTACGGTTTGTTCTTGGAGATTGACCCAAGCGAAGATGTTTGAATACCGGATGTACACGGTTTCCGCCATGTAAGGGAACATCACAATTCGATCTAATTTTTCTTCGACAGCCGGAATCTCTGAAATCGATCGAAGGCGAATGTCTACTTGATGCGCGGTGGGATATGGCATGTCAAGCAATTGGCGCGCATGGAATTCCGACACGAGTACGAAGACATCATCGAATCGGTCGATTCCGGTTTCGTAGATGCCGGTGATCCGAAAACGTCGCAATTCGGGAAGGTTGCGTGCCGAAGGCATCCCACGAACCGCGTAGAGCGTGATGAGGCTTCCGGGCTCCGCGCCGAGATTCCCTGCAAGCTTGGATCCGATCACCATCCCGCTGATACCGTCCTCGTTTGTGGTCAGGTCGTAGGCCCCACTTCGGATGTACGATTTGAGGTCGGTCACATCCCCGGCTTCAGACACGCCTTTCATGAAGGTGCCTTCCACGTTGTCCTTATGCTGGATCATCACTTGTCCGTAAATCACCGGCTGGATGGATTCGATCTCGGGCCAATTCTGGATGTGGGCGATCAGACTATCGGCACGATACAAGGGCGTATCGGCGATGGATGTGATCGATATATGCGTTCCGAAGCCGAGGATCTTGTCTTGAATCGTCGATTTGAATCCATGCACCACGGATAGCGCGATCAACAAACCCGCGCTGCCGACCGCAACTCCTGTCACCGATATGATCTTGGCGAAGGAGAGGAAGGAGGCTCCTTTCCGTTTTCCCGTGAAATACCTCAGTGCGATGAATCCAATGACATCCATGTTATTCCGGACGCATATGCGGGAAGAAAAGCACGTCTCGGATGGATTCCGAATTCGTCATGATCATACTGAGTCGGTCGATGCCGATACCTAGTCCGGCCGTTGGTGGCATTCCGAATTCCAATGCGCGGAGAAAGTCCTCATCCAAGCCCATCGCTTCTTCGTCGCCGGCTTCTCGCAACGCCACTTGGTCGTTGAATCGCTCGCGCTGGTCGATGGGGTCATTTAATTCGGAAAAGGCGTTCGCGATCTCTTTCCCATTGCAAATGGCTTCGAAACGCTCGACAAGACCGTCTTTTGTGCGATGTTTCTTAGCCAACGGACTCATTTCAATCGGATAATCCGTGATGAATGTCGGTTGGATGAGCTTATGCTCCACAAAGGTGCCGAACAGTTCGTCGATGATCTTGCCTTTACCCATGGTATCGTCCACATGGACCTTCAATGAACGGGCCGCATCACGCAATTGGGCGTCATCCATCGTGCAGATATCGACACCTGTCTCTTGTTTGATGGCATCATACATCGTGATGCGGGGCCATGGACGCTGGAAATTGATCTGATGGTCTCCAACAGGCATTTCTGTGGTGCCATGTAGCGCCAATGCGACGGCTTCGACCATCGCTTCAACGAAATCCATCATCCAATTGTAATCTTTGTACGCCACATAGAGCTCGACCTGTGTGAATTCCGGATTGTGGAATCGGGACATCCCTTCATTGCGGAAATCCTTTGAAAATTCAAACACCCCGTCGAATCCGCCCACGATAAGGCGTTTAAGATAGAGCTCATTGGCGATGCGCAGGTACAGTTTCATGTCCAGCGCATTGTGATGGGTGACAAATGGCCGTGCTGAAGCGCCACCATACATGGGCTGAAGGATGGGAGTCTCCACTTCGAGATAGCCCGCATCCTGCATGAAATTCCGCATCACATTCACGATTTTCGAGCGCTTCTTAAAGGTTTCGCGCACGTGTGGATTCACGATCAAATCCACATACCGCATCCGATAACGAAGTTCTTTGTCGGCGAAGGCATCGAACACCACTTTCTCGCCGTTCTCATTCTCGATTTCTTTGGCGATGGGGATGGGGCGGATGGCTTTGGTCAATAACTCGAAATGAGTGGCATGGACCGTGATTTCGCCGGTTTGCGTCAGAAACACATGACCTTTGATGCCCACGATATCACCCAGATCCACCAAGTGCTTGAAAATCTCATTGTAGAGGGATTCTCCGATGTCATCGCGTCGGATGTACACCTGGATGGTGCCTTCGGAGTCCTGAAGGTTGAAAAACGCGGCTTTTCCCATCACGCGGCGTGTCATCATCCGTCCGGCTATTGAAACCACCAAGCCTTCCTGGTATTCGGCCTTGATTCCGGTGCTGTGGTGGGTCACATCAAATTCATAAGCGAAAGGTTGAACCCCTTTTTCGCGGATTTCAGCCAATTTGTAGCGGCGTTGCGCTTCCAGGTCGTTTTGGCTGGGTTCTTGAGGCAGCATGTCGTCGTGTCTTATGTGGTTTTTATGCGGTATTTTGCCCGAAAATACGGCTTTTTAACACGATTCTTGTGAAGATAGACGACATCACCCTTGTTCAGGATCATCCGATCCGATTGATCACATCCGATGCCGATCCGGTGGATTCGTTGCTTCAACATGTGGCTCCAGGCTTCCGATTGGGCAAAGAAGCAGCAGGGAGGCCTTATCTGTCGCACGATAATGGACAAACGCGTCCGTGCAGCATTACGCATACGAGCGGTTTTCAAGCGATTTGCGTGGCCATGAATGGGCAAGTGGGATTGGATGCGGAACGTCGCGACCGCATCGTGCATCCGAAACTGAAAGACCGGATGCGACACCCCGATGAACCGATTGAGCTTTATGCGGAGCCTTTGAACGTATGGACCTTGAAAGAAAGCATCCTGAAATGCACCGGTAGGGGATTGAGAGTAGGGATGAACCGCATCCATCTACAGCAGGTAGATGAAAGCCGATTTGTGTGCGAGTGGAACGGACATGTATTTCATGGTATTTTGATCGAGCGACCCGACGTCTGGCTCAGCCTGGCCTACACAACTTCTACTTTATGAAATCCGCCATCCGCATTCTGTTTGTCCCGAATTCCATCACCGATCGCAATCGGGAGCAGGTGATCCGCCTGTATTCGAAGTTGTCTGGTGCGAATTACGATACCGTCGTGTTCGCCGAAAGTCGGGCAGAACAGTCGAGCAAGAAGATTCCGATGCCGGCGATTGACGAATTTGTGACGCCAAAAGGCGCTATTCCGGTAAACGATCTGCTTAGAAACGACTTCTGTGATGAGGATGACGACTTTTACATCGATGATGTAGCCCTTGGTTCCGACATGGCCATCTATCAGCATCTACCTTTGCTGCAAGATGTGATGAGCGATTTCAGCGTGGTGAGTGTGCCGATCTGCGATGCCGATCCTGCCATCGTACGTGAATTCTCCTATGTGATGAGTGAAATCATGGGCGGACGCAACGCGCTGTTGGTCGTCGCTTCGGAATTGGAATCGAGCCATAAGGAATCGTGGGCATTGTTGAAGGAGCAAATCGATGCGAAAAACATCTCCAATCTGTTCAACCTGGTGAACAGCGGCGCGGTGGAGATGACCGGATCCGAAGTCTTCATCGGGGGCATGCTCGTCGCGAACGCTTGGGATCTGGATATCGAATTCTTGCCGGCATCCCAAGCGGGTGAGTCATTGAACACCGGCGTCGCATTCGCCAGCGGACTCTAATGCGCATCGCCATCATCGGCAAAGGGAAGGTTGGGACCGCGCTTGAAAAGGCCTTAACCATTGCCGGACATGATGTAGTGGATGTTCATCTCACACCAGAACTCCTGTTTCTTTGCGTTCCGGATGATGTGATCGCACAGGTGTCCTCGACTTATGCTGGACTGCCGATGGTGCACACATCCGGCACAAATCCATCGTCCATACTCGCTGGAAATGGCCCGAAAGCCTCGATGCATCCCATTCAAGCGATTCGATCCGGAGCCGGTGCGGATGTGTTTCATGGCTGCGGAATATCTTTGGAAGGGGATGAATCACTGTTAAACACCCTAGAAACGCTGGCGACAGAGATCGGCGGTAACCCATTACGTGTCACCATTGACCAAAAAAGAGTCATCCATTTGGCCGCTGTGATGGTTTCCAACTTCACTGTAGCGCTTCATATGGGAGCGGATGAGATTCTGCATGAAGCCGGCATCGATCAAACATCCTCTGTCTTATTCGAACGATTGATGCAGCAAACGTTACTAAACATCCAAACCGCAGGGGCGATGGACGCGCGGACAGGTCCCGCATCACGTGGCGATATGGAGACGATAGCGAAGCATCTGTCGATGCTCGACGGACACCCGTCTCTGAAAGCCGCTTATCGAGCTTTGTCTGAGGTGTTGAAGACATCCCAAACAAGATTTTACAGCGAAGAATCCGGAAAAACGGTTTCTTGAAATCATGAGATATCATCTGTTCCTATCGGCGATTGTTTTGCTATTGGTCGCAACCTGCGCGCCCAAAGCGAACACAGCAATCAAACCGGTGCTGCCATTGCAGCCTGAGGCGATACCTGCTTTACTCACCTCATTCGTGGGTGAGAAAGCCGTTCTGGTGAATGTATGGGCCACGTGGTGTGTGCCCTGCGTCGAAGAATTTCCCTATCTCGTGAGATTGAGAGAGGAATTCAAAGACCAAGTGGAAGTGGTGTTCATTTCTGCTGACTTTCCAGATCAACTGCCACGAGTCGAAACCTTTCTTCAGGAACAGAAGGTCGATTGGCAGACGTACATCAACGACGGCAAAGATGAACCGTTTATTCTTGCGATTCATCCTGATTGGACGGGTGCTATGCCCGCCACAGTGGTCTATGACAAGAACGGACGACTTGTAACGTTCTTTGAGTTACCGGCAGATTACGACACATTCAAAACCCATATCCAAAACGCGATCACACCATGAAACTTATCATACTTGCCGCAATCGCATTGCTTGCCACCACTTCGGTGGATGTGAAAGAACTCGAGATCGGAAAAACGGGTCCGATGTTGGACTACAAGATGGAAACGACCGATGGAAAGCAGGTTTCTTTGGCCGACATCAAAAAGGAAAACGGAACGCTGCTCATTTTCACAAGCAATACGTGTCCTTGGGTGCATGCCTGGGAAAATCGTTATAACGAAGTAGCTCAATTGGCTGCGGCCAATGGAGTTGGAGTTGTTTATGTGAATCCGAACGAAGCCACCCGCAAGGATGGGGAGTCGATGGCGGACATGAAAAAACGTCATGCCGACCTCGGTTATGCCTTCACCTACGCGCTCGACAAGGACCATCGTTTGGCGGATGCATACGGCGCGACTCGCACGCCACATGTCTACTTGCTCGACAAAAGCAACAAATTGGTGTTCGTAGGGGCTATTGACGATAACAGCCGCGACCGCGCTGCGGTTGAGAAATACTTCATCAAAGACGCATTGAGTCAGTTGTCGAAAGGTGAAGCCATCACAACGGCGACCTCTCGCGCCCTCGGTTGCACGATTAAGCGCCTGTAATGCTCTGAATTCTTCGTATTTTCAAGGCCTTCCGGAACACATCCGGGAGGCCTTTTTTTATTTGTCATGCCAACCTGGACCCTGCATACCGAATTTCGTTTCGATTCTGCCCATCTCATTGAAGGTTACGACGGAAAATGCGCCCGCCTACACGGGCACACCTACCGTGTCCGCATGTCGGCAAAATCCCATAAACTAAATCCGTCCAAGTACTTACCGACACCCGACATGGTTTGTGATTTCCGCGAGCTGAAATGGCCTTCCCATGACAGCACCAAAGGCGGATTGGACCATGCCTATCTGAACGACATCGTTCCGGTTTCTACCACCGCGGAGCGAATCGCCGAATACATCCATCAAGAGACCAAAAAACGTCTCCCCGAAGGTATCGAGCTTACGGTCACCATCTGGGAAACACCGGATTCCTGGGTTGAATACACGGACCAAGATGTCTGATTATCCGGTGATGGAGCATTTTTACACCATCCAAGGGGAAGGTGTGCATACAGGTCACGCGGCCTATTTCATTCGCTTGGCCGGATGTGATGTGGGATGCCACTGGTGCGACGTGAAAGACAGTTGGGATGAAACCAAGCATCCTAGAATGAGTGTGGATGCGCTTGTCGCGTTCGTATTGGCCTCAGGATCGCCTATCGTCGTGATAACGGGCGGAGAGCCACTCTTGCATGACTTGGAGCTTCTGACGTCAAATTTGAAGTCTCATGGCTTGCAAGTCCATTTGGAAACGTCAGGCAGTTCACCTTTGAGTGGATCGATCGATTGGGTCACGTTGTCACCGAAACGCTTTAAACCGCCTGTGGAGAGTATTTATGGCTCCGTTCACGAGCTGAAAGTGGTGGTTTTGACGCCAAAAGATTTTCAGTGGGCGGAATTGCATGCCGCGAAATGCCCCAAGGGCACCAAGCTGCTGTTGCAGCCGGAATGGGACACGCCCCGAGCCATGCCGTTGATCGTGGAATACGTGAAATCCCATCCGCAATGGGCGATCAGCTTGCAAACCCACAAATACCTGAACGTGCCATGACCTACGTCGTTATCAGCGGTGCCGGAAAGGGGATCGGACGCATCATCGCCCTTCATCTAGCCCAAACCGGTCGATATGAGCTCGTATTGGTTTCAAGAACGGCATCGTCTTTGGATGAAACTGCCAACGAGTGTCGCGCTCTCGGATGCGAAACCCATGCCATCGCTGCGGATTTGAGCGATCCAGCTGCACTTTCGTCCATTGTCTGGCCGTTTTCCAAACCGATCCCGATCGCGCTCATCAACAATGCCGGCGGTTACCTTGGAAAGAATCTCACGGAAACAACTGCGGAAGAATTGGTTCACCAGATGAATCAAAATCTGTTCACAGCCTTTAACCTAACGAATTCATTGATCGCTCATATTCGTAATCATGGCAATGGAAAGATACTGTCGGTCGGATCAATTGCCTCGGTGGAAGGATTGGAGCGCGGAGGCGCTTACGCGGCGTCGAAACATGCGCTGCGGGGCTGGTCTGCCAGCTTAAGGAAGGAGCTTCGCCATGAGGGGATCGCCGTGTCGCTGGTCAACATCGGACCCACGTGGTCGAGTTCGTGGGAAGGGTCGCACATGGATCCAGCTCGGATCATCGATCCCGACGATGTGGCCATTCTGATGGAATCCTTGCTTCGCTTATCGCCTCAGAGCGTCGCAGAAGAGATTTTGATGATGCCTATGAAGGGCGATGTATAAGCGCTTGGCGAAAAATGTCGCCACACGTCGCGTCGAATCCGTCGGTTGACAGGGGTTGGAAGGAGGTGCCGGTGAGTTGATCGTACAACCCGATGTAACGATTCGAGACCATATCGACCACCTCAGGTGACATATGCGGGATTGTTTGTCCCTCTTTGCCCATGAATCCGTTCTGCATCAGCCATTCGCGGACGAATTCTTTGGATAGTTGAGCCTGCTTTTCATTGCGTGAAAGGCGATCCGCATATCCATCCAGTAAGAAATAGCGGGATGAATCCGGGGTATGAACTTCATCCATCAGCACCAACCGGCCTTTATAGAGCCCGAATTCGTACTTGGTGTCGACCAAGATCAATCCACGCTCCGCAGCGATATCCGTTCCGCGCTGAAACAAGGCCAATGCTTTTTGCTTGATGTCATCCCAAAACTCTTTTGATACCAGGCCACGTTCCAAAATCTCGGATTCGCTGATGTCTTCATCGTGTCCCTCTGTGGCCTTGGTTGAAGGCGTGATGATCGGATGGGGAAACGCTTGGTTTTCTTTCAAGCCATCTGGCATGGTGATGCCGCATAATGTCCGTTTACCGGAGGAGTAGGTTCTCCAGGCATGTCCGGTCAAGTACCCGCGTACCACCACTTCAATTGGAACGCCTTCACAACGTTTGGCGATCGTGATGTTCGGATGGGGGACATCCACCACATGTGTTTCAATGATGTCGTCTACCTTTGAGAAGTAGAACGCCGCCAATGAATTAAGAACCTGTCCTTTATAAGGAATAAGCTCTGGAAGGATGTGGTCGAACGCGGAAATCCGGTCGGATGATACGATTCCCAAAAGATCGTCGGAGAGGAAATAAACATCGCGGACTTTCCCGCGGTATGGGGTTCCGAAACCGGACACGTCGGTCCGGCCGATTGGGTTAGCCACGGGACGTCGATTTGCGGATAAGGAGTTCTGGGGTCACTTTGTCTTTCAACGGCTCGGCTTCTGGATTTTGAAACAGCGTGGCGATGCGCTGAATGGCTTGCCGGCCCACTTGGTACATTTTCTGATCGATAGTGGTCAGTTCCAGATAACGGGCGATTTTGATATTGTCGTAACCCATGATGGCCACATCCTCAGGAACACGTAATCCGAGTTCTTTCAAAGCGTACATCGCTCCTAGGGCTTGGGCGTCGTTCGAGCAGAATAGCGCTTCGGGAATTTTGTTGCGGTGTTTGAGGATTTGAATGGCTTCGTGACCGGCTTCTTCGCTGAATCCTGCGTGCTTGCGGGTGATGCCGCTCACGAGGCAGTCTTCATCCATCGGAATGCCATATTCGCGCAAGGCGTCGCGGAATCCACGTTCACGCAGATCGGAGATTTTGGAAATGGTATGCGGACGAATCATCCCGATTTTCTTAAACCCTTGCTTTATCAGGTGTTCGGCCGCGAGAAAACCGCCGCGGTAGTTATCCCAGTGGATGTAATCGTAATCGGGGTGGTCGGCACCGACCAATACCACCGGAATCGGAAGATCTTTGATGCGGCGATGGATGAAATCCGTGATTTCGATCGAAAAAATGATCAACGCATCCGGAATGCCTTTCTCCAGAAACTGTTCGAAATGCTTTTCCGGGTTGTCTGAACCGGTATTGTAGATGATGAAATCCAAATCCATCGATTTGATTTCATCTTTGACGCCTTTAAGCACTTCATTGAAGAACGGAGTCGTAAACGTGGGTACAGCCACAGAAATGATCTGAGGCTCCCGTTTAGCTAATTTCCTAGCGTTCGCTTGCGGATAAAATTCCAAATCCCGGATAGCGGAATCGACGCGCGCCTTGGTCTCATCCGACACATATGGCGATTGGTTCAGCACCCGCGAAACCGTTGAAATGGCCACACCTGCTCGTTTGGCTACATCGTAAATCGTGATTTTTTTTGGCATAGGATGGGGTTCTTTCTGTGTACTTTTCATCTGAGGCGGCAGAATAGCACAATAGGGCGCAATATACGCCGGAACGAAATGCATTTTGAATGCATTATGTGCTAAAAGCCTATTTTTTATGAGCCAACCGATCACCCAACCTTCCTCTTCTTCGAGTCTGCTGCGTTTGCCTTATCAAATGCTGCGTCCGGTGTATGAGAAAACGTCCATCCACACCCGTGTGATTGACGAATTGGACGATATCGATTTGCGTAACGCCTATGCCCATTGTCGCCATATCACGCGTGAGCATGCGAAAACCTTCTATTTGGCCACACGATTCCTGCCAACGGAGAAACAACGGAGTATTTTCGCGATTTACGGCCTATGCCGATATGTAGACGATCTGATCGATGAAGCCGAAGATCTCATCACCAATTCCCGCGTGGAACGACACAATCTGGATGCGGTAATCACCGATTTCAAGATGAAACTGGAAGAAGCTTATGAAACGAAGCATTCCGACAATCTCATTCTTTTGGCATTTTCCGATACGCTGAAGACGTTTCACATCCCCATCCGTCATCCAATGGAATTGATGGAAGGCGTGTGCATGGATTTGGTCAAGAATCGATATCAGACCTTTGATGAATTGTATGACTATGCCTATAAAGTGGCATCTGTCGTGGGACTCATGACATCCGAGGTCTTCGGATACGATGATCGCCGTGCCATCACCCATGCCATCGATTTGGGTATTGCGATGCAATTGACCAACATCCTGCGCGATATCGGGGAGGATCTCAACCGCAATCGCATCTACATTCCACAAGAAGATCTGGATCGATTCGGACTGACCGAGCTCGACCTGTTCCAACATGTGAACGACGATCGTTTCAAGGCGTTGATGGAATTCCAAATCGCAAGAGCACGTCGCTATTACGAGTCGGCGGACGAGGGAATTTCCATGTTGAAAGCCGATTCCAGACTTCCAGTGATTCTCGCCCGTGAAAATTACAGCCGCATTTTGGATGTGATCGAATCGAACACCTATCAGGTGTACGAACATCGGGCGTATCTGACCACCACGCAAAAGCTGAAAATTCTGCCGAAAGCCTGGTGGCGGATGACCATGCGATAAACGCAGTTTGTCTTATCTTCCGATATGCGGAAGATCACAAAAGTACTGGTTGCCAACAGAGGCGAAATCGCCCTCCGTGTGATGCGGACCTGCAAGGAGATGGGCATTTCCACAGTTGCAGTATTTTCTGATGCCGATGCCACATCTCCGCATGCGCTTTATGCGGATGAATCTGTCAGAATCGGAGAGTCCCCATCCTCGAAAAGTTATCTTGTGATGGATGCGATTTTTGACGCAGCCCGTACGACAGGTGCGGACGCCATCCATCCAGGATATGGATTCCTCAGCGAAAACGCCGTTTTCGCGCAACGATGTGCGGATGAGGGCATCATTTTCATTGGTCCGCCCGCAAGTGCCATCACCCAGATGGGAGATAAGACAAAAGCGCGCGAGCTGATGTCGGCGGCAGGAGTGCCATTGCCGCCTGGAACAACATCCGCACTTGAATCCATCGATGAGGCCCGTGAAGTGGCCAAAGAAATCGGTTATCCGGTGTTGATCAAAGCCGCTGCCGGTGGTGGCGGAAAGGGGATGCGCCTCGTATTTGATCCATCCTCCTTTGATGAGTCTGTGCGTTCCGCGCAATCCGAAGCCAAAAGCGCATTTGGAGACGGACGTGTGTATGTGGAAAAATTTTTGGAAGAACCGCGCCATGTGGAATTTCAGATCATGGCCGATTCCCATGGGAATGTGATCCATCTCTTCGATCGCGAATGTTCGATCCAACGGCGGCACCAAAAAGTCGTGGAAGAAGCGCCATGTGCCATATTGGACGACAGCATGCGTTCTGAGATGGCCCAAGCCGCAATTTTGGCCGCAAAAGGGTGCGGATACGTTGGCGCTGGCACCATTGAATTTTTGGTCGACAAGCATCGGAACTTCTATTTCCTCGAGATGAACACCCGCCTCCAAGTGGAACATCCCGTCACCGAACTCATCACCGGGCTTGATCTTGTGCGTTTGCAGCTGGATGTGGCCATGGGCAAAGAACTTCCCATCAAGCAAGAAGATGTGCATATCAATGGTCATGCCGTCGAGTGCCGCATCTGTGCCGAAGACCCGGAATCGGATTTCTTACCTAGCACGGGTTTCCTGCATCATTATCGTGTTCCAACCGGACCAGGGGTTCGAGTGGACGACGGAGTGGAGCAAGGTCAGGAAGTCTCGGTCTACTACGACCCATTGTTGGCCAAGCTTGTCGTTTGGGCGAAGACACGTGACGAAGCGATCGACCGTATGGATCGCGCCTTGTCCGAATACATGGTCCATGGGGTCGATACGACGATTCCGTTCTGCCGCTTTGTGATGTCACATCATGCGTTTCGGTCCGCCATGTTCGATACCGGTTTCATCAAACAGTATTGGCATCCCAAGGAAATCACACATAAAAGCGATCTACCTGTGCATCTAGCCGCAGCCTTGGCTTTATCTTCTCAGTCCACATCCCATAAACACACGCCATCTGTCGCGTCCATTGCGACGGAGAACGGTTGGTGGACTAAACGCCGCATGTCATGAATCGAAACGAATCTCTGTTCAACGAACTCAATAAGCTGGAAACCGAGCAACGCAATCCGGATACGATGGCCATCGATTTGGCCGATTCTCTTGAAATCGTGCGGATGATCAATGAAGCAGATCAGCAAGTGGCCGGTTATGTCGCGAAACGGTCTGTTCAAATCGCTCAAGCCATAGATCGGGTTCAGGCCGCTTTGGCGGATGGTGGACGATTATTGTATGTCGGTGCTGGAACTTCCGGACGCTTGGGTGTGATCGATGCCGCCGAATGTCCGCCGACGTTCGGAACCGAACCTTGGCAAGTTCAAGGATTGATGGCTGGTGGTGAAGCGGCCATGTTCGTGGCACAGGAAGGCGCGGAAGACAGTGTGGAAGGTGGGATGGCGGACATGAAAGCTGTCCATGTCTCCGCGAAAGATGTCGTTTGCGGCCTCGCTGCATCCGGACGAACCCCTTATGTGCTTGGTGCCCTGCGTTATGCGAAATCCGTCAGAGCGGGCACGGTCATGGTTTGTTGTGTCACAGAACAGCGTGTGAAGCACGAAGGAAGCATCGATATCATGATTGATGTGCCCGTCGGACAGGAAGTGATCATGGGCTCCACCCGCATGAAATCGGCCACCGCACAGAAAATGGTCTGCAATATGATCACGACCGGGGCGATGATTCGGTCTGGCAAGATTTATGAGAATGTGATGGTGGATCTGAAATTGACCAACCTCAAATTGGTGGAACGGGCACGACGCATCATCATGATGTTCACCCATTTCGAGTATGAGCGCTGCGCGTTACTGCTTGACGAGGCAAATGGCCATGTGAAAACGGCGATTGTCATGGGATTATCCGGATTGGATAAAGCCGGTTCCCAGTCTTTGTTGAATGAACATAACGGCTTTATCCGCGCCGCACTGAAATCCATCGGAAAAGCATGATCAAACCAGCCCCCATATTGAGTGTCTATATGTGGGTCACCTACACGGCGGTATTTGTCGTGATTTTCTTGATTGGGCTGGTCGTCTCCATTCCACTGCTCCCGTTCGATAAGCATCGGAAAACCATGAATTGGTTTTTCATGTTGGGAGGGATGTTGCTTCCGAAATACCATCCGTTTCTGAAAATGACCATTGAAGGATTGGAGCATGTGGATTTGAAGCAACCTCGAATCTATGTCGCCAATCATCAGAGTTTCATGGATATGACGGTTTTGGCCGGTATGCCCTGGAACATGAAATGGCTCTCCAAAGACGGGATGTTCAAGATTCCAGGTGTCGGAATTATGATGACACTTGGCGGACATGTCGGCATCAAGCGTGGAACCACAGGTGCAGCTCTCGCTTTGGATCGCCTCAAACCTTACATAAAGGATGCGGTTCCGGTCATGATCTTTCCCGAAGGAACACGTTCCGTGACCGGGCAGATGACCGCCTTCAAGAACGGCGCGTTTTTGCTGAGTCGGGATTCGCAAGCCGCCATCCAACCCATCGTCATCCACGGAACCCATCAGATGCTCCCGCCTGGCACATGGAAATTCCACTCAAAAGGATCCATTCGTGTTTCCATTTTGCATTCGGTCCATCCCAATGAGTTCGAGACGCTCGATGCCTTCCGGGAAACCGTATTTATGCAGATGAAATCAGAATTTGATCGCCTCGCGTCTGTAAACGAGCTGAAATAAATCGTATATTTAAGGCTTGGAGAGATGCCAGAGTGGTCGAATGGGCTCGCCTGGAAAGCGTGTGAACCCCAAAAGGGTTCCGAGGGTTCGAATCCCTCTCTCTCCGCAGTGGTCAGTTGGAATTCAGGACGTGTTCTGCGACCTGTTTCCCCAACACTTGGCTGTAGAGCAATCCCTTGCTCCCCAATGCGGTCAATACCAAGTGTTGTTTTTCGGTAGGATGTGTTTCGAATACCGGAGCTCTGTTGTAACTGCCTACTCTGATACCACTCCATCTCGCGATGACTTTTATATCCAGTGGCTGCGGAAACATCGCTTTGAACCGGTCGATGAGATACGAATCAAAGAGCGGATCCGGATCGATATCCTTGAATTCATGCTCATAGGTACTTCCAATGACCCAATGCCGTGCATCCACTTGAACCGCATAACCACGAGCACTCAATGGAGGGTGGTCGTTTCGGATCCCATCCACATCTATCTCGCGTAGCTGCCCTTTGATGGGATGGATGCGCAGATGAGCCCACATCGGGTCGGTCAGAATATCGGCACCTGTCGCATGCAAGACGAATCGTGACGCTACAGTATGATGAGGAGGCACATCCTCACGAATATCGACACCTTTACTGCGTAGATGGTCGGCGATGGTCGTCATCCATAAGCGGGTATCGATCGCATAACCACAATTGACATGCAGGGCGCCTTCACCGGCAAGTCCGTGTATGGAATCGGACCATTTCACCCATCCGGCGGGCCATTCGCTTAATTTGGAGGATGATTTGAAGTTCGTTTCCAACATCTTATCTATGGCCGGACGCACAATCCCTTTTCGGATCCATGACGCGGAGTCCACTTTCAAGTCTGTCATCATTTTTTCGAAGGATTCGACTGCGGCTTGAAATCCTTTTGAGGGTAGTGCTTTGATCCCTGTTGCGGGGTTCAACAAGCCCCACCAGGTTCCAGAAGCGCCGGAGCCGACAGACGACGTATCGGTGACGACAACCTTGAGTCCGGCTTGGGCACAATACCAAGCGGCGGTGAGTCCGGCAAGGCCGGCTCCCTTGATCCAGATGTCGGTTTTGTTCTCCATAGCTTGGGAAATTTGCCGATATTTCCGCACATAATGAATTCCATCGTCATCCTTTTGCTGTTCATCCTGATTCCACCACCAGTGGATATGGATTCATGGGCATCCGATCAGATTTTGAACGTCGCTTCGAATCTGGAAGGGCCATTCCGTATTCTATGGAATCAGCAGAATACGACACCTGTCGGCGTGGAACAGACGCTTTTGAGCAAAGGCCTGGCCTTATCTGCCGCGATGGATGCAGCCCGCATCGAAATCACCTATCGTGAATTGAATTCCAAGGATGTGGATATGAGCATAAGGGTGCTGGATCGGGATGGGTTGTTGCTACGTTCCGAATCGGTCAGCTATCGTGCGCCCAGATCCGCATTCCGCCGGATGATGAATCGAATCGGAACGCCGTTGCTGGTCACCGCCGCTACCGGCATCACTATTTATCTCTTGTATAATGTGCGCTCGCGCTGACAGGATCGCGCTACTTTGGTTTACCTGCCTGATCGTAGGTTCCTGTGCAACGCCTATCGCACCGACCGGTGGCGAGCCGGATCGGACCGCCCCGCAATTGCTCTACACCATCCCGACAGATGGCTCCACAGGCTTCACCGGTGATCGCATCGAGATCCGATTTAATGAATACGTGGATCTGAACAGCTTTCGAAGTGCGTTGCGCTTCGAGCCGGATTTGAACATTACCTTTTCCGTCAGATGGCGTGGGACACGAGCCATTGTTCGCCTCGATGAACCGCTTCCGGCCAATACAACGGTTGTGATGGTGTTGGAAACCAGTTTGAGGGATGTGAGAAGCAACGCGATTCCGGCTCCCATCCGCATCGCATTTTCTTCGGGTGATCGAATCGACAAAGGCGAAGTAAATGTGAAGCTGACCAAGCCGGAAACCGGTCGGCGTGTCGAAAACGTGAATGTGTTTCTCTATAAAAGTGGGACGTCTTTGTCGGAAGCGGCCACCTACACATCCCAGACCGACACGGGTGGTTATGTTCGTTTCCGAAACCTGCCTGCAGATACCTTTCGCATGATCGCCGTGAGCGATTTGAACCGGAATCGGATTCTGGATGAGCCTCGTGAGCAAGGGTATGCGTTTTCTCAAGAATTCATCACCGTAGCAGAAGACAGCAGTTACACGTTCGGGGAATGGTTCATCACACGACCGGATACGGTTCGTCCAGTGATGGAAGGAATCGGGTTGATGGGGCCCGACCGCATCCGCCTGAGGTTTTCAAAATCCGTTGAAGCCGGAACCGGATTTCTAGTGAGTGAAACCGATACCTTGGTAATACATCCGCTGCATCCTGAAAGTCCGTCCAAGACAGCTTGGTTTTATGGCACGGAACGGCCCGTTACGATTGGACAGCGCTATTCGCCGTTCAATCTGGAGATCGCTGATTCTCTCGATAACCCGTTCTTTTTCACTCCGATGAGCATGGATGCGGAAGAGTTACCAGATACCATCCGACTGCGGTATCTCTATCCCGAACCGAGATCCACTGTAGAACCGACATCGCCCATCGAGTTTGTATTCAGCCGGAATGGGCCGTTCTTGGATTATCAGGATTCATTATCTATCGTGGCGGATCGTCAACCGTTCGACGCGTTTACGATGGTTACTCTACGTAATCGCCTCATCCTCACACCAGATGAAGCCTGGCCGGAAGGGACCACACTGACGGTACGACTGTTGAATCCATCCTCACAAGTATCGTCTCGCCCGACCATCCGAGTGAATCGATCCAGCGACAAAGGGGATTTGGCCATCACCGCGCCGGATAGCACATCCACGTTTATCGTTGAATTGAGGACCGCATCGGGATTGTTGGTCAAGCGTCAATCTGGAACCAATCAACTGCTGATCGAAGACATCCCGATCGGAACCTATCTCGTTGTCGGATTTGTTGATGCCAATGAAAACAATCGCTTTGATGCCGGATCCATCACGCCATTTGTCGCCCCAGAGAGAATGGTGATGGAACGCAATGTGGTGATCCGAGCCGGCTTCGAAGCCGATTTAGCCTTCCGATAATTGCCGTATCTTGTCGGAAAAGCGCTTTTAACTAAATATGTCTACTGTCAAATCGTCTTCTACTGTCTCGGTCCATGAGACAAAGCCTTATTCCTCGCGCAACAAGATCCGTTTTGTGACGGCCGCATCCTTATTCGATGGACACGATGCGTCGATCAATATCATGCGTCGAATCCTGCAATCGACGGGCGCGGAAGTGGTTCATCTGGGTCATAACCGATCTGTCGCTGAGATTGTGACATGTGCCATTCAGGAAGACGTTCAGGGAATCGCCATCAGTTCGTATCAGGGCGGACACATGGAATATTTCACCTATATGGTGGAACTGTTGAAGGAAAACAATGCCTCGCATATTAAAGTCTTCGGCGGCGGCGGTGGTGTGATCGTTCCCGATGAAATCGAAGCATTGCATGCCCGTGGAGTGACCCGCATTTTTTCGGTGGATGATGGGATGACGATGGGACTGCAAGGCATGATCAATTTCATGATGCGGGAATGCGACGTGGATTTACTATCGCAAGAATCGGCGGATTTCAGCACCATTGGGAATCAAGACGATCGGATTCTGGCACGAGCCATCACATCGATCGAATCTCATTCGGAAGGAGCGACGCTCCCATTAAATAATGGACATACCATTCCGGTGATCGGTATCACAGGAACAGGTGGAGCCGGAAAAAGCTCATTGACGGATGAATTGATTCGTCGCTTCGTACATGCTTTTCCAGATAAGAAATTGGCGATTGTCTGCGTCGACCCGACAAAATTTACCACCGGAGGCGCCTTGCTTGGCGATCGCATCCGGATGAATGCGGTCTACCATCCGAATGTGTTCATGCGCAGTTTGGCCACGAGATCCTCGAACCGTGCCATATCGGATGCCGTGAATGGAACCGTCGCCTTGTATAAAGCGGCAGGGTTTGATGCGATCCTGGTCGAAACCAGCGGTATCGGACAAAGCGATCTGGAAATCACGCAGCTCGCCGACATCAGTATTTATGTGATGACGAGCGAATTCGGAGCGCCGAGTCAGCTCGAAAAAATCAACATGCTCGATCTGGCCGATTTCGTGGTGTTGAACAAATTTGAAAAACGTGGATCACTCGATGCGTTTCGCGATATCCGTAAGCAAGTGAAGCGTTCGCGCAATGCCTGGGATGCCGCCGATCACGATCTTCCTGTGTTCCCAACCATCGCCGCCCAGTTCAATGACGAGGGTGTGAATCGGTTTTTCGGGGCACTCCTGGCCAAGTTGAATGCCGATTATGGGAACGGATGGGTGTCGGAGGAATTTGGTCAAACGTCGCCGGCCGACCAATTATCCATTCAATCCATTATTCCGCCGAAAAAGGTTCGGTATTTATCCGACATCACCGATGAGGTTCATTCCTATCATCAGCATGTGAAAGAGCAGGCGGATGCGGCCGAGGCGCTTCAACATATTCATTATGCATTGACGGTGGATGCTGGCAACGAGCCACTCAAGCAGAAATCCGTCGAGTTGGAACAGGTCCTTGACAGGGATGTGAAACACGCGTTGGATGGATGGGATGCGCTTCGCGACGCCTATCAGGCCGATGAAATGATCACGCATGTGCGGCACAAGGAAATCCGTACGCCGATGTATCGCAAGTCACTTAGCGGTACCCGAGTGCCACGTGTCGCGTTTCCATCGTACAGATCTTGGGCCGATCGGGTCACGTTTGCCATGAAAGAAAACCTGCCGGGGTACTTCCCATACACGGCAGGCGTGTTTCCATTCAAGCGGGATGAAGAAGATCCGGCTCGGATGTTCGCAGGCGAAGGAACTCCGGAGCGCACGAATAAGCGTTTTCATTATCTGAGCAAGGGGTTACCCGCGAAACGACTTTCCACGGCGTTTGACTCGGTCACTTTATATGGCGAAGATCCGGATTGGCGTCCCGATATCTATGGCAAAATCGGCAACTCGGGTGTGAGCATCTGCACACTCGACGACATGAAGACCTTATATAAAGGATTTCGGCTCACCTCACCGGATACGTCGGTGTCGATGACCATCAATGGTCCGGCCCCCATGATTTTGGCGATGTTCATGAACACGGCGATCGATCAGGAAATGGACGCGCACCGCGCAACACATGGCGAACCGACCGTGGAAGACGCTCAGAAGATCAAGGAAATGGCTTTATCTACCGTTCGTGGTACGGTTCAAGCCGATATCCTGAAAGAAGACCAAGCTCAGAACACCTGCATTTTCTCCACGGAATTCGCTTTGCGGATGATGGGGGATATCCAAGCATACTTTACAGAGCATAAGGTCCGGAATTACTATTCGGTTTCGATATCGGGATATCATATCGCGGAAGCCGGCGCGAATCCCATCACCCAAGCGGCATTCACATTGGCGAATGGCTTCACGTATGTGGAATATTATTTGTCGCGCGGATTGAAGATCGACGACTTCGCCCATAATCTTTCCTTCTTTTTCAGCAATGGATTGGATCCGGAATATGCGGTAATTGGACGTGTGGCAAGGCGCATCTGGGCCATCGCGATGAAGAATCGATACAAAGCCAATGAACGGTCGCAGAAACTCAAATATCATATCCAGACGAGCGGACGTTCCTTGCATGCCAAGGAAATCCAGTTCAACGATATCCGCACGACGTTGCAAGCGTTGATGGCCTTGAACGACCACTGCAATTCCTTGCATACGAACGCTTATGATGAGGCTATCACCACGCCGACAGAAGAATCCGTACGTCGGGCCTTGGCTATCCAGATGATCATCAACAAGGAATTGGGCTTATCAAAGAATGAGAACTCCTTGCAAGGATCGTTCATCATATCGGAACTTACAGACTTGGTGGAGGATGCGATCCTGGCGGAATTCGACCGCATCACGGATCGTGGTGGTGTGCTTGGTGCGATGGAGACGATGTACCAACGCGGTAAGATCCAAGAAGAAAGTCTGTATTACGAAACTCTCAAGCATAGCGGCGAGCTTCCCATCATCGGAGTGAACACCTATAAGGCGAAAGACGAATCGACCAGCGACACGCCATTGGAGTTGATCCGGTCGACAGATGACGAAAAACGACATCAGATTGCACGTCTCGAAGCCTTCAAGAAAACGCATTCGAAGGATTCCGCAAAAGCGCTTCATGCGCTGAAAGACGTCGCGAAATCCGGCGGGAATGTGTTTGAAGAACTGATGCAGACCGTGAAGGTCTGCTCGTTGGGACAAATCACGCAGGCCTTGTATGAGGTAGGCGGACAGTACCGACGCAGCATGTGATCAGTTGATGCGTCGGATGGCCTGAAGTGTGCGACGTCTGGCCGGAGCATAATCCGGATCGGATTCGTACAAGCTGTTCATCATCACAAATTCGCTCGCATGAATGATCTTCGCGCCGCCAAGACTCAGCGCAACATGTGTGATGCGGTCGGGATTGGGTCCGAAGTACAATAGGTCGCCCGCTTGCACTTGGCTGAAATCACCGTCCGAATACGGAACGTCTGTACCGAGTCGGATCTGCATGTTCGCATCACGAGGAAGGATGATGCCCTGCTCGCGAAACACGGTTTGTGTGAATCCGGAGCAATCGAAGCCGCTCGTGGAATTGCCTCCCCAGAGATAAGGGATTCCGTGGAAAAGCTTGGCTGTGGCGACAAGGCGAGGCGCATCTGGCGCCGAGGAAGGAGCGGGGCGGGGCAAGGACGACAGTGTGGAGGAGGGGACGTAGCCTGTGGTGCTGTCTGGCAGGATGACGCGTGAGAAGCGACCGATGTCGGCGGTTTTGGTAAGGACGGCGCCGAAGGGTGCGTCCACTAAGATGAGGCTGGAAGCATCGGCCGACTCGCGAACGTGCACCGACTGCGCCGATACCCGGTGAGTGGGTGTAAGGGGATGGGCGGTGAAATGGATGGAGGAGCTCGTTATCCATCCCAGATAATCCCACGAAGTTTTCACATAATACCAACCACGACGCTGCTTCAAGATGCGAAGGGGTGTGCTCAAGATGGCTTGATCCACAAGCTCCGCACCATGACGTGGCTCGCGTCGCAGATTCGCTACCGCCACATTCACGACACCTGACTCACGACCCGTGACACTTGTATCGGGCAGCATCACCACATCATTCCGGATTCTCAGAAAGGAGGTGATGGAATCGGATCGTAGTTCATTGAACAATGCGGGATTGGATGTCTCTCCAACCAAGTGCATGCTGATAATACCGGGAAAGATCCTGATGTCGGCGACGTCCATCCGCTTATCCGGGACATGTGTCGCGATCAATGCGTCGACAGAGGATCGGATGGCACGGTAATCGCGATACCAAAAGGTGCTCAGAACAATTCCGACCACTAGGATCAGAGACGTAAAAAGAATCAGGATTCGGGAGTGCCACATAGAAACAAAATAGCGATTTTGTACTTTATCCTGTCTTCTAACCCTACTACAATGAACCGCTGGCTTGAACGAATTTTTTGGATTTTACTGACCATCACCTTGGTATGGTTCTGGAATCAATCCGACACCGACACTCTCGAATTGTCGCACCTTTTGGAAGAACAACAGGAGCGTCTGGTTGTGCAAAACGCACAGTTGGATTCATTGTCTCGTATGTTGCAGCAGTTTCCGGAAGACCCGGATGCCGCGCTAAAGCAAGATTTGATGAACAAACCCGGAGCTATTTCAATACCCGGAATCCATGGCAGCTCAATGCGGATCTTCTCACTCGACGACATCCGAATCCTCAATGATTCTTGGGCATATGCTGAGTTCGAAGACGGACATATCCGGGCCGGTGGATTGTTCACGTATACCCGTGGTTCGGATGGGTCCATCGTCTGGAAATTAAACTCATCGGTCCAGTTTTAGTGCGCAACGAACTGCTGGCCATACCTATTTTGATCGTTGCGTTCGGCTGGATCTATGCCGATCGGACAGTTCGATTGCATGGTGATTCTCAGATCGAATTATCGAAATCGATCCTGATTCATTTCGATACCAATGTGGATGGATTGCTGCATGTGCTCGCATCAGACACTCTCGGCGTGGATTTGAATCTGATGCGCTGGGCCGCAACCGAACTGGGAACCGAAACCTTCCGTGCTGGCAGATATGAATTTAACGAACCGGTGTCGCGATTCGAGCTACTCTCGAAAATCAGTCGAGGTGAGCAAGATCCGGTGAATCTTCGAATTCCGACCGCCATGATGCGGGTCAACCTCGCCATCCGGCTGAGCAATCAAATGCGGTTCACCGCGGCTGAGTTTGATTCGACGTCTCGAGATTCTTCCTTGCTGGCATCGTTGGACGTGAACGAACATCATCTCGTCGGACGCTTACTTCCCGACACCTATCAGTTTTATTGGACGGCGAGTCCGGAGGATGTCATCCGTCGGGTCCATGCGACATTTGTCGACCGCGTTCAAAAACGCTATCAAACCAGACTCGATTCCTTAGGATGGACCGTCGATGAAGCCACAACGATGGCATCGATCATCGAGTGGGAAGTGAGGCATGCGGATGAGATGGCTCGAGTGAGCGGATTGTATTGGAACCGCATCAACCGCCGCATGCCACTCCAAGCCGATCCGACGGTGAACTATGCCGTGGGGGAACGTCGGCGCTTGTTTCATTCCGATTATCGATTCGATCATCCGTACAATACCTATCGGTTCAGAGGACTACCGCCTGGTCCGTTGAACAATCCTCGTCTCATCGCCATCGAAGCGGCATTGTATCCTGAGTCGCACAATTATATCTATATGGTGGCCAATTCGGAAGGATATCACACGTTCACACGGACCTATGCCGAGCATCTTCGTGAGTCAAGAAAGTGGGTGATCTGGCTGAACGAGCAAGTTCGGATGCGCCAAGAACGCCAGAAGATTCAAGACCAGCTTACGGCTCCTGGCGCGGCGTCGAGATAAGCTCTTTTGGTCCGTCAGCCGTCAGATGATACACCGGGACGTGATTGTTCGAAGTGCTTCCGTTCAAATAATATTGAGATGACAAGCCTCTGAACACGGGCATCTTCGGTGCGAAGCCGGCCACATAATCAGGATGCTGCACATAACTAAATGTCTCGAAAAGAAACGTGGCCACGTCATATCCGACATAGGAAAAATCATTCGGATTTTGAAATGTCCTCGATGTATACGAGGTTCGGAACACGTCCAAGCGATCGCCTTTCGGGGTCACATCCAAAATGGACGTGTGATAAATCGGAAAGCGCGCGAGTCGGTCCGCCGAGTGATCTAAGAATCCCAATTCCTCACTTCCTAGAACCATTACAGGAATGCGCTTCGCTTCCAACGCGGTCATTACATGGTCGATGATGGCGTTCGCACCTGCACCTGTGAAGGGCACATAGATCGCATCGGCGATCAACGAATCGGGCTGACCTTCGCGGATGCTCCTCAAGGTGTCGAGGGTTTCGGAGACAACATTGAAATTCAGATAGGCCTTCGAATCGATGAAATGAACAATCGTTCCACCCAAAGATGTGAATGTTTCACGGAACGCTAGGGCTTCATCATAGCCATCGGTATTGGGCTGAGCCATGATCATGACCCGACGAAGCTTCAGATCGTCGAACGCCCGACGTGCCATACTGACAGCGCCATCCCTGATGGTCGGATTGAAGCGGAACACGAACGGATTCGTATCCGACATTTGAAATGAGTTTGCCAACGGAAGGAAGACCGGTATCTGATGTTGTTGTGCCAACATGCGGATGGATAGGGCTTCATCCGACCTAAGAGGACCCAATATTGCTCTCACATTGTGTTTCATTCGGAGCTCATGAAACGCGAGGATGGCACTTGAATCGCTGTTCGCGAAATGCAACTTCACTTTCAGGTTCGGGCTGCGTTCATTGAATTCATCCACAGCGATCAAAATGCCTTGATACAATCCCTGAACCACGCCGAACGTAGGTGATGTGCGCTCATCAACCGGCAACATCACACCTATGGACACAACGGTGCCGCGTGGGGCAACCTGAAAGAATCCGCCAGGGGATGTGTTTTCATCTATGGCACTCAGAAGTTCTTCGATGCGGATGGATGATTTCAATTCCTCCCGTTGCCTCGGGCTCACATAGCTCAGGATATCTTGATATAAGTTGCGAGCCTCGGGCAGATCGTCGCGGATGCCGTAAAGTCGTTCCAAGGCCGTGGCGGTGTGACCAAGCGCATACTCCACCACCGCACGGGTGTACTGGAGTTCAATGCTGAACGCGAACGAGACATCTTGGGTGATGCTGGAAAGGACATCGTTCGCACGACGGGAATCGCCCATATGATACAAGGCACGTGCTTCATACAGCTTGGCTTCGGGCACGTTCATGTCTCGAAAAAAAGACGCAGCCTCGGCATAGTTTCCATCTTCAAACAGACGGATGCCATATTCGATTTGCGAATAAACGGATTGGCCAACGAAGGAAAGAACGAGAAAAACCGACAGTCTCAGCAGGTTATTCCCATTCGATCGTGGCCGGAGGTTTTGAACTGATATCATATACCACTCTATTAACGCCACGAATCTCATTTATTATACGATTCGAAACATGTGCTAAAAAATCATGCGGGAGGTGGGCCCAATCGGCTGTCATCCCATCCACGCTGGTCACGGCGCGTAAGCCGGCCGTCATTTCATAGGTGCGTTCATCACCCATCACACCCACGCTCTGAACAGGAAGTAGAACAGCGAACGCTTGCCATACCTCGTCATACAATTCGTGTTTTTTCAATTCGGAAATGAAAATATGGTCCACTTCACGAAGAAGGGCCAGCTTCTCACGGGTCACATCCGAAATGATCCGAATGGCCAAGCCCGGACCCGGAAACGGATGCCGGCCGATGAAATTCTCAGGGATGCCCAAGGTTCTGCCGACGGACCGAACCTCATCTTTGAACAATTCCCGCATCGGCTCGAGCAGTTCAAGTTTCATATCGGCGGGAAGTCCGCCCACATTATGATGGGATTTGATGGTGGCTGACGGACCCTTGAACGACACGCTTTCGATCACATCCGGATACAAGGTGCCTTGTGCCAGGAACTTGTATCCTGTTTTTTCACGGATGGTGTGTTCGAACACATCGATAAACGTTTTCCCGATCCGTTTGCGTTTCGTCTCCGGATCTGATACGCCTTTAAGCTCATCCAGGAATTGATCGGTCGCATCCACACCAATCACCGGAAGATGCAACGCGTCTTTATATAATTTCAGGACCTCTTCATATTCGTGTTTGCGAAGGAGCCCGTTGTTCACGAACACGCATAACAACTGGTCTCCGATGGCTTTGTGGATGAGAGTGGCTGTAACGGTAGAATCCACTCCACCGGACAGTCCGCAAATGACTTTCGCAGAACCGACACGTTTGCGGATCAGTTCAATTTGATTCTCGATGAAGGAGACTGGTGTCCAATCTTGCTTCAATCCGCAGATGTTGACCGTGAAATTCTTCAGCAGTTTGAGCCCGTTTTCGGTATGGGCCACTTCCGGATGGAACTGCACCCCGAAAATGGGCTTATGCTTATGTCGGACCGCGGCGATCGGAGCGTTTCCGGTATGGGCGATGATGGCGTAATCCGAAGGGAGAATCGTGAGATGATCGCCATGGCTCATCCAAACCAGACAGGTTGTGTCGAACCCTTTGAAGATGTCGGAACGGTCGTCGATGTTCAAACGTGCTCGACCGAATTCACGGTGATCCGCTTTTTCGACCGAATTCGGAACCGCATATTGGGCCAGCAATTGGAGTCCGTAACACACACCAAGAATCGGGACATCCCAATCGAAAATGTGTGTGTTCAGGTGAGGCGCGCCTTCGTCATTCACGCTCATCGGTCCGCCAGATAGGATGATGCCACCAGGAGGCGCGGCGTCGAATTCGGTTAGGTCGGCATTGAAGGGATGGATTTCACAATAGATCTGAAGCTCTCTTACTCGACGAGCGATCAATTGAGTGAATTGCGATCCGTAATCAAGAATCAGAACCCACCCGGAATGCGACCGGATCATTAGGGTGTCAGGAAATGAGGTTTTTGTAATCGTCAGCAGACAATAATGTCTCGAAATCGGCAGGGTTGTCCAGGCGGATTTTGATCATCCAGCCTTCGCCATAAGGATCGTCGTTGACTAACTCCGGGTTCGATTCCAGCTCGGCGTTCACTTCCAATACGGTGCCGGAGACTGGCATGAACAATTCGGAAACCGTTTTCACGGCTTCAACCGTACCGAAAATATCTTCCTGTGATACCGCTTCTCCGACCGTGTTCACATCCACAAATACGATATCCCCCAATTCGCTTTGAGCAAACTCG
Organism: Balneolales bacterium; assembly: GCA_041749075.1. GTDB lineage: Bacteria > Bacteroidota > Rhodothermia > Balneolales > HLUCCA01 > CAMTWZ01. The sequence goes on along the minus strand of JBGTBY010000035.1, from coordinate 266,744 downwards.
GTGATGCCGATGGATGCGGTTCCGTCCGGATGGAGGCGGACCCACTCATGGTCTTTGGTGTAACGAAGGTCGGAAGGAGTCATGGTTTGTATTGGAATTGTTTTTCGAGATAATGCGTCGTGAAATTTCCGGCGATGAAATTCGGATCCTTCATCAATTGCTTGTGATAAGGAATCGAGGTATGGATGCCTTCCACAACGAATTCGTCCAATGCGCGCGACATCCGAGCGATCGCTTCTTCCCGTGTCGGAGCGCTCACAATGAGTTTGGCGATCATGCTGTCGTAGTTCGGTGGAACCACATAGCCGCTATAGACGTGGGTGTCGACACGGACACTGTGTCCACCTGGTGGATGGAAGGTGTTGATGCGTCCCGCGCTTGGACGAAATCCGTTCGCAGGGTCTTCCGCATTGATGCGGCATTCGATGGCATGGCCACGAATTTTAAGTGGTTTGCGGCGCAATGGTATGCCAGCGGCCACTTCGATCTGACTGCGGATGAGGTCGTAACCGGTCACTTCTTCGGTCACGGGATGTTCCACCTGGATCCGCGTGTTCATTTCCATGAAATAGAAGTTGGAATGCTTGTCGACCAAAAATTCGATGGTTCCAGCACCGATGTATTGCACCGTTTCAGCAGCGCGAATGGCCGCTTCACCCATTTTCTCACGAAGCTCGGGCGTCATCACAGGGGATGGGGCTTCTTCAAGCACTTTCTGATGACGGCGTTGCAACGAGCAATCGCGTTCGCCAAGATGTGTGATGTACCCGTGCGCATCGCCTAAGATTTGAATCTCAACGTGCCGTGGTTCTTCGATATACTTTTCGATATACACTTCAGGGTTGTTGAATGCCGCACCGGCTTCATTGCGCGCGGTATCGAACATTTTCTCGAACTCGGATGCTTCTTTCACGATCCGCATCCCACGTCCACCACCACCGGCCGTTGCCTTGATGATGACCGGATATCCGATTCGTTCGGCTTCGATCTGGGCTTCTTTGAGATCGCTGATGGTTCCATCACTTCCAGGAACCACAGGAACGCCGTACTTGATCATGTTCTCTTTGGCCTTGGACTTGTCGCCCATGGTTTCGATCATGTGCGGTGTCGGACCGATGAAGGTGATGTTGTGTTCGCCGCAGATGCGCGAGAATTCCGCGTTTTCAGAAAGGAAACCGTACCCTGGATGGATGGCTTCGGCATTCGTGATTTCAGCGGCGGCCAGAAGGCGGGGAATCTTGAGATAGCTTTCTCGCGATGGAGGCGGACCGATGCAGACGGCTTCGTCTGCGAATTTCACATGAAGTGAATCGCGGTCGGCAGTGGAATAAACGGCAACCGTTTTGATTCCCATCTCTTTGCACGTCCGGATGATCCGTAACGCGATTTCCCCCCGATTGGCAATCAGGATTTTTTTAAACATATAGACGGTTAGGCAGGTTCGATTTCAAACAACGGCTGGTCGAATTCAACAGGTTGGCCATTTTTGACCAGGATCGCGACCACTTTGCCCGATACATCCGATTCAATCTCGTTCATGATTTTCATCGCTTCGATGATGCACAATGGCTGACCTTTCGAAATCTCATCACCCACAGAGATGAAGGCTTTCGCATCAGGTGAGGCTGCCGAATAAAACGTTCCGACAATCGGAGATTTGATGGCGGATGTGGTTGAAGCGGCTGCGGCAGGAGCCGGAGATCCGGCGGGTTGAGCCGCGGGCGCGGTAGGTACCACGACACTGGCTACTGGAGCTGGCGCAGGTGCTGGAGCGCTGTAAACAGGCGCATCCGAACGTTTCTTGATTTTGATCTTGAAATCACCTTCTTCAATGTAAACTTCATTGACGTCGGCTTCTGAAATCAATTGCAGAAGACTTTTGATGTGCTTGAGATCCATACGTGCGTTATTTATTGTTTGACCCGTTCAATATAGGACCCGTTTCGGGAGTCCACTCGTAATTTATCACCTTCGTTGATGAACAACGGAACATTGATCTTGGCTCCGGTTTCCAATTCCGCTTGTTTGGTAGCACCTTGAGCGGTATCACCTTTGATGCCAGGCTCGGTATGTGCAACCAACAACATCACATGATCCGGCAATTCGGTGAACATGACGGTTTCGGTCTCGGCATTGATCACGATGTACACCTGCTCGCTTTCTTTCATGAACTCCGGGCGATCCACATTCTTCGAGTTCACACCGATCTGCTCGTAGGTTTCCTGATGCATGAAATAGTAAATATCGGCATCACGATACAAATATTGATAAGGCTGACGCTCGATGCGGACCGATTCGCAGGTCTCGCCAGCACGGAAAGTCTTATCCAAAACTTTGCCGTTTGTCACTCCTTTGAGTTTGGAACGGACGAATGCGCCACCTTTGCCAGGTTTCACATGCAAGAATTCAATGATCGTGTAGATGTCGTCAGGAAATTGAAGGGTCAGACCGTTCTTGAAGTCTGCAGTCGTAACTTTTGGCATAAAAATGAGTTGGTTTCGGAAAGCCCAAAAATACGGCTAAGTCTACACTGTTAAAAGTCTATATATGGTGGCAATGAAGACGGCACCGATCAGAATAGGGCAGATGTATTTGATGAAGATCACCCAAACCGGTTTGAACCAACTGGTTTCCAAGCCCGGATATCCTTCCCCTAATTCGATCAACGCTTTTTGTGTGGTCCACACATATCCCAGGAATATGCAGATCATGAATCCGCCTAAAGGCAGACCCACATCATTGAAAGACGTCGACAGCACATCGATTAAGCCGACATTGAATGAGATGATGAGAGACAAGCTCAAGATGACGGCTCCAACACCCCAGGCTGCTCGTTTCCGACTCACGCCATGCTCATCTACCACATATGCCACTGGAACTTCCAATAGGCTGATGGTGGATGTAAGCGCCGCCAATCCCAATAGAACAAAGAACATCACTCCGGCGATGATGCCAGCGGTTGATTCCATGCTATGGAACATGGCTGGTAACACTTGGAACACCAATTGTCCGCCAGCGACCAGATTGCCTTCCGCATTAAAAATGGTGATGCCGCTGTTCTGAGCGACGAACATGGCTGGAATGACCAGGAATCCAGCAAGGAAAGCGACGGAGAAATCCGTCAGCGTCACATACATGGCCGATTCCACCATGTTTTGTTTCTTGCTCATATAGGAGCCATAGGTGATAAGACACCCCATGCCCAACGAAAGAGAAAAGAAGGATTGGCCCAATGCGCTGAAGATCACTGTACCAGTCAATTGGGAGAAATCAGGACGCAGATAGGTTTTGACACCTTCCATGGCACCTGGAAGAGTGACCACATACCCGATCATGATGACTAGAATCACAAGCAATGCTGGCATCATGAGTTTCGTGGCTTTTTCAATGCCACCGGAAACTCCGCCAGTGATGATCATCACCGTGGCCAACATGAATAGAACAGAGAAAATGGCATTTTTCGGTCCGTTCGTTAGATCTCCGAACCAAGTCGCCCATTCGGGTTGACCCATGAAAAACATGAATTCCTCCATCACATAACCGGCTGTCCATCCCGCCACAACCAAATAGAAGGAGAGGATCATCACGCCGCACAACACACCCCAGAAGCCGATGAGCGGTGGAAAGAAGTGATTACTGAGGGATTTGAATGCGCCAACCGGGTTCTTTTTTGTGTGTCGACCCAGAGTAAGTTCGCCCACCATCACCGGAAAACCGATGATCAGGCAGCATAGCAGGTAGACGATTAGAAAGATGGCGCCGCCGTTATCCGCGGCTTTAGCAGGAAACGCCCAAATGTTGCCTAATCCGACGGCTGAGCCAGCGGCGGCAAATATGAATCCGATTTTTGAATTCCAACTTCCACGTGTTTCAGGTGCGGCACTGTTCAAAGGATCCTCCGTGATGGTTGACGTTTAAGCGCCAATGATACATAAACGAACTCTATTTTCGCAGAACGAATCCGGATATCGGTGGCAAATTCAGAATCCCCCCGATTGTGGCGATTGGTTTGTCGCCCGCGTGCGGACCCGATACCATCACATCCCAATATCCTGGCGGGAGATGCACAATCTGTGATGCGGTCGGATTCGCGTTCAATGAAATCAAGTAGGTATGCGGATCACCGATCGGTTTTCCATCGATCGTCATGGTCATATGCAGACTGTCATCATACCGCTGGAACAGAATCTGTTCAGGTGCGGAACGTCGTAACGCCGGGGATGCTTTGCGAAGCGCGATCAATCCGGCATAGTAAGCCACCAAGCCCTGATTCAGGTCCACATCCGAATAATTCAAATAATTCGTTTCGTCGTCTTTCTCATAACTGTTGTGATCCAAAGCTTTGGTGCGAGACCATTCCTGTCCGGCATGGATCATCGGAACCCCTTGCGAAATCATCAGATACAAAGCGGCCAAGCGGGAGATATGAAGCTCATGGCTGGTCAGTGGCGCCAAATCGGAGCGGTCGTGAGCGCGAGTTCCTAATTCCGGACGGAGCGTGAGGCGGATGAAATCACCTATGGTGTATCCGTCATGACTTTCCAGATAATTCAGGCTGTGTTCCGATTTCAGATAGCGGCCGTTTGGGTGGGGCACGAGCGTGCCTCTTGCATAATTCTCCAACGACAAACGCGTGCTTTCCGGGTGCCATTTTCCGAAGATGTATCCTGGACTCGATACCGGCTCCGAGCCTTTCACCCCGTTCCGAATCTGGTCATTCCACGTCGTATAGTCCAACTCCGAGAACAATTGCGGATTGTATCCGCCTCCCCAGGGTTCAGCGATGAGAAGCACATGTGGATTGATTTTACGAAGCTCATCGCGGATTTCGGTCAACGTTTGTTTGTCGATCAAATGGCCTAGATCGAACCGGAATCCATCGATATGAAAGGTTTCCGCCCAATAGATCAGTGAATCGAGAATCAGATTTCGGACCATCGGATTCTCGGTCTTCAGATCATTCCCGCATCCGCTATCCGAGCGATAGAATCCATCCACCGTCAGCCGGAAGTAGTATGATTTATCGATGTATTTGAGTGGATTCAGGTCGTAATTCGACACATGATTGTACACCACATCCAGAATGACCGCGATTCCTTTCTTATGGATCGCCTTCACCATATCCTTCACGGCGCGATGTGTGGCAGGATCGGAATGGCGCAAAGGTTCGTCCGTCGAAACTCCCTTCATGTATCTCGGTTCCGGTGCGAAGAAGGAGGTGGTCATGTAGCCCCAATGGTTCCGCGCATGCGGGTTCCAAGCGTTCTGAACCGGTTCTTTGTACGAATATAGATGCAGTGGCAAGAATTCGACCGCATTGAATCCCATCCGACTCACATGCTCCAATCCGCCCTTGATTTTCGGTTGGATGTAGCCTTGATAGGTGCCTGGATGCGAACTGCCTGCCGAGGCATCCATGGTCGCATCTTTTACATGCGTTTCTTGGATGACCAGATCGCGGATGTCTTTTATGGGAATGAATGTATCGCCTTCCCAATCGTAGGGTTCATCAGGAAGCAGGCGTCCGCGAGGGTTTTGTTTGTCATCGTTCGTTACTGTAACGAAATGCGCATAGGGGTCGCAGACCGCGAAATCAGATGCTTGAAAGCCGATCGTATCGGCTGGAGGAAGGATTCGGAATCCATAATACCATCCCTTGAATGTAGGCTGCAAATGCACTTCCCAAATACCATCCGCATCCCTTACCATCGGGATTTTCATGCCGGATGGGTCTTCGTATCGACGAAATAGTTCGATATCCACTTCCGGAGAGCGTGGACAAAATAAACGGACGATGATGTAGTCTGCCGTGAACGTGGCTCCAAGCGGTTGGGTCTGGGTCATGCCACCGTGCTTCCGTTTTCACCATCCGAAGCCACCGCTTTCAAGGTGCCGTCGCGGTCTTCAGCGAACAGAATCATGCCATTGCTTTCTAATCCGAGCATTTTTCGTGGTTTCAGATTGGCCACAACCACGACTTTCTTGCCGACCATTTCTTCCGCGGTGAAAAACTTAGCGATTCCGGATAGGATCTGGCGCGTTTCATACCCCATATCCACTTGCAAACACAACAGTTTGTCCGATTTCGGAACAGGAGCGGCGGAAAGGACAGTACCTGTCCGCAAGTCCATCTTCGCGAAATCATCATAGACAATGTCAGCCTTGCGCTCGGCATAAGGTGCTTCTGTCGAAACGGCGTCCGTCGCATGCAATTTATCCAACTGAGCTTGGATGAGGGCGTCTTCCACTTTCGGGAATAAGATCGCTTCTGCGCTGATGGCAGATCCTGACGAAATCATATGATCGTTCACCTCATCCCATGTGGTCGTATCTGAGATTCCTAGATTGCCACGCAAGATTTTCATGGTGAACGGAAGGATGGGGTCGAATAAAACAGACAAAGCCGCGGACAACTGCATACTTATATAAATGGAGTTGGCGCATGCTTGCGGATTCGAATTCCTCGTTTTCCATGGCTCGGAATCCGTGAAATACTTGTTTCCGAGTCGAGCGAGGCTCATCGTCGCAGAAACCGCTTCACGGAATGAGAAGGACTCATACAAAGCCGCGATCTTGACCTTGTGCTGCTCGATTTGCTTCAGCATGTCAAGATCCGTGGCAGAAAGGTCTTTCGCTTCCGGCACCACACCATTGAAGAACCGTTGCGTGAACGATGTGGTTCGGAAGATGAAATTGCCCAAAATGTCGGCCAATTCACCATTCACACGGTTTTGGAACTCATTCCAACTGAAATCGGAATCTTTTGTCTCGGGTAGGGTGGTGGCCAAGGCATAACGAAGCCAATCGGCCGGAAACTCATTCAAATATTCATGGATCCAAACCGCCCAATTGCGGGAGGTGGATAACTTTTGTCCTTCCAAATTCAAAAACTCATTTGCGGGTACGTTTTTCGGAAGAACGAATCCGCCATAGGACATCAGCATCGCTGGGAACATCAAGCAATGAAACACAATGTTGTCTTTGCCAATGAAATGAATGAGATCACTATCCTCATCCCGCCAATAGGATTTCCATAAATCGGGCTTTCCTTGCTCCACGGCCCATTCTTTGGTCGCGGAGATGTAGCCGATGGGCGCATCAAACCACACATAAAGCACTTTTTCATCCGCATCTGGCAATGGGACTTTCACGCCCCAATTCAAATCGCGGGTGACGGCCCGATCTCCGAGTCCGGCATTAAGCCAACTGTTGACCTGACCCAGCACATTCGGCTTCCAATCTTTCTTCGTCGCGATCCATGCATCCAATTTCGGTTGAAGATCACCCAACGGGATGTACCAATGCTCAGTATCTCGCAATTCAGGCGTGGCTCCTGTCAACGCGCTCTTCGGGTCTTTCAGTTCGGATGGGGATAGCGATGAGCCGCATTTCTCGCACTGATCGCCATAAGCTTCAGGATGCCCGCAAACAGGACATGTCCCTTTTATATAGCGGTCTGCCAAGAACTTGCCTGCGGCCGGATCATAAAATTGCTTCTCTGTTTTGCGCTTGAAAATTCCTTTGTCGTGCATCACCGTGAAGAAATCCTGCGAGGTTTCGTGATGCGTTTTGGAGGAGGTTCGACCATAGTAATCGAACGAGATGCCCATCTTGACGAACGTCTCTTTGATGTGGGCATGGTTGCGGTCGACAATGTCCTGGGGACTCACTCCGGCCTTATCGGCCGCGATGGTGATGGGAACGCCATGTTCATCCGATCCGCAGATAAAGACGATATCCTCACCGCGAAGGCGTTTGTAACGGACATACAAATCGGCGGGTAGGTAGGCTCCAGCCAAATGACCCAAATGCAATGGACCATTGGCGTACGGTAGCGCGGAAGTAACAAGCGTGCGTTTTGACATAGGCTTCTAATTTAAGGTCTATGCGCTTGGGTTTCCATCAAAGAAAACAGTCCGAATAAAACGATTCCAGCGGCAACGGACACATTCAACGAATGCTTTTTCCCGAATTGAGGGATTTCGGTCACGATGTCGGCTAGTGCGAGAACATCCTCATCCAAACCGGTCACTTCATTACCGAACACGACACAGATGGGTCGGGATGGATCCAATACTAGTTCCTGAAGCGGAACCGAATCCGTGGTTTGCTCCACTCCGATCAGTAAGCGGTTTTGATGATGAAGTTCGGTTACGACGTCCTTTGCTTGGCCGAAGGTTCTCCATGGCACGGATTTATCGGCACCGAGAGCGGTTTTGTGGATTTCAGGGCGGGGAGGTGTGGGAGTGTGACCCGAAAGCCAGATTTCGCCGATGCCGAATCCATCGGCGGAACGGAATACGGAACCCACGTTGTGCATGCTTCGGATGTTGTGCAACCAGAGCACGGTGGTGGCGAGTTGGTCGGGTGCGTTGTGTTCGGCATGCCGTCGGGCCAACTCGCGGATTGACCATTTTCGTCTCATATCGGGATTCCAGTAATAGATTGAGTAGTCAAAATACGCCCATATTTGCGTAATTTCGGTTTTTAAACCTTATTCAAGACCATCTTGAAAACAACCTATTTATCCCAGGAAGGCTTCGACCGGCTCACTGAAGAATTGCGCGATCTGAAGACGCGTGGCCGTCGCGACATCGCCTCGAAAATTGATGAGGCCCGCTCACATGGCGATTTGAGTGAGAACTCGGAATATGAAGCCGCAAAAGAGGCTCAAGCCCATTTAGAAAAACGCATCGCCGAATTGGAAAACGCGATGTCGAATGCACGGGTATTGGACGAGAAAACCGTCGATTCCAGCAAAGTCTACATTTTGTCGACCGTCACCGTTTTGAACAAACGGTCATCCAAGCAGATGAAATACACCTTGGTGTCGGCTCAAGAAGCTGATTTCAATTTGAATCGCATTTCGATCGATTCTCCAATCGGAGCTGCATTCCTTGGTAAATCCATAGGTGACGTCGTTCCTGTTACCGCACCTGCGGGTGTCATCGAATTTGAAATCCTAAACATCGAGAGATAATCACATGAAAATTGGCGTTATTGGCACCGGTTATGTAGGCCTAGTGACCGGTGTGTGTTTTGCAGACAGCGGAAACCACGTGATTTGCGTGGATAACAATCCTGCGAAGCTTGAATCCCTAAAAAAAGGGGAGATTCCTATTTACGAACCCGGCATCAAACCGTTGTTCGATCGCAGTGTGCGTGAAGCTCGCCTCGAATTCACAAACAATTTGGAATACGCTGTCGACAATTGCGACATCATTTTCTTGTGTCTGCCAACCCCTCCAGGTGCGGATGGCCAAGCCGATCTCAAGTATGTCTTGAACGTGGGTGAGGATATCGGCAAGATCATCAAATCGTATAAGGTGATCGTCAACAAGAGCACGGTACCTGTTGGAACCGCAGAAAAAGTGACCGAGCGTTTGAATCGAAATGCCAAAGTGGAATTTGATGTGGTTTCGAACCCGGAATTTCTTCGTGAGGGCGCCGCTGTGGAAGATTTCATGAAACCGGAGCGTGTGGTCGTCGGAACGACATCCCCGCGTGCGATCGAGCTGATGAAGCAATTGTATGATCCGTTCGTGCGCAGCGGAAATCCAGTCTTGTTTATGGATGAGCGCAGTTCCGAGCTCACCAAATATGCCGCGAATGCGTTCCTCGCAACGAAAATCACGTTCATGAATGAAATTGCGAATGTCTGTGAGCGCGTCGGGGCGAATGTGGACAATGTGCGTCGTGGTATCGGTACAGATTCTCGTATCGGAAAACGCTTCTTGTTCGCTGGTATCGGATACGGCGGCAGCTGCTTCCCGAAAGATGTGCAAGCCCTTGATTTCACATCGGATGAGTATGGCTACAACTTCCAAATCCTTAAAGCGGTGATGGAAGTGAACGACCGTCAGAAATTATCGATCGTCGAAAAAGTGAAGCTGTTCTACCAAGGCGCCTTGAAAGGAAAAACCTTCGGCGTTTGGGGGCTGGCATTCAAGCCAGAAACCGACGACGTTCGCGAAGCTCCGGCCCTGTATATCCTAAAAGAATTGCTGGAAGCCGGCGCGAAAATCCGTGCCTACGATCCAGAAGCCATTCACACCTTCAAACAAGCGTTTGGCGCGGAATTGTCTGCTCAAGTCGAGTTTGTCTCAAATCGCAAAGAAGCGATCGATAAGGCCGACGCGCTTGTGATTTGCACCGAATGGAACGAGTTCCGCTCGGTCGATTTCGAAGAAATCCGCCAATCGATGAACAATCCGGTCATTTTCGACGGTCGCAACCTCTACGACTTGGAAAAAGCGGAAAAAGAAGGTTTAACCTATATCAGCGTCGGTAGAAAGCCCATTTATGCCAACAAGTAATCGCCGTGTTTTGATTTTGGGTGGAGCCGGGTTTCTTGGTTCCCACTTGTGTGAACGATATCTGAATGACGGTTGGGATGTGTCGTGTATGGACAATCTCAGCACCGGACGTATTCACAACATCGAGCATTTGATGGCCAACAAGCATTTCCACTTTTTCCATCAGGATGTGACCGAGTTCATCCATGTACCTGGAAAATTGGATTTGATCTTGAACTTCGCATCGCCCGCATCCCCTATTGATTATCTGGAAATGCCGATCCAGACCCTGAAAGTGGGAGCCTTGGGAACGCATAAGGCTCTCGGATTGGCCAAAGAAAAAGGTGCGAGATTTTTGCAAGCCTCCACCAGTGAAGTCTATGGCGATCCAACCGTTCATCCGCAGAAAGAAGAATATTGGGGAAATGTGAACCCCATCGGATTACGTGGAGTCTACGACGAAGCCAAACGATTCGCCGAAGCACTTGTGATGGCCTACCATCGCTACCATCATGTGGAAACCCGGATGATCCGGATATTCAACACCTACGGACCAAGAATGCGCCTCGACGACGGACGTGCACTGCCAACCTTCATGGGTCAGGCTTTGCGAGGAGAAGACATCACCATTTTCGGTGATGGGCGTCAAACGCGTTCCTTCTGTTATGTCGATGATCTGGTTGAAGGGATCGTGCGCCTAGCGGCAAGTGATTATTCCTATCCGGTGAACGTCGGAAACCCGACCGAAATCACAATTGAGGAATTCGCTAAGGAAATCATCGAACTCACCGGCTCCAAAAGCAAGCTGATTTACAAACCCTTGCCAGAAGACGATCCAAAAATCCGTCAACCGGATATCACCAAGGCCCGCACCATATTGGGTTGGGAACCAAAAGTGGATCGCCATGAAGGCCTGAAACGCACCCTCGAATACTTTATCAAGGAAGTACAGGCGCCATAGAGCGCCTTTCTTTTGTCATGCACATCCTGGGAATCTCCTGTTTCTATCACGATGCCGCCGCAGTGATTCTGCGCGATGGCGTGATCATCGCCGCTGCGCAGGAAGAACGATTCACCCGAAAAAAGCATGATGCCTCGTTTCCGTCTCATGCGATCGAGTATTGTCTGAAGGAGGCGGCAATCACGATCGAGCAAGTCGATATCGTCGCCTTTTACGACAAGCCTTTCCTCAAATTCGAGCGCCTGCTGGAAACTTATCTGGCTTATGTGCCGAAAGGATTGAGGAGTGCGTGGGAAGCCTTACCGATTTGGATCAAGGAAAAATTGTGGATCGAAGACACCATCCGCACGACATTGAATTTCACTGGACGCATGATGTACACCGAACATCATGAATCGCATGCGGCGTCTGCGTTTTTCCCATCTCCATTTAAAGAAGCCGCCATCATTACGATGGATGGGGTCGGCGAATGGGCCACTAGCACCTTGGGCGTTGGAAAGGGAAACACCATAATGCTCACGCATGAGCAACATTTCCCGCATTCATTGGGATTGTTGTATTCCGCGTTCACCTATTATTGCGGATTCAAGGTCAATTCCGGCGAGTATAAACTGATGGGGTTGGCGCCCTATGGCAAACCGATCTACGCCGATCTGATCTTCGAGCATCTGATCGATTTGAAAGACGACGGCTCGTTTCTGCTGAATCAGCGCTATTTCAATTACAGCACCGGCATGACGATGACGAACCGGCGCTTCGCAACGTTGTTTGGGGCGGCGCCACGGAAGCCGGAAACTCCGATATCGCAACGGGAGATGGATCTCGCGGCGTCGGTACAGGTCGTCACTGAAGAGGTGGTGCGTCGCGTGGCACGGTTCATCACCACTCAGACCGGACTCCGGAACGTCGTTATGGCCGGAGGTGTGGCGCTGAACTGCGTGGCAAACGGAATGCTGCTCAAGGAGAAGATCGTCGACCGACTTTGGATACAGCCCGCCGCAGGGGATGCGGGTGGCGCGCTGGGTGCGGCCTTGTTCGCCTGGTATCAGGTGGAAAAGCAGCCCCGAGTGGTGAGCGGCGCGGATGCGATGCAAGGTTCTTTGCTCGGTCCGAAGTACTCGGAATCCCAAATTCTTGAATCCTTGCAACCTCACGGGGCGGTCATGTCGTGGTTGTCCCCATCCGACATCGACAAACTCGTCGCACAAGCTATCGCCGATGGAAAGATTGTGGGATGGTTTCAGGGACGCATGGAATTCGGTCCGCGCGCACTGGGAGCCAGATCAATACTCGGAGATCCGCGCTCGCCCGACATGCAACGCGAGCTGAATGTGAACATCAAATTCCGTGAGAGTTTTCGTCCGTTCGCTCCGGCTGTCTTAGCTGAAAAAGCAAAAGAGTATTTCGATTTGGATGAGGAATCGCCCTATATGTTGATTGTGGCGGATGTGGATGCGGCTCGGTGCAAATTCGTGGATGCGACCAAAACGGGGTTCGATCGCTTATATGAGTTGCGCTCCGATCTCCCGGCCATCACACATATCGATTATTCAGCACGGATTCAGACGGTCTCGGCCGATCGCCATCCACGGTTCACATCCCTCATCACCGAGTTTGATGCCTTGACGGGATGTCCCGTTCTCATCAATACCAGTTTCAATGTGCGAGGCGAACCCATCGTGAACACGCCAGAAGACGCCTATCGATGTTTCATGCGCACGAACATGGATATTTTGGTCATCGAAAACGCCATCTTCTATAAAAAAGACCAACCCGAAACCGGCCAGAAAGACGAATGGAAGGAGGAATTTCCCCTTGATTGATGCATCCCATAAACACGTCCGTTCCTTCGGAATCCTGTTCGCTGTGATCGGAATCGTCCTCATTCCCGCCTTCGTGTACTGGAAAAACGGCGCCTACACGAATGTGTCTATTATTTCTACATGGATTGGAGTGCTGATGGGCGGATCGGGGATGTGGGCACCATCCATTTTGCGTCCAGTGTTCATCGCATGGATGAAATTTGCGATGATCTTGAACTGGATCATGACGAGGTTCATCATCGGACTCGTATTTTTGTTCATCATGACGCCGATCGGACTCATCCGGCGTCTAAGCGGTTCCGATACCCCGAAATCGTTTCATGCGTTCAGAGAAAACACATCCAGTTATTGGAAGCATAGGGATACGACTCCGAAACCATCCGAGTCCTACTACAAGCAGTATTAAGCCATGCTAACACTCGTCATCAATTGCGGAAGCTCCTCGGTCAAATATCAGGTGATCGAAACGGACACCCGTGAAAAGCGGTGTTCCGGACTCATTGAACGGATAGGAGCGGTGACGTCCATCATCCGACATGAAATCGAAGGCCAAAAAGCAAGCAAGAAAACCCAGCCGATCGAGACGCATTCCATGGCGTTAAAAGAAATCATGGATTTTCTGATGGATCCAGCTAACGGGCTGAATCTCAAAAAAGAGGACATCCAAGCTGTCGGACATCGAGTGGTGCATGGAGGGGAGACATTTAAGGATTCTGTATTGATTGATGAATCTGTGATTGAAGCGATTGAGCTCGCGATCGATCTGGCGCCGCTGCATAATCCGCCCAATTTGAAGGGGATCGAAGCGGCTCGCGATTATCTGCCTCAAGCGACGCATGTGGCCGTGTTCGACACGGCGTTCCATCATAGTCTTCCGGCAGAAGCGTACTTATATGCCATTCCGAACCGCTTGTATCGCCGATATAAGATCCGGAAGTATGGGTTTCATGGAACATCCCACTATTACGTGAGTCGGCGTCTGTTTCAAATCGATAAACTCGATTCACATAACTCAAAAGTGATCACGTGTCATTTAGGGAATGGATGTTCGGTCACAGCAATCAAAAATGGCCATAGTGTGGACACTAGCATGGGTTTTACGCCACTGTCTGGACTCGTGATGGGAACCCGATGCGGCGACATCGATCCATCCATTCTGTTTTATCTCGTCGAAAAAGAAGAATTGCCTTTGAATCACTTGCATGCCATGCTCAATCGGAATAGCGGCATGCTTGGAATGAGCGGGTATGCCGCCGACATGCGCGATCTGATTCAAGAAGCCGAGAATGGGGATCGTCGCTGCGAACAAGCCATCGAATCCTTTTGCTATCGTGCCAAGCAGTACATCGGGTCTTATGTGGCCACCTTGAATGGATGCGACGGAATCGTATTCACTGCAGGAATAGGAGAGAATTCACCCTACATCCGAGCCAAAATATGTTCGGGCATGGAGTATCTTGGCATTGAATTGGATTCGGAACGGAATGAGAATCCGGACAAGACACGGGAATACCGAATTTCGACGGATTCTTCGAAAGTCAGTGTCTGGGTCATCCCGACCGATGAAGAACTTGTCATCGCACTGGACGCAGCCAAAATCGCGGCTGCCGCACGTCAATCACCATGGGTCTGATGAAGAAACTCTATTTATTCGCCATCCTCGGAATGCTTAGCTCGTGCACATCCAGCCGTTGGATCGTGCAAGAAGCGCCTGCGGATGATTTGTCGCAATCGAGGGTGATTTCGACCATTCCGGTTTTGGCGGTCAAACAATTGCCTACACCCGATCAACCCACGATCGTGTTCGAAGTGAGAAACCTGAACCAGGTCCAATTCCCCCAACGCATGGAACAGCGCCGGTTTGTGCAAGCCTACCGTCCTCGTTACGGACTCATGCTTCTGGGTCTGACTGGCGCCGCGGCATTGGTGTATGTGGCCAATACGAATGTACTCGAGCAGGATCTCACATATAATCAGAAGTTGGGATTGAACATCACAGCGGGTGTTCTTGCAGCTGGATCGGTGTTTAATCTGAAACCGACGGGCGAACCCTTGTTCACCGGTGAGACACGCATGTTGGAGCAAGTGGGAACGGCTACGAGGAATGATACCGTGTCGCGTCCGCAAGCCTCTCCTTCAATAAGCATGAACCTGTTTGCCAGTTACAAGGGCACATCCGTGGTTGACGGACTCACGAAAATCGGCACGAACCAGGAAATCCGGATCGATCTCGTTAATGAGCTTCCGTTCCGATCTTTCGAAACCACTGAGCCGGGGATGGTTGAGTTGCTGCTCACATCCCAAGATCGATCGTTCACCTATGAAGTTCCGGTGGAGTCGTTTCTGAAACGATATGTCCGGGTGGCGCGCCGCAATACGCCTATCCGCAGTTCTCCGCAAGACCAAGCTGGAAACATCATCACGACTGTGGCGGAAGCCAGTTTATTGCCATGGATCAACACCGCAGATGGATGGCATGAAGTGATGCTCGGACTCAATCCTGTATTCATGCGTGCCGAAGACGCGGCTGTGGTCTGGATGCCTGCCGGTGGCGTAGGAGGGATGGTGATTTCTACCGGTCAGCGGTTCGGGGATATCGATGTGGAGCGCGGACTTCCGACTGGAATCCCGCTGCAAATGGACGCGGCGGCGGTGATCATCGCCAATCAAAATTACGATGATGCATCCCTCACTAACCGCTATGCCGAACGAAGCATCGAGTTGATGAAACAATATTATCACAATGTTCTGGGTGTGCCGATGGACCGCATACGGGTCGTTAAGGATGCACCTTCCTCTCAATCCGCCACGTGGTCGAGGTTTCAGAGAAACAACATCTGGAGCGAATTACGCATGAATCCGGATCGCACCCGCCTGTTTGTCTATTATGTCGGTAAAGGTGCTACCATAGGGGGAAAGCCGGTTTTGCTGCCTACCGATGCACCCAATGGAGAGCCAGTCGATGTCGGCTCGTTTCTTGAGTATGTGGCCAGTTTTCCCACCATGAGCACCCATGTGATGTTTGAAACCGACTTTACTCACACACCCGATGGAACCGCTTTAGGGGTGAATACACTAAGCAGAACGGCGGATTTGCTTACTCAGCGCCGATCAGGGTGGGTAATGTTCGCTTCGGATGCGCGTCAGCCCGCCGGCGCATATACCACGGAAGATTTCAGAACAGACCGGATTTACGGACTGTTAACTTATTTCTTCTGCAAAGCCTTGCAAGAAGAGAACTTCTCTACGTCTGAAATCCAGACCTATTTGAACCGAAATCTCACATTCACATCCCGCCGAATCCATAACCGCCCGCAAGACCCGAAACTCTTCGGCCAAACGAACCTACGCCTCATCGATTACCCCTAAATGGCCTACCTGTATATCGCGGTATCTGCCATTTTCTCGATCCTGATCGCGCACACGCTCAAGATCACCGAGAATCGGAGCATGCGGACCTTGAACGTCCTGACGGTCAATTATGTGTTCGCTTTGATCATCCTTCCATTGTTTCTGCCGGAAGGAGTCCCGCTAATTCCGCCGATGGATCCATTCTTCATCTTCGCCGGGGTCATCAACGGCGTCATATTCATCACGAACTTTTTTGTGTACAGCAAATCGGTGCAAGCCAATGGAGTGGGAATTACACTCGTAAGCATGCGGATGTCCCTCATCATACCCGTCGTGTTTTCGATCGTATACTATGCCGAACCCTTTCATTTCGGGGTCGTGATCGGGTTGATGATGGTGTTGATCGGCCTTGCCTTGATGATCTTCAAGCGTGGCATGCCCATTATGCAATCCATCCAGGATGGTAAGATGCTATTGGCCATGTTCGCGATGAGCGGATCGGCGGATGTGATCATCAAAATGTATGAGCGCACACACAGTCCCGAGATTCATGACGCCCATTTTGTGGCGTTAATTTACGGGGTGGCGCTCATCTCCGGAATCCTTTTCCTCGCCTGGAAGCGCCAACTCAGCTTCACAAAGCAAGAACTCAAGATCGGCGCACTTATCGGCATTCCGAATCTTCTCACATTTGTGTATATGCTGAAGGCTTTGGCCATGCTGCCAGCCACCGTTACCTTTTCATTAGCACACATTTCGGTTGTGTTGGGTGGAACCCTTCTCGGTCGTTATTATTGGAAAGATCATCTGCAACGCACCCAATGGTTGGGAATCATCATCGCGCTGCTATCCATCATTGTCCTGATTTTGATATGAGTTTTATCGACACCATTCGTTCCAAAGCCAAACAAAACCTCGCTCGTGTGGCATTGCCCGAATCTCACGACGATCGCACCCTTAAAGCGGCGGAATACCTGCGTCAACATGGAATTTGCGATCCTGTCTTGATCGGTGTCAACGGTCTCAAACCGACGGATTCTCCTGATCTGGAACGTTATGCCAATCGCTTGTTTGAGCGCCGGAAAGCCAAGGGGATGACCCTCGAAACCGCGTTCACCCTCGCGTCGGTACCGATCTATTTCGCGGCTCTGATGGTGGCGGAAGGGGATGCGGATGGATGCGTGGCCGGTGCGGCCACCACGACGGCCGATGTGCTACGCGCCGCTTTGCATTCGATCGGATTGGCGCCCGGCACCGGAACTCTGTCCAGCGTATTCATTATGGAACTGCCTGACGGACGCGTCTTCACGTACGGCGATTGCGCTGTGGTTCCCTATCCCGATTCCAAACAACTTGCGGAAATCGCATCGAGCTCGGCCATTACGCACCAGCAACTCACGGGGGAAACGCCGCGGGTCGCCATGCTGTCGTTTTCGAGTAAGGGCAGCGCCGAGCACGAACGGGTTCAACTCGTGCGCGATGCTCTTGCACTCGCAAAATCACGCGATCCTTTGCTAAGGATCGATGGAGAGTTGCAATTCGATGCCGCGTTGATACCAAGCATCGGACAAAAGAAAGCCCCTGGATCGGACGTGGCGGGGCAGGCAAATGTCTTCATTTTCCCGAATTTGGATGCGGCCAACATCGGCTATAAACTCACGGAACGACTTGCGGGTGCATCCGCTACTGGACCCATCATTCAAGGATTGGCCCAGCCCATGCACGATTTGTCGCGTGGCGCTTCATGGGAAGACATCGTGAATACCGTCGCGGTTGCCGCGGTTCAAGCCAAGGCTTAGCGGGTATAAACGATATACTCCCAAGGTTGGAGCGAAAACTCCTGCTTGCTGCTCATTTCAGTGTCGGTACCACTGAAGACGTTTTTGAAACGTCCGGTCAGTCTATCCGATTTGATGGAAACCATGACCGGATCCGGACTCAGATTCAGTACCACCACGATCTGACAATCATCCTTCTCGCGGACGAAAGCCAGCACGCGATCATCATCCGAGGTCGGTATTGCGACAGCCGGTGCGCCATGAATGCCATTATGCAGCGCCGGATGATCCAGATTCAACTGCATCAGTGTCTGATAAAATGACCAGTAGCTCGTATCAGGACGCTGCACCAGATCCTTCTCGAAAAAATCCAATGCTTTCGGGTTTCCATACTCCTGTCCGTTGTAAATCAGCGGCATGCCATCGATGAGGGATGCGAGCACAGCAAACGTTTTGACTCCATCACCCATCCGAACGAATTCGGTTCCGTTCCATGAATTCTCATCATGGTTGGATGTGAATTGCATGCGGTAGGCATGGGCCGGAAAGCGAGCACGGTCTTCTTCCAGCAATCCGAAGATGGCGCGGGCGGAGGTGTCGCCACGAGCGACCCGATTGAACTGATGATGCATGTTCCAAGCATAGGACATGTCGAATGCTTCTTCGTGATGAATCGGTAGTTCAGCCTCTGCTAACATGAAAACCGGTTTGATGTCGTCCAACTCCTTTCGAACGCGGTTCCAGAACTCAACCGGCACTTTGTAGGCCACATCACAACGATACCCGTCGATGTCGAACTCGCGAACCCAATAGGACAATGCGGACGCCATGTAATCATGTGTGGCAGGATTGTTGAAATCGAGCTGGATCACATCCGTCCAATCTGTTCCAATGGGAGGAGTGAACGCCCCTGTGCTGTCTTTGGCGAAAAACTCGGGGTTCGTGGTTGCCACCGGATTATCCCAAGCGGTATGATTAGCCACCCAGTCCAGAATCACAACCATGCCGTTCTTATGCGCCGCATCCACCAGATCACGGAAATCCTGTTCGGTTCCGAACTCCGGATTCACCCCGAAATAATCTTGCACCGCATAATAGCTTCCCAGGCTTCCTTTCCGGTTCAATGCGCCGATCGGTTGGATGGGCATGAGCCACAAGATCTTCACTCCGAGATCCGATAATTCCGGAAGTTTTTGCTCAAATGCCTTGAAGGTTCCCTCATCACTGAACTGCCGGATGTTCACTTCATAGATGGTGGCATTACGGCTCCATTCCACATTCTGGAAACCCGTATCCGGACGCGCGCACTGTAGAATAAATAATGAGATAAGAACAAGCAGTCCATTGTAAAAAGCCTTAACCCGGTTCATAGAACGCCTTTTTTTCGTATATTAAATCTAAATAACAACGTGTGATCGATTTCCAACACGTCATCCCTAAGGTACTGAATGAGCCAAACCGACGCATTAGATTCTTTTGTATCACAGCCATACAAATATGGCTTTGTCACAGATGTCGCCTACGAAGAATTTCCCCGCGGATTGAATGAAGACGTGATTCGCCTCCTGTCCGAGAAAAAAGGCGAACCCGAGTTTATGTTGGAATTCCGTCTGAAAGCCTATCGGCACTGGTTGACCATGACCGAGCCAAAATGGCCGAACGTGTCCTACCCGGAAGTGGATTTTCAGGATTTGATTTATTACTCCGCTCCCAAATTCAAGCCACAGTTGAATAGCTTGGATGAATTGGATCCGTTGATCCTCGAGACTTATGAGAAATTGGGTATCCCGCTGTCTGAGCAGAAACGCTTGGCGAATGTGGCGGTGGATGCGGTGTTCGACTCGGTTTCCGTGGCCACCACCTTCCGTGAAAAATTATATGATGCTGGCGTGATCTTCTGTTCGATCTCGGAAGCGATCCGCGAACATCCCGAATTGGTGAAGAAGTACATCGGATCCGTCGTTCCTGCCGGTGATAACTATTATGCAGCGCTGAATTCAGCGGTTTTCACAGATGGCTCTTTCTGTTTCATTCCGAAAGGGGTGAAATGTCCGATGGAGCTGTCCACCTATTTCCGGATCAACAATGCGGAATCAGGTCAGTTCGAACGCACACTCATCATCGCCGAAGAAGGTGCATCCGTCAGTTATCTGGAAGGATGTACCGCTCCGCAATTCAGCCGCACGCAATTGCATGCTGCTGTTGTGGAACTAGTGGCTTTGGATAACGCCGAAATCAAGTATTCCACCGTTCAGAACTGGTTCTCCGGTGATGAGAACGGTGTTGGTGGCATCTACAATTTTGTGACCAAACGCGGCATCTGCAAAGGGGTGAACTCGAAGATCTCGTGGACCCAAGTCGAAACAGGTTCCGCGATCACCTGGAAATATCCGTCTGTGATCCTGAAAGGGGATAACTCCGTTGGTGAGTTCTATTCCGTGGCTGTTACGAACAACAAGATGCAGGCGGATACGGGCACAAAAATGATCCATATCGGCAAGAACACAAAGAGCACAATCGTGTCGAAAGGGATTTCCGCTGGCGAATCGCATAATAGCTATCGCGGCCTCGTGAAAATCGCCAAAGGTGCTGAAAACGCACGCAATTACTCCGTTTGTGATTCCATGCTCATCGGCGATCAATGCTCTGCGAACACATTTCCGTATATCGAATCGGCCAACAGCACGGCTCGAGTGGAGCATGAGGCCACAACCTCGAAAATTGGTGAAGACCAGATCTTTTACCTGCAGCAACGCGGCATTGACGAAGAAAATGCGATTTCCTTGATCATCAATGGGTTCGTGAAGGATGTCTTCAAGGAATTGCCGATGGAATTCGCCGTCGAAGCGACCAAGCTCTTGAGCATCAAGCTCGAAGGCAGTGTCGGCTAAGCACCCAGTTTATTTACATCAATCTTATTATTCATACATGTTAGTCATACAAAATCTGCACGCTTCAGTCGAAGGTGTCGACATTCTACGCGGGATCGATCTCGAAATCAACGCAGGGGAGGTCCATGCGATCATGGGTCCCAATGGTAGCGGAAAAAGCACGTTGGCAAAAGTGATCGCTGGTCATCCGGCGTATGAAGTCACTCAAGGCGATATCCTGTTCGAAGGACAAAGCGTCTTGGAAATGGATCCGGACGAGCGCGCTCGCTTAGGACTTTTCCTCGCGTTCCAATATCCGGTCGAGATTCCAGGTGTTACCAACGCGATGATGTTGCGCCAAGCGTACAACGGTATCCGTCGCGATCAAGGACTTGAAGAACTTGATCCGCTGGAATTTGATGATTATCTCACTGAAAAATGTGAATTGGTTGAGATGGACGCATCCCTTGTGGATCGCAATGTGAATGAAGGATTCTCCGGCGGTGAGAAAAAACGCAATGAAATCCTTCAAATGGCGGTTCTGAATCCAAAAATGGCACTCTTGGATGAGACCGATTCCGGATTGGACATCGATGCCTTGAAAGTCGTGTCGAACGGGATCAACAAAATCCGGGGCAACGACAAAGCCGTTCTTCTCGTGACGCATTACCAACGCATCCTCAATTACATCACCCCCGATTTCGTACATGTGCTGGTCAAAGGCCGCATTGTGAAATCCGGTGGCAAAGAATTGGCGCTGCAGCTCGAAGCCGAAGGGTACGACACCATCATGGATGCTGCCAGCGTATGAGTGAAAGTCCGATTTTAACGCTTCCGCACTCCTCCGATCCATCGGAGGCCGAAACCAAGTTCGCTTCGCTGGCATTTCCGAATTCCCGCGACGAAGAATGGCGTTTCACATCATTGCGCTCGCTTTGGAACCAGTCGTTTTCATTTATGGAAGGGGATTCCAACACAGCCGCATCCTTGATCGCTGACCTGGACTTGTCCGAAACCATCGGCCGACGCATCGTCTTTGTGAATGGTATGATGGATGCATCTTTATCCGATTTATCGGGCTTGCCGGATGGCGTGACTGTGAAACCCATCCGAGAGTCTACAGTGAAGATCGGTCAAGCGGATTCCTTCGAAAATGATTATTTCGCTTCGCTGAACACCGCTTTTTTCCAAGACGGCGTGGCGATCCATGCATCCAAGAACATCGTTTCCAGCACTCCGATTGGTATTTATCACCTGGTTACGAACCCAACGGCGTTGGTTTTGCCACGAATTCTATACACAGGTGAATTCTTTTCCGAAATCAGCCTGATCGAAGTTTTCGCTGGTGTGGATGATGCCGTTTATCTGCACGTTCCGTTTACGGAAGTGATTTTAAAGGATGAAGCTCGCTTGCATCATTTCCGTGTCCAGAAAGAAGGAAACGCCGGATTGCACATCAACCGCTCCTCGAGCGTGTTGGGTCGCGCATCCGACCTGCAATCGTTCACGATTTCGGTTGGTGCACGTTTATTCCGCCATGACAACCGAGCAGCGATGGATGGAGAAGGTGGTCATGCGACGATCGACGGACTCGTGCTGGTCCACGAAAACCAGATCAGCGACACCCATTCGATTCTCGACCACCGCAAGCCGAATTGCACCTCTCATCAGTTACACAAGTGCATCGTTGATGGAATGGGTACATCCGTGTTCAATGGCAAGATCTTTGTTCGACAGATTGCGCAGAAAACGGATTCGTATCAAGCGAATCATAACATGCAATTGTCGCATCATGGAATGGTATACACCAAACCGCAGTTGGAGATATTCGCGGATGATGTGAAATGTTCGCATGGCGCCACGATCGGACAGATCGACGACGAACAATTGTTCTACCTGAAAAGCCGTGGCCTCACCGAACTCCAAACCCGTTATCTGCTGACATTCGGATTCGCGGCGCAAATCGTGAACGCCTTGCCTGAAGGTAGCCTTCGCGACCGCCTCACCCGAGAAGTAGACACATTCACCCGTAAACGATTCGAAGTAGAGACTGTATGATCGACAACCTGGCCATTCGAAAGGAATTCCCGATTCTCAATCGAATCGTGAATGGTCATGTTCTGGCGTATCTGGACAATGCGGCGTCATCGCAAATGCCGCAGCCGGTGATCGATTCGTACAACAACTATTATCGAACGATGCATTCGAATGTGCATCGTGGCGTGCATACACTCAGTCAGCAAGCCACAGATGCGTATGAAGGCGCTCGTGACCGAGTTCAGTCTTTCATCCACGCCAAAAGTCGTAAGGAAGTCATTTTCACGACGGGGACCACCGATAGCCTGAACTTGGTCGCATCCAGCTATGGTGAAACCTTCTTGAAGGAAGGGGATGTGATCTTGGTTTCGAATATGGAACATCACGCCAATATCGTGCCTTGGGTACAGTTGGCGAAAAAGTTGAAGCTTGTGCTGAAGGTGATTCCGATCACGGAATCCGGTGAGTTGGATATCGTTGCGTTTGATTCTTTGCTCACAAACAAAGTAAAATTGGTTGCCGTGAACCATGTGTCGAACGCACTCGGAACGGTGAATCCCATCAAAGAACTCGCTCAAAAAACACATTCCGTTGGTGCCGTTATTGTTGTGGATGGCGCCCAAGCCGTACCTCACATGCGTGTGAATGTGCAAGAATTGGATGTCGATTTCTATGCGTTTTCGGCTCATAAGATGTGCGGACCGACCGGCTTCGGCGTCTTATATGGCAAAGAATCCATTCTCAGCACCATGCCTCCGTATCGCACGGGTGGCGATATGATTCTGAGTGTCTCGTTTGATGAGATCAAATTCAATACGCTTCCATACATCTTTGAAGCCGGAACGCCGCCCATCAGCCAAGCCATTCAAATGGGCGCGGCGATCACGTATCTGACTGGAATCGGGATGGAGACCATCGCCGACATCGAGCATCAGCTTCTGGTTTACGCAACCGACCGCCTCAGCCAAATTGAAGGGCTCCGCATTGTCGGAACCGCTCCTAACAAAGCGGCGGTGGTGTCCTTCGTGCTGGATGGCATCCATCCGCATGATGTGGGCACGATGCTGGATGAAGATGGAATCGCTGTGCGCACCGGACATCATTGCGCGCAGCCGGTGATGGATCGATACAACATTCCCGCCACCACGCGTGCCTCATTCGCTTTTTATAACACCACCGAAGAAATCGATCGTCTGGTTGAAGCGGTCCGCAAAACGATCGGAGTGTTCGCATGAGTACCGATCGCATGAAAAATTTGTATCAGGAATTGGTGCTGGATCACAACAAGAATCCGCGCAATTTCCGTGAAATAAATGATGCGAATCATCTGGCTCACGGTCATAACCCCCTATGTGGCGACAAACTGACCGTTTATCTGCAGATCGATGAGCAGAATGTGATATCAGATGTATCCTTCAAAGGGGATGGATGCGCGATATCCAAAGCATCCGCCTCCATGATGACAACCGCGCTGAAAGGAAAAAGCGTGGATGAGGCCAATGTATTATTTCATGAATTTCACGACATGAGTACGGGCAAACTGGATTTGTCGGCTCAACCGCATCATCTTGGAAAACTTGCTGTGTTTTCAGGTGTGCGTGATTTACCAGCCAGGGTGAAATGTGCTACCTTGGCTTGGCACACGGTTCAAGCGGCCATCGTCGGCGAAGAGATTATAACAACGGAATAGGAGGCAATATGCCAAAAATCGCAGAAATCGAACGTACCCCGAACCCGAACGCCATGAGGTTCGTCCTCAAGGACCCCATTTCACGCGGCATCACGCGCTCATATGAGAATGCGGATCAAGCCTCGAAAGATCCGTTCGCATCGCTGCTGTTCGCCATCCCGAATGTCATTTCCGTCTACTATGTCGATTATTATGTGACGGTGACCCAAGACGGGGCGGCCGATTGGAACGAGCTTCTTCGCAAACTGGCCCCTCCGATCCGCGAAGCAGAAGCCGTAGAAGCCCTTTCGTCCGATTCGCATGAAGTCCACACTTCGCAAGAAGCGCTGGATAGCGATGACCCTCGCTTGCAAGCCATCAACAAGATGCTCGATGATCAAGTGCGTCCCTATCTGTTGGCGGATGGTGGCGGGCTCAAAGTGCTCGGGCTCGAAAACAATGTCCTGCGTGTGCACTATCAAGGCGCATGTGGA
Source organism: Balneolales bacterium (assembly GCA_041749075.1). Lineage (GTDB taxonomy): Bacteria > Bacteroidota > Rhodothermia > Balneolales > HLUCCA01 > CAMTWZ01. Next base: position 241,466 of record JBGTBY010000035.1, on the reverse strand, counting down.
ACGTGCCCGACCGCATCCAGCGGCACCTTATATGCCATTGAAAGCATGGTGCATCGCATCGATTCCGAGATCGTCGTTGAGGCTGTGTGATGATCACCATGAGTCCGAACGCGCTACAGCGCATCCATCAGATCCGTTCCGAACAGCATTTACCGGAACACGCTCCCTTGCGGATCGGCGTGGTCGGTGGAGGATGCTCCGGACTGACGTACAAGCTCGATTTCGATAACGAGTATCAATCCGATCCAGCAAAGAAGGAAAAAATCTTTGATGTGGATGGAGTCACGATCGTCGTGGATATGAGAAGTTTCTTGTATCTGGCCGGCACCCAACTCGATTATTCCGACGGATTGCAAGGAAAAGGATTTCACTTCAACAACCCGAACGCCACCCGCACCTGTTCTTGCGGCGAATCCTTCTCGGTCTGATGGATGTCGTGAACAAAGTCGCTCAATCGGGCTTGGTCACGCTGGACCTCGAAACCCTGCATGACGGCGTTCCAATGGATGTGTTTGATATCAAGGACTTCCTGTTCATGGAATATGTGTTGAAGGAAGCCGATTTCCGCAAAGCCCTCGACGAGTACGACTGGGAGCAACATCGCAATCATTATCTGACAGTCACCTGTTCCAACGATGCCATCGTGGCGAGTTGGGCCTACATGCTCATCGCCGCAAAAAGTACAGGTATTGTGAAACGCCTGTTTTTCGGTCCGAAAGCGTCTGCACTGTCCGATCTGTTCGCGTCTCAATTGGATTCCATTGATTGGACGCAATATCAAGGCAAGCGCGTGATGTTGAAGGGCTGCAGCGACATCGACCTTCCGCAGAGCATCTATATGGCCGCGACGCAACGTCTCATACCTTATGCCGATCGCATCATGTATGGCGAAGCCTGTTCGTTCGTACCCGTATGGAGAGCGTCCAAATAATGGACATCCGCAAACGAAAACAGGATCATGTGGACCTGACCGTAACAGGTAAATCCGCTTTCCTGAAATCGGCTGGTTTTGAACGGTATGAGTTTCGTCATAACGCCCTTCCGGAACTGGATTTTGCTGAGATCGATCCGTCGATCGAACTCATGGGACGTCGTTTCTCGCTTCCACTGTTTATTTCCTCCATGACAGGTGGATATGACGGCGCGGCTCCGGTCAATGCGATTCTGTCCTCATTCTGTGAGAAGAATAATTTGCCGATGGGTGTCGGTTCTCAGCGCGCGATGCTTGAGAATCCTGAATTGGAATCCTCGTTCACCATCGTGCGGAAAACCGCACCAACTGCCTTCATCGCATCGAATATCGGTGGCGTGCAGTTGATTGAACAATGGTCTGAAGACAAAACCCACCGCTTGATTTCAACCATCAAGGCAGATGCGGTGATCGTGCATTTGAATCCGTCGCAAGAATTGGTTCAGCCCGAAGGTGACCGGAAATTTAGAGGGATATTGGATGGAATCCGCCGTTTGGTCGATTCCGTGGACGTTCCTGTGATCGTGAAGGAAACCGGTGCTGGGATTTCGCAGGATGTGGCCTTGAGGCTGATTGATGTTGGCGTGAACGTTATAGACATTGCCGGCGCGGGGGGAACGAGTTGGAGCAGGGTAGAAGCGTGGCGTCGGGAGGATGGGGACCATGATCTTGACGAATGGGGCATGCCTACGGTCGATTGCCTGCTGGACCTGGCTCCATTGGCCTCAGACAAGATCCAATTGATCGCTTCAGGCGGCATCCGAACCGCTCAGGATATGTTGAAGGCGTTGTGCTTGGGTGCGCGATGCGTTGCGATGGCTCAGCCGATCATCGCGATGGTTAAAGCGGAGGGCGAAGTAGGGCTGGATGCGTATTATGTCCGACTTCAACATAAACTCCGTTGTATGCTCCTATTGCTTGGTTGCCGAACACCTGCCGAATTGAGACCGACCCATCTGCGTATCTTGTAAGTATGTCTTTCTCCAATCTCCTCGAACAGCGGTTCGCCAATCTATCCCTGCCTGAAACACCTGCCAGTCTGTACGACCCCATCCGTTACACAATGGAATTGGGCGGGAAACGCGTGCGTCCACGCTTGGTTTGCCTAGCCGCCGGACTGCACGGGACCGATTCTTCTGAGGCATTGGACGCCGCCATCGCGGTCGAATTGTTGCATAATTTCACTCTGATCCATGACGACATCATGGACAATGCCGACACCCGTCGCGGCAAACCAACCGTGTTCAAGAAATGGAACCCGAGTGTGGCCATTTTATCGGGCGATGCGCTGTTCACTATCGCCGTATCACGACTTTCCGCCTACGCCAACCATCCCGCCTATCCCAACATGATGGAATGCTTTTTGGACGGCATCCTTCAGGTATGCGAAGGTCAGGCGTTCGATATGGAGTTCGAATCCAGAACGGATGTGACGCTGGATGAATACCTGAAAATGATCGAGCTCAAAACGTCGGTTCTCATTCAAAAGGGGATGGAGCTCGGCGCGATGATCGCCCTAGTGAGCGAAGAAGATGTGAGAAAAACAGGGGAGATCGGACTCAAAGCCGGTTTGGCGTTTCAGATCCAAGATGATTTGATGGATGCGATCGCCGATCCAAAAAAATTCGGAAAAAAAGCCTGTGGCGACATCCGTGAAGGCAAAAAAACCTATCTCACTCTATTGCTTCTGCAGCGTTGCGACAAAGCCGAGGCGGAGTATGTGATCGGAATTCTGCAATCGAAGTCTGCATCCGATTCCGATGTGAAACGGATGCTCGAACTCTACAGCCAATACGGTATCTTTGAACATACTACAAACGAAATCAAACGGTTGTATGAAGATGCGATGTCGATTTTGGCTCAATTTGACCACAACGACGCGCATCGTGACATCATTCTTCTTCTAAATCAGTTAATGAATCGTGAATCGTAATTCATCCATCATTTTTGCCTTATTGATCCTTGTAAGCCTAGGTGCTTGCGCGAATAAGAACCAGATCCGCTCCGGCGATACGCTTGAAGAAGCCTACACCAAAGCCAAGCGGATGTACGACAACAAGAAATTTGTCGATGCCGCCGCCGCATTTGAAACCGTGTTGAATATCGGACGTGGATCGACGATTGCTCAAGAAAGTCAGTGGTACCTGGCCGACAGTTACTATCAATCCCGTGATTATGTGCTTGCCGCAGCAGAATTTGTGCGCTATCACTCCAATTATCCACGTAGCGAACGTCGTTCCGAAGCGGAATTCATGGAAGGGATGAGTTATGTGAAATTGAGTCCGCGACATAATCTCGATCAGTCTGACACGTACCGCGCTATCGAAGTGATGCAGCTATTCATCTCCCGCTATCCTAACGACAATAAAACCATGGAAGCGGCCGCCATCATCGATCAACTCCGCGAAAAACTGGCTCATAAGCAATACTCAGCTGGGTTGCTTTACCTGAGACTTCAATCGTTCGAGGCTGCTGCGATCTATTTTGGCTTGACGATCGACATGTATCCTGAAACCAAGTGGTCTGAAATGGCACTGGCCAAACAAGTGGAGTCGTATCTCTTATTTGCGGAGAAATCCACCGAACGGCGCCAAGAAGAGCGCTATCAGTTGGTGTTAAGCAGTTATGAAAAGTATGTCCAATTGTTTCCGAACGGACAAAACCGCTCCACTGTAGAAGACCTTCGTGACCAGGCGAGAGTGGCGCTGTCTCGCATCAACGCGTGAACCATGACGGAACGAATCGGAATCATGGGGGGCATGTTCGACCCGCCGCATCCGGGTCACCGTGCCATCGCCTCGTCTTTTCTTCGTAGCGGCTACATCGATCGGCTGTGGATCCTTCCGACAGCCCATCCGCCACATAAATTCGGCTCCGCAACCGCCTACCATCATCGCATGGCGATGTGCCGGTTTGCTTTCGACGGGCTCATAGACTGCGACATTTCCGACATCGAATCGGAAATGGGCACACCCAATTACACATTGTTTACCTTGCAGCACCTGCAAGAACTCCATCCTGAATACCAATTCTGTTTATGCATCGGCTCTGATTCCTTGAATCGGTTCTCGACGTGGTTTCGATGGGACGATATCCTGAGAATCGCCGATCTGCTTGTGGCGGTACGAATGGGTGATGAGGCAATCATTCCTGATTCATTGGAGCATCATCGTCGTCATATTCGCTTCATTCCACATGAGCCGGTCAACGATGCATCCACGCACTACCGTGATCATCCGGAATCAGGGCTGCATCCCAAAGTGGAGCGTTACATCACACTCAACGGACTTTATTGAGTCTGTTGTCGCACCTTTTTGAAGAAGGTGGATAGCATGTGTTCGCAATCGTGCTCGAAAAGTCCTTGGTGCACCGAAATCTTATGATTCAGCGCTGAATGATGCGCCAAATTCACCACACTTCCGCAGGCACCGGCTTTGAGATCCATCGCGGCATAGACAATCCGATCTATTTTCGACCATACCAAGGCACCTGCGCACATCGGACACGGTTCCAACGTCGCATACAACGTGCAACCGGTGAGATATTTGGTTTGAAGCGTTTCGCAAGCGGCGGTTATGGCCAACATTTCGGCATGGGCGGTCGGGTCGCGTAGAGTTTCAACCTGGTTGTAACCGCGCCCGACGATGAGTCCGTTTTGGACGATGACCGCACCAACGGGTACTTCCCCCATCCGTTCCGCTTTCTCAGCCAATTTCATGGCATCGAGCATAAAGCGTTGATCCGAATCGCTCCAAAATGACGGGTTATGTTGTATTTTCATGCTTTCTCAAAATACGAAGGACATGACTGTAAACGACATCGCATCCAAGATCCGCAACATCCCCGATTTCCCGAAACCGGGCATTCTATTTAAGGACATCACCCCATTGTTAGGTGACGCCAAAGCTCTTGCTGCCACCAACAACCTGTTATCGGCGCCTTTTGAGGGCGAACATGTGGATTTCGTGGTAGGAATGGAATCTCGTGGGTTTTTATTCGGTCCGGCGATCGCCATGCATTTGAATGCGGGTTTCGTGCCGGTCCGCAAGCCGGGAAAACTTCCTTACAAGACCCAATCCGCATCTTACAAACTTGAGTACGGCACCGATTCCATCGAAATACATGAGGATGCGATCTTCAAAGGAGCTCGTGTCCTGATTCACGACGATGTGGTGGCCACCGGTGGAACCGCGCTTGCCGCGACTGAATTGGTCAAACGCCTAGGTGGTGTGATCGTGGGCTATAGCTTTATCATTGAACTCACCTTTCTAAACAGCGCGCCCTTGTTGCAAGCACACGCGCCGGTTCACAGCTTGATCAAGGTCTGATCAGGGAAGGAAGACGCGTCGGCGCCAGAACCATTCGGTTCCGAGCAAGATCAGCAGAAGGATGAACCAACCCGGATGACGTGCTACAAGGATAGACTCCTCGCGCTCGATGGAGATGGATTCTGCGGAATTCAGGCGTTCTAGGATGGTCGTCCAATCCGACGACCCGCCGCTTCGCTCGGTGATGGCATTGAGCAGCACATCGTCGCGTCGCATGCGACGGAACTCAATCTGCGAAGCTCCGGATTCAACCACACGGGTTTCTGTAGCGATCACGGCGTCACCAGAACGTGCTTCAATCCGCATCGAATGAAATCCCTCCGACACCACAGGGATGCGGATTTGATACAATCCCGCGCCTGCGGGCTCCATCCGGTAATCCGACTCTAGGAGTCGAACAATCACATCGGAGCCGTCCTGCGGCTCGCCAGACTCGTTTGTGAGGCGCACAGAGAAGGAAAGAGGTTCATCCGCACGGATTTGCCTCGCCAATCCATCAATCCGCATTCTGGATTCGGTCTCCGACACCGCCAGCCAATCCAGAATATTCAGGAAAAACGTGCGGTTCCAATCTTGCTCCGCTTGAAACGGACTTTGTGCCAACCGGAACCAACCCCAGGCATGCAACACAGCGGAGCGTGGATTCTGGGACCGACTCGTCTCTAAAATCAATCCACGTGTGGATGCCGACATCCTCGTTTCAAACGCACCTCGAGTGGTGTCGGGAAGGGGGCCGTAAACAAATGGCATCCGATCCACAGGAACCGGTGGAAGATCTGTGATGGGATGGATGCCGGTCGGAATGGTGGTGATGAGTTTTTCCACAATCCGATTTCCCGCGAATCGACCCTGCCAATTTGAAAAGGTGACAGGAAGTGGCCCGACCAGGCTCGGAATTCGGCGCATAGCCGAAGTCAACGCCGCGATGTGTTCTTGATTTCGCGGCCAGCCGTGGATTACGAGCACATCCACCGAATCGGTGTCGATCGTACTGAAGCGGGTCATTCGCACATCCACCGACGCATCAGTCCGATAAACAGACGTGATGGCCTCGATATCCGGATGGATCTCATAGACCGCATGCATCACTCGAATTCGTTTCGATTCCACTCGAACCGCTGCGCGGATACGGTTGTTCTGCGAGCTTTGCTCGCTAGGAAGCGCGTCGATTCGAACTTCGTACCGGACTTGTCCTTCCGCTCGCGGACGAATCCGAAACACCGGATTTCCGAAGTAGGGATCGGATGTGATCGATAACGTCATCCGGTCGATCTCATCACCATTTTCCAGCAAACGGACGATCAATTCATTCCCATCATATCCATTTGCGATGATTCTGACTGGAACAGCGATTTCCGTGTCGAGATAGGCCGATTCGGGGAAGCCGGCATCCATCAAAACGACATCTTTTTGCACTGTCGTATCTCCGAAAGCAAGGACATGTACAGGAACTCCGAATCCTTCGATCAAGGTCAGCGGATCGCGTCCGGTTGTGCTGATTCCGTCCGACATCAGAACCATCGCATCAGGCGGATTCAACCGATCCACGCTTTCCGAGAACGCGCGATACATGTCGGTGCCGATGCGATTCGGATTGTAGTCGGATGTCGACGTCAATGGACGCACGTCCCCGGAAAAACCGATGAAACGAACACTCACTTCGCTGGTGTCGGCATCCATCAACTCACCCAGTCGTGCTCGAATGCCGGAGGCAGACGATTCCACGCTTTGGGATTCATCCACAAGAACGAGCCATTGTTGTTTGATGGAGTCGGTGGAGCGCGATACCCATTGCGGATTGGTGAGGATGTAGCAAAGTAGGGCAAGGGAGGCGAATCGGATCGCCATCAACGTTTGAAACCCGGTCTTTCGATAAGACAGCCAGGCAATGAGCCCGGAAATAGCGAGAAGAGCGGCGAACCACATCAGCCGATAAGGCGATGGATCAGTGTCTGGGCATCCAAACCATCCGCTTCAGCGGCGTAATTCAACACGATACGATGACGGAGCACAGGTACAGCCAGGGCGCGGATGTCTTCTTCCGACACATGGAAACGTCCATGGGCTAGTGCACGGGTTTTTCCACCGAGAATGAGATTCTGAGACGCCCTTGGTCCAGCTCCCCAGCTCACATACTTGCGAACCATTTCATCGGCCGAGGTGTCGTTCGCACGGGTTGCGTTTACCAATTTCACGGCATAATGAAGCACCGATTCCGGAACGGCTACTTCCCGCGTGATCTGCTGCATTTCGAGGATTTCATGACTTTGAAGCACAGGTGAAATCTGAGGAACGATGGAAGAGGTTGTGCGACGGATAATGTCGATTTCTTCCTCAAAACTCGGATAATCGAGCTGCAAATAGAACATAAAGCGATCCAATTGCGCTTCCGGAAGGGGATAGGTGCCTTCTTGTTCGATCGGGTTCTGTGTGGCAAGCACGAAAAAAGGTTTCTCCAATACGTGACGGGTTCCGGAAACGGTCACTTGGGTTTCTTGCATCGCTTCAAGCAGGGCGGCTTGGGTTTTGGGAGGCGTCCGGTTGATCTCATCCGCCAGAACGATGTTGGCGAAGATAGGACCTTGGATGAAACTGAAGCGTTTGCGTCCGGTTTCGGGGTCTTCCTCGATCACTTCGGTGCCGGTGATATCGCCTGGCATCAGATCGGGTGTGAACTGGATGCGGTTGAAGCGCAATCCGAGGCTTTCGGACAAAGTGCGAATGAGCAAGGTCTTGGCGAGACCGGGTACGCCGACCAACACACAATGTCCTTTAGAGAATAATCCGATGAGTAGGTGTTCGATGATTTCGTCTTGACCAACAATGACCTTCGCGATTTCGGATCTCAACGCATGAAACCGCTCTTTGAACAATGCGGCGGACGCATCCATTTCAGAATTCTTCATGGATCAGTTGCTGGCTACAGGAATCGGAATCATGTATTGGATGTGGACATCTTTGCGTAATCTCTCCATCCAGGAAGACATTTCCCGTACTTGTTTGGATTGCAAGGCGAACGATGCGATCAAATCATAATCTTGCTCGAGATTCGCACGATGTGGCGCAACGCGATTGATCAGTTTGACGATTCGATAGGCGCTTTGTCCAATATCTTGAATCTCGAATTGACGTGGTTCCGATACCTGATCCACTTCCAGTGATAGCACCATGCGATAAAGAGCGCCATCCAAGGCTTCGAGCGGCAGGCGGCGGTCTCCGGTTTGTGGGTTCATCAGGCGTCCACCGAAAGCTGCGGACCCTTTGTCGTCCGAATTACGACGAGCCAGATTGAAGAAAGTCTTGTTCGGCATAGAAAGGGAGTCGCGAACGGCATTGAGCTTGTCGATGGCGGCTTGATCGTCTAATTCCGCCTTGCGAAGACGCATGAGAATATGATTCGTCTCAATCTGATCACCCACCCGGCGATTTAAGCGAATGATGTGATAACCGAAGGATGTTTTGACAACTTCTGAAATTCCGCCTGGCTCAAGGGCTGCCGCTGCGGCTGAAAACTCGGAGACCAGATCAGACATCGCCATCATCGGGAGCAAGCCTCCGTTGCGCGCTGTTCCGTCTTCGCCATAGGCACGAGCCATCGCCTCGAACTCTTTGCCATGATTCAAAATGGAATCGCGAATCGCGACAGCGCGTTGATAGACCGCATCATCCGCCTCCGGCTTTGGTGGAGGGATGGCAACAATGTGAGCGAGTTCCACGGTTTCTGGTATCGTAGGAAGGGAATCTGTCGGAATCTTATTGAAAAAATTCACCACTTCTGGACGCGTAATCCGGATTTTTTGGCGTTGTGTCTCACGAACCTGCTCCGAAATCATTTCCTCACGGAAAATCTCACGGTATTCAGCTTTGATCTGGATGATGGATTTACCGAACATCCGTTCCAATTCTTGTTCCGATCCAACCTGCTGAAGCATGGCTTGGATACGTTGATCAAGGGCGCGGTTCACGGCTTCCGTCGTCACTTGGACGGAATCGATCTTGCCCTTCTCGATCAGCACATAGCTATCGATCATCGATTCAAGCACATCATACCACAATCCTTCATTGAAGGTGGTGGTACCGGACGATTGCATGTATTGAAGCGTGCGTTGGTCGACATCCGATTTGAGGATCGGATTCGAATTGACGATAGCAACCACTTTGTCGATCGGTTGACCGCTTTGAGCCGACAAGGATTGAACGCTGAGAAGGATGAGGAAAACGGAAAGGGGAAAACGGGTCATGGATTCAATTGGATTCGTACGGTACCTGCGGATTGTGCCTGCAGCAATAAATTCTGTTCATAAGCGAGAAGGGCGCGACGTCGCTTCTCAATAATCAACCACTCAAAAATACGCTCTTTTAGCCAACTAATTTCAGGCACGGAGCCTGGCGCATAGGATTCAACGAGCTGAATGAAGTGATAGTCTCCATTGAACTCCCTAACTGCAGAAATCGCTCCGACACCCAGCGATGACAGATAGGCTTGCATTACTGGTGTGGATGTAATCGCGGATGAGACCGGACGAATCTGATTCGAGCTCTGTAGTGCGAATTCAGTGTCATTCGAATACTGAGCGACCACATTCTCCCAACTCATCCCGTCTTGCAAATCCCGTTTTGCGGCGATCGCTTGTTCCAATTGAGCGGTTGTGAAATGACGGACCCGAACATGGCGTTCATTGAGACGGAATTGATTCGAGTAGGTATCGTAGTAATCCTGGATTTCTGCTTCTGTCACATTCATTTCATTATTGAGTGTGTTTAGAGCTCGATCTCGCAACGTTTCCACCAAGATTCCGTCACGGGTCAACTCGATTTGTCGGGAGACATCTACTAATCGATCCAATCCCAAACGAGTGGCTTCTTTGACCATCAATTTGTGAATGCTCCATGAGTTGGCATAATCGGACAACGCTTTGACGCTGTCCGATTCCCAAACCGCATAGGGGATGGCATCCACCGCTTCTTGATGTGTCAGCACATCGGGACCGACTTGCGCGATGACTCGTCCTGGAGCCATGGGTCGATCACCGAAGCAGCCGGCAAGCACGATCAAGCAAAGAATCAGCCCAATCCTCATGGAATTACTGGATCCGTTCAGGGTATTCCACCGCTTTGTATGTGTCGCGAAGAGCATCCAACCAGCGGCGTTCGCGGATCGGTTGATAATCGGTGACAACACGGAAGTAGGCTTCATCGAAGGTCATGGGTCGCGCCGGTTCGATCGCCTTCAGAAACAAGATGGTAGGACGGCCGCGAAACGTGAAGACGTCGCTGAATCCACCCACATCCACACCCACGAGTTGGTCGTGAGGTTCGCCTTCCAATGCGTTGACCACATCTTCGCGAACAATGACGCCTTGGACCTGACCGCGCAACGAATCAGGCACAACTCCATCCAAAATCAATTGACGAGCCACGTGCAGCAACGAATCGTTCGATGCGGTGATGCGGTAGTACACATATCGTGTGTCGAACATATACTTCTCGGATTGTTGCTCGAACAGGGCTTGAACCGCAGCTGAATCCGATTTGGCATAATTCCAGACGGAATCTTCCGAGATTTTGAAAATCGCCAAGCCGTTCAAATAATTGGCACTCAAATCAGCAAATGCAGGGAATTCCTTTTTGGTGATGGCGATGATGTTGTCTTCCACTTTGGCGGCGAAAAATGAATCACGCAATCCGAAATTGTAATTGCCTGTGGATGTGGTGTCGACTCGTGTCTTCACCCAGTCTATGTAGTCGGCCGCCGTGTAAGATCTACCAGCAACACTGTAAACCGTTTTGGAGGCTAATGCGTTTGGCCATTCCAAAGTAGAAAAGCTTCTGGCCCGATTCGTTGTGATCATGGTTTCGACCTCATTCAGAACCGCCGCGTTCTTTGATTCTCCAGCCACACGACGCGCCTGAGCGATGGTAGCCACTTTTGAATCGCGGAAATGAGGCAACTGTTGCAAGCGGGTGAGCATCTCGGCACGTTCCGCTTCTTTGTTCGGATACATCCGCACCGAATCAATTTTGATGATGTGAACACCATAGCCACTATAGAACGGCTCGGAATGAGATCCGTCCGTAGGATGACTCATCACAGGCTCGGTGAAAGTGGCCAGATACCGGCCATGATTGATCCAACCGATTTGCCCGCCCATTGGTCCCGATTGGCCGTCTTCAGAGAATTCAATGGCCATATCGACAAATGGGGCACCTTCTTCCAAACGCTTGTAAACCTCACGGGCTCGTTCCATGGCCTCTGCGATGGCCGCTTCTTCTTGTGTGGATCCGATGAAAATATGCGATACCATCCGATCCGGTGTGCTTTCCCGACGGTCGAGCACTTTGATCAGGTGATATCCGAAACGGGAACGGACAGGAGGCGAGATGTCGCCGACCGCTGTGGCATACGCGCCATCTTCAAACGGTTTGACAGCCCAACCGACCGAGAAATAACCCAGATCGCCGCCCATACTGCGTCCTTGCTGCATGGAGGAATACACGGTGGACAGTGAATCAAAATTCTCACCAGCGACGGCTTTCGCTCGTGCTTCCATGATTTTATTCCAAGCCTGAAGTGTATCGGCAGGGGATGCGGTCTCTGTGAGCGCAATCAAGATGTGTGTAGCATGGATTTCTTCATTGGCACGAGCGATGTAATCGTTCAGCAATTGCTCTTTGATCCGATTTTCCATCCAGTACGGATAGGCGGTTTGCGTTTCGTACTGCTCAAGCTCGTCTAGAAGGCCCGCATCCTGCATATAACCCGCATCTTGAGCGGCCTGTAGTTTCACTTTGTAATCGGTGTAGAGGCACAGAAACTCACGAAGAGCCTCGGCCTGATCTTCTTCAGCGGTTTCACGGAAACTGTTCTGATTAAACTGGGTTTTTAACTCGTTGTAAGTGATAGACTGGTTGTTCACCACAGCCACTACAGGACTGTCATCCGCATTTCGGGTGCTTGCGCATGCGCCAGCCAATAGCATAGCGGCCAAAAGCGCTGCATTCATCGATTTCAAAGACATATAGGGTATGATTGTTTTAGGATAGACGATGGTTTAAGTTCGGGATTTCCAATCAGGGTAGGAAACGAATGAGTATGGAAACTTAGTACAACATGCCGGCATAAGTGGCCGTCATTAAGTTCGCTAAGGATCCAGCCATCACGGCTTTCATGCCGAAGGAAGCCAATTCCGATTTGCGGGTTGGAGCGATGCCTCCGATGCCTCCGATTTGGATGGCGATGGAGGTGAAATTCGCGAATCCGCACAATGCGAACGTGGCCATGAAAATGGTGCGCTCGGACAAGCCGCCGATCGCTGCGATCTCAGCCAGATTGATATAGGCGATGTATTCGGTGAGCACGAGCTTCGTGCCGATCAAGGATCCAACTTGAAAGGCCTCATTCCAAGGAACACCAATCATGAACGCCACAGGAGCGAATATCCATCCCAAAATCATTTGAATGCTGAGTTCGAAGACGGGGATGTCCAAGCCAACGAGTCCGCCGATCTGATTCGGCAATGCTCCAAGAAACATGACCACATAATTGAGCATGGCCAGCAGAGCGAAAAAGGCGAGCAACATAGCTCCAACGTTCAACGCTAGTCGCAATCCGTCGGCTGCGCCCGTGGCGGCTGCGTCGATTCCATTCGCATCGGTTTGTTCCACATCCATCTTGACAGAACCGCGGGTAACCGGCTCATCCACTTCAGGAAACAAGATTTTTGCGATGACCAAGGCCGCAGGAGCCGCCATCAGACTCGCACCCAACAGTTGTTCAGCGAATAACTGACGTCCAGCTTCGATGCTGAGATTTTGAGCTGCAGCGAACGAATCACCCAACATCATGATATATGTAGCCATCACACCGCCGGCGATGGTCGCCATTCCACCTGTCATCACAGCGAATAGCTCGGATGAAGTCATTTTCGCAACGTAAGGCTTCACAACGAGAGGGGCTTCGGTCTGACCCACAAAGATGTTCGCAATCATCGATAGCGACTCCGCACCGGATGTGCCCATGAGTTTTTGCATCCCCACTGCGAGAAATCTCACCACAGCTTGAAGGACACCATAATGGTACAGAAGGGTGGTGAGAGACGCGAAGAAGACAATGGTCGGAAGTACTTGGAAGGCAAAGTAAAAGCCCAAACTTCCCTCACCGCCGGGTCCAATTGCCAAATTTCCGAAAATGAGACGGGATCCTTCCTCTGTGAATTGCAGAACCAAGACAAAAAAAGAAGAGACCCATTTGAAAAAGAGTCGAGGCCAGCCAAGTGGACTGAAAAACTGAGCCAGATAATCACCCTTCAAAATGAATATGGCCAATACCGCCTGGATTCCCATCCCGATGCCGACCAATCGCCATAAAATGGCTTTGCGATTCGCGCTGAACGCATACGCCAGCGCAATGATGAAGGTGAGTCCGATCAGACCTCTTAGCAAGTCCATATAAGTGCGATTTAGATGTTAGGATTCGGTGGATGGGAGCGGCCGTTTGCGGCGGATGTCGCTCGGTGGCCGGAAACAGTGGCGAGCACGTGGCTCGTAGGCATCCGCTTCTCCGACCAGGATTCGATTGTCGCTTTCCACGACGCGTTGCGAATAATGGGCCATCATTCCGCTTTCGGTGCAGATGGCGTGCAATTTGGTGACATACTCGGCGATGGCCATAAGCTGGGGCATTGGCTCGAACGGACGACCGAGGTAATCCATATCCAGTCCTGCGATCAATACCCGTTTTCCATCATTGGCCAAGCTATTGGCCACATCCACCAGACGGAGGTCGAAAAATTGGGCTTCGTCGATGGCCACGACTTCTGCGTTTCCGGTAAGCAAGACAATCTGATCGGCCGTTTCGGCCATAATACTAGGCAGTTTCGTGCGATTATGTGAAACAACGGCCTCATCATCATACCGTTTATCGATGGGGGGCTTAACGATGATCACACGCTGTCCCGCGATTTGGGCACGGCGCGCACGACGAATCAATTCTTCGGTTTTTCCAGAAAACATGCCGCCGCAAACAACTTCGATCCAGCCGACTCGCAGGTGCGACACTATAGGTTCGTGAAACATGCGTGAATATACCGTCATGATGCGGATTCTGAAAGTTGTACATATATTGCACACATGAAAGTTTTTTCACTGAATCGCAACGATCCGGAACGCAATAAAGCCTACACGATTGATTATGATGCACTTCTGAATGAAGCGCAACGAAAGGCTGTGTTTCATACCGCCGGACCGGCCCTGGTGATCGCTGGCGCGGGCACAGGTAAAACCCGAACCTTGGTATATCGGGTGGCGCGCTTGATCGAGTCGGGCGTGGCCCCGAATCAGATCACATTGCTCACATTCACGCGAAAAGCATCGAAAGAAATGCTTGAGCGTGCCGCCGATTTGTTGGATGGGCGCTGCAAACAGGTGAGGGGTGGTACGTTTCATTCGTTCTGCCACGGGCTGCTTCAGCATCATTCCGATAAAATTGGCTTCAAGTCGGGATTCACCGTGCTCGATTCAGACGACGCATCCGATATCATCCAGTATTATCGGTCGGAAGCGGATGTGGCCAAACTCGATACCCTGTTTCCCAAAAAGAACACGTTACTGACCATCTTTTCCGCCTGCGTGAACAGGAGGGAGGACATTGAGGCGATTCTCACGAACCGTTATCCGGCGTTCAAACCGCATCTGGAGCTCATCCGCACCATCCAGACCCAATTCCGTGACCATAAGAAACGTCACAATCAGATGGATTTTGATGATCTGCTAACCTATACATTGGAATTGCTGAAGGAACACGAATCGATCCGCATCAAAACCGCGGGCGACATCCGCCATCTCATGATCGATGAATTTCAGGATACGAATGCCTTGCAGGTGGATTTGGCAGAGCTGATGTCGTCGGTGCATGGAAATTTCTTTGCGGTCGGCGACGACGCCCAGAGCATTTACGGTTTCCGAGGCGCGGAACATCGGCACATCATGGAATTCCCGACTCGGTTTCCAGGCGCCATCACCATCACATTGGAAGAAAATTATCGGTCCACACAACAAGTGCTGGATGTGGCCAATATCGTGCTTAAACAGGCGAAACAGGCGTTTCCGAAGGAATTGATTGCATTGAAAGGAAGCGGAGACTTACCCGGAGTCGTGAAAGCCCCCACGCAAGAGGACCAATCCCGATTCATCTCCCAACTCATTTTGAATCTGCGTGAGCAAGGATCTTCGTTAGGCGATATTTCCGTGCTGTTCCGCAATAGCCGCGATTCGTTCGATCTGGAAGTGGCCCTGAACAAGCGCTCCATACCTTATGTGAAATACGGCGGCACAAAGTTGACTGAGGCCGCTCATGTGAAGGATGTCCTGGCGCATTTCAAGGTGATCGTGAATCCATCAGACGGTGTCGCTTGGAACCGGATTTTGGGATTGATTGATGGAATCGGACCGAAAACATCCCGCGATTTCTTCGACTGGATGCAAACGAATGGCTTCGAACTCAGCTCGGGCGCGAATTTTCCGGCTGGATCCACCTATAAATCGCATGTGACAGGCTTATTGGGTTTGCTGATGGACATCAAATCGAAATCCATCCCCACACATGAAGCGTTCAAACTGGTGGTGGAGTATTACACGCCGATCTGCAGGAAAACCTATGAGGATCACGAAAAACGGCTACAGGATCTCGATATCCTTCAGAACATCGCCCGCAATTACACATCCATCCAAAAAATGATATCGGAGCTTAGTTTGGATCCATTGGATGCGACGGCAGTGGATGTGGTCGGGATGGATCATATGGAGCAACCCTTGGTATTGAGCACCATCCATAGCGCGAAAGGGTTGGAATGGTCGACGGTCTTCATCATGCAATGCCTGGATGGAATCCTGCCATCCGGATATTCGATCGACGACCCCGAACAGATGGATGAAGAGCTTCGATTAATGTATGTGGCCATCACTCGCGCCAAGGAGCACCTCTTTTTCACGTATCCGGCGATCGCACAAAGCGCAGGAGGGGATTATTTCACGAAACCATCCCGTTTCATCGCGGATCTGAGCGAAAAGCTGTTGGAACCGTGGATTCTGGTGGAAGATGAAACCCCGGCGGGACTGCCTCAGTTGGAATCGTAGCTTTCACGGCGGGTACCGCGGATAATGAGATGCTGCCGACGGATGTCCCATAAGATCCAAAGGATCGGGAAGGGAGGAAATATCACACTCAAGACGAACTTGAGATTCTGCTGCTTATTTGAGGTGTGAAGATTCGCCAAGCCAGCGATACCTGCAAGCCATAGCACAAAAAGAACAAAAATGACCAATGCGAACAGGATAGAGCCTGCGAATCCCAACTCGGCATAGAACCATTGAATCATGAGTGTATCCTGTGTATTCGGTCGATTCTGCGTAACTTACGACTCTATTTGTAATTATCCCGCATCATGCTTCCTGTAGTCTCCATTCTGGGCCGTCCCAACGTCGGTAAATCCACATTATTCAATCGCTTGGTCGGAGAACGCAAAGCCATCGTTCACGACATGCCCGGGGTTACCCGCGACCGTCACTACGGCGAGACATTCTGGAACGGTCGTGATTTCACACTTATCGACACCGGTGGCTATATCCCGGATGATCCTCACGTGTTTTCAGCAGGCATCCGCGAGCAAGTCCATATCGCGATCGAAGAATCGGACGTGCTTATTTTTGTGGTCGATATCACACTCGGAGTGACGGATATGGACAAGGAAGTGGCCGAGATTCTTCGAAAAAGTAAGAAACCTCTGCTCGTTGCTACCAATAAGTCCGATAATGTAGAACGCTCTTGGGGCATGGCTGATTTCTATAGCCTCGGTTTCGACAATCTGTTCGCGGTTTCCGCGGTAAATGGAACCGGAACCGGTGAATTTCTCGATAAGCTGGTAAGCTTGCTTCCTCCAAAGCAAGAAGAAGTCGAGAACAAATATCCGAAACTGGCCATTATCGGTCGACCGAATGTCGGAAAATCCTCGCTAGTGAATGCCTTGCTCGGACAGGAGAGAAGCATTGTGACGGATATCGCCGGTACCACGCGCGATTCCATCAACAGTCTGCTCACTGTCGGCGACAAAACCTATGAGTTGGTGGATACCGCCGGACTTCGACGCAAAGCACGTGTCGCAGAAAACATCGAGTTTTATAGCTACATCCGCACCGAAAAGGCCATCCGCGAATGCGATATCGCCATTCTGTTGATTGATGCTGTGCAGGGTTTCGAAGCCCAAGATGCCCGTGTGATGTTGGAAGCGGAGAAATTCAACAAGGGACTGATGCTGATCATCAACAAATGGGATCTTGTCGAGAAAGAGACGAACACCTTCAAGGAATATGAGGATGCGATTAAGCGTAAAATGCCAAATCTGGACTATGTTCCGATTTTGAGCATCTCCGCGACGAGCAAGCAACGGGTGCATAAAATCATCGAGGAAGTGGATATGATCCTCGAAGAGCGCAAGAAGAAAATCTCGACCAGCAAGTTCAATGAGTTCGTTGAGATGATCACTCGCGCAAATCCGTTGCCAAATGTTCGTGGCGTATCCCTCAAAATCAAATATGCCACACAAGTGAAGGCCAATCCGCCGGTGTTCGCGTTCTTCATGAACAAGCCGCAGGAAATGCCGGCCAACTATCGCCGCTATATCGAAAACAAGCTCCGAGACACATTCTCGTTTCGTGGTGTTCCCATCACGATGGTTTTCAAAGAGAAATAGGAACCCGTATCTTCAAGCCGAAATCGCACTCTTAAGATTCTTATGGCCAAAAACCTCGAAACTCCTGTACTAAACGCCCTCAATCCGGATCATGCGACCGAGCGCAAGCTTAACTTTTTGCAGCGCACGTACATCTGGGAAATCCTGAAGGGGATGGTGTACTCGTTCAAGCAGATGTTCGCTCCGACCCAAACCATGATGTATCCGGAAGAGCGGTTCAATCCGCCTCCGGTATTCCGCGGACGTCCAGTATTGGTTGAAGACCACGACAAAGAGCGTTGCGTGGCATGTGGATTGTGCGCTCGTGCGTGTCCTCCTTTGGCCATCAGCATGCAAGCGGCAGAAGTAGAAGATCCGAAAGAGCGCTATCCCGAGTTTTTTGAAATCAACATGCTTCGTTGCATTTATTGCGGATTTTGTGAAGACGTCTGTCCGGAAGAAGCCATTGTGATGAGCCAAGACTACGATATCGTGTTCGAAAGCCGCGAAGACGCGGTATATGGCAAAGATCGCCTCTTGGTACCGAAAGAAGAATTGACAACCCGCCTCGATTACCTCCGTGAATACAAGAATCGTCAGTTCGGTCAGTTCTGGGATTTTCAAGAAGAAAACAACATCCACTCGGTCCGCAACCGCGACAAACGCTGGGAAACGAGTCTGAGTCTGGTGGAAATGCTCGAAGCCAAGAATGCCCAAGACCGCGCCAACAACTGACCTCATCAATGATCTTGATTGGCTGGTCCAAGAACTGAATCAGCTTTCAAGACTCACAGATGTGGTTCCGTTCGAGGAAAAACCAGGTCCTTTGCTGTCGATCACGGGTTTGCTCAGCGATTGGCTACGCGAATGCCTCGAATTCTGCACCCCAGCGTTGTTTCAACGCGCATCCGCCTACATCGTTCCTGAATCCACACAGGATGTGATTTCGGTATCGATATCCCTCAGAACCGATTGGATCGCCAGACTAAAAGACGCAGGTTTTGATTGGGATCGTATCGTCTATTCGGATGATGAAGCCGATGTGTCCGCACACCAGCTGTGCGAATACATCGTGAAGCAGGAGAGAGGCTTGTTCAAAGAGATTGCCGAACGCATCATGACCCTCCAAAAACCGGTACCCTGAGCCATGAATGACCTACAATGGGCGATGATCGGACTCGCCACAATATCCTTCTACGCGGTGTATTCGTTCTATCGAGTAATGGTGATGAAGCGCTCGCTTCAACACATCCTGTATTTCAGTACCAGCATTTTGTTTGTGCTGACCCTCATTTTGAAGGTGATTGTGACGTTGCCTCATTGGCCAATGAGCGTCGATGCTGGATATGTGACGGATTCCTTTCAAACACTGACCATCGCCTGTCTGTTATCCGCTTTAGCGGTTGTTGTTCGTGATTCGAAGCCGATCGTGACCCGATTTCCTCTGGCATTGTCGTTCATACCTTTCTTACTAGTGCCATCACATCTGATTGTCTCCCATACATTTGTGTTGAAAGAACTGTTGTTCGGAATTTATGAAGTTGGTGCAATTATCGTTGGTTTGTTGATTTATGGATTGTTCTCATTGAGCGACAAGCGATATCTGAACATCGTCTTGGGAATTGTATGCTTCGCAATCGCGTTAGTCCTCGACGCGGTCACCATCCCGATCATGATATCCGCCTGGATCACATGGGGATTGTATGCCATCGCCGTGATTTTGATCTCCAAATCGTATAAAACCATCATTCGAACCACCCTATGAGTATTCAAATCGGATCCGTCGCTCCATCCTTTAACTTGAAAGACACCGACGGAAATGAAGTGAGCCTTCAATCGTTTCAAAACAAAAACGTCGTCGTTTTGTTTTTCCCACTGGCTTTCACAGGTGTCTGCACCAAAGAATTGTGCATGATTCGCGACACCATGAAAGACTATGAGCAATTGGATGCAAATGTCGTAGCAATCAGCGTGGACAGTTTCTTTACTCTGAACGAGTTCAAGAAGAGAGAGAATTATAATTTTCCATTGCTGAGTGATTTCAACAAAGAAGCGGCAACCGCATATGGCGCCATCTATGAAGATTTCTTCGGATACAATGGAGTGGCCAAACGCTCGGCGTTCGTTGTGGATCGTAGCGGAAAGATCCGTTATGCTGAAGTTCTAGAATTGGCAAAAGAATTTCCGAATTTCGAAGCGGTGCGTCAAACGCTCGCCGACATCCAGTAAAACAGAGTCTTGGCAAGGGCAGAGGGTTTAAAGGCCTCTGCCCATCACTTTATTTATCCTAGTTTACATAATATAAATTATGCGCCATTTAGCTTTCTGTTTGAAGCGATCAGAACCCCGGCTACGATGCCCCATTGCACCAAACATGTCATTACCGAATACGCATCAAACGGATCGTACCATGTGTCTGGCGAAAATTCCGTTGCACTTCGCCAGATCCACCATCCCAACAAGACCACAACTTGCACGGGTATCGCAGCTTTCAAAATCCATTCCAACCAAACTCCGGATTGCATCCCACTCGACTCCCCGTTTACCAGTTCCGTTCTGAATCGCTTCACTCCATACCTTATTGCGACAAAAGCGATGAACGCGCCGGAAATCAACAGTCCAAGCCCCCACACGAAATCTTGGTTACCGAAGATGGTCGCACTTCGTGCGGATGGAATCCCTAACAGAAATCCGATGCTTACAATGCCGATAACGGCCGACTTCCGTGTAATTCCCCGATCAATGAACAGTTTGGCGGATAATTCAATCATGGAGATCAACGAACTGAATGCCGCGGCGCTTAAACCCAAGAAAAACAAGATGCCGATGATGAATCCTCCGGGGATGTCGGCGAACAAGCGTGGCATCCACATGAACGTGAGTCCAGTGGAGTTCGGACCAGAATCCTGCATCACCTTCAAAACCTCCCCCTGCGACATGCTTGCCCCTAACGTGCCAAAAACCGTCGAAAAAATGATGACAGCGCATACCAATGACACAACATTGTTGCCTATACCCGTCTGGAATGCGCTAAGAGTCACATTGTCCTGCCGACGCATATACGCCGCATACGTTAAGATTAAGCCCCATCCGGCTCCTGTATCCCAGGCATTCTGCGTGAGTGCCTCCAACCAAATCCGTGGCGACGCCAAGGTGGCCCAGTCCGGAGTGAACAAAAAGGCGATTCCCTGACCACTTCCCGGTAAGGTCACAGCTCGAACCAAACTGATCAGTAGTATTAGTATCAGTGACGGAATCAGCACTTTATTCACTCGCTCGATGGATTTCACACCATTGAGCACCACCCATCCGCCCAACCCCATCGCCAACCCATGAAAAACAACCGGCAGCCATCCGGCTTGAAATCCATACCACATGGCACTGGCACCATCCACATCCGTCGGCAAGCCGCTGGTGATAGCTGTTCCGAAATAGTACATGCACCATCCGGCTACCACACTATAGTAGAACATGATGGCCATGGCCACGAAACCGACGAAGGCACCCATCCAAGCGGTTTGGGGGCCACCGACCTTGATGAATGATCCAACCGTGCCTTTGCGCCCGGCCCGTCCGATCGCGTACTCAGCGATGATCAGCGGAATCGACCACATCAGCAAAAACACAACCCAAGCCACAAGGAACGCACCGGCACCATCTTCGCCGCTGTTCTGTGCCGCGATGCGCGGGAAACGCCAAATATTTCCAGTACCAACCGCAATTCCTAGGATGCTTACCAACATTCCCCATCGGGTGCTGAATAGTTCTTGGGTGTCGTTTTTCATCATGCTGAAATGAGGATTTCTAAGTAATTTCAAGGCTTATCTTGCCAATTTTCGGAACGCTACATCATATGCAAAAAGACCACAAATCACTGAATAAACTTTTCGGTGCGATCACGTTTTTCGCCTCGTTGGTTATCTATTTATTGACAATGCCATTGACGACTGCGTTTTGGGACTCTCCTGAATGGACGGCCACCTCCCACCTTTTGCAGATTCCTCATCCGCCAGGGGCACCATTCTTTCTTCTGATTGGGCGCCTTTTCTCCATGTTTGTACCGTCTGACTATGTGGCTCTGAGCATGAACGTGTACAGCGCTATTGCGAGCGCAGGTACCATCTTATTCCTGTATTTGATCATTGTCCGTTTCATCATCGAAATGAAAGGACACCCTGATACATACGATTATATCGATCGAGTCGCAACATACAGTGGGGCTATCATTGGCGCGATAGCCTTTTCCGTAACAGACAGTTTCTGGATCAGTGCGGTTGAAGCCGAGACATATGCCTTATCCATGTTTTTCACGTCGTTGGTGGTTTGGTTGGCCTTGAAATGGTCGGAAAAACACGACCAACCTGGTAATGAGAGATGGCTCATTTTCATCGTTTATTTGTTCGGATTGGCCTTCGGTGTCCACTTGCTGAGTTTGTTGGCCTTGTTCGCCATAGCGATGATCATTTATTTCAAGAAATATGAGTTCACATTCCTCTCATTCATCGTAGCTGGCCTCGTTAGCATCGGTCTTTTCTTCCTGATCTATCCGATCACCGTGATTCAGCTTCCAACCTTAATGGGAACGATGTCGGATGCGACAGGTGGTCTCATCGGCGCAGCTTCGTTTTTCATGATCGTGTCTGGACTGATCATCCTTGGTATCTACCTGACTCACAAACGTCGCATGAAATGGCTGAACATGTTTTTGTTGGCTTATGGTTGCATCCTGATCGGATATTCAACCTATTCGCTCATCATCATTCGGTCGATGGCCAACCCTCCGATCGATCAGAACTCACCAGAGAGCGTTAGAGATATCGTTTCCTACTTGAACCGTGAGCAATACGGTTCCACTCCCCTCCTGTCTGGTAACACATTCAATAATGAAACCGGAAACATCGATCGTACCAAAGAATCCTTGTTTCCCCGCCGGTACTCCCGCGAAGCTCGCCATGTGGAAAAATATGCTCAATACAGTTCGGATCTAGCGTTCTTCTGGCATTATCAGCTCGGACATATGTACTTCCGCTATTTTGCTTGGAACTTCATCGGGCGAGATCACGACATCCAGGATGCGAATTGGGTGAGCGGATTCTCACCATCCGACAACGAATCCAATAAAGCCCATAATGTTTATTTTTACCTTCCGTTCCTGTTGGGATTGGTCGGTATGTTCTACCATTTTCAGAGCGATTGGAAGCGTGCCACTGTGGTTCTGGTTCTATTTGTGGTGACCGGAATAGCGATCGTGCTGTATCTGAACCAGTATCCGTTTCAGCCCCGTGAGCGAGACTATTCCTATACAGGGTCGTTTTTTGCATTTGCCATCTGGATGGGTATTGGCGCGTTTTCCTTGATTCAATTGATCGGTCAGCAATTTAAATCCAATGCCTTGGCATACTCCACGGCTGCCCTCCTGTTCATTTCAGTTCCAGTTTGGATGGGATATCAGAATTGGGATGACCACGACCGCACTCTACAGTATGTGGCGCCTGATTATGCCTATAACCTTCTGAATTCGGTCGCGCCTTATGCGATCATCTTCACGAATGGAGATAACGACACCTTCCCGCTTTGGTATCTGCAAGATGTGGAAGGCGTTCGCCGTGATGTTCGCGTGGTGAATCTGAGTCTGCTGAATACCGGTTGGTACATCAAACAGATGAAGAACAAATGGAATTATGAATCGCCTCCGGTTCCGATTTCCTTGACGGATGAACAAGTGGATCGAATCGAGGAGAAGTTTCAGTTCACAAGGCCAGATCATTTCTGGACACCAAAGGAAGTCACCATCCCGGTGAACAAACCGATGCTCCGCAATGCGTTCGAAGCATCCGACAGCTCCGTCGAAAATGGAACTCTCTCCATTCCATTCGTGCCTGAAATGGGCTTCGGAGTGCCCGTCGACGTTCTGGATGATGAACTTCGATTCTACTATGAAGGGAATTTCCTAGGTCAGGATGCCCAAGGTAACCGCATGTACTATACTCGTGTGCAAGACGACATGGTGATGGATATCCTTCGTACGAATGAATGGAAACGTCCGGTCTATTTCGCGATCACGGTATCGTCCGACGGACAGCTCAATCTTCAGCCCTATTTCCGTCTTGAAGGTAAAGCCTTCCGTGTGGTTCCTGTAAAACATGATGATCCGTTCGGCGTGGTCGACCCCATCATCCATGGAAACCGACTCCGCTCATTCCGTTTCCGTGAAATCGATAATGAGAATGCCTATTTCGATGAGAACATCCGCCGGATGATGGATAACTACCGCACGGTGATCACACGACAAGCGCAGGAATGGGGCCGTGCCGGTCAGCCTGACAGCGCGTTGGTCTGGTTGCGCTGGGGTGAGGAAAAGATTCCGTTCACCACCATCCGAGGCGATCTCACATCCATGGTCACCTATGCGTACCGGTATGTACAATTAGGTGAAACTGAACGGTCCGTCAGTTTGGCCAAGGAGGCGATGAGCGATATCGAACAATCCATGATTCGCAATATGGAACGGATCGATCGCATCGAAGTGGCTATGAATTCTCTTGATGAGGACATGCAGCGAAACCGCGGTGATTTATCGAAACGTAGGACAATTCAAAATCAGATCCGCACATTTAGCACTCAACGCGATGCCATGGTTCGGGAAATATCCTTCGATTCGAGCCGTTTCATGATCGCGCAGCATATCTTTTTTGAAGCAGGATTGACGGATGAAGCCCTTGCGATTTCCGAAAAAGTGGCGACAATTACCGGGCAACGGATTCCGTTTCCGACATCTGCCGCCGAAAGCAAAGCCAACGTTCAACGCATCATGGGTGATTAAAACCACCCATTTCATGCCTATATTCGAACCATGATACAGGAACTGAATCGCGAATCGATCATCGAAAATTTGACCTCGTTGTTCAATGTGGAAGCCAAGACTTCGGGCAACACGGTACGTTTCGAAATCAAAGATGCCGAAACCAACCGCAAGCTCGCTCTTGAAATCCACCTGGATATCGAAGTGGACGGACTCCTTACAAACATGGTCTCCGTTTATTCGGCAAGCGCGTTTTTGCAACTTCAAAATTGCAATGGGTTTTTGACCAGCGATCTCCTCGAGCAAGTCACATTCTTCGGCAAACAGAACGGACTCACAAGCGGCCTCATTGTTGAGAAACAAGCCGGTTGCAGTCTGTATGCCAATGTCGAAGATTCCATCCTACGTGGTGATTTCACCAAAATCGCGCCCGAGCTCATGATGAGCAGCGTGGCCCTTTCCCTCACAGATACCATAGATTTCGAAGGATTCACTTTTGACGACTAACCCCGGAGCCGGAACCGAACTCGACCTGATCAACGACTCGGGTCAGGACATTCCTGTAACCGAATCCACCGCCCTAGCCTGCATCAATGCGGTGAGTACGGGCGAAGGCGTCTCCTTCTCAATGGTCGAACTCGTTTATGTGGACGAAAACGAGATTCTGGATGTGAATAAGAATCATCTTCAGCGCGATTATGTCACCGATATCATTTCGTTTCATTACCACGACGAAGGTGCCAAAGACAATCTGGAAGGCTCTTTGGTGATGTGCGCATCGCGTATCGAAGAACAAGCCCATGAATTGGGTGTTCCCGTAATACAAGAATATTCCCGCGTGTTGATTCATGGCTTGCTCCATGTGTGTGGGTTGAACGATGGCACACCAGCCGACAAAGCCTTGATGACCCAAAAAGAAGACCTCTACCTCAGCTCCATTGGCTAGTTCACAACAACATATTATCGATCTGATTGTGGTGTTGGTCAAACGTCTTCAAATTGGTGAAGACCTGACGACTCTCCCTGAAGAATCCGTTTCCGGTTACAACCCCTCGCAACTGAGTGCGGCCTATTCTTGGATTCTGCAGAAATATCCGACCATCGCCGGCTCCCCATCCCCTCGCGTGCTTCATTTTGCCGAGCGGATGATGATCTCCCCCGCCGCCTATGGTTATTTGTTGGATCTTGTGAATCTGGGCGTGCTGGATGCGCTGGGACTTGAAAAAGTCATTGAAAAAGTGATGTTCCAATCTTTGGAACGCGCCCCACTGGACAAAATCAAAGCCATTGTGGTTGAAGTGTTGTTCGACAAAGGAACCTCTCTGAGCGGCAACGAGACGATCCATTAGTCCGTACGGACACTCCATGATCCGTTCCGTTCTCGATCTCATCCGCAAGCACACTCCACCTGCGGTCCCGCCACAACCCACGCTTCTGGTTGCCTCGCCGGCACCTGTCGCACACGCAAGGAAATCTTGGTTAGAGGCGATCCCCCCGATTCTGGCCGCATCCTTCCTGATATCGTTTTTTTGGGATCATGATGCGCTGATCCGCATCTTATCCGTCAGCGGATTGATCGGATTCGGAACGAACTGGTTGGCCATCACCATGCTGTTTCGGCCTCGTTACAAGCGTCCGCTGCTCGGCCACGGACTGATTCCGGCTCAAAAAGAACGCATCGTCGAGAAATTGTCGCAAGCCGTGGTTCAGAATCTGATCAATCCAGAAGCGATTCGCGCGAAGTTGGTGACCTCAGGCGTATTTGCCGACTATCTGGGTCGCATCACCGAGCAAACCCGTGCCATCGTACAACAAGATGCGTTTCGCATCGACTTGAATGAGTTCATCCTGCAACAGATACGGGATGTGGTGGCGGATGAGGATTTTCGCAAAGACATCGCGACCGGTCTGATGGAGCATGTGGAAGAATCCGTCTCCGACTCACGTTTGGAGCGTATGGCGTTCAGCGTGTACAAGAAAACCCGTACGGAGCATTGGAATAAAATCGTGGATAAGGCTCTACTTAATCTCCCGGAGCTCGTCGAACCGCATTTGGTGAAGGTGCATGATTGGCTCGATAGCCTGCCGGATGAAGTCAGTCTTCAGTTCGTCGATGTCGAAAAGCGACTTATCGATAGTGTGTACGACATCATGATGCGCCTCGATCTTAAATCGCTCATGGCCAATAACTTGCGGAATTATGATGAGGGTCGTCTTGAGTCGCTCATCAAAGACGCCACGCTCGATCAGCTGCGTTACATTCAATATCTGGGTGCCATTCTCGGTACGATCGGTGGATTTCTGATCTGGAATCCGGTTGTCGCTCTACCGGTGATGCTGGCCATCATCGCGGTCGTATGGGCGGTGGATGTGGCTATAACCCGCTGGACAGACTGAAATGCACAACGCCTTGCAGGATTCCCCGATCTGAGGATCCGGCATAGGTGAACCGCAACGGACCCAATCGTGTGTCATATGAAAAACCGATTCCGCCGTTGATCAGGGAGTTTCGAATCGGGGTACTTGCGGCTCCAACAAACAGAAACGCATAGGTTTCGGAATCCAATCGATAACGACTTTCCAATTCAGTCCATAGGAATCGCTGAGCTTGCAATTCATCTTCCCGATACCCTCGAAAGCTTAACGCTCCACCAAATCGGTATTGGTTATCGGGCGCAACATCGACGCTCGACACTTGAGCTCCGGCCTCCCCCATCCACACCCAAACGATTCTACCAGATGTAGGTCGTAACATCATCCATCCGATCTCGCCTGTATTCACACGATTGCCGTCACGAAAGCCCGTTCCAGCGGAAACGATGGCGTTGCTACCTTGAATCGAAGTCCACCGCATCCGGAGTCCGGTTAGAAATCTCGATCCATCGGATATGTTCAGCGAAGCCGGCGCCGTTCCAACAGATGTTACCTGCTGTTCAACCCATGCACCGATGGAATACGACGCGTCGAGATCCAAATCGGCGCCGAGCGTCCAACTTCGACTGAAATACGTGGAATCTTGCTGATAAAGCCGGAGACCGCCGTACAGATTCCGATATCCGATCTCCGACACCAAGCGCGTCTGCAAGGGCTGCATTCGTTCAAATTTGACATCAAATCGAGATCCGGGTGAGAACAAATGGCGAAATTGCAGATCGACCTGACCGATCAATTCATTCCGGGTATATCCCAGTAAGACATCTGTCCGGCTTTGCGAACGCTCAACTACCTTGAATAGGACTCCATCTTCATCCCCTATTGTGATGAGCCTCGGATCGTCGATGGTCCGATAGTAGCCCGTTTGCTGGATTCGGCCTTGGAGTCGCACCAATTCGGCGCGTGTAGCCGGCTTGTCAGATTCAAACCGCATCACCCGAAGCACATAATCTTCTTTAACGATTTTGGCTCCATCCAATTTCAGAAAGCCGATTCGGACCTGTTCTTTGGCATTGATCCGCAAATCAATATGGATTCGGGATGTGGATGAATCAATTTCCGCTCGAAGGATGGAGATGTCGGCATACCAATAGCCGTTGTCGTCGAGCTGAGATTTGAGACGGTCTGTGTAGAGGGCGAAAGCCTCGTCGGAGTAGAGTCCGACGGGCCGTTCAACCGCCTCATAGGTCGATAGTTGGCTGTCATCCGAGTGGATTCGGATGTCGCCGAAGGTTATTTGTAGGAGCAGGATGACGAGTGAAATCACTCGATCACGCTACGCACAAATTTGGGTAATGCAAAACTTGCGGTGTGCACATCCGGAGTGTAATACTTCAGATGCTCGTCGAACGCGCCGATTCCGGCATGAATGCGAGCCATCACCTCAGGCGATAAAGGATCGATCCCTTTGCTGGCGAAGGCCATCGACCACATGCCTGTCGGGTACAGCGGGATGAAGGCCAAGTACAGTTTCTGTACCGGAAACGCATTCTTCAATGCCGTGAACACCGATTTCATGCTTTCGTGGTAGTGCTCAACCCATGGTGATTCGGTCTGACCTGTCAGCACGCCGTTTTCATTCAGCGCGGCATAACATTTGTCATAGAATTCCTGCTTGAACAGATCGACGGCTGGTCCGACTGGATCGGATCCGTCAATAATGATCACATCATATTTGTTGGGTACATCATTGACAAACGTGAGGCCATTCTCATACAAGACATGAAGCCTTGGATCGTCGAAGGCGCCCACATCTGGCATGTGAAGTTTGGATGCGCGCACAACGGCTTCATCAATCTCCACCATGTCCACATGCTCAACCGATGTGTGACGAAGCACTTCGCGTGCCGTGCCGCCATCACCGCCACCGATGATCAGAACCCTTTTGGGATTCGGATGACTGAAGCAGGCCACATGCGCAATCATCTCGTGATAGACGAATTCGTCTTTTTCCGAGAGCATCACCATACCGTCGATGGTCATGAGATTGCCCCAGGTATCGGTTTCATAGACCTCCACCTTTTGAAACGGAGTCTGCTCGGAAAAGAGTACACGGTTCACACCGACGGAGAGTCCGGTGGTGCCGTTGTAATATTCGAGATACTGAAACGCCATGATTATTTGTACCACAGTACGGCCGCCGCGAACACGGAGCCGTTTTTGATGGTGATATGCTCGATACCGAGCGATTTGACGGATTTCAGCTTGCGGTTGCGGTATTCAAATCCATCGACAACCATTTGGCGGACGGTCTCTTCCACGTAGCTTAGCGGACGGAAATCTTCGAATTCCATGATCACACCAGGCTCGTTCGGGTCTTCCGGAATGCCGACAGCGATGGCAGCGGAAAGGATTTCACCTGGAGTTGTGGATGATAACGTGGCATAAGCGATCGGGATCAATCCACCTTTCGGAAGCAGGATGTCGTTGACTTCCTCTGCACCCGGAGGCACGATGGAACTCATGCGAACCAAGTTGGTATCGCCAACACCGGCATTTAAAAGGGCTTGATCGAATGCGTTCAAGGGCATGCGGCCTTCGCCGGAGCCTTTAACGAGTTTGTAGATATTTGGGGTGGCGACCATAGGTCCCCCGAGACGTGAATTGGACATGTCGATGTATCAGGTAGAAATGATGAACGAAGGCAACGGCTTAATTCAGCACGTTGAGTTTACCGGCATCCTTCGGCTTGAAGAGCAACTCCTCGCCAGGACCCACTTTGAACAGACCGCGTTTCATTTCCATGCTGGAAATGTTCTTGGAGCGGAATGCGTCTTTGATGTACTCCTGGATTACCCATGGGTCGATTGTCTCTCCACAGGTGAAGATATCGACGGCGGCATAGGCGTACTCAGGCCAAGTGTGGATGGCGACATGCGATTCCGCGATGACGACGGTTCCACTCACTCCGTGCGGACTGAACTTATGAAAATTATGAGAGATGATGCTCGCTTGCGATGCGCGGGTTGCGCCAAGCAAAATCGTTTCGATCGCCAAGACATCGTTCAAGACGTCAGGATCGCAATCATAATATTCTACCAGGATTTGTCTTCCAAGTGCTTTCATAGACCCTTCCCAGGATTAGAGGATGAATGGAGGTGATTCAACCGGACGGCTGAAAACGAAAATTGCAACCCCTTTGACATGTCAGAGCCATGTAAAAGCGAGTCGCAATGGGCAGGGGCCGTATTAGTTACTGCAGTCAGTAAAGAACAAGCATAAATGTTCAATTCTCGTCTCTATTCCAGCTTAAAACGTACAAGGATGTTAACGGGTGAAAGATAGGAACTTTTGAAGTTTACCGTATTCCCTTGGGCGGATTAGCGGTATTTTCAGAGACCTACCCTGTCAGCATTAGCACAAAGGGTTTTTTGCATAACAGAATCATAAATATATCATTTTTTCGCCTGCGATATGCGGTATCCGGATCATTTTTTTTCACCTGAACACGCACTGAGTCTATACAAATCGCTGATCCTCCCCCGACGAGTCGAAGAGCGGATGCTTAAGTTGTTGCGGCAGAATAAAATCGCGAAATGGTTCTCGGGTATGGGCCAAGAAGCCATATCGGTAGGAACCGCCTATGCGATGCGTCCGACAGACACCTTATTCACGATGCACCGTAATCTTGGTGTATTCACGACTCGGAATGTGCCTTGGTATCCCCTGTTCTGTCAATTATTCGGCAAGCGCGATGGATTCACCGAAGGTCGCGAACGCTCCTTTCATTTTGGGATACCGGATTACAACATCATCGGCATGATTTCGCATCTGGGCGCGATGGTGCCCGTTGCGGACGGTTATGCTCTTGCCGCAAAACTCCGTGGCGAAGATCATGTGGTGATCTCGTTCAGTGGCGAAGGCGGTACGAGCGAGGGCGAAATGCACGAAGCCATGAATTTGGCGGCTGTCTGGAAGCTTCCCGTCATCTTTTTGGTCGAGAACAACGGCTATGGACTATCCACGCCGAGTCGGGAGCAGTTCGCTTGTGAACACATTGCCGATCGGGCCATCGGATATGGTATTCCATCGTTCATTATGGATGGAAATGATGTGTCGGATGTCATCCATACGATGTCTGAAGCTCGTAAAATCGCTCTATCCGGCACGCCTGTACTGGTTGAAGCCAAAACATTCCGGATGCGTGGACATGAAGAAGCGTCGGGAACGGCGTACGTTCCAAAAGAACTGTTCGAACAATGGGCGCTGAAAGATCCTATCCTGCGTCTGGAATCCTTCTTGATAGAAAAAGGTTGGGCTACGGAGGATGATTTCAAACGGATGAAGAAAGAAGCGGATGCCGTCTTTCAAGAGGATCTGGATCGTGCGTTGGTCTGTCCCGATCCGGAGCCCGATAACGATTACCTGTTGTCTCGTGTCCTCGCTCCTACCCGACCTGGTGATGAATGGACGCCCCCATCCATCCGGGAAGGCCGCTTTATTGATGGAATTCGCAATGCATTGACCCAAGCGTTCAATGAGGACGAACGGTTTCTAATCATGGGTCAGGATATCGCTGAATATGGTGGCGCATTCAAAGTGACCGATGGCTTTTTGGAGCATTTCGGTCGGGATCGCGTGCGAAACACTCCGATCATCGAAGCCGGTGCGATTGGTGCGGCGTACGGCCTTGCATTGAGCGGATTTCGCCCGGTTGTGGAGATGCAATTCGCTGATTTCATTTCCTGCGGATTCAATCAGATCGTTCAAAACCTGGCTCCATCCCGTTATCGGTGGAGCGGGGATGTTCCCATCACCCTCCGCATGCCGCATGGTGCGGGAGCCGGTGCCGGACCGTTTCATTCCCAATCGCCTGAAGGGTGGTTCATGCAGCATCCCGGCTTGAAAGTGGTGGTGCCTGGTACCGTGGAAGATGCCCAAATCCTGTTATACAGCGCTTTGATGGATCCGAATCCGGTCTTGGTGTTTGAGCACAAGCGCCTATATCGCGCCCAGAAAGGATTTTTATTCGATCGTATTCCTTATGAGCCCATCGGGAAAGCCAAAGTCCATAAAAGCGGCAAAGATGCCACCATCGTCACTTATGGGTTCGGCGTTACGTGGGCCACGGATATCGCTCAGTTGATGTCGTTGGAGGGGATTTCGATCGAAATCGTTGACCTGCGTTGCTTGCTACCATTGGATGTGGACACGATCGTTGAATCAGTGACCAAAACGGGTCGGGTGTTGCTATTGCAGGAACCATCCGGATTCATGGGACCGATGAGCGAGGTGGCGGCTGTGATCGCCGAGCGCTGTTTCGAGAAATTGGATGCCCCGATCATGCGGTGCTCATCCATCGAGACGCCGGTTCCGACCAACAGCGGATTGGAGCAGATCTATCTGCCAGTGAACCGGATCATGACCACATTGCGACGATTATTGGACTACTAATCGGTTCCGATATCGGATCAACAAATTGTGACCTTTTCGGGCTTTTTCCACGAAGTTGGCAATTTCAGGATGCATGCGAAGGAATTGTTCGAAGATCGGAACCAGGTCATCCGCCATGGTTCCGTCTGTGTAATCCGAGATGTAGTAGTGAAGTTGCGGGTTGCTGAGATCCATTCACCGTACTACTTCAGAAATCCGCGTAGGTTCCCATCACTTCTTGCAGACGGGCACGTCCGCGGTTGATTCGAGATTTCACGGTCCCCATCGGGAGCTTCGTGATGTCCATGATTTCCTCATAGGTCAGCTGGTCGATGTCCCGCATCACCAGCACATCCCGGAAGTCGGATGGGATGCTGGCAAGTGCTTTTCTCACTTGCATCACCGTCATCGACAAATGCACCTGCTGATCGGTCGGTAAAGCGGTATCAGGCAGTTCCATGGTGATCTCCTGGTCTTGGTCGTCGGTTTGGGCTAATGAAATGGTCTGCATCCGCTGATTTTTCTTGTATTGGCTGCGGATGAGGTTTTGCGCAATGGTGTACAGCCAGGTGGAGAACCGGGCGATGCGCTCATAGGAGTTGCGCGAGCGGAACACACGTAAGAAGGTTTCTTGAACCAAGTCCTCGCTGTCGAGGTGGTTTTTGGTGTACCGGAAAATGAATTGATGGATACGTTCGCGGTAACGGGTTACAATGATGCTATAGGCTTCATCATAGCCGCCTTGGAACAATTCCATGAGGTCTTCATCGGGAAGTTGGTTGAATCGGATTGCACTGACCGTACTCATATGACACTCGAACATCTGGTTAAGGTTGCCAGATGCGGGTGAGGTCACTCAAGCGGTCATGATTCGTTTTAGCATCATCAGAAAGATGACATCTGCGTCCAACTTGCTATATCCTTTGATCGCCCGGTCGGCATCGTGCAGGGCTTCGAACACATCCGCCCAGTTGTTCGGTTTGTACACGCGAGCGTCTTGCTGTAAGTAGTAGAAGCTTTTTGCGACTCCGAGTTGGGATTGGATCTCATCCAAGGCCAGGCCTTTTGCTGTGAGGCGTTGATACGCCCAAAGGTTGGAGAACAGATTGTAAAAGAACGCGATCGTCTTGAATGTCTCACCGACATCTGATGACCCTTGATGCAACAACCGTTCCGCGACATAAAAGGCACGGTCTGTATTCCGATTTAAGACGTGCTCCTTCAATTCAAATACGCTAAATTCTCTTGAAACGGCGATTTTGTCGCGAATCATAGAAACAGTGATTACATCTCCTGTCCTATTTTCTGTACACAACTTATCCAATTCATTGGACACCAGTTGAAGTTGAGGACCCATCCGTTGGGCCATCAGGCGGGCTGCTTCCGGTTCGATCTTCATCGAATAGGTCAATTCGGCGAGTTTCTCAATCCAATCCGCCAATTCCATTTCGGGGACTTCGGAGAATTTTAGAAACAATCCATCTGGCATCTTCTGCAACGCTTTTCCAAAGGATGTGTTCCCGGCGGGTGTCTTTTCATCACGCAGGATGAGGACCGTTTGTGGATTTGGCTTTTGCAGGTAAGCGAGTAGAAGGTCTACATCCCCTTTCGAACTGCCTTTCATTGATTCGTCGGACGATTCGGCACTGCCGGCATTCGGATCGAATAAGCCCATGAATTCGCGCACGATCACCATCCGCCTGTCGGACATCATTGGAAAGCTGCGCGACACTTCGATCACCTTGCTGATATCCGTTTCGTTGCCATACAGGATATCCAGGTTGAAATCGCGCAAATCCGCAGGAATATGCGCCAACAATTCGTCTTGGATGCGATCTGTGAAAAAGATCTCATCCCCGCTCAACACATACACGGGATGCAATTTTCCCGTGCGAATCTGCTTCACCGCTTCATGGAA
This sequence comes from Balneolales bacterium, assembly GCA_041749075.1. GTDB lineage: Bacteria > Bacteroidota > Rhodothermia > Balneolales > HLUCCA01 > CAMTWZ01. The sequence continues at coordinate 206,917 of JBGTBY010000035.1, read as the reverse complement.
TGCTTGAAGTCCGGAAACGGTGCCCTTGCTCATGGGGTCAAGCGGCCGAGCATACGTGGAAAGGGAATGGTTTCGCGTACGTGCTTGAGTCCGCAGATCCAAGCGACGGTGCGTTCCAAGCCGAGGCCGAATCCGGAATGCGGAACCGAGCCATATCGACGCAAATCCAGGTACCAGGAAAAGACTTCCTCAGGCAGATCATGCTCTTTGATGCGTTCAAGAAGGAGTTCGATGTTGTCTTCCCGCTGTCCGCCACCGATGATCTCGCCATAGCCTTCTGGCGCAAGCATATCCACACCCAATGCGATGGCATCGTTCTGAGGATCACGTTTCATATAGAACGCTTTGATGGCGGATGGATATCCCCAAACCATGATCGGGGTATCGAACTGCATGGTGAGCAAGGTTTCGTCGCTGCCACCAAGGTCGTCGCCAAAGGTTTTCTCTTGTGCGGATGTGCGCCAGACGGGAATATTCCTCAAATCTTCGTCGATCTCCTCGAACCGTGAGCGAATCTCCTTGATGCGGCTCTCGATCTGCACCTTGCGGAATTTCTTGGCCGAGCCCATCTCCTTTTCCAATTCCGGGAGTTCCGCTTTCAGAGAATCACGTTCGCTGATGCGGGAAGTTTCCATATCCCTAAGCAACTGCATCGTTTTCTCGCTGCGAAGCATCTCGATCGCTTCGGTATACGTGATGCGAGGAAACGGCTTGGCGGCGTTTTTCAGAAACTCGAGGTCGCGATTCAGAATCTGCAATTCCTGAGGGCGACGTTCCAGTACTTCTTGCACAATGTATCGGATCATGGATTCAGCCAGATCCATGTTCATGTTCAAATCATAGAAGGCCATTTCAGGCTCGATCATCCAGAACTCAGTCAGGTGCCGGCGCGTCTTGGATTTCTCCGCGCGGAATGTGGGTCCGAATGTGTAGATCTTCCCATGAGCCATGGCCATCGCTTCGCCATACAACTGACCCGATTGCGTGAGATAGGCCTTTTGATCGAAATAATCCGTTTCAAACAGAGTGGATGTACCCTCTACCGCATTCCCTGTGAAGATCGGCGCATCCATCTGCACGAATCCACGATCTTGGAAAAAGCGATGGATGGCGTAGATGATTTCATTCCGGATGCGCATAATGGCCCATTGCCGTTGTGAACGCAACCATAAGTGGCGGTTCTCCATCAAGAATTCGATGCCATGCTCTTTAGGCGTGATGGGGTATTCTTCTGCGATCGATATCACCGTCGCATCGGTCACGTGCAACTCATACCCACCCACGCTTCGCTCATCGGCCACCACGGTGCCTGTAAGCCGCACTGCGGATTCCTGAGTCAATCGGTTCACTTGCTCCCATACCTCAGGCGACACATCGCTCTCAGAGACAATACACTGGCTTAATCCGCTTCCATCACGCAAAATCACAAAGGCGATGCCCTTGCCGCTGCGCATGTTGTATACCCATCCGTTGAGGGTCACGCTCGACCCCACATGTTTCGATAATTCGCTGATCGTGATCATGATTCTGGAACCAATAAAGTGGTTGAAAACTGTTCTGGGTTGAAAAAGGATTCCGAAAAAGACCGCACGTCTTCAGTGGTCACGGCATCGATATCCCGCACCAATTCATCCAAAGGCACATAGCGGTCGAAATAAATCTCGGATTTGGCTAAACGGGTCATCCGATTGCTCATGTTTTCTTGAGCCAACAGCAATTTCCCTTTTAGCTGGGTTTTGGCTTCGCTGAATTCGATGTCCGGAATGTGGGTCTCGCGCAAGATGTTGAACTCTTGATTCACCAATTCGCGCACGTGGGAGGCGTATTCCTGGTCTGTTCCCACATACACGGCGAACATCCCGCTATCTAAAAACGCCTGATGAAACGAGCTGATGGCATAGCAATAGCCGAATTTCTCGCGGATGTTCTGATGCAGGCGGCTGCTCATCCCTCCTCCCAGAATCGTATTGGCGAGCAATAAAGAATATCGTTGTGGATCGTCGTTCGACAATGCGCGTCGTCCCACGATCATATGCGTCTGCTCGATCTTTTTGGTGATCGTGCGTTCCGATGGCGCATAATCAGGCAATGTGGACATATCCGGCATCGCAGGACCTTCATAACGGCGATCAAAGGCCTTTTTGACCAAATCCACGACGGTTTGATGATCCGCATTTCCCGCTACAGAGACGATCAAGCTGGCCGGTTCGTATTGCGTGTGCATATAGGCGTACAAATCCTCTCTTGTGAAGGATTTCACGGTCTGCTCGGTTCCGATGATGGGTCGACCTAACGGATGCGGACTGAAAATCTGCTTCGAGAATTCCTCGAAGACCACATCATCCGGAGAATCGCGATACATCTTCATCTCCTCGATCACTACTTTCTTTTCCTTCTTCAATTCCTCTTCAGGAAATGTAGAATGCAGAACCATGTCGCTGAGCACATTGATCGCCTTTTCGAGCTCAGAATCGAGGCAACGGGCATAATAACAGGTGTGTTCATTGCCTGTGAACGCATTCAAAAATCCACCGACCGCCTCCATGCTTTGGGCGATGTCGAATGCGGAACGGGTTTCCGTGCCCTTGAACAGCATGTGCTCGAGGAAGTGCGTGATGCCGGCTTGATCTTCGGTTTCGTGGCGGCTTCCGGTCTTCACCCAGATGCCGACCGATAAACTTCTGACGGACGAAATGTGCTCTGTGACTACACGAAGACCACCGGGGAGCACGGTACGGTCGACGGATTCCAGGTCGTGTTTCATACGGGTGAAAATACGCTTAAATAAGAAAAGCGTCATCACACGAGGTGACGACGCTTTTCAGGATTCGTTCTATGGAAAGAGGGTTTACTCTTTCGGGAGCAATGCTTTACGGCTCAAACGGAGTTTTCCGCCAGCTTCAACTTTCACCAACATGACTTCGATCACATCGCCTTCCTTGAGGACGTCCTCAACGCGGTTGATGCGCTTGTGGTCGATCTCGGAAATGTGAAGCAATCCATCACGCCCCGGTGCGATCTCAACGAACGCGCCGAATTCTTTGATGGAGCGGACCGTACCCGTGTAGGTCGTGCCTTCATCGAGTTGTCCGGTGATCGCTTTGATGCGCGCCATAGCGGCATCAGATGCTTCGCCGTTGGTGGACGCGATCGTGATGATCCCTTTTCCACCGACTTCTTCGATGTTGATTTCAGTTCCAGTTTCACGCTGCAAACCTTGGATGATTTTTCCACCAGGTCCGATGACCGCGCCGATGAGGCTGGCATCGATTTCCATGCGACGGAATGATGGAGCGTATTTGGAGATCTCGGTGCGTGGTACGGAAATGGTTTCCGCCATTTTCTCAAGAATGTGGAGACGACCTTTCTTGGCTTCAAGAAGTGCGTTTTCCAACACATCAAATGCGATTCCTTTGACTTTGATGTCCATTTGACAAGCCGTGATTCCATCAACCGTACCGGTCAATTTGAAATCCATATCGCCGAAATGGTCTTCTTCGCCTTGGATGTCGGTCAATACGACCGGCTTTTTGCCTTTGCCTACAATCAAGCCCATCGCCACACCGGCTACTGGTTTTTTGATCGGTACGCCGGCATCCATCAACGCCAAGGATCCACCGCAGACGGAGGCCATGGAGCTAGAGCCATTGGATTCGAGAATATCGGAAACCACACGGATCGTGTAGCCGAATTCTTCTGCCGAAGGAATCATGATTTTCAGGGCACGCTCGGCCAAGTTTCCATGTCCAACTTCACGACGCGAAATCGAACGCATCATTTTCACTTCACCCGTGCTGAACGGTGGGAAGTTGTAGTTGAGCATGAAACGCTTGTTCTCAGTGTCGAACAAGGTGTCGACCGACTGCTCATCGCGTTTGGTACCGAGGGTAACGGAGACCAAGGATTGGGTCTCTCCACGTTGGAAGATCGCCGAACCGTGTGTGCGTGGCAAGTAACCGACTTCTGTCCAGATGGCACGGATTTCGTCCGGCTTGCGGCCGTCGATACGGTGATGCTCGTCTAGAATCAGATCACGGAGCACATCGCGTTGGAAATCATGGCACAAATCGTCGATCAGATCGTCTTGATCCGGATGCGATTCAGCCAATTTCTCTTGCACTTCTTGGACGATTTCCTTGAGTGCGGCGGAGTATTCTTTTTTGGCAAGACCAGCTTTTGACTTCACATAGAAACGGTCGCCGATGATCTTCTTGATATCAGCAAGCAACTCATCATGGGTTTCAGCAACCGCGCTTTCGCGTTTCTCTTTGCCGAACTCTTTCTGCATCTCCAATTGGAAATCACAGAGTTTGACGATGGCGGCATGTCCGACACGGATGGCTTCGGTCATCTCTTTTTCGGAGATTTCTTTCATTTCGCCTTCCACCATCACAACGGAATCACGGGTTCCACCGATCACCATATCGATGTCGGTCAACAAACGGTCTTCAACGGTCGGGTTGATGATGAATTCACCATTCACACGTCCAACGCGCACTTCTGCCATAGGTCCGTCAAACGGAATGTCACTGACAACGATGGCAGCAGATGCTGCGAACGCGCCAAGAACGTCTCCATCATTTGAACTGTCGGATGAGATCACGGTAACCAATACCTGCACTTCGTTGAAGTATCCTTCAGGAAACAACGGGCGGATGGTGCGGTCGATCAGACGGCTGGTGAGAATTTCTTTCTCGGAAGGACGGCTTTCGCGCTTGATAAATCCACCAGGGAATTTACCGGCAGCGGCGTAGTTCTCGCGGAAATCCACAGACAATGGGAAAAAATCCTGTCCGGGTTTGGGTTCTTTGGCACCGACCACTGTGGCCAATACCATGGTGTCGCCTAGACGGGCGACGACGGCTCCATGGGCTTGTTTTGCAAGACGGCCTGTTTCGACCGTGATGACTTTCCCTGGAGCAAATTCAATGCTTCTGAAATCTGCTTTCATGTATACGTTTGCTTTGTTGTGTGTATGTACATGGAAGAGTTGATGGGCTGAATCAGAGATCTGAGCCGGCCGATCAGCTCTTCCTGGTACGAATAAAAAAGGCACGAGTGGAAACCCGTGCCTTAGTGGTTTATTTACGGATTCCGAGTTCCTGAATCAGGGTACGGTATCCTTCAATATCTTTTTTCATGAGGTAATTGAGCAAGCGACGGCGCTTCCCAACGAGCTTCAACAGACCCAGACGGGTAGAGAAATCTTTGCTGTGCTCTTTCAAGTGTTCGGTGAGGCGGTTGATGCGCTCGGTGAACAAGGCGATTTGACCTTCAATCGATCCGGTATTCTTCTCGTCTTTACCAAATTTGGTAAACAATTCTTTCTTTTCGTCTTGGCTGATGTTCATTTTATTCAGGACTCCGCTTTAGATATAGCAATGCTAAAGTAGATGGATGTTTCTGTTACAGATTACGAAGATACGCCGATTCAGAGACTTTCACAAACCTTGCGATCGTCGAATAACTGATTACGAAGCGCCTCCATCCCCTCAAAAGACCGTTCATCGCGGATGCGCTGAATGAAACGGACCGTCAGTTGTTGGCCGTACAAATCTCCATCAAAACCGATCAGATGCACTTCGATTGTCTGTCCCATCTTGTCTGTGAATGTGGGGCGCGTACCGATGTTCAACATCCCCCTCCAGGTATCCGAGCCATATCGCACATCCACCGCATAGACACCAGTTTTTGGGACGATCTTCCGTGCATCATGCAGTCGAAGATTGGCTGTCGGAAATCCTAAGATTCGGCCTCGTTTCTGTCCATGTACAACGGTCCCTGTCAATTCATATCCGCGTCCCAGATAAGACGCCACACGACTCACATCCCCATCTTCTCTCAATGCCTTTCTAGCCGCAGTACTGCTTACCGTCATGTTGCCGATGTCTTGCTTTTCAACGGATTCAACTTTGAAACCCATATCCTGGCCCATCTGACGCAAGGTGGCGATCCCTCCTTCCCTGTTCCGACCAAAATGATGGTCATATCCGATGATGATATGCGACATACCGATGCGTTTCCATAGAATATCCCGAATGAATTCCTCGCTGGACAGCAAGGAAAAATCTCGCGTGAAGGGAATCACCACAAGTTGATCGACACCAAGATCGGACAACATCGCCGCACGTTCGTCCAATGTCGTAAGCAACTGAATACCCTGATTGCCCGGCTGAAGAATATCGCGCGGATGCGGGTCGAACGACACCACCATACTGCGCTTCTGTTCTGTCTTGGCTACGTCTACGATGCGCTGGATCAAGGCTTTGTGACCTTCATGCACGCCATCAAACGTACCGACGGTGAGTACGGTGTCAGGATTGTGAACGACGCTATCGAGCGATACCAGTTGTGCCATTCGGGTCCAATTGTTGAATCAATTCAGGGATGTCCAATGCGGAAGATAACACCCACTCCCCAATCGCCGTTCTGGTCAATCCAGCCAAATGCGCCCGACTTCCCAATGCGATTCCCAAATCATGCGCGATGCTTCGGATATAGGTTCCTTTGCCACAATCCACATCCAACACAAGATCCGGTGATACGAAATCAATGACTGTAATATTGTGGATGGTAACGGGCCTCGCTTTCAGTTCCACCGGTTTTCCGGCTCTGGCTTTCTTATAGGCGGATTGACCGTTCACCTTGAGCGCAGAATAAATCGGTGGCTGCTGCAGAATCTCACCCGTGAAAGATGCGGCCAATTCGGCATCAATCATCCCTCGGGTGATGTGGGAGGTGTCTGCGGTTACATCCGCTTCGGTTTCCGCATCAAAACTGGGTGTCGACCATCCGAAACGGACTGTCGCCCGATAGGATTTGAACTGGGCCTGGTATTGATCGATCACCTTCGTGGCTTTACCCACTCCAACGATCAAGACCCCATCCGCACGTGGGTCCAATGTTCCGGCATGACCCACTTTCTTGATGTTCAACAGCTTGCGCAACAAACCGACCACTCTGAAACTACTCCAACCCAGTGGCTTGTTCACGACAAACAGAGCACCGGGTAGGTCTGCTGGCCAAGCACCGGGCCAAGTCTCTCGCGTGAACACCGGAAACGGAGAATCCGTCATTCCTTATTGCGATCCGTTTCGATTTTGCGGAACAGCGTTTCGATTTTGCTCACGTATTCGGCCGTATCGTCCATATAGAACAGGATTTCGGGAATACGGCGGACCTGATTGCGAATAATGGCTGCCAATGTCTTGCGGATCTCGTCGCTATGGTCTTCGATGTGGGCGAACACGCGTTTGGTATCGCCATCCGGCGTGAAAATACTCAGGTAGATTTTCGCGGTGAGCAGGTCGTCGGTTACCCGAACGCCCGTCACCGTGATCATCGTCCCATTCTGATATCCTTGCAGAATGGGCGCGATGTCGCGTTTGATCATCGACGCCACTTTTTCTGTTCGGAGACTCATGCTTGCAGCTTACGCTTGGTTTCTGTGACTTCGTACGACTCGATCACATCACCCACTTTCAAATCATTGTAGTTGTTGATGCCGATACCGCATTCATAGCCGGTGGCTACTTCACGGACATCGTCCTTAAAGCGTTTGAGCGACGACATGGATCCGTCGAAAATCACGACACTGTCGCGAATAAGGCGGATTTTGTTCGTTCTGGCCAATTTGCCTTCGGTGACATAGCAACCTGCGATCGTACCTGCATTCGGCACCTTGAAGGTGTTGCGAACTTCGGCGCTACCGAGGATTTTCTCACCCAATTCCGGACTCAACATGCCCTCAAGAGCATCATGAATGGAATCAAGCGCATCGTAGATGACGCTGTACAGACGGATGTCGATTTCCTCGCGTTCCGCCAGTTTGCGTGCGTTGGATGTCGGACGAACTTGGAAGCCGATGATGATGGCCGATGAAGCCGATGCGAGCAACACATCCGACTCCGAAATCGCTCCGACTCCGGTATGGATGATGTTGACCTTGGCTTCTTTCGTGCCCAATTTCTGGAGCGATCCAGACAAAGCTTCGATCGATCCATCCACATCCCCTTTGAGGATGAGGTTGAGCTCGGCCGTTTCGCCTTCGCGCAAACGACGGGAGATTTCGTCCAACGTGATGTGTTTGACACGACGCATGTCCTGCTCGCGCTTCAACTGTTGACGCTGGGTAGCGATGTCTTTGGCGGTCTTCTCATCCGCGGTAACCATCAGACGGTCACCCGCTTGTGGAATACCATCGAAACCAGTCATTTGAATCGGAGTGGACGGACCTGCTTCGGTGATGCGGTTGCCCTGGGCGTTTTCCATGGAACGGACACGTCCGAAGAACGGACCTGCCACGAACGGATCACCCACTTTCATGGTACCGCGTTGAATCAGCACGTTGGCGACCACACCTTTGCCTTTGTCGATCTTCGTTTCCAACACGATGCCACTTGCGCGGCGATTCGGATTGGCTTTGAGATCCATCAATTCAGCTTCAATCAATACTTTTTCGAGCAAAGTGTCGATTCCGACACCTGTATGGGCAGACACTTCCGCCGCTTGGGCTTTTCCGCCCCATTCTTCCACCAGAACGCCATGATCGGACAATTGCTGGCGGATGCGGTCGGTATTGGCTCCTTCCTTATCAATTTTGTTCATCGCCACAACAATCGGCACACCAGCGGCTTGCGCATGGTTGATGGCTTCGATCGTTTGCGGCATCACCATGTCATCAGCGGCGATAACCAAGATGACAATATCCGTAGCCTGCGCCCCACGGGCACGCATGGCGGTAAACGCTTCGTGACCCGGAGTATCCAGGAATGTAACTCTGCGACCATCTGGAAGATCAACCGCATAGGCACCGATATGCTGGGTAATCCCACCGGCTTCGCCAGCAGTCACACGAGATTTGCGGATGTAATCCAGCAAGGACGTTTTACCATGATCCACGTGTCCCATAACGGTCACAACCGGAGCACGGAAGACCAGATTCTCAGGAGAATCCTCTTCCTCAACCATATCCTCAATCATTTCTTCCGCATCCACGAACCGCAATTCGGCTTCATATTCCGATGCGATCAATTCGATGGTGGAGCGGTCGAGGCGTTGGTTGATGGAGACGAACAAACCAATGCCCATGCAAGAGGTGATGATCCGATTGACCGGAACATCCAACAGTTCAGCCAAGTCGCTCACCGTGATGAACTCGGTGACTTCCACAATACCAGCCTGGGTGCGTGCGAATTCTTCGGCATCCATCCGGTCTTGCTCGAAATCCTCTCGGCGTTGCTTACGGATTTTCTTGCGTTTCTTATTGGCACCGCCTTTGAGCGCTGCCATCGTCTCTTTCATTTTCTTGTTGACGTCTTTCTCGTCAACAGCGCCGCCTTTGCGGTCGGAAACACCTTTTTTCTTCTTCTTGTTGCGATCATCCGTAGAGGTCGTGGTGCCTCCCGTCGTGGATTTCGGCTTGAGGGTGACCGTATTCGCAGCGGATGGTTTCCCATCGGACGTCGGAGCCGCATCGCCAGGTTTGCGACCTGCTGCAATCAGTTTCTTCTTCTTCTTTTTCTTCTTCGGATCGCCGTCGACCACAGCTGGTGCGGTGATGGTGATGCGGCCAAGCAGATTTGGTCCTTTCAAGCGTGTCGCACGACCACGGATCACATCCTCTTCTGAATCTGAAGACTCTTCCGCAGATGGCTCTGGTTCTGGTTCTTTTTCGACAACCGGTTCCGCCTTCGGTGCTGGCTTGTCGACTTTCGCAACCGGCTCTGGTTCTGGCTCTGGTTTCGGAGCAGGAACAGGAGCTGGTTGCGGAACCACAACTGGCTCAGGCTTCGGTTCTGGCGCAACCACTTCAACCGGCTTCGGTTTGGGAATCGGCTTCAATTCAGGCTCGAGTGGAGCCAATGGCAATGGTTCGAGCGTATCGATAGGGCTCAATGGCAGTTCCGGGACAACCGAAATCACATCATTGCGACCCGTCTGAATCGCGGTTCGGAGTTCTTCATACTCTCCCCTTACGCGTTCATGTTCTTTGTATCGTGCCTTGTCCACTCCAAACGCTTTCTCCACAGCCGAGTACATCTCAAACGACACCTTCGTGTTGAACGAGTTCTGGACTTTGAAGCCGGCCTTACCCAATGTGTCGACGATCGAATCGGTCGACACATTGAATTCCTTAGCGACTTGGAATAATTTTTTATTGAAGTTGTCTTGCGACATGCGTACCAGTTAGTTTGTTTCGTCTTCTTCGAATTCGGCTTGAATCGTCTTGATGATTTCCTGTGCCGTCTTCAGGTCGATTTCACCGTTGGTGCGTTTCACCAATTCGGTTTCTCCCAGATCCAGGACATCACGAGCGGTATCGCAGCCGATTTCAAACAGCTTATTGACCACCGCTTCACCGAAATCTTCCGTGAATTCATTGATATCGATGTCATCTTCCTCATCCAACTCACGATAGACATCGATTTCCGATTCCGTGAGCATGGTGGCTAGGCGGATGTTCACGCCTCGGGTGCCGATGGCACGGGAAACTTGGTCCGCTGGAACCACCACTTTCGCGCGTTTTCCATCTGCCGATAAATCAACAGATAACACATCCGCAGGCTGAAGCGCGCGTTTGATGAATTCTTTCTTGTCTTTGGTGTAAGGGATCACATCGATATTCTCGTTGCACAATTCGCGCACGATCGAATGGATGCGGATGCCTTTCATGCCCACGCACGCGCCGACAGCGTCGACACGCTCGTCATGGGAAATAACCGCCACTTTGCTGCGCTCGCCCGGCTCACGAACCACCTTGATGATTTCGATGATGCCGTCGAACACTTCCGGGATCTCATTCTCGAACAAGCGCTCAAGAAACACAGGTGATGTGCGAGAGATGATCACAGCCGGATTGCCGTTCTCTCGCTTCACTTCGATCACAGCAGCACGGATCGTATCGCCTTTGCGGTAGCGGTCTTTGTAAATCTGCTGCGACTTCGGAAGAATGAGTTCCACACCATTGTGGTTGACCAAAATGTCTTTTGTGCGGACCTGATACACATCCCCGAGAATGATTTCGCCAATGCGATCCGAATAATCGAGGAACACATTGTCTTTTTCGATTTCGCGGATGCGCTGAGCCAGGGTCTGACGGGCCGTCATCACCGCGCGGCGACCAAAATCTTCGATATGCACTTCTTGCGCGAACTGGTCGTACAGATCCAGATCCTTGTCGAATTTGTGAGCTTCGGTGATACCGATTTCCGAAACTGGATTGCTGATCTCATCATCTGGCACCACTTCACGAACATGCAAGATCTGCAGCTCGCCGCGATCCGGATTCAAAATGACCTCAAAACCTTCATCGGATTCGTATTTCTTACGAATCATTGAACGGAACACGTCTTCGAGAATCGACAGGAGGATGTCGCGATTGATTCCCTTCTCTTTCGCGATCTCAGCGAACGAGTGAATGATGAGTTTGGAAATATCCGTTTGCATGTGTGACGTGCGGATTAGAATTATTTGAAAACTGGGATGATTTTGACGTCACGACCTTCCGAGAACCCGATCACGTGTGCCGTGCCTTTCTCATCGGTTATGGTGAAATCAGAATCTGTGACGTTGGAAAGCTTTCCTTTGAGATGATGGGTCTGATCTTCGAATCTCCATTTGACCGCCGCATGACGGCCGACGTTGGTGCGAAACTGGCGGACATCCATCAGCGGACGATCCAAACCAGGCGAAGACACATTCAGCGTAAATGATTCCGGAACATCGGTGCGCGCTTCCAGATGGAAAACAATCTCGCGACTCAGGTTTGCGCATGCGTCGATGCTCACTCCGCCTTTTTCGGATTCGAGGTAAATCCATATTATAGGCGCAGCTGTCGCACCCTTGATCTCCATGTCAACCAGATACAAGGGCTCGTCCGACAAAAGCCGTTCAACCAATTCCGTCAGAATATCTCGCAGATCCAAAGCCATTTCCGGTTCATCTATATAAAAAAAAGTGAGACGGTCGGCGCTCACTTTTCAGATCGACAATTTAGGACTTTACGCCTTTGAAAACAAATCACATATGCGCTCTCGTTGCGATTCTACTGATTGTTTCGTGCCAAGAAACCGTCCCGGAACGTCCAGTTCAACCCGGTCGCGTCATCGAGTTCACAGGGGCGCTATCCTTCACTAGTTCGTCAGGTGATTCCATCACAACCATCCGGGTCGCCATCGCCGATTCGGAAGATGAACGTTCTGCCGGACTGATGGATGTGAGATCGTTGGCCGCTTCGGATGGAATGTTGTTCATATTTGACCGTCAAGAGCCCTTGAGTTTTTGGATGGCCAACACTCCCCTCTCGTTGGATATGTATTTCGTGAATGAGGCGTTTGAGATTGTCCGCATCCACACAGGCACAACCCCATTTTCGCGACAATCCTATGCATCTGAGCTTCCAGCCCGCTATGTGGTGGAAGTGAACGCCGGCTTTACCCTAACCCACGACTTGAAAGAGGGAGATCGAATCCGAATCCATGATTGAATTCAAAAATGTCACAAAATCCTATTTACAGCCGATCCTGTCGATACCGGAACTTTCGATTACGGATAAATCGCAGATCGGAGTGTTCGGTCCATCTGGTACCGGAAAAACCACATTTCTGCATCTGATATCAGGATTGATCCAACCCTCATCCGGTCAGATACAGGTAGCTGGTACAAACATTACTGTGATGAAGGAAGCGCAGCGTGATGTATTTCGCGCCAAACACATCGGTTACATTTTTCAGACATTCAACCTGGTGGAGGGATATTCCGCGATAGAAAATGTGATGTTGGGTCAAGTATTTCTTACTGGAAAAGCGAATCGAGAAAAGGCCGCCGACATGCTAGAAAAAGTGGGATTGGCAGATCGGATGAGGCATAACCCATCGGAATTGTCCGTTGGTCAGCAGCAACGTGTGAGCATTGCACGGGCCTTGGTGAACGATCCGGATATCCTGCTGGCGGATGAACCGACTGGTAGTTTGGATGCGGCCTCGTCTGCATCCGTGATGGATCTCATCCAATCGTTTTCGTCGGGCCGAACGTTGTTACTGGTTTCCCACGATCCAAATGTGTTGGATCGGTTCAGCGAACGCATTTCGTTAGAGGAGTTTCAACCATGACGCTATTCACCATTGTTCGCAAAAACCTCACGAAACGCAGTCTCAGCACGAGTTTGACGATATTGTCTGTCGCGGTGGGTGTCGGGCTGGTCTTGGCCGTGACTACCATCCAAAAACAGACAGAAGACGCCTATCGGCAGACATCCGCCGGGTTCGATCTGATTCTGGCGGCCAAAGGAAGCGCGATGCAAACCACTCTCAACACGATGTACCATCTGGAAACATCGACCGGTGTGATTCCCTACGCATTGTATGAAGCCGCTTTGCGCGATCCGAGAGTCGAGTATGCCTACCCCCTGTATGTCGGCGATTCTTATCGCGGCATTCGTGTCGTGGGCACATCTGAATCCTTCCTCCGTTTCGGAGAACCGATCAAAGCTCAGAGCTTCCGTTTGGCCGATGGACGCGCGTTTAGCGGCATGTTTGAAGTTGTGCTGGGTTCTTCAGCCGCCAATCGAACTGGACTGTCAATAGGTGATACACTGACCATTTCACATGGGTTGGTAGAAGTGGCCGAAGGCGCCGAAGCGATGGTTCATGATCATTTGCCAGTGATTGTGGTCGGTGTCCTCGAGCCAACCGGTACCGCACATGACAACGTGATCTTCACTGACTACAAGACGACCACCGCGCTGCACAGTATTGAATTTCAAAACCATTTGCATGCCGATGAACTCGGTCATGAGCACTCATTCGATGAAATCGACGTCAAGCAATTGGATGCGGTGATGTTGCGCATGAAAAATCCGCAAGCCGCACTTCAATTGGCCGGACTCATTAATTATCCGACTCCAGACAATCCGTTCATGCGGATGCAAATGGCGCGCGATCCGTTCTTCCCATTCAAAACCGTCATCATGGCGGTCATCCCTGCGCAGCAGATATCCGCTTTGCTATCGATCGTAGGAAACGCTGAGCGTGTTCTGAAATGGGTCTCTTCATTTGTGATTGTCGTGGCCTTGTTATCTGTGCTCATCGCCTTGTACAACACGATGGAAGGCCGCCGGCGGGATTTGGCCATTTTCCGCACATTGGGCGCGCGACGCACCACCCTGTTGTGGATCATGATGTTTGAATCGTCTGCGATCGTATTGATTGGCTCAGCCTTAGGATGGCTGGGCGGACAACTACTGGTATCCTCCCTCGCTCCGTTTCTGATGGATTCGGCAGGCATCGTCGTACGTGCCTTCCAACACGATTCCAGCGCCCTTCTCGTTATCTTGTTGATGATCGGGATCGGAATCCTGATCGGCATGGTTCCTGGAATCAAAGCCTATCGCAACGACCCTGTACAAAATCTGTCTCCCATCTGATATGAAACGCTTTTCTCTTCTTACCCTCATCATTGTGATTTCCGCGTTTTCCCTCGCTCCGTCTCGAGTGTATTTCAAGGATTTGAGGAAATATCACATGGGGTCTAAGACCGTCCCCGCTGATGTGAAAGCACTCGACGGGAAGCAGATTTCCATCGTTGGGTACATGGTTCCGTTCGACAGCGTCGACAAAATTGATCGTTTCGTGTTGCTGCAGGCTCCTTTTATGGGATGTTACCATGTGCCCCCGCCTCAGCCCAATGAATCGGTTCTGGTGAACTCAAAAAGCGTGAGTCCGGATTTATCTTACGATCCCGTGATGATCACTGGTATCCTGAAAATCGAAGAAAGTTATGTGGAAGGGTATTTGGTCAGCTTATACACCTTGAATGCGACAGCCATTCGTCCGGCTCAACAGAAAGACGCCGAGTTGGACGGTCTCCCTGCCAACTTCCACATGTTCAGCGAGTTTTAAAGGAAGCTCAGTAACTGTGTCATATTGGCCGGCGATCCCATATAGACGGGTACCCGTTGATGGATGTCGGTCGGTACGATATCCATGATCCGCATGGACCCAGTGCTTGCCACACCCCCGGCTTGTTCCACCAAGAACGCCATCGGGTTGCCTTCATACATCAGTCGAAGCTTTCCATACGGCAATTTGACACTCTCCGGATACAAGAAAATGCCACCCGAAATGAGAGTGCGATGCACATCCGACACCATCGAGCCGATGTAACGTGTGGTCAAAGGCGATTCCGATTTGATGTGATTCCAATACGCTTTGAGTTCGGGTGACCATGAGCGACGATTCCCTTCGTTCACGCTCAGGATATCTCCTTTGGCAGGAATCCGGATCTGTTCCTCAGACAAGAAGAATTCGCCAATGCTCGGTTCAAGCGTGAACTCCGTCACACCCAAGCCCGTCGTATACAACAGTTTGGTATTGGTGCCGAACAACACATATCCAGCTGCGATCTGACGTGTTCCTGGCTGAAGCAGATCCATATCGCCAGGCTCGTCGCCTTCATGACTGATGCGCTGATAAATTGAGAAAATCGTGCCGATCGAAACATTCACATCCACATTCGAGGATCCATCCAGCGGATCCATGAAGACGATGTATTTTGCGGAACTTTGGCGAAGCCGGATCACGCCTTCACTTTCTTCAGATACGATCATACAGACGGAGCCAGAGCGCGATAAGGCCCGGATCAGTTGATCGTTGGCGAACAGGTCGAGGCGTTTGACCGATTCGCCGTGGACATTCATCGAGCCTGCGGTGCCAAGAATCTGTGCGAGTCCGGCACGGTTCACTTCCTTCGATATGATCTTCGACGCGAGTGAGATATCCCTCAACAACTGAGACAATTCCCCTTTCGCACCGGGGAACTTATTCTGACTCTTGAGGATGTACTCCTCGAGGGTGACTAGGCGTCCCATTGGTGGAACAGATTTTCTGCGATGGTTTGAAGCTCGATCATATCGCCACTGTTTTCAATCACGATATCGCACAGTGGCGCCAGCTCTTCATCTGATTTTTGATGTGCCATGCGTTGCATCACCGCATGTCGTGATACTCCGTCGCGAGTCATTGCTCTAAGAATCCGATCTTCCAGAGGGGCTGTTATCAGAACAACCACATCCAATTCATGCGGACGTCCATGTGCCAGAAGGATTGCCGCTTCGCGGATGAAGACCTTCACTCCTTCCTCTTGTGCGAATGTGTCCATGTCTTCGATCCGTTTGTGCAATGACGGATGAACAATTTTTGTTAGTAAATCCAATTTTCCTTCGTCGAACGCTGCTTGAGCTAGAAAAGGGCGATTCAACTTTCCGTTTTCCAAATAAGAATCGGGCCCAAAAACCCGGATCACATCCTTCTTGATCTCGTGGGAATGTGATAAGATTTCCTTGGCCAGATTGTCTGAATCGATGACAAACGCGCCCATATCTCGCCACATGGTGCAGATCGACGACTTTCCACTTCCTATTCCGCCGGTTACACCAATTCGTTTCATATGATCGTATCCCGATTTTCAGAATCCAATGTCATCGGATAATCAGATGTGTGATGAAGTCCACGACTTTCTTTTCGACTCATCGCAGATCGTATCACAAGGTAGGCCACGCAGACGAGATTTCGCAACTGGCAAAGTGGAACGCTCACTTTGGTGCGTTGATAGAAATCCTCCACTTCCTGGTTCAGCAAGGCTGTTCTGCGGAATGCGCGCTGCAAACGAAGGTTAGATCGCACAATTCCGACATAATTCCACATCAATTGCTGTAATTCTTTTTTGTTATGCGATATCAGGATCCACTCTTCGGTGTTCAAGGTGTCGCTATCGTCCCAATCCGGAACGGATTCTTCAAATCGAGTGTCTGACGCATACTCAATCGACGCTCCAGACGCATTCTTCGCAAAGACCAAGGCTTCAAGCAGAGAATTCGATGCCAAACGATTCGCACCATGAACTCCGGTGCAGGTCACTTCCCCGGCTGCGAACAATCCTTTGATGGATGTCTGACCTTGCAAGTCGGTGATCACACCTCCACAGATGTAATGCGCGGCTGGAACAACCGGAATCAATTGTTGCGTGATGTCGATGCCATACCCAAGGCATTCCATGAAAATATTCGGAAAATGCTCGCGTGTGTCGTCCGCATCCAAGTGGGTCATATCCAAATACACGCACTCGTCGCCGCTTTTCTTGAGCTGATCGTCGATTGCCCGAGCCACAATATCTCTCGGAGCCAATTCTTTGCGATCGTCATAGAGACTCATGAAGGCCTCTCCTGTTGAATTCCGAAGGATGGCACCATGGCCACGAACGGCTTCCGATATCAGAAAGGAATCCGCTCCCGGCATATAGAGGGATGTGGGATGAAACTGGATGAATTCCATGTTCGCAATGCGCGCTTTCGCGCGGAATGCCATGGCCAATCCATCACCTGTCGCGATTTCCGGATTCGTGGTATGCTGATAAACCTGTCCTGCGCCACCCGTGGCCAACATCGTCACCTTGGCAAGTACCTTCTCCACATGATTGGTGATGGTGTTGAGAACATATGCACCGAAACAATGGATGTTGGTGTCATAGCGGGTCACCGTCACACCAAGATGGTGTTCCGTGATGAGCTCCATCGCAAACACATGTTCCAGAATCGAGATGTTGGGATGCTCGCCGACTTGCTGCAACAGGACTCGCTCAATTTCGCGTCCGGTCATGTCGGCGGCGTGGACGATGCGGTTATGCGAATGTCCCCCTTCCCGACCCAGATCCAAGTTTCCGTTCTTATTGGTGAATTCAGCGCCCATCCGCATCAACTCACCTACAACAATCGGACCTTCGCGAACGATCAGTTCCACCGCTTCGCGCTTGCATAAGCCAGCGCCGGCGCTCAACGTGTCGTTCACATGGTTTTCGAAACTGTCGGTCTGGTCCATGACCGTCGCGATGCCGCCTTGAGCGTAGTTTGTGTTCGATTCCGCTCGGTTTTTTTTGGTGATGATGCCGACGGAGCCGTGTTCCGCGACTTGCAACGCATAATTGAGGCCAGCCGAGCCACTTCCGATCACCAAGAAATCGAAGCGTAAACTCATGGCATCATCAAATAGGCTTTGATAAAGTCGTCCAGGTCACCATCCATCACCCCATCCACATCGGATGTTTCATGCAGGGTGCGATGGTCTTTCACACGGCGGTCATCGAACACATAGCTGCGAATCTGCGAACCCCATTCGTTCTTGAGTTTGGTGCCTTCCAATTTCGCTTTGGCCGCTTCCCTAATCTCCTTCTCAAGATTGTAGATGCGGGATTTCAGCAAGACCATGGCTTTTTCGCGGTTCTGCAGCTGGGAACGTTCCTGCTGGCATTCAGCGACAACTCGTCCGGCTTCAGGAAGTTGACCGTTGGATAATTTCCCTGTCCAGACCAGTCGAACACCGGTTTCCACCTTGTTCACGTTCTGTCCGCCTTTTCCGCCCGCATGAAACCGTTGCAGCTCGATGTCGTCCGGATTCAGGTCCAGTTTGATGTCGTCATCAATCACAGGCACCACAAACACGGAGCAAAAGGACGTGTGGCGACGCGCATTGCTGTCGAAAGGGGAAATGCGAACCAGTCGATGAACGCCGTTTTCCGCTTTCAGGAATCCATAAGCGAGGTTTCCCTTCACTTCGATGCTCACACCTTTGATACCGGCCACTTCGCCATATTGGAGTTCCATCGTTTCGATGGAGTACCCTTTGCGTTCGGCCCAACGGGTGTACATGCGATATAGCATCTGCGCCCAATCTTGGCTTTCGGTACCACCGGCACCGGAATTAATGGTGACGATCGCATCGCGCGAGTCGTCGTCTTCGCCGAGCATGTTGCGGAGTTCGAGTGCATCAATGGCGGATTCGAGCGTGGCGATTTCAGTCACCAGTTCCTCATCCACACTCTCGCCTTCGGCTTGCATTTCCTTGAAAAACAAGATGTTTTGACGATGCGCATCCAGCTCGTCCCAACTCTTGATCCAATCCTTTTCGTTGTTGAGTTCTTTCAACAACTTCTGGGCATTTTCAGGGCGATTCCAAAGATCCGGATCCTGCGATTGCAGTTCGAGTTCGGCTATGCGTAAGGTTCGTTTATCGTAGTCAAAGATACCTCCTCAACGCATCAAGGCGCTGATAGAGCTCTTCGGTGTATTCTTGGGTATAGGTCGTTTGCATGGGTTAGAATATACGGCGATTCAGGTCGGATTCGGCGGCGATGTACCCGAAACCAGCCCAATAACCGGTATCGATCACGCGTTTCAGCAAGGCATCGGATCGTTCGAGATCTCCAGATTCCCGGAACCAGAATGCGAGTCCATAACCTTCGGTCACGATCTCTAGCGCATTGGCCGATTCCTCATCCATCAGCGCTTCAGGTTTGATGAGGCCTTTGTACATCAGAAGTCGGCGATGGTAAGCGATGCTTTCGAGGATGGTCATATGTGGAGAGACCTCGTTCAAGAGCTCCTCCGCCTCCTGTGTTCGTCCAGCACGGCGAAGGGACATGAACAGCCAATCGTAGGTGCTCACTTTTGCATCGTCGTTATTGCTGTATTCGACGCAGGTTTTGAATGCGGCAACGGCTTCATCCCAATCCCCATTCAGATAATGGGCCAATCCAAGATGGTACCAAATATTGAATCCGAGTGTGCTGACGGGGATGTTCGCCGCATTGGGTAATCCATCCGGCTCCACTTGGTCGGGTTTTCCTGCGATCAATTCGGCGGCTTTTTTCAGATCGATGATCGCTAGATCAAATTGTCTGATGGTGATGTAACGATGCCCGCGATGGCGAAACAATCTCGGTTCATTCGGGAAATCGCGGATACCGTTCGTGAATATCGCGATGGCATCGTTGTAACGCCAGAGATAGGCTGTGCGTCGACCGAGCCAAATCAAGGCTTCAACATCGTTTGGGTTGGCTTCATATTCTTGTGCGGCTTCCATCCAATTGGCAGTGAAAAGCGAATCGGTCTCTGGATCGAGAATTGGTCGCATCAACGGCTTTCCATCCAAGGAATAGGCTTCTGGAGCGATACTGGCTCGACGTTCATCGATTTCGGCTTCTGGGTCATCCGGTGCTGGTGCCGCACATCCGATGAGCATTAAACTGGCGAAAATCCATGATTTCATGCGACTTGGTCCCGGTATTGGAGTTCATACAATTTGCGATAGATCCCATCCGTCACTTGGATCAGCTCATCATGCGTTCCCTCCTCACGGATTTCCCCTTTGTGCATCACGATGATTTTATCGGCATGCTGGATGGTGGACAAGCGATGTGCGATTACAATCGCTGTTCGACCACGCATCAAGGTTTCGAAGGCCTGAGTGACAAGCGACTCGGTTTCGGAGTCGATGCTGGATGTGGCCTCATCCAATATGAGAATTTTCGGATCGTAGACCATCGCCCGCAAGAAACAGATGAGCTGTTTTTGTCCCATAGACAGCGAACCGCCACGTTCCTGAAGCACATAGTCGAGTCCGCCAGGTAATCTCTGAATGAAATCGTCGGCCTCGATTTTCGCACAGGCGTTCATCACCGCTTCCCGCGAGATATCCGGGTTACCTAAGGTGATGTTTTCCAGAATGCTGCCCGAAAACAAGGCATTATCCTGAAGAACGAGGCCGAATTGAGCTCTCAGATCTTTTAACCGGAAGTTCTTTATATCATTGCCATCCAATAAGATGGAACCGGATTGAATGTCGTAGAACCGTGTGATCAGATTGATGATGGTGGACTTTCCAGCCCCAGTCGCACCTACGATCGCGACCATGGTACCGGGCTCCACCGTGAAGGAGACGGTTTTCAGAACCGGCTCATTGTCCACATACTGGAAATCCACATTCTGAAACTCGATGCGGCCATCCACACTCGGTATGTTGATGGGCGTCTCGCTTTCTTTCACTTTTGATTCTGTATCCAGCACACTGAATATCCGCTCTGACGACGCCAACGCACTCTGAAGAGTGTTGAATTGGTCCGACAGGTCTCGAATCGGCTGAAAGAATTGACGGACATACTGAATGAAGGCCAACAGAACACCGAATGTGACCGCATCCGACAAGGCCCGTGCTCCGCCATACCAGATAACGAGGGTCATGGCTATGCTCGAGAGCACTTCCACGACGGGCCAGAATAATGCGAAGTAAAAAATGGTTTCGATATGGACTTTCGTATGCTCCTGATTGATCTGTTCGAATCGTGCCGCTTCCCGCTTTTCTTGACCGAACAGTTGCACAATGCTCAGCCCATTGATATGCTCTTGGACAAATGAGTTCAATCGAGCAACCTGATCGCGCACTTTCAGAAAGGATACTCGAACTTTCCGTTTGAACAGGATGGTGGCATAGAACAGTATTGGAACTGTGATCAACGAGACAAACGCCAATTCCCAGTTCAGCATGAACATGAAATACATGATGAACACGATGCGAAGCAGATCTCCGATCATGTTCACGACCCCGTTCGACAACAGATCGCTCAGAACCTCGATATCACTTGTTGTGCGAGTGATGAGGCGGCCGATCGGATTCCGGTCGAAATACTGCACATGAAGATGTGCGATGTGGCGGAACACGGTTGTCCGGAGTTTGAACAGGGCTCCTTGACCGATCCATCGAGTCAGGTAGGTTGTGAGCACCAAGAGAAAGAATTCACCGACGAGCACCAAGGCAAACAGGCCGATGATCCGCCACAATCCTTGATAATCACCGACGGCAATGTAATCATCGACGGCGATTTGGGTGATATATGGGCGAAGCGGTCCTAGCCACGCCACGACCAATGTGAGGCCCAGCGCAAGAAGGATGTACCCTTTGTAGGGCAGTAAAAACGCGGAAAGCCGCCGAATCAGGATTGAATCGACGGCTTTCGGTTTAGAATCTGTCGAACTCATCAAACGGATTCCGTGGGGTTATCGGGCGGTTTTCCTGCGGCGCATCGCGATAATCGCGGCGCGGTGGACGGTTATCCGGCCCTTGTGGATCACGGCGATCCGATTGAAACGGACGTGGAGCAGGACGAGGAACCGGTCGCGGTTGTGGACGGTCATAGTTGCGATCTCCTTCCGGTCTCGGCCGATCGTTGTTGTATGGACGTTGCGGACGATCGAACCCGCGATCATTGTTGAACGGCCTTGGTTGCGGACGATCGAACCCGCGATCATTGTTGAATGGCCTTGGTTGCGGACGATCAAATCCCCGATCATTATTGAATGGACGCTGAGGGCGGTCGAATCCGCGATCGTTGTTATAGGGCCGCTGTGGACGATCAAATCCCCTATCGTTATTAGAAGATCGTTGTGGGCTATCGCCATAAGGACGACGTTGTTGGAATCCACCCCGATTGTTCGGGTACGGACGACGTTGCTGAAATCCGCCGCGCTGTTCACGTGGGAAGGATTCGCGTTGCGGTTGCACAGGTTGGAAAATGCCTCTCTCCTGCTCAGGATCGGTCATGATCGGGCGAAGTTCGGTGGCGATCCACGTGTCTTCAAACACCATTTTGGCTTCTTTTAAGAGCACAAACGGATTGGTGTATCGAGCCGAGAAATGTCCGATCACCAAGCGCTCCGCATTTGCGGTTTTCGCCACGATTGCCGCTTCTGTAGCGGTGGAATGACCGGTTTCTTCGGCTTTGTCTTTCAGATTCTGACCGAAAGTGGACTCGTGATACAAAATCGTCGCGCGTTCGGCGAGCTTGACCGCATTTTCACAAAAGCGGGTGTCGGTGATGTATGTGAACACGTTTCCGGTGATCGGCTGACCAACGATATCGGCTGCTTTCACAACCGAACCATCTTCAAGGGTCACATCCACACCATTTTTCAGATCCTTGAAATGTTGATCTTCGGTGATCCCCATCTCCGTAGCCAATTCGGCGTTAACCTTGCCAGGTTTTCCAACTTCTTGGAACCGATAACCCACGCAGTAGGTCGAATGTTCGAGTTTGCGAACTTCAACTATGAAATCAGCTTCTTCAACGACCACCATGTGTTCGGTGCCGAGCGGGATTTCGTGATAAACGATCTCAAAGCACAATTCCAAGTTCACGGCTTCGAGTGTGGCGTCGAGGAATTTCTGAATACCTTCCGGTGCCACAATATGCAGTACTTTTTCACGACGCTGCAGTTGCATGGTGGTGATGAGTCCGGGAAGACCGAAGAAATGGTCCCCATCCAAATGGGTGATGAAAATGTAATCGATTTTCGAGCGCTTCATGCCGGCTTGAAGCATTCTCATTTGGCAATTTTCGCCGCAGTCGAAGAGGAAGACGCGGCCTTCGCGCCACATGGCGACGGAAGCGAGGTGGCGGTCGGCGGTCGGTGTGGCTGAACCTACACCTAATGGCATGATGATCATGAGTGTTCTCCTATGTGGATCTGATTAAATCCGGACTGCCTCGCTATCCGAGAGTGCAGCACCCGGTGATGATGGATGGATTAGATTTGAGCGAGTTCTTGTTCGATTAATTGCTTGTGGTACATCGACGCATAAGAACCATCATTTTTGAGAAGGTCAGCATGTGTGCCGGATTCGACGATATTTCCGTCATGTAAGACATAAATCCGATCTGCTTTTTTGATGCTGGATATGCGGTGGCTGATGTTCAGTATGGTTCGTTTCTCCGTCTTCGAATGCAGGTGCCGAAT
Source organism: Balneolales bacterium (assembly GCA_041749075.1). Taxonomy (GTDB): domain Bacteria; phylum Bacteroidota; class Rhodothermia; order Balneolales; family HLUCCA01; genus CAMTWZ01. The sequence continues at coordinate 183,297 of JBGTBY010000035.1, read as the reverse complement.
GATGGCATCCTCTGTTTTGGTATCGACCGCGCTCAGCGCGTCGTCTAGTATTAAAATGGTCGGATTGCGGATAATGGCTCTGGCAATCGTGGTTCGTTGTTTTTGTCCTCCAGACAATGTAACACCCCGCTCTCCGAGTATGGTCTCGAATTTCTTTTCAAATTCCAAAATGTTTTCCCTGATTTGGGCTTTTTCTGCGGCTGTTTCCACGTCTCTCAAATCTGCGTCGTCCTTACCGAATCGGATGTTCTCCCCGATGGTGTCGGAGAACAAAAACCCGTCTTGCGGTACAACGCCGATGAGGCCTCGTAATTGTTCCATCGGCAAAGTGGAAATGGGATGTCCGTCGATTAGGATCTCTCCGGATGTGGGTTCCCATAAACGTGGTATCAGATTCAATAGAGTGGTTTTTCCGGATCCAGTACGCCCAACGAACGCCACATGCTCACCCGGATTCACCTTGAACGAAACATTCCGAAGTGCATCGAATTCGGAACCGGGATAACGGAAGGAAACATTTCGGAATTCGATACCACCAGCAAGGTTTTGAGGACCGTCCGCTGTTAAACCATTCGTTTCAGGAATCTCCACATCCAACATGGTCTGAATGCGCTTTTGTGATGCGGCGGCGCGTTGCACCAGATTTAAGGTATAACCCAGCGCGGCAATGGGCCAGGTGAGGTAGGTCACGTAGATGATGAATTCAGCGATGTTTCCGATTGTCATCACACCCGAAATCACCAACTCCCCTCCTTTCCAGACTACGAAGACGATCGAACTTCCGATGAGAAGATTCAGCATGGGATGGAATAACGACTCGACGAAATCCAGCCTCAGTTTCTTTTTACGATAGGATTCGCTGACCGCCTCAAAACGAGATTGCTCATACTCCTCACGCACATAGGCTTTAATCAGGCGGATGGATGAGAACGCTTCTTGCGCCCGACCCGCCAATACCGCGTACTGCTCCTGAATCTCATTGGAACGGTCGTGGATGTACTTGCTCATCCAATACGCCAAAACCGACAGCAATGGCAGTGGCAATAAGGCCCACCAGGTGAGTTCGGCGTTCACCATGAACATGATGGTGATGATGATTCCGGATCGGGTGATGGTGTTCACGCCGTACATGAATGCAGGACCGAAATACTCCCTCACTCTCGCAATGTCTTCCGACATACGAACATAGATATCACCTGTGCTGTTTCGACTCACCCAACTCTGAGGGAGCTGCTGCATTTTGGCATAAACCTCATTTCGCAAATCGTATTCGATTCGACGGGAACTGACAATGATGGTTTGCCGGGTCAGAAATAGCAGGATCCCGTAACCGACTGCTGCAACAACAAGCCAAAGCGACAACCAAGCCAGCATGTCGCCGGCTTCCGTCGTGGTCAGGATTTGCCACGTCCCCCATCCTTGATAGGCGGTCGTATCGGACAAATCCTCCACACGGTCCATCGTTTGACGGATGAGGATCGGAATCCAGACCAGAAACGCATTCGAAGCCGTCAGAAACACCACTCCTGCGACCAAGCTGGAGGTGTATTTCTTGAAAAAACGGTTGAAGCGAAACAGGTCGAACACTACTTGGCTAATTTATCGATCCAGTGCTCAGCAAGTCGTTTGCCAGATAAATAAGCGGTCTCCATGGACGTTCCGCCGATGTAGTCGCCAACCACAGCCAGATTGGCCTCAGATTGCTCCAGTTCCAAGAACGACATGCCTTGAACCGGTGCGACGCAATGGGCGAAACGCCATAAGTGCGATTGAGTCCACAAAGGAAACCCGCTCCAAGACCCAGCTAGTGCGGGCAAAGCCGCGATCATTTTCGCTTGGATGTCGGCCGGTTCGGCGTCCTGATGTTCCATCGCAAAGGCCGCGGTGCTTTGCACTACGAGTGCGGTTTCGGCTTGATTGGGGCGCTTGCTGCTTTCATTGCAGATGAAGGAAATGTTGTCGTGCTGACACGAAATGCCTTTCCAATCCGGCTGTTCACGTCCGCCATAACCGGCCATCAACGTGAACGCCGGCTCATAAAACACATCACTCAATTGGCGGATGAGGAATTTGACCCCCCATTCGTCCTGTGCGGTTTGAACGATACCCTGGGCTTGCGGACCTGTAGTAGCGATGATGACCGCATCCGCTTCAAACACATTGCTGTCATCGAAATTGACAACCCATGAGCGCTTTTTGTGCCGATCCGGGGCTATTAAGGTGATTCCACCGACTTTCCGATTGCGAACGACATCCACATACCGGCTGATGCCTTTTCCGATGCTGTTCATTCCGTTCGGAGCGATGAACTTGGCCCCGCGTTCGTGTGCGGGATGTTCTGGATAAAAGGTGCTTCCGTCATGAAACGCCAAGCGGTCTGTCCACTCTGCAAGAAGTCCTTTCGCCACCAAGGAATCGATCCATTCATTGAATTCATCACCACCGGCTGAAATGTAGGGTGAGCCGTGGTCGAGCTTGATTTGATTTGCATCTCCAGCATACCGGGTAGCCAAACGACCGCCGAATCCATTGCTTTTTTCAAATACGGTGACATTGTGTCCGGCTTTGGCAAGCAAATTGCCTGCTGTGAGTCCGGCGATTCCGGCTCCGATAACTGCGATGATCATGTCTAATATTAAGTTGTATATAGTGTGACGTTCGGTGAAACCGCCAGTTTATCGAGTAAGGCAGGCCAATACGCAACGATGTCGCTCGCTTTAGGACGTCCACCCGCAAAACCTGTGACCGACCCCGGTCCGGTCAGAATTAACGGAGCGATTTCCATCCCAAAACGATCCAAATCAGTTTTCGACTCACCGGAAGCGCTGATGCGAAGTTGAACCTCGTCTGGTTCACTCGCTACTGTTCCTCCGGTGCCTTCGTGGCAAGCTTGATACCCGATCAAATCGTGGTGAAAGATACCGATGTTTAGGCCTAAATCCCGAGCCCTCTCTTCCAGGATGCGGGCTCCGAGACGCGCTTTTTCCACCGCATCCGGCCAGGCATACGTCAGGGATGCGGTAAGCTTGAATCCATCCGAGAAACTGGCCGATACCTTATAGAACGGTGTTGCCGCTCTTCCTTTGATTCCAGACACCTTTACGCGATCCTTTCCGATGTCTTCGACATGGATGGACGTGAAATCAGCGACACAATCCGGAGTGATGTAGGATGCGGGGTCTCCGATTTCATATAACAATTGCTCTTTGACGGTCATGCTGTGCACCCATCCATCCAAATCCGGATGTTTGGTGATCACCATGTCCCCGTTTGGTGATACTTCAGCGATAGGAAATCCGATTTTCCGGAAGGATGCAACCCTCCACCAATCGGTGAGATTGCCACCTGAGCTTTGCGCACCGCATTCGAGGATGTGGCCCGCCACGGTTCCAGCCGCCATCTTGTCCCAATCATCATATTCCCATCCGAATTCGTGGATGAGCGGTGCCAAGCAAAGTCCAGTGTCGGTCACCCGACCCGTCACCACAATCTGCGCGCCTTGAGCCAGCGCCTCGACCATCGGTTTCGCCCCGAAATACACATTCGCCGATAAAAAAGAGTCTTTATTGCCGATCGCGGCCTCCCCTGTTTCCATATGTTTTAGGGGATGTCCGCCGGCGATGAGGTCATCCATTTGTGCAAGAATATCATCCCCATCCACAACCGCGATCTTGATGCCGTGAAACCCTTGGGATGCGGCCAAGGCTTGGATTGCGGCGGCGCAGGCTTTCGGATTCACACCACCGGCATTGGATAAGACTTTGACATCACCTGCGGCGATTTCAGGAAGGATTTGCTCGATTACATCCACGAAATCACGTGCGTAGCCATATTCCGGATTCCGTGTTTTCTGCTTCTGCAGAATCGACATCGTCACTTCAGCCAGATAATCCATCATCAGATAATCGATGGAGCCGGATTTTACCTGACGGATGGGAGCGATAGGAAGATCGCCCCAAAAACCTTGTCCGGAAGCGATTCGAATGGGTTGTTGTCGCATATGTTTGAATATCGGTAGATTTTGCCGTCCAGACGAATCCCATTTAATGCAACTCAGTTGCAAATGAGTTTTGCAAGCCGTACATTTGAAGATGGAATCGAACATCACCGACATCCTTCACCAACATGATTTGAAAGTGACCCCGGTACGGGTTCAGGTTCTGAATCAGTTGTTGCAATCGGCCGCTGCCATGTCGCATCAAGACATCTCGACGGCGCTTGCCGATGCCACGTTGGACAAGGTGACGCTCTATCGAACGCTGAATGTGTTCACGGAGAAAGGGATCTTGCATAAGATTCCGACGGAAGACCGCAACTGGTTGTATGCGGTATCGCCCGAGTTGGACCAAACCGGACATGATCATGCGCAACCGCATGCCCATTTCGTGTGTGATGTGTGCGACAAAGTGTTTTGTTTTCCCATCCCTCACGCTTCTGCTCCCATCCCGCTGCCCGATCCGGGTTTCGAGGTGAAAACTCAGGAAATCTTATTGCACGGAAACTGTCCCACTTGCCATGAGTAACTCTGTTCGGAGCTTGTTTTCACGCTCCAGTGTGGTTTTGTCGTCAGTTTGTCTGGTCCACTGCCTAGCCACCCCATTCATTATTTTGGCCTTGCCATCAATGTCGGTGTTCTTTTCCGACACGTTGGAACTGATATTGATTTTATCGGTCGTTCCACTGAGCATGGCTGCGTTCATGCCTACGTGGTGGAAGCATAAGAACGTGAAACTCGCCGTTCAGTTCGGAATCGGATTGGCATTGGTGATGACCAGCCAATTCTTGTTTCATCAACACACGACGTCGGACGTCGCGTTGCGAATTCCGGGCATGTTGACCATGGCATTGGGTGCTGGAATTCTGGCTTGGAGCATCTATAAGAACAACCGGCACACGCATGTCTGCGATGTGCCGGGTCATGTTCATTGATCAATTCGTCGCGTCGCGATTGATGAATTCGCGGTAAAGCTGTTCTTGACGGCTCGTCAGCGGAATATCACGTCCACGGATGAACACCATTTCAACTTGCGTCATGGTTTCAAGCAGATCGCCATTGGTGACAACCAAATTCGCGATTTTCCCTTCTGAAATGCTGCCGATACGATCATCCACTCCAAAGATCTTGGCTGGATTCAGCGTGATCGACTTCAAAGCCTCTTCATATGGCATGCCATAGGTGGCCGCATAACCCGCCTGGAACGGTAGATTCCGAACATTCTCGGTCTGACCAGTGCGCAATGCGACCAAGACTCCCGCTTTGTGTAACAATCCTGCGTTTTCGTAGGGGCGCTGATAGGAGTCGTAACCACGTGATGGAAGACGGAGAACGGGTCCTACGATCACAGGAACCTTAGCCGCTGCGATCTCATCGGCCACTCTCCACCCTTCCGCCACACTGGTGAATATGAACTTCACATCGGGATTGTCGGCGACCCACTTGAGAGCTTCTTTGATGTCTCCTTCACGATCCACTCGAATCATGACCGGCAGGGTGCCACGGAACACGTTGCGCATCCCGTCCATTTGTTGGTCTTTGTTGGGACGCGTTTTACCGGTTGGGGATGCTTCGAAGGAACTCATCATCGTGTGATAGAACTTGGCTTTGTTCCAGGTTTCTTTCATGTCTTTGAGCTGTGTTTCGAATTGTTCTTTGAGCTGTTCATCGGTACGCTGATCGAACCAGCCTCTGCGTCCACTGACGGGCCAGTTCATGACCATCGCCGCATCGGCTTTCACAGCCATGGAATCGGGCGAGTAGCCGAACAAGTCAATGAGCGTGGCCACACCGGAAATAAATCCGGATGAAGGTTCTGCGATGACCGTGGTCACACCTTCCACTCGGTTGATGGCGATGGCCGCCGAGTTCGGATTGATGGCCGTGAACGCACGCATGTTCGGATTGAAATTGCCGACTTCGGCATTGTCGACCGTCACAGGAAAGGCAGAGATTTCAACGAGTCCGAGGCTTGTTCCTGCATCAATCATACCCGGCCAGACGTGTTTGCCGGTCAGGTCGATCATGGTGTAATCCGCCGTCGGTTTCACATTATTGCCAACAAACACGATACGTTCACCATCAATCAGAACAATACCGTTTTCAATCACGCCGTCGCTGACGGTATGGATGGTGGCATTCAAGAGGGCGATTTTGCCGAAATTAGGCTTCTCCGTGATCTGCGCGTTCGATATCGAAACGACGCCCAAGAACACGATGAAAAGGGAAAGGATTCGTTTATTCATGGTTGTGATCCATCGTTTCTAAGGTGAAGAAGTCGAGCACGTCGTTCATGCATGCATCCGTGTGGCGACCCGATTCAGACATGATGCTCGCTTCGAAGGTTCCAACCGGTGACACATTCAAGCGCATGTCGGTCGCGTCGGTGGCCAGATTGAAGCGAGTGACACCATCCACCCAAGTCCGCTCGGCGATCGCATAAATCGACAAGGGATGTTTGCTCCAGAGTGCGAAATCTGCCTCCTTGCCGACCTCGATGCTGCCAACACGCTTGTCGATGCCCAATTGAATCGCTGGGTTGATCGTGATCATTTTTAGAGCGTCCAATTCCGATACACCACCATACTTCACGGTTTTGGCCGCTTCGTGGTTGAGGTGGCGGATCAGCTCGTCACTATCGGAGTTGATGGAGTTCACCACGCCGTAATGATTCAGAATCGCCGCGTTGTAGGACGTCGAATAGTACACTTCGAATTTGTAAGCCCACCAATCGGCGAAAATAGAGGTATGAGCCCCGTTCTTGGCCAATTCTGGTGCCACTTTGAACGCTTCGTTGGCGTGTTGGAACGTGTAGTTCTTGATACCATACTCATTAAACACCCGCATCAGCATGAGAATCTCATCGGAACGGTACGAATGGCAATGAACGAGGATTTTTCCATCAAGGATGTCGGCCATAACCTCAAGGCGTTCGTTTTTGGCTACGCGGGTTGGAGTTGCGGCACGACGATGTTTGTAATCTTTCGCCGCATCGAAATGCTCACGAATGACTTGTTCCACGCCCATACGGGTTCTCGGATGGACGCCATTGCCTTGGCCATGAACTCGAGTCGGATTCTCACCTAGCGCGAATTTGATGGTGCGAGGCGCATCGCGCATGAGAAGACCGGACGCTTCTTCACCATAATGGTGTTTCAAAGTGGCGCCTTGTCCGCCGATCACGTTCGCAGACCCGTGCATGGCATGACTAATCGTTACACCACCAGCCAGTGCGCGATAAAGTCCGATGTCGTTCGGATCCACCACATCACGCATGCGCACTTCGGCCGTTACCGGACTCGATGCTTCGTTTATGCTGGTCAATGCCAGATGAGAATGCGCGTCGATGATGCCCGGAAGCAAGTATTTGCCCGTTCCATCGATGGTTTCCACGCCGCGAGGCGCGTTCAAATTCTGCCCGATGCGAGTGATGAGTCCGTTTTGGACTAACACATCGGTGTTGTCTAGCGTGCCGTTCGCAATGGTGATGACGGTCGCATTTTTAACAAGGACCGAGCCCTTGGGTTGCGCAACCGCCGTACCCACCATCATTAAAGCAAATAAGATTGGAAGGAAGGATTTCATTATGGCATTCTCCCACGTGGTCCAGCGGAACCGCCGGCGGGTGAGGATTTGATTTCTGTTTGGGTTCCAGCCGTAACCGTGTACACAATGCGGCTGCCTTTGGATGGGAATGCTTTCGTGGTGACCACAAGATCCGCCAAGCGTCCCGTGCGCACATCCCCTGCTACGGTACCGATTCCAAGGATGGATGCGGTTTCTGAACTTAGCAATTTGATGACTTCGGCTTCGGTCAAGCCTCCATCCGAAATCAATACATCCAGATTTTTGCGGATGTCGGCAGGCTTGAGTCCATTCGAGGAAAATCCTACACGCACACCAGCATCCAGCAATGTCCGGATATTGCGCACTTGGGCTGTCCAAGCGGCTTGTTGACGGGTATTCCAAGCCAAGCGCTCTTGATTGTCCGTCGATGCGGTATCGGGCTTGGCAGGCATGTCGATGCTCACCAGAACCGGAATCTTGCGTCTTGCGAGCTCAGTGCTGAGCGTATGGGCTTGCTTACCGGAGACCAGCACGATATTGAACCCGAGTTCATCGACCAGGCTCAACACCCGGTTGATGGATTCTTTATCGTCTGCAATGAAATACAACGGCGTGGTTTTGCTTGCGACAGGATAGAGCGATTCCAAAACCGCATCGCGACCTGCGTTCGCTGCACCAGTGGCTTGCACAGTTTGGAGTGTGCGAGCATCGTGCATCAATTGGCGGTAGCGAGACATCACCGCCATCGGTGTGCCAGGATATGCGCCACGAGTTCCTGCGAGCGACGCTTTTGGTCCGATGTTCGATCTGAACAGGGATGTGGACGTCTCCGTGCCCTTCACATGGAAGATGGAGATCTGACCTGGAAGCATGAACCCCTGTGGGGCGATGGCTGCGAGTGTGAATCCATTGTTTCGAGCAAGGTTGAACTCGGCCGCGTCGGCTTTCAGCAAGGGCTGGACAGCACGTTCTGGCTGGATGCCGGCCCGTTCGTAGCCCGGCTCAGCGGGACGTTCGGGGCGATCCATTTGGCGTGGGATTTCAGGTGTACCCCATGTGGCCAAGCCATCGATAAATCCAGGGTAAACGTGCAGCGAATCGCCGCCATCGGTCACTCGGGCATCAAATGGAATGGTGACCCTCGCTCCGACCGCTTCGATAACGCCATTGCGCCATACGATGCTTGCGTTCGGAATCGACGACCCATCCGCCAGATGCACGGTAACACGGGTGAAGGCCTGTGCAGGTACAGCTTGGGCTTGCACAGTTGTGCTCAGACCAAACAGAACCAGCATGGCCGTACCGGTTTTTAAGTGCTTCATAATAAATTTTAGGACGTTGAAATTGAAGCACGTAGTTACCGATTCGAGACGACAAAAAAAAAGCCCCTTCACCATAAAAAATGTAAAGGGGCTATAAATTGGCCAGCGTGGCTAATCACCAAAGAGGTGGCGGTGGTGGAGTTACATCATTATCATCATCATCATCATCATTGCCTTCGCCGTCGCCATCATCCTCTTCCGGAATATCGATCGGACGAACAAAGCGTGCCGACGCTCCATTACCGGTGTTAAATAGTACGGCATCGCCTACGGCTGGTCTGAATCCATCGACCGTGTGCCCTGCTTTCGCATTGTATGTGAATACCGAGCCGTCTGATGTCGTGATTTTTCCAGCATGACCGGATTTGTTGGTCCAGCTGACAATACCTGTGGCGCTAGTAGCCGATTCGCTTAATTGAGTGACACCCGAATTCTTACTGAATTGGTTATCTGATTCCTCATATGATGTCGAGGCGGGCTGTTGGCAGGCCACTACCGAAATCAATAGGAGGATTAAACCATATCTCATTTTGATTCTCCAATATCTGATTGACAAACAACGATTTAGGAAGATACCATGACGTGTACCGAGTTGGCAATTTATTAAGAAACTCCAATACTTCAGACTTGAATCACGCCATTTCGGAAGCGGGGCATCTCCGGATTATGGTCTGCCGCATCAATAGATGCAGAAATTCGGGATCGGGTTTCAGCCGGATCAATGATTTCATCTACCCATAAACGGGAAGCCGCATAGGTGACATCCGTCTGGCGGTTGTATTTGTCGCTTAATTGCTTCAAGAACTCGGCTTTTTCATCAGATGTCAATGTCTTTCCCTTCTTCTCCAAGGCACTAACTTCTATTTGCAACAAGGTTTGTGCCGCCTGTGCGCCTCCCATCACCGCAATTCGCGCGGTTGGCCACGCATAGATGAACCGTGGATCATAGGCTTTCCCGCACATGGCATAATTCCCAGCACCATAACTGTTGCCTACGATGATGGTGATTTTCGGAACCGTTGAGTTGGCCACCGCATTCACCATTTTCGCGCCATCTTTGATGATCCCGCCATGTTCGCTGCGCTTTCCGACCATGAAACCGGTCACATCCTGCAAGAAGATGATCGGAATGCGTTTTTGGTTGCAATTGAGAATGAAGCGAGTGGCTTTGTCGGCACTATCGGAATAAATTACTCCACCGATCTGCATCTCCCCTGTCTTCGTCTTGGTGATCAATCGTTGATTGGCGACAATTCCCACGTTCCACCCGTCAATTCGAGCATACCCGGTGATGAGGGTTTGTCCATAGCCCTTTTTGAATTCCACGAAACTGCCAGAATCGATGATGGTGTTGAGCAAAGCCATCATGTCATAGGGCTTGTTGCGATCTTCGGGAAGGATATCGTGCCAATCGGATGGTGGACGTTTGGGAGCGGATGGGGCCTCTTTCGTCAATCCCAATCGGGCAAAAGGTCCTTGTTTGGCCATTAGGTCGCGGATGGTAGACAAGCACGTGGTTTCATCCGGCATCTTGTAATCTGTGACGCCGGAGATTTCGGTATGAGTTGTGGCACCACCCAAGGTTTCGTTGTCGATCTGCTCTCCTATAGCGGCCTTCACGAGATAACTTCCGGCCAAAAACACACTGCCGGTTCCATCCACAATCAGGCTCTCATCGCTCATGATGGGCAGATAGGCGCCACCGGCGACACAACTTCCCATGATGGCCGCGATTTGGGGGATGCCCATGGCCGACATCATCGCATTGTTGCGGAAGATCCGTCCGAAATGCTCTTTATCCGGAAAGATTTCGTCTTGCATCGGAAGGTAGACTCCGGCCGAATCCACCAGATAAATCACAGGAAGGTGGTTTTCCATCGCGATTTCCTGAGCGCGTAGGTTCTTTTTCGCGGTGATGGGAAACCATGCGCCGGCTTTGACGGTCGCATCGTTGGCCACGATCATGCAACGGCGTGAGGACACCATCCCCATTCCGACAATCACACCACCGGCTGGACATCCACCGGCATCCTCATACTGGTCATATCCGGCCCATAATCCGATTTCTTCAAAGGAACTACCCGGATCGATCAGGAGTTGGATGCGTTCTCTAGCGGTTTTCTTGCCTTTCTTATGTTCCGATTCGATGCGTTTAGCACCGCCTCCCAACATAATTTGCTTGGCTCGTTCGTTTAGGGAATCAATAGACATGACGAGAAAATACTTCCTATTATCCAATATGAAACTCCGATTTTTCCTGATGTGTGCGCTCTTGGGCTTGTTTGGTGCCACGATCCACGCCCAACCGAGATTGTCGTATGAGGCCCTGGACCGCACAAACCGGAATCCAGCGTGGTTCCGCCAAAGTTTGGCAGTGCCGGTTAGTGGAACAGACAGCCTTGATGTGCACACGTTTTTCCGCATTCCTTACCCCAGCATCATCTTTAAAAAGATCGAATCGGAAGCGGATGGTTGGATCGCCGATTTGGTCATCACATTTGATGTGATGACGGTTACGCCTCGCGCCCGCCGTAATCAGGAACCAGAAACCACATTGGGACGCGTGGTATGGTCTCGTGACGTACGCCCCGAGAATTTCGATCAGACGAAATCCACAACCCATTTTGTGCAGGGCAGTGTGAGTGTCCGCATTCCGCGGCAAATGTACCGAGTAGTTCCAAGTGTCCAAATCAACGGAGTTGCCAATACCATTAACGTGCTTCCGAATCCGGAGCCTCCCCCATCCGACGTATCCATTTTTTTCCTGGAGACAGTCCCTACTGAGCTTCGCGCATTGAATGTCGGATCGAATATCCTGTTTGGAGGCGATGCCGATCTTCTCCTGATGTATGCCAGCGATTCTCTGGCTACGATCGACATCATGGCCATTAATGGGCCCAAAGATTCGACCGTGGTCTGGAGTGGTGCCATGAGTTCTGAATCTGGAATCGGGTCTTTCGGTGGATTTTCGGATGCAAATGGAGCCGTGCGAGTCGTGCTTGCTGAAGAGGGACATATCCGCCTACACCGCTTCATTCTGCCCACGAAGAATTTCGAGAATGTGATGCACCGAATTCTGGTCAAGCAAAACGGCCGAATCATCCATCAAACCACCTTCATGCCGCGGTGGTTCAACATTCCCAGTGGTTTGCTCAACTTGGATGTCGCCATCGACATGATGAAATTCGCATTGAATGAAGAGGCTTTGAGAAACATGCGTCGTGGGTCGACTTCCGACCGCGAACGCAAATTCAATGCCTATTGGAAACAACGGGATCCGACTCCGGAATCAGCTTACAACGAACTGATGGCCGAATATTATACAAGGATCGATTACGCATACAACACCTTTTCGTCCCCGGCACAGCCCGGTTACGACTCCATCATGGGTAAAACCTGGATATTGTATGGAAAACCCGTGAAAGAAGAACGCTTGTTTCCGCCGGATGGAGACGCGATTGTGGTTTGGGAATATCCTACACGTCGATTTATATTCCGTTCTACAACAGGATTCGGAGATTTTGAACTGGTGAGCTCGCCTTGACGAACGTGTAATGTCTGCCCACATAGCCCTTACCATGGGCGACTTCAATGGAATCGGTCCGGAAATCATTCTGAAGTCGGCTCACATCCTTCCTCCCAAGTCCATCGTTTTTGGCTCGAAAACTGTATTCGAGCATTATTCCGACCTGTTGAACCTTCCCATGCGCCCCGATCTCGACTGGCGCAATGTGGTGGATGTCAAAAAAGGCGACATAAAAACAGGCTCATTACGTACTCAGGCGGGAGAGGCGGCAATGATATCCATTCGTGCCGCTGTGGAATCCTGCTTGTCTGGCGAGTCCATTGCTATGGTAACGGCACCCATCTCAAAAGAAGCGATTTCATTGGCGGGTTATGATGTACCGGGACATACCGAGTATATCCAACGCCTGACAGGTTCGCCCGATGTGAGTATGATCTTGGCGACCGATACATTGAAAGTGGGATTGGTCACCATCCACGTGGCTTTATCATCCATATTCACACACATCACAAAGGATAACGTACTGCACCGCATTGTGATGTTGCACAATGCCCTTAAGCGTGATTTCGGAATACCATCCCCAAAAATCGCTGTGCTTGGGCTGAATCCGCATGCCGGTGACGGTGGCGTCCTTGGCAAAGAAGAAAGCACGGTGATCTGGCCGGCCATCCAGGAATCGCATGTGTTCGGCATCAATTCCACAGGACCCTTTCCTGCCGATGGATTCTTCGGCAATAAAACCTACGAGGCTTACGACGCCGTTCTGGCGATGTATCACGACCAAGGCCTCATCCCATTCAAGACGATCGCGTTTCACGACGGAGTGAATGTCACCTCCGGTCTCCCGATCATCCGCACCTCACCCGACCATGGCACGGCGTTCGCCATCGCAGGGAAAGGTGTCGCTTCACCCGATTCGTTTCAATCTGCCATCCAATTATCCATCCAAATCCATAAAAACCGTTCATGACGTTGCACAAGCACAATCAAGCGATCTACACCCATCTGGCCCCTGTTTACGACGAGGTCATGAAAGATGTCGACTATGAGGAATGGGCGGATTTCATTGATGCCATCGTGGCGGAGCATTTCGAGGATGCCCAAACCTTACTCGAATTGGGATGCGGAACCGGAACCCTGTCCCTCCTTTTGGATGAATTCGACCTTTATGACATCACAGCCACTGATATTTCCAACGAAATGCTGGATGTGGCCCGCTTCAAAGGAGAGTTCAAAGGATCGAATGTGAGCTTTGAACAAGTGGATTTCACCGACATCAAACTCAAAGACACCTTCGATGTGGTTCTGCTCGTATTTGATGGGATCAATTACATGACCGAGACGAGCGGCATCATCCGCGTGTTGGAACAGGTGAAGAATGTGATGTATGAGGAAAGCATCTTCATTTTGGATTTTGCCACAGCTACGAATTCGCAAAAGCATGCCGATCTGATGAACGATGAAGGCATCACGGCCGATCATTGGCGGTTTGTGCGGGTCAGCCGCTTCCTCCCTGCCGATAAATTGCATTACAACGATTTCACGCTCGAAAAACTCAGCGACGACAACGCCCATGTGTTGCAGCGGTACCGTGAAGTCCATGTGCAACGCGTGTATACCTTTGCTGAAATGAAAGCCCTCGTGACCCAAGCCGGATTGCGTATCTTGGCCGCATACAGCGGTTTTGAACTCGAAGAAGCCACAGACACTAGCGACCGCATCACCCTGATCCTTAGAAAATGAACGAACGTCCGGTCATCGAATTCAGAAACGTCAGCGTCCGCTTTGAAAACCGACTTGTTCTGAATGATGTCAATTTCAAGCTACATAATGGCGAATTCATCTATCTGATCGGGTCGACCGGAGCAGGAAAAAGTTCGTTCCTGAAATCCATCTATCGTGATGTGATTCCCCAAGTTGGCGAGATTTATGTGGATAACGAGCTCATCACCACGCTTCCAGACCGCAAAGTTCCTTTTCTGCGTCGCAAATTGGGCATCGTGTTTCAGGATTTCCAGCTTCTCCCCGATCGCAACGTGTATGAAAATGTGGCTTTTGCTTTGCAAGTAACGGGACATCGTACCAGCGACATTAAAATGCGCGTCGCTGAAGTGTTGAATCTGGTCGGACTGGGGAATAAACGCAACCAAATGCCGAATGAGTTGTCAGGTGGTGAACAGCAACGCGTGGTGATCGCCCGTGCGCTGGCCAACGAGCCGCGCATCATGCTGGCTGATGAGCCCACTGGAAACCTGGATCCGGATGCCTCCGCCGCCATTATGGAGGTTCTGAAAGTGATCAATAACCGCGGTATGGCTGTTCTGATGGTGACTCACAACTATGATCTCGTCCGTCAATATCCATTCCGTACGGTCAAACTCGATCAAGGAACGCTGATCGAAGATTCGCACGTTTGAGTCCGTCATGGACTCTCTCACACAAATCGTATTAGGGGCATCGGTCGCCGAGGCATTGGGCGGCAAGAAATTAGGTTATCGTGCTGCACTGTGGGGCGCCTTCGCAGGAACATTACCAGACTTGGATGTCCTCACAGCACTTTTCCTTGATCCGGTCGACTATCTCGCCGCGCATCGGGGATTCAGCCATTCCATCTTTTTTCCTTCTATCGCCGCTCCTATTTTAGCCTGGATTGCGACCAAGATCCATACCAAGATCGATTTCAGTTATCGCAGTTATCTCAAGATGTTCTTTTGGGTTGTTCTCACCCATCCTCTATTGGACAGCTTCACCGGTTATGGGACTCAGTTGTTCAATCCCATCACCGATTACGCGGTCGAGTTCAACACCATCTTCATCATCGATCCGCTGTACACGCTTCCGTTTCTGTTCTTGCTGTTGGCGTCCTTGCTATTTCGGCCTGGAACACTGTGGCGCAGTCGGTTGAACACGACCGGACTCGCCCTTAGCACCACCTATCTGGCCATTACCGTTGTTCTGAAATTCACCGCAATCGGCATCTTCGAAAAGGAAATGGATCGCCAAGGAATCGTCGCTGAGCGCTATATGACCATACCGGGTCCGTTCACATCCGTTTATTGGCGTGCCCTCATCGAAACCGAAGATGCCTTTCTTCAGGGGTATGTTTCTGTGTTTGATGAAAATCCCACCATCCTGTTCCATTCGCTTCCCAAAACAAAAGAATTATCTGCGCAGTGGGATGAAACACCTGCCATGCAGCGACTGAACTGGTTCTCAAAAGGGTATTACCATGTGACTATCCGGGATGGGGTTCCGCATATCAGCGACCTGAGATTCGGAAGCATGAACGGCTGGCGAGGTGGCATGGAGGATTTCATTTTCACGTTTCGGTTGGATGTGGACCAGAATCCGGTCGGATTCACCCAGATCACAGAACCCGTCGACATCAAAGCAGATGACATTTCAGCCCTGTACCGAGTGATGTTCAATCGTTGAGTTTGATGGCGACGTGGATGCCGTCTCGAACTGGTAGGAATACGTTTTCGAAATCCGGGTCATTCAGCAACATCGTATTGGTTTGATGCACCGAGGCACCTTTTCGGCTCGTGGCCTCCACCACATCCCCTTTCCAAAACGCGTTATCCATCACCAACACACCACCGACCCGAAGCCGCGGTTTGATCAGCTCCAGATAGGCCGGGTATCGATCCTTATCGGCATCCAGGAACACGAGATCGAACAGACCTTCGAGCTTTTGGATCGATTCCAAAGCCGGACCCATCACCAAATTTATCTTCTTCCCATGCGGCTCGCTCTGCAAAAACGGCGCACCGATCGACGCATATTTCGAGTTCGTTTCGAGTGTCACCACTTCCCCATCTTCGGGCAATACTTCCGCCATCGATAGTGCCGAATACCCGGTGTACATGCCCACATCGAGCACACGTTTGGCCCCTGAAAGTCGAACCAGGAGGCGCAAGAGTCCGGCGGTGATGCGTCCACTCACCAAGTCGTCGTAGCGAAGACCGGAGATCGTGGCTTTGAGCAGGTCTTGCACCAACGGCGATTCGGGTTGGGTATGGGCTTCGGCGTAGTCGTTCATCATGGAGCTGGAATCAAATAAACGTAATTTACGGCATGAACGAATCCCGATTCCTGGTCTGGTTTTTCACCTGGTACACGCGTTGGCTGTACTGGCGCACTTTCGCCTCCATCGACATCCGAACCGAATACCATCCCACTCCGAAACAGAGCACCTTGTATGTGTTGAACCATCATTATTGGTTCGATGCGTTGACCCCGCTCCTGCTCAACCACACGTACTTCCATCAGAAATTATTGGCGATCATGGATCAGGTGCAGCTCGAAAAGCATCCGTTTTTTGCCAAGCTCGGAGCAATCGCGATCGACCGAAACCATGCGCGTAGCGCGGTCAAAACGCTGGATCAGGCGTCGGATTGGCTCAATGAACCCGGAACATGCGTTTTTTTATATCCACAGGGAAAGCTGACCGACGCCACAGAGCCCATCGTTCTTGAAAGCGGCGTGGTTCGACTCATCGACAATGCCCCGATGGCGGATGTGGTGCCAATCGGGATGCATATTCATTTCCGGAAGGGTCCGAAGCCTGAACTCGTCATCCGGATCGGAAAACCGATTGAGTTTCCTCCCAACTCTCCAAAAGCATTGGTACTACAGATGGTACAACATGCTATTAAAAGGGAGCTCGAAGAGATTAACAGAGAGTTTTGAACAGGGAGCAAAGGAGAAAAGGAGTTTTTCTCGGCGGGCTCTAATTAAATCACCCAAGAAACAAATCTCCATTGCTCCGTTGCTCCCTGTTAATATTCTTTCTCCCTGTTCATTTTCTTACCAAGTTAATTTGTACAAAGACCTGAATCTCTGTACCAAATTCGGTCGCTTATCCGCGTAGCGTAGCCTCATTTTGATTAGGGGCCAGAAGCGTCGCAGGCCGATGTTTCCCGGACGGATGTACTCGGAAATGCCGTTCGTGCGCTCGGTGAGTTCCCCTGTGGTATCGAAGCTTTCCGCATCACTCAAGAACCGATAATAGAACGGACCTGAATCAATGGTTTTACGCATGACCAACTCAACGGTGCGCTCGGGAAACGTGAACGTGAACCGGGTGTCTGCAGATAAGCCGAACATATTTCGGAGTGTGGCGTCGGTACGGATGTTCACGGCTTTGGTCTCTATGCGCTGATTGTCGACCGTGATCCACCAAGCGCGCCATTGGGTATCCCCTTTGAGGTTCAACAAATAATACACCAAGGTTCCTTCATTGAAATGAACTCGGCCCCAATACCAATCGGTGAACGCCTGATCCATCGGCTCGGCACCGATGTTATGGTCGTGATAACCGGTTCCATCAAATACAATGGGCTTTTCCTTACGTCCATCTCGACTGATGGAAAGAACGCCCTTCACCTTGGATGCGGCTTGCGGCAGATTCCAAAAATGACTGGTTCCACTGGATTGTTCCGATTCCCATAATTTATTGTTCGGCTGAGGCGAGGAAAATCGTAGGATCGCATTGAACTGGGTGCCATCTGGAAGCCGCTCATCCAAACGGATCGAATACGCGGTCTGATCCCCATCATGCAGGGCTTCCATGCTGTGGTTGCCGATTCGGAGTTTCACCTTGTGATGGTTAAATTCCGCATCGAACGGGCTGAATTGCGTGAAGGAGTAATGAATCGGAACGCCGTGGTGGTACACCGATATGCTCACGGCCGGATGTTGCGACGCCAATGCATCCGGATGGTGCGGACGCTTCCGATAGCTACTCATGTACCTCGGCGAAAACGGACATCCCTCATAAAAAATGACGACAATATGATAGGCGCCTTTGTCATCTCCCGCATCAAAGTACCACCACTCATAACTGCCCGGTGTCGTTTTTTTGGCGGCGATGTCACCGGTAACATCCGACGATAATTTCATAGGGTAAATATACGATGCAGATCGCGTTCGCTCTCCTGATTCCTTGTCTATTATGGCTTGGTTATACAACTTTAATCCTATGGTTGAATATGAGGGATGTGAAGCCGGTACGCCGTTCTGTTCAACGCTCCACGAAGCGCGTAAGTGTGCTGATTCCGGCCCGGAATGAAGAAAATTGCATCGGAACCTGCGTAGGCTCGCTGCTGGATCAATCGTATGAGAACCTCGAACTGATTGTGCTGGACGACCAATCCGCCGATCGTACCGCATCCATCCTCGCTTCGTTTGATACTCCGATGTTGAAGGTGATCCACGGCAACGCAAAGCCTGCCGATTGGCTTGGCAAACCCTGGGCCTGTCATCAGCTCTCTCAAGCCGCCACGGGCGACATCCTCGTCTTTGCGGACGCCGATACCTGGTTCGCCCCCGACGCCATCGCCGCTGTCGCAGATTCCTTTGATGAACACACGGATATGATCACAATCTGGCCTATTCAAAAACTCGTGACCGCTTGGGAGCGGATCGTCATTCCGATGGTCTATTTCAGCCTGTTCACTCTGTTGCCCTCGCGTTATGTGAGCGCCGATCCGAGGTGGATGCCCCGCTTCTTACGTCCTCGATTCCGGCCCCTGTTCGCCGCCGCGTGCGGACAATTCCTCGCATTCACCCGCTCCTCCTATGATCGAATTGCCGGACACACGAGTGTGAAGCAAGACATCGTGGAAGATGTCCAACTCGCGAAAGCTATAAAATCCTCGGGAGGTGTTGTTCGGATGCACCACGGTCACCAATCAGTGGGATGCCGCATGTATCGGTCCCATTCGGAGTTATGGAATGGCTTCCGCAAGAATTTCCTGGCCGGATTCGAGTACAACATCCCCTTCTTCCTATTCGCCGCGATTCTTCATCTTGTGATCTATGTGATGCCGTTTTTTCTACTGCCATGGGCTCCTGTCGCCGCGTTGGTCTGCATCAGCATTCCCATCCTACAAAGAATCATCCTGGCCCAATGGTATGGTATGAGGTGGGGCGACGCGTTCTCCCATGTGGTTGGCGTGATGTGGTTTCAGGCGCTGGGGTTCCGGGTTTTGGTCGATCGCATGAAAGGCACAAAAATCTCGTGGAAAGGTCGTGCGGTTTGATATATTGAACCATGCGCGAGCCCATCGAACGCTTTTTCCGTTATCTGTCCATCGAACGAAATGTCTCGCCACACACCCTGAGCGCGTATCAGAGGGATCTCGGCCAATGCATGCGGTTTCTGGCCAAATTGTATGAGACGGATGTCGACTCCATCGATCCCGATACCATCACCAAATCCCATTTGCGCCTATGGATGGGGGAATTGAGTGATGAAAACCTGAAAAAAACCTCCATCGCCCGCAAGATCGCCGCCATCCGCGCCTTCTTCCGATTCACGCATAAGAGAGGCATCACACAAAGCAATCCGGCCGCCACGCTTCTCACCCCGAAACGGGAACGGCGCTTGCCGAAAACCATACCTATGAAAGGTCTGAACGAGATGCTCGATGGCACCCTCGATACCCAGACCCGAGCCATCCTCGAACTTTTCTACGGAACGGGGATGCGATTGAGTGAGCTGGTCTCGTTAGATTTGGACGATGTGGACATGCAACGCAAACAAGTGAGTGTGATGGGAAAGGGCGCGAAGCAGCGCATCATTCCGTTTGGTACGCAAGCCGAACTCGCGCTTGCCTCCTGGCTAAAGGATCGGATCGCTTCCGGCACCGGCGCCTTGTTCGTGACGCCCAAAGGAAAGCGGATCTATCCTAAAGCCGTGCAACGCATGGTCGGCGCGGCGCTATTGCCGGTTGCCGAAGCCTCGCAGAAAAGTCCGCACGTGTTGCGACACAGTTTCGCCACCCATCTGCTCGACCGAGGAGCCGACATCCGGCTCATCAAAGAGCTGTTGGGCCATGCGAATCTGGCCGCAACACAAGTATACACGCATAACAGCGTGGAAAAATTGAAACATGTTTACGATAACGCCCACCCTAGGGCACAGAGAAAGGAACCATCATGAATATCAAAATCACCGCACGTCATTTCAGCGCCAGCGAACGCCTCCAAGGCTTTGCCACCGAATCTGTTCAGAAACTTTCGAAATTCTATGATGGCATATTGGATGTGGATGTCGTCTTTTCGCCATATGAGTCGCACGATATGCCTCAGCAGTCGGAATTGGTCGTTGCGGTTGCCGGACAAACCCTGAAAGCGTCTGAGCAAGCCGCCACGTACGAAATCGCGCTGAACAAAGCGATCGATAACATGGCGCGTCAATTGGTTCGCTATAAAGAAAAACGCTTCGTCAAATCCTGATCCAGCCCACATGCCCTTAGGAAATCATACCCCTATTCCACGGAAAGACAAGATTTCCGTGGCGTTCCTCATCGAGAAGCTCCGCAAGAAAGTTCAGGTGGCCTTGGAAGCCTGTGTGAACGAGGAAGCCTGCGCCAACCGCTTTATTGTGGAGCAGGAGTTGCATCGACCCGGATTGGCCATGGCGGGGTTTGTGGAGCTCTACACGCATCAGCGCATCCAAATCTTGGGCAATACCGAGTGCGAGTATTTGCGTCATTTGAATATGGAGGATCAGAAAAAAGCGTTTTCAAACATCCTTCAATTCGATGTGCCTGTCATCTTCCTCACGCATGGAAACACCATTCCTCAGTATCTAATGGATATGGCGGGTGTGTTTTCCATCCCCATTTTCCGAACTCCGGTGGAAACCACCAAGTTCATGTTCCAACTGCGGGATTTCCTAGACGACCAGTTCGCCCTGCAGACCGTCGTCCATGGCTCGATGGTGGACGTGTATGGAATTGGTATCCTCATCGCAGGTAAATCAGGAATCGGAAAAAGTGAAGTGGCCTTGGACTTGGTGGAACGCGGACATCGCCTTGTGGCCGATGATGTGGTGATGTTGACCAAAAAGAACAACAATATCATGGCCTCATCCACAGATATGAACAAACATTTCATGGAAATCCGCGGATTGGGGATCATCGAAGTGTTGTCTATGTTCGGCATCCGCTCCATCCGTTATCAGAAACGATTGGAAGTCGTCGTTGAATTGTTCCTTTGGGAAGAGGGTCGACAAGTGAACCGGACGGGACTGGAGAAAGACACCGTCTCGCTATTGGATCTCAATATTCCGATCGTGCACCTGCCAATCACACCCGGGAAAAATATCACTGTGATCGCTGAAGTGATCGCGATGAACCATCTTCTGTCGAATTACGGGTATGATGCCGCACAGGCGTTTCAGGAAAAAATACAGCAAAGGATCGCTGAGAAGAAAGGATCTTCGTCCTATCCTGGCCGTGCGGTGGATTATTTCGAAGGTGATATGGAATAACTAAGTTATTCATATCTTTAGAGTTGCATGCCTAAGTTCTATTACTACGACAAAGACAGTTGTGAATTCAAGCACATCCGATACACCACCGGAGAGAAGCTTGTGCACGCCGCTTCCCAGTGGCTGCTGTTTGGCGTGGTTATCGCCGGGCTTCTGATCATCGGTTTGTCGATGTATGCCGGTACGCCTGCTGAGATGGCGCTCATGGCCGAAAACAAGGTTCTATTGCAGCAATTGCGCCAGAATCGCAACACATTGGAAGAACTGGACGGCAAAATCGGTCGCCTTGCCGAGACCGATAACGAAATTTACCGCCAAGTGCTCGGTTTGGACCCGATCAGCTATGATCAGCGGATGTCGGGCGTTGGCGGAACCGCGATGTATGATGAGTTCGACGTCTTCAAAAGCGAGACATCCGAATTGCTGAAATGGACCAACATGACGTTGGATAATCTTCAGCGCCGTGTGGATCTGCAGCTCGAAAGCTTCAAAGAGGTTCAAGCCTATTACAATGAGAACCAGGAAAAAATGAGGCATATCCCGGCGATTCGGCCGATCGGCACATCGATCGTGAGCGGATTCGGATTCCGGATGCACCCTGTTCTTAATTACCGCCGCATGCACGAAGGACTCGATTTCCGCGCGCCCATCGGCACCGAAATCTATGCCACAGGCGATGGTGTGATTCAAGAAGCGGATATCATGGGATCGTTCGGTCGCATGATCAAGATCGACCACGGTTTTGGATTTCAGACCATCTACGCCCACTTGAGCCGCTTCGCACCGAACATCCGTGTGGGTCGCAAAGTGAAGCGTGGCGAGTTGATTGCCTACAGTGGCGACAGCGGACTCGTTGAAGCTCCTCACCTGCACTATGAAGTGTACCGGAACGGACGCGCCGTGAACCCGATCTTCTATCTGTTTGCCGACATCACGCCAGAAGAATATCTAACGTTCAGACGCATATCCGAAGAAAATGACAGCTCTCTCGACTAAATTCCGCCTCACTCTCATCATCACGCTGCTTTTTGCGGCATCCACTGTCCACGCCCAAGTCGCTACCTATTATAGCGCCGGACCCTTCACCACCCCGCTTCCTGCTTGGAACACATCGGATGATGTGATGGGTGGCACCTTCAAGGTGTCGGATTTGCTCAAGCATCCGAATGCGAAGACATCTGACATGTGGCCGACGGATGGAGCCACGTTCCGCGCATTCGGGCAATCCATGAAATTCCGCAAGATCGCATCCAGTCAACCCATTGGAACGGGTACATCCTCCCTGCCACAAGTCGCTTGGTTGGCGTTTTTCATCGAAATGGATCGGTTTGATGAGATCACAGTAGAGGTTTCGAGTCCGGCGATGGTGGAAGTGACTGTGAATGGGAAATCCATCATCACGAAAGCAAATTCGGATACGACCTCGAAATCCGGCGACATCTCCCTTCCGAAAGGAAAATATGTGGTTTGGATCAAGACGGTGGAGGATGCGGGACAAACCGCGCCATGGACGGTTAAAACGACGGTCACTGGTGCGAATCATGAGCCTAAGACGAGCTTGAATTCGGACCGGTACATGAACCTGAGTTTGTTGCTAGAAGAACCGAATGTGAGCTCGGTATCGTTGAGTCATGATGCGACCCTTGCTGCGGTATCCATCAGCAAACCGGGCGAATCATGGATCGAGATCATCCGAACATCCGATGCCAAGCCGGTACGCACCTATCGAGGCGCGATGAGCTTCAGCGGCTTGCAGTGGGCGCCCGACAGCCGCCGATTCGCGTATGTGGAGCGCAATTCCGGAACCGGTACGATCTGGCTGGTGGACATTGAAAATGGCACATCCATCGAGCTTGCCAATGGAATTGCGCGATTGGGAAGCATCCGCTGGTCGAATGACGGACGACGGATCTTCCTCACGACCTCAGAGCAGCCCACGGCATCCACAGACGGATTCAAGCGCTTGGAACATCCGAACGACCGCTGGCCGACGTACCGCCATCGCAACCATATTTCCGAATTGAGCTTGGATGGAACCCAGCGCCGACTCACATGGGGATCGGAGTCCGTGAACCTGCTTGATGAACATCCCGCAGGAGACCGACTTCTTGTATCGCGTTCGCGTGAGGATTTCAGCGCACGTCCGTATTCCATCACGGAAATCGGCATCCTGAATCTGGCGGACAACTCCTACGATTCACTGTTCTCGGCTCGCAGCGTCGGAGCCATGCGCTTTTCGCCGGATGGGCGCCAATTGCTGATTTCAGGAAGTGCGTCGGCCTTCGACAACGCGGGAAACACCTTGGCTTCGGATGTCATCCCCAATGAATACGATGCTCAGCTATATATCCGCACCTTGGCGGATGGAAGCGTGAAACCCATCACCAGAACCTTCAATCCGAGTGTTGGAAGCGCATTTTGGTCGCCGGATGGGCAATCTATTTTCATCAGCACCACCGACAAAGCCTATGGAAATCTGTATCGGTTTGATGTCCGTCGGAATACCTTTTCGCTGCTGAACACAGGCGTGGACATGACCGATGGCGTGAGCATTTCGCGTAGTGGAACCATGCTGGCCTACACCGGAAATGGCGTGAACCTGCCGACGAAGGCCTACGTGATGGATGTGTCTCGATTCCGGTCGCGCGTGCTCGCTGATCCGAATGCCGCGACCTACTCGAGCGTGCGGTATGGCGACATCCAGCCATGGACATTCAAAAACAAGGATGGATTGGACATCGACGGACATGTGTATTACCCGACGAACTTTGATCCGGCGAAATCCTACCCTGTGATCGTGTACTATTATGCCGGAACGACGCCTGTGAGCCGTGATTTCGGCGGTCGCTACCCGAAAGAAGTATGGGCCGCGAACGGATATATCGTGTATGTGATGCAGCCAAGCGGGTCAATTGGATATGGACAGGAGTTTTCGGCCGCGCACGTGAACAATTGGGGAATCACCGTGGCGGATGAGATCATCAAAGGAACGAACGAGTTCTTGGCGGCGCATCCGTTCGCGGACAAAGCGAAGGTCGGCGCGATTGGCGCATCTTATGGAGGATTCATGACGATGCTGCTTCAGACCCGAACCGACATCTTCGCCGCGGCCGTTTCTCATGCCGGCATCTCGAACATCACCAGCTATTGGGGCGAAGGATATTGGGGGTATGGCTACAGCTCCATCGCCACGGCTGAATCCTTCCCGTGGAACCGTCGGGATATCTATGTGGATCAGAGTCCCATTTTCGCCGCAGACAAGGTGAACACCCCCATCCTGCTATTGCATGGCGCCAGCGACACGAACGTGCCCTTGGGCGAAAGCTGGCAGTTCTATACCGCGCTCAAGTTGTTGGGCAAGGAAGTTGAACTCATCGAAGTGGCGGACCAGGACCATCATATCCTCAACCATCCGAAACGCATCAAATGGAGCGAAACCATCATCGCCTGGTTCGATAAGCATCTGAAAGATCAGCCGGAATGGTGGGAAGAGATGTATTGAGGTTATATGATTATTTCCCAATGGGTTCAATCTTGAATGGTTCCCCATTGACGATCAGATAATCACTCTTTTCTCGATCGAACAGGATTTCATTGGATGGGATATGTTCTTCATAGGGCAAGCAACAGACCGGATGCTGAATCCATTTTTCGTCATCTTTGGATCTGATTTGCAGCCGTAGCTCATTCGTATCCACATTAAAAAACTCAACGAGGGTTTTGTCGTCGTATTGATCTTTGATGAATTCTTTGTTCTCGCCTTGGATTAGGATGATGTAAGCCACAATCGCGACAAGGATGGTGGTGAAAATGAGAATGCGTGACTTCACGATTAATACCTAATCTTGGAATGATTTGGATTCTCAACGGAATATTCAATCTGAATCCGATTTCCTAAAGCGTATTTCGGATCACGGATGCTTTCGTCTGGTGGTAGCTTCTGAAGCCGCTCGAAATAATATTCACCGACTTCAAACTGATATGTGACCATTCGATTGATGAAGTGTGATTCGATGATCGTCGCCATAATCGTGGATGTGGAATCACCTGGGGGTAATGCTGGTTTATGTGCGAGCACCCTTGCACTGGATGGATCCTTCGGGTCGTATTCGACCACATATAAATCACCGTTGTATGCCCTATCCCAACCATTCACTTGATAGACCGTTCCGTCGACAGAATATTGATACACTGATACTCTACTCTTACTGATGCGATCTTTACCAATCACTTCACCTATCGTTTCCGATGGATTCGATATGACTGGGGCATATATATTGTAGAAGATTACACCAATAACACCTACTGCCATGATGGCCAATATCAGGTAGTCACTCTTGGTGTAGGCTTTAGAAGTATTCGCGCTCATCCCTACCCCAACCTCCCCTCCAGCACCAGATTATAGGGTGTGAAGCCCATCCGTTTGTAGAAGGAGATCGCGGTATCGTTTTCGGCGGAGGCTTCGATCCGAACGTCGTGGATGTCCTGCTCCCGCACCCAATCCAGAAACTTATTCACCAGGGCCGATCCCGCCCCTTTTCCGCGTGTGGAAGGCTGCACGAACATGCATTCCAACTCGGCGATCCGCTTGATGCGCCGATAACTGTACGCTTCCACGATCGAGCCGCACAGATAGCCGACCACATGATGGTCATGCTCAGCTACGAACGCGACGCCTTCCGCACCTGTCACCCGATCGGTGAAAAACTGCGTCCCTTCTTCTGAAAACGTCCACCCGAAATCCAAGGTGTCATCATACTGCGCGTCGTAGCGGAACAGCAGCGAATCGAGCCGCATCATGATATCTAAGTCATCAATTGTCG
Organism: Balneolales bacterium; assembly: GCA_041749075.1. Taxonomy (GTDB): domain Bacteria; phylum Bacteroidota; class Rhodothermia; order Balneolales; family HLUCCA01; genus CAMTWZ01. Next base: position 156,782 of record JBGTBY010000035.1, on the reverse strand, counting down.
CGTGACGTATGGTGATGTCGCTCATTCCATGTCCTGATTGGTGTACACAACAAACATCGGGTTCGACAATCGATCCCCGTTCAGCTCGAATTCCGCCAAAACGATCCGGATGTCGCCTAGCGTGAAGGAGGCCATCTCCACACTCACGACCACATTCAATGCCGCCGTTTTTCCAAATTCCGTCAAATCCAGGACTTCATCGCCATATGTGATGCGGTTTTCCGCACGATCGTAATTCAAACCGTTTCCATTGATGCGGATTTCATTCCATCCACCCCAGCGGCGGATATAGGCATAACCATAGGTCGGAATGACATCGGTTTCCCGAATCACGGTGACGAGACGGAACGGCTGATCGTGCTTGGTTCGCGATACGCCCAAGAACGTCATCAGCTCCCCATGCATATTCCAACGGTTATCATGCTTGGTATCGAGCATCGCCAAGGTCGAATCGGCGATGAATCCGTTCAAGGCCTCAACATTGTGAGTGTACAGCAGATACTGTGTGATGTCCATGAACCGCTCGTTCGACAGCGAATCCAGCGCGACGAAGGATGCGGGCTGAATCGGACGTTCCGTGATGCCGGCTTCCATCAACACTTGATCCAATTGGCCCCGTTGCGAGGATTTCGACACGCTGAACATCCCCCACGGACCGAACATCACAACCAATATCACGGCCGCTAGTGATATCGGGATGTATCGGATGTTCGAGGCGCGACTGCGGATGAGTACGATGATGACCGATATCAGCCATAATCCGGTCAGCATGGCCAGATAGCGGTTCTCGGTGATGCCGTAGGCGCTGATGCGTTCCCATACGGCGGACAACTGAAGAATCGACAGGGGGAGCAGGGCCGGGAAGTAGAGTTTCGAGAACAATCGAACCCATGGCTGTTCGGCATCATCCAACAGCGGATGGACCAGCAGAAACGCGAAAATCCCTGAGATCGAATAGAAAATGACGAGCCAGGTCACCCATCCTTCCGGCCAGCTCCATTGAAGGATGATTTTGCCCATGTAGGCGTAGAGGATGAGTCCGTATATCAGTACGATCGGGATGAGCAGGTACTGGGTGAAGACCCGAAGTCCTTTCGGGTAGGCCTGCGTTTGACCCAGTTCGGATGCGGTTGGCACGCCCGACAGAAAAAACAACGTGTTGAAGGTGAATATGACTGTCACCCAGAGGTAAGCATAGATTTTTGAGCCGAAATCGATGCCGAACAGCATATCGAGCGACAGGATGGCGATGGAGAGTCCGGCATATAGCACAAAACTATACAGCGCGCCTAGCAGGATGCGGATGAACAGGGACTTGTTGAATTCCCAGAACGTGTTCCGTGTGGGCAAAAATGCCACCAACAGATGTGAGACGACAAAGATCATCGCAAAGCGATAGGAATGATAGACATTGTCGAACAGCGAATCGATGGCCGTTGGCAAAGTGAGCAGATAGGCGGCAAGAAGCCCTAATGGGATGAGTGCCGCAAGCCATTGCTTCCCTCCTATCCATTCGTCGTATTCAGACCGCAGTTGGAAGGCGAAACTCAGTGATATGCCCAGAATCGAAACAAGGGCGTAGCGTCCGAGAGGACTGTTGATCATCTCCGATTGGATGAGGATGATGATCAGGATGTTGGCGATGACGGCCAAGATCAGGGTCAGCGGGAAACGCAGGATTGTCGCCCGCACCACATCAACGATGTGGGTGATGGAAGGGATGTGTGGTGCCATCTCACAAGGTATGAACAAAGTGAAATAATACTATGAGCGCGATGAACAGATCCCTCGGTCGCTCCGCTCCCTCAGGATGACAAGGGCATAATTCGTAAATAAAAGGCGGCATAACAATTTCCTAAGTATGCTTGGGATTTCATTATGCCGCCTCTTCTTTTTTGTGGCATGGCGCTTGTCATCCTGAGGGCCGAAGGCCCGAGGGATCTATATTATTTGCGTAGCTCAATGTGGTGCTTCCTCTAATAAATATGGGGTACTTCGGGCTTTCAGCCCTCAGGATGAGGTGCTTCGCTAAAAAAAACAGGGTGAGGCTAAAGCCACACCCTGTTTCAAGCATCAATCATCAAGCATCAGGCTTCTACTCAAGAACACCCACTCGTCGCGCCACACGTATTGCACTTGAGGCAGGTGCCGTTGCGCACCATCGTCATGCTTCCGCAATCGCCGCAGGCGTCGCCGGTGTATCCCATCTGACGAGCACGTTCGAACTTGGATTGAAATCCGTCGTCTTTGGCGCTCACAGGAACGAATACAGGTGCCGTTTCAACCGACAATGGCGGATAGGATGCCATTGGTGCCGATGCCGGAGCATCCACATCATCCTCGTCGTTTTCCATCGGACGAAGCGTGCGCTGCAGGATGTCTTCAGGTCCCACATGCGCCAAGTCGTGGCGACCGAGATAGGTCACCGCCAATTCACGGAAGATATAATCGATCACAGAGGTCGTCATCTTGATCTGCGGATTGCCGATCACCATGCCGCTCGGCTCGAATTTAGTGAACACAAACGCATCCACGAATTCTTCCAGCGGCACACCGTGCTGCAGACCCAACGAAATCGAAATCGCAAAGCAGTTCATCAGACTGCGGAACGCCGCGCCTTCGCGGTGCATATCGATGAAGATCTCGCCGATTTGTCCGTTGTCGTACTCACCGGTGCGCAGATAGACGTTTTGTCCGCCGATCTTGGATTTCTGGGTGTATCCGCCACGACGGTTCGGCAAGCGTTTGCGCTCGGCCACATACTTATGGATGATGCGCTCTGCCGTTTTGACGATCGCATCTTGAACCTGGGCCACTTCCGGAGCTACTGCTTCCGGGGCTTCGTCTTCGATATCGTCGATCACGCTCGAAAGTGTGTTCAGAGGCTGACTCAGTTTGGATCCGTCGCGATACAAGGCATTCGCCTTAAGCATTTTCTCCCAGGAGATCATATACGCGCTTTTGATATCCTCGACTGTCGCTTCGTTCGGAAGGTTGATGGTCTTGGAAATTGCTCCCGAGATGAACGGCTGTGCCGCCGCCATCATGTGGATGTGACCGATCGCCGAAATGTATCTCGTGCCTTTTTTGCCGCATTTGTTGGCGCAGTCGAACACCGGAAGATGCTCGTCTTTGAGCAACGGAGCTCCTTCGAGCGTCATCGTTCCGCAGACATAATCGTTCGCTTCGTCGACATCACGCTTGGTGAAGCCGATGTGGCGCAGAAGGTCAAAGTTCCAGTCGGACAATTGCGCATCGCTGATCTGAAGCACGTTCTTGCAGAAATCCTCACCCAACGTGAAATGATTGAATGCGAATTTCAGTTCGAAAGCGCCCGGAAGCTGCTCTTCGATGGCTTGGATTTTCTCATCCGTGAAGCCGACCGCACGAAGACGATCGTGACTCATGGTCGGACATCCTTTCAGAGTTCCATGTCCCTTCGCGTACTTGATAATGGCATCCGATTCTTTGGCCGAATACCCGAGACGTTTAAGCGCCGCAGGCACGCTTTGGTTGATGATCTTGAAGTATCCGCCTCCAGCCAATTTCTTGAACTTGACGAGCGCGAAATCGGGTTCGATGCCGGTCGTGTCGCAATCCATCACCAATCCGATGGTTCCGGTCGGGGCAATCACCGTTACTTGCGCGTTGCGATAGCCATGCTCCTCACCCATCGCCAAAGCCAGGTCGGAATCGTCTTGAGCGGCTTTGAGCAGGTAATCAGGACAAATCTCAGCATCGATGCCCAATGGTTTGATGGTGAGACCTTCGTATTCGCTGTCTGGTGCGCTGTAGGCCGCGCGACGGTGGTTCCGGATGACCTTGAGCATAGGCTCCCGGTTGCGGTCGTAGCCTGGGAATGTGCCAAGTTCTTTCGCCATCTCAGCACTGGTAGCATACGAGCGCATATGCATGATGCTGGTCAGCGCGCCGGTGATGGCCATGGCTTCTTTCGAGTCGTACGGAATACCTTGGATCATCAGCAAGGTGCCGATGTTGGCATAGCCCAATCCCAAGGTGCGGAACTCATAGCTGAGCTCGGCGATCTCTTTGGATGGGAACTGCGCCATCAGTACGGAAATCTCGAGAACGACGGTCCAAAGACGCGTGGTGTAGCGATAGCCTTCCACATCGAAGAGCTCAGTCTCTGTATCGTAATACTTGATGAGGTTCATCGACGCCAGGTTGCAGGCCGTATTGTCGAGGAACATGTACTCGGAGCACGGATTGCTCGCCTTGATCGGTCCGTCGGTCGGACAGGTGTGCCATTCGTTGATGGTATCATGGTACTGCGTGCCTGGATCGGCGCTGGCCCACGCGGCATAAGCGATATCATCCCACAATTCGCTTGCTTTGAGCGTTTTTATGGGCTTTGGATCGCGGCCTTCGTTGCTGGCTTTGCGCTTCTCGATGCGGCCGTACAAGTTCCATTCCCCATCCGCCTTGACGGCTTCCATGAACGCGTTCGGGACACGGACGGAGTTGTTTGAATTCTGTCCGCTGACGGTGGCATAGGCCTCGGAATTCCAGTCGGTATCGTAGGTTTCGAACTCGATATCCGTAAAACCTTGCTCCGCGAGTTGAATCACGCGCTCAATGTAGTTCAATGGCACGAAATCACCTTTCGCGGTCTTGATGGCCCGACCCAGTTCCTTATGCTTTTTCGGGTCGCGGCTGACCGCGCTGTTGTACATCCGACCTTCAATCTCCACCGGAGTATGACACAGGCGGATGATATTCTTCAAATGTTTTTCCGTGATTTTGGAGCCGGCCACGATTGCCGCAACTTTCTCTTCTTCCTTCACTTTCCAGGTGATGTACTGCTCGATGTCGGGATGATCCAAGTCCAACGTCACCATTTTCGCGGCACGACGTGTGGTTCCGCCTGATTTGATCGCTCCAGCGGCACGGTCGCCGATTTTCAGGAAACTCATCAAACCGGAGGACTTTCCACCACCGCTCAATTTTTCATTCTCGCCACGTAGGTCGGAGAAGTTGGTTCCCGTTCCTGATCCGTACTTGAACAAACGCGCTTCGCGAACCCAGAGGTCCATGATGCCGCCTTCGTTCACAAGATCATCACTCACAGACTGAATAAAGCATGCGTGTGGCTGTGGATGGGTGTAGGCGTCTTCGGATTTGCGCAATTCACCGCTTTTCGCGTCCACATAATAGTGTCCTTGGGCCGGACCGTTGATACCATACGCCCAATGCAAACCTGTATTAAACCACTGAGGCGAGTTCGGCGCCACCATCTGATTGGCCAGCATATAGCACAGCTCGTCGTAGAACACCTTCGCGTCTTGTTCGGATGTGAAATAGTTGTTCTTCCATCCCCAGTAGGTCCAGCAACCCGCTAGACGCGAAAATACTTCGCGCGAATCGTTCTCACCGCGGAAGCGCTCGTTTTCAGACAGCTTGGCCAGAGCGGAGTCGTCGGCATCGCGACGTTGGAGCCATTTCGGAACCCCTTTCTCGGTGATGGTCTTCATCACGGCCGGGACGCCGGCTTTGCGGAAATACTTCTGAGCGATGATGTCGGTAGCAACCTGGGACCAGGACGCCGGCACCATCACATTCTCCATACTGAATACTTTCGACCCATCCGGGTTCTTGATTTCTGATTTGCGCGATTCAAAGGGAATGGCGTCGTAAGGCGTTGTCCAATGATCTTTGGTATAGTGGCGTTCAAACTTCATAAGGCTGTTCTAAAAGTGCTAACTAGGCATGTTATTTCGTGTTGAAAAGACGGCAGAAAAGAACGTGAAAGCAAGCCGAATCTGGCTTTATTTTTCAACAACTTTTCCACATGGTGACAATAATGGATTCTTGGATGGTTCTATGAACACTTGTATTGACGTTTGTTCACAATGTGTGGATAACTTGTAAATACCCCTATATACATTGGGCTCCAATGGGTTAGGTATTCTTGCAACTGGTTATCCACATCATTCACATCGGTGTTCGGAATTCCCGACATTTGTCATTCCGATGTAATAAAAAGTAGCATGTGGATAACAGGTTTTACCACAAGATCATCCAAGAAATCATTCGATTTACCGTCTTATTCTTGTTGAAAATGGATATGACCTGGAATGATTCCAACCCGGAAACTATCGCTCACGGCTCCTGACACCGAATAGCGGTACAACATGCCTGCTTGGGCGAAATTCAACGCATCGGTCAGCCATAATTCATCCCCATCATGGGCGATCGCATAGAAGGATTTCGACAGCAAAACGGACGTGATTCCGGTGCTGATATTCACCTGTTTCACCCCGTCTGCCAACACATACAGATTGTTTCCGGAACCCAATGCGAACCCGCCGGCATACGTATTTAATGGAATTCGGCGGATGATTTCGCCACTCGTGCGGTTGTGCACCACGATCTCACCGTCGTTCTCGCCGTAGGTACCCGTGCAACTCACGATCACGACAGATCCATGCACGGCAATCTGGGTCGGACCTGTTCCTGTGGTCCAATTTGTTACAACCGTACCAGTACTGGTTCGGATAAGGGCGATTTCATTCGCGCTGCTGAAATCCGCATTCAAATTCTTGGCCACGAACGCGGTATCGTTCGATATCAGAATTCCTTCCGACCCCGCACCTACATCGATTTGATCTGTCACAGCCAAGGTCGACAAATCCACAACAGCCACATGGTTCGAATACAAGGTCGTGATGTAGCCCTTGTTGTTATTCGTGATGCTCATGTACCGTGGGCTCGCATTATTCGGAATCGCGATCGTTCCCAAGCTCCGGTAATCGTTACTTGCCACTACTTCCACCTTGTGGCTGTTGTTCACCACGATGTAGAGCTTGCCGGCGAATTCGGTTACACTTTGAGCGATATCCCCTAACGGACGACCATTCTTTTGCAGGAAGACATCTTCGGTTACGGTTCTGGTTTCGGGCTGAATCAGACTCATGGATCCTTCCCCACGATTGAAACCGCCCTGGTTCACAACCAGGATTCGTTCACCGCTTCCCTCCTTTTTGTCGGATGTGGATTTGGCGCAGGATGCGAGCAATAATAGAGCGGTAAAGATGTAAATGTGCTTCATAGGAATGTGATGTGAAGGGTTAGGGTATGTTGGCGATCCGGCATCGGATACCAACGGATGAGTGAATAGTCGGCGTCCATCGCATTGTCCACGCGATAGAGCATCGTTGTTGTGATTCGTTTCCAGTTCTTGGTGTAACTGGTGGAGAATTCCCATAAACCGACCGCGGGCATGGGAAATCGTTCGTCTTCGGTGGTGAAGCGTTCTCCGGTAAACCGGTAGCTCGGCATGAACGACCATCCGTTCCAGGTCAAATTTGTTTCGGCCACGGCTTGCCATTCGGGGACATAGGCCACACGTTTATTTACGGACTGATCGCCCGGAAACCGTTCTTTCGTATATCGAGCGCGAATGTAGGATGCTTCGATCCTCGAATCCATGCCAACTTCATTCCAGGCTGCGCGATGCCGAAGACTGGGCTCCGCGCCAAAGGTGGTCACTTCCCGGAGGTTCATCGGGCGAACACGTCCGTCGGCTTGCGGAATCCATTGGATGCCGTCGTTGATGCGGGCCGCAAATAGAGGAACATCCACATCCATAGAAAACAGGCTTCCAAACACTCCGATTTCGGCTTTATGTGCGGTTTCCGGACTCAGATCCGGATTTCCAAGCAACGGCCAATACAAATCATTGAAGGTGGGCACACCGAAGGAACGGGCCAGATTCGCTCGTAGGTGTGATGTTTTGTAACCCAGCGAGCCGCTCCAGAACGCGCCATAGAAGGAATCATGGTCGATGCGAGCAGAGCCTGAGGCGCCACCTTTCACGGCGATCGCAGACAGTGATGTTTCATATCGAGCTGGCGCTTCGTATTCGGTAAATCGGACGGCAGCAGCTCTACTTTCTGCTTGGATACGAAGTCCTGGCAAGACCCAGAACAACCTCAATCCGCCCATCCCGATACTGGATTGGCTGTCCGTATCGGTATCCGGATCCAGATAATCCAATTGCTGTGCGGAAACCGTAGCATCCACACCCATCCATCCCCGTCCGATGCGTTGAGACAACCCAAATGTTTGCTTGATGAACCGGTCTCTCTGTGTCGCGCGACTCGTTCCCGCAGAAATGGGTCCGGGAATATCACTATCGGCCTCCGTCATCCAGGTCGCAAATTGTTGAATGCGGTTTCGTTCCTCTTTTCTGAATGACAACATCAATGATATCAGTTCATTTGAGGCATTCTCACGCTTCCGCTCAGTGATGGGAAACCGAAACACATCCTTATATAGATAGTCATTTTGTGCTCTGCGATGGAACACTCCTGCGGCCATATTCCATCCATTTCTTGAAAAGGATGTTTTCGCACCAACGGTATAAGCAGAGGCGCTTCCTACACCGGCATGAAGATCCGTTCGGTCGGTTATGGATTCGGATGGATTCAGCTCGATGACGCCACCGATCGCCGCATTCCCGTATTCCGAGCTGCCCCCACCTTTATGCAGGACCACATCCGACAATAGAAACGCCGGATATAAGGAGAGATCTGTGACACCCACCATCACATGATTTAGCGCCCATCCGTTATATAGAACTTGTGTATGGGATGCGGAAAACCCACGAAATGCCACGGTTTGAAGCACGCCGGGGCCGTATCCGCGGATGCCAGCACCATGTCGAGACAGGACATCTCCCAATGTGAGTCCTTCTGATGTCCTTTGGATGGGGATGCGTGAGATGACGTAGGACATCATCGAATCGGGTCGGCCCAGGCGCACATCGGTGATGCGCACTTCGGGCAATAGAAGGGTGTCTCCTGCTTGTGCAGACACAGCAAGAGGCAGCAGGAGCCAGTAAAGAAAGTTGAATATGGAAATAGGTCTCATTTCGTCAGTCCTTTTAATCCCGAAAGGATGACGGCAACGGATCTGGTGTGGCAGGTCTCCTGGCTTGTTCCCTTGCTTGGGCGGCCTTCCCATCCCGATGAGATCGGAACAGTGGCTAAAGGATGCTTAGCAAGTAATTGGAACGTACAGTTGCGGGTACAGCCCCCGATTTGAACGGGGTTCCCTTTTCATCCGCCGAAGCGGAACCACGACCCGTGTCGTTATTTTCATGATACGGGTCAACCATTCGCGAAAACAAATTAACTTGTCGACTTCTTTTCCACATTTTATGAAACACCTACTCTATCTATCTGTGGTTCTGTTTTTGGCGGCCTGTTCGTCCGAAATCGACACAAAATCCATCAAGTCGGCCGAGCGCGTGTTCGGTCTCCAATTCACAGACGCCGAACGCGATTCCATGTTGCTCGATGTGCGCGAACAACGAGACCTGGTCTTTGCGATGCGGGTCTTGTCCGTTCGGCATGATGAAGCACCTGCGATGATTTTCAATCCGCTGCCAGCGGGGTTCTATCCGGATCAGCGCCAAACACCCATCCGATATACGTTGTCTGCAGCCGGGACTCGACCCGAGAACCTGGAATCGCTCGCATTCGAGCCTGTGAGCCGATTGGCGGAACGCATCCGCACCAGACAAATATCATCGGTGGAGCTCACGCAGATGTACATCGATCGCATCAAGCGTCATGATCCGCAGTTGCTGGCCGTCATCACATTATTTGAAACCGAAGCGTTGGAGAAAGCCCGGCAAGCCGATGCCGAGATCGCATCCGGTCGCTATCGCGGACCCTTGCATGGAATCCCTTATGGCGCGAAAGATTTGCTCGCGTATCCCGGACATCCGACCACCTGGGGCGCGACGCCATATAAAGACCAACGCATCGAGCAAACCGCTACTGTGATTTCCAAGCTGGATGCGGCCGGTGCCATATTGGTCGCCAAAACCACATTGGGAGCCCTTGCTTGGGGCGATGTGTGGTTCGGCGGAATGACAAAAAACCCTTGGAATCTGGAGCAAGGAAGTAGTGGTTCTTCGGCCGGGTCGACGTCAACGGTTTCCGCAGGACTCCTCCCCTTCGCAATCGGTAGTGAAACCTGGGGTTCGATTGTGTCCCCATCCACAAGAACTCGGATCACCGGACTTCGACCCACATTCGGACGTGTGAGTCGCCACGGAGCCATGCCATTGAGTTGGAGCATGGATAAGCTGGGTCCGATATGTCGCGATGCGCAAGATTGTGCGATCATTTTTGATGTGATCCGCGGAACCGATGGCTATGATCGAACCGTGATTGATGCGTCGTTTAATTTCGATGCGAATCGTCCGCTGGCCACCATCCGATTCGGAGTTGTCGAAGACTGGTTTGATGAAACCAATCAATACATGTTGGATGCGATTCGAAATCAGGGCATCGAGCTGATTCCGGTCACGTTCCCGGATATGAACATCGAACCTCTATCTATGATTTTGAGCGCGGAAGCGGCAGCCGCATTCGAAGATCTGACATTGAGCAATCGTGACGACCTCATGGTGCGTCAGGTGCGCAATGCCTGGCCGAATGTGTTCCGTGCCGGCAGGTTCATATCTGCTGTCGATTACATCCAAGCCAACCGCCTTCGCACGCGGCTCATCGAGCAAACCCATATCGCATTGGCGAATGTGGATGTGGTGGTTGTGCCGAGTTTCGCTGGGGATCAACTGTTGCTGACCAACCTCACTGGTCACCCCGCCGTGGTGATGCCGACCGAGAACGGATCCATCACCTTTGTCGGAAAACTGTTTGACGAAGCCACCTTGATCCGTGCGTCAATGGTTTGGCAAGCGTCAACTTCCTTCCATACACAACAACCGCCACTTTTTTCAGTTAATCCTTGATGTTCGTTCTACTTTTTCTTCTTTTACAAACTCCGCCAGCGAGTTTGCCAGAATTCGGTTTTGATCCAGCTAAAAGCCGCGAACAGATCATCTATCTCGCGTCGGATGAGTTATTGGGCCGGATGACGGGTGAACCTGGCTTGGATTCCGCAGCGGCGTACATCGCGCGTCATTTCAAAGCGCTCGGACTCAAACCAAATCCGCAGACCGGAACCTACTATCAGCCGTTCGTGATTCATCAGAGCAGCGCTTCGGATGTCGGATCGGTTCGCAGAGCGGGTTCAAATACGGCCAATACATCGGTTGCCGTATTGAGCGGAGGAAAAACGGATGCCACCTTCAGCGCCTTGCACCTCCCCAATCTGAGCGATTCCACACTGGCTACTGTGGATGTGAAAGGAAAGGTGGTTGTGGCGCCATTTCCGACTGATGGACCGTTTCAAGCACGGTTTTCCGCATCGAACCGGATACGCGTGCAACTCGCATCCGCTGGCGCAATCGGATTGGTGCAGTGGATGAGCGGCGATCCGAATCCATCCCGACTCGCATCGTTCCTTCGCAATTCGAACAACCTCACTCCAGCTGTGGATTTCATACATATCGTTGCGGATGCGGCCGGTGCGTTCTCACGTGGCGACATCCACATCCAAACACCGGGCATCACAACAGGCAAAATGAACACACAGAACGTCGTTGGTATCATCGAAGGCAGCGATCCGGTGCTGAAAAACGAGTATATATTGCTGATGGCGCATTATGACCATGTTGGGGCTCGCAGAACGGCTGTCACGACGACCGATACCATCTTCAACGGCGCTCGTGACAATGCGATGGGCGTCGTGGCGATGCTTCATGCCGCGGAAGCATTCTCCAAGGTTCCGCCCAAACGCTCCCTGATCATCCTACCTGTGAGCGCGGAAGAAATCGGATTGATCGGAAGCCGGTACTACACCGAAAATCCCATCATTCCGCTGAAACAGACCGTTTATGTGTCGAACATCGATGGAGCCGGATACAATGTGACCGATGCCGTGACGGTGATCGGATTGGAGCGCACATCCGCATCCGCTCATTATAAAAAAGCAGCTGCCGCTTTTTCCTTGCGAATTTGGGATGATCCTGCCGGAGAACAAGGCTTATTCAATCGTTCGGACAATGTGAACTTCGCTCGATTCGGCATCCCCGCTCCGACGTTCACCGCCGGATTCACCGCATTCGATGATGAGATCATGAAATATTACCATCGTCCGGGTGATCAAGCCGATGAGCATTTCGACTTCGACTATCTGCACAAATATGTGTCTGTTTTCGTGCATGCCACGCGTCTGATCGCAGATGCCCCGGAACGCATCACATGGACATCCGGTGATACCTACGAACCCGCTTTCAACCGACTATATAACCAAGACTGATATGAAACATACCCGCTACATCCTGCTATTTGTCCTGATCTCGAGCTGCGTCTCGTTGCAGGAAAGTCCGGTTTCCGGAACCAAACGTGCCTATGCGTATTCCTGGGCCGATGAAGTGAAGATGGGGAAAGAATATGATCCCCAGATCGTCGCTGAATTCGGACTGTTGGATGATGCGGACATGACTGCGTACGTGGTGCGGGTAGGCAATGAGGTGTTGGCGGAAAGCCACTTGCGTCGCGACGACACCAAGGCGATGTTCAAGAACACAGAATTCACCTTTCGGGTGCTGGATTCGCCAGTTGTGAACGCCTTCGCCCTTCCGGGTGGCTACAATTATGTGACGCGAGGTTTGTTAGCCCATTTGGAGAATGAAGCACAGTTGGCGATGGTGTTGGGTCATGAAGTGGGTCATGTGGCCGCACGTCATGCGTCGCAACAAGCACTCACCCAATCCGCTGGTAGTTTGTTGGTGATTGGTGGTGCCGTGCTCACTGAAACCATATTGGGCGGCGGCGGAGCGCAAGTGATGGAATTGGGTAGCGGCGCGGCACAACTTCTCTTTTTGAGCTATAGCCGGGATGCGGAAAGTGAATCGGATCGCCTCGGAGTTGAATATGCCGCTCGTGCAGGGTATTTGGCCGCAGAAGGTTCGAAATTTTTCACAAGTCTGAAACGCATTTCCGCCGCCAGCGGACAACGCATCCCGACCCACCTTTCCTCACACCCTGATCCAGGTGATCGTGAAGTCGACATCAAACGTCGTTCCGATCGATTCAAAGAACAAGGTTATGCTCAGGAAACCATCGCACGGGATCGCTATCTCGCTGCCATCGACGGCATCATGGTTGGAGAAAATCCACGTGAAGGCTTCGTTAAAGATGGTTTGTTCATTCATCCCGATCTGAAATTTCAATTCGGTGTGCCAAGCGGCTGGCGGGTTCAGAATGGGAAAAGCGCTGTTGTGATGGTGGAAGCGAACCAAAAAGCGGTGATGCAATTCAGCATGGTTTCGGATGTGTCTACACCAGCGGAAGCGGTGGATCAAATCGGAAATCAAGAAGGTGTGACGGTTTTGGATCGCCAAGCGGTTTCTGGCTCACAATTCGGAGCGTACCGCATGATCGCGGAAGTGAAAGACGACAAAGGAAATACGTACAACTTCTACATCGTTGCGCTCAAACAAGGATCGAACCTGTACCGTTTTGTCGGGTATTCGCTGAAATCGGACTTCTCTGCCTATCAGAGCGCGTTCAGCAGTGCGACAGGCGCGTTCGCTGTATTGACGAATCAGACCTATCTGAATGTGAAACCCACACGGCTTCGGGTGATTACGACGACCAGGCGGGATGCGTTCAAGAACTTCTTACCAAATCCGATGCCGTTGACCGTCACACCGGACGAGATCGCCATCATGAACCAAGTGTTCTTGGATGATGTGATCCCGGCCGGTACGAAGATCAAGATCCCTATTTAGGATCCAGAACGCGGGTCAATTCCGCTTTGATGTCTTCCAAATGGTAACGAGTGGCGTCTTCGCGCGAGCGGCTGATCGATTGATCAATCGAACGGCTCAGATCGCGGAGATTGCCACGGATCAGGGCGCGTGATTCGCCGCTCAATCCATCCGATGTCAACCGAGCAGCCATGATGTCGACATAGGCACGCTGCAAGTTGCGGCGGTACAGGTCGATCGCCACATTGCGCGACTCCAGCTCCCTCCACACCCCTTTGCGCAAGTCAGACAGCATATCTGTCACTTTGTAGACGGATGCGGCCGAATGCAGGGCTTCCAACTCAGCCATGCGGGTGAGGCGGTTGTCTTGAAGCAAGTTGTTCAACACGCTGCGTTGGCTGGACAACACGCGATCACTCACGCCAGATGGCTCGATCAGACGAAGGACCGAGGTATCGAGCAACCATGACGGTGTGGCAAAGCCTTCGGTCACCAGGTAGTTCAACGCTTCCACTTGTTTGGCGCGATCGATCGGAATGAAAATGTCCCCTGCTTGGCCAACACGCTTCTGGTGGGTATATACGCCGCCGACCACGGTCACCACATGGTTGAGGTACCGCACACGTTGCGCGATCACTTGACCATGCATTTCATTCAGGAGCGAGTAATTCTCGCCTTCGGTGGTGGTCGCATCCAACAGATAGCCCTTGATGGTTTGCAGGTTCCGCATGCCGTACGTGCTCGCTTTCACGGCGTCGTCTCCGAGCGCTTCCGTCAGCTGCGAGGGATCAACATTCGATGGGTTCCCGAAACGAAGCATCGGGTTGGTGTCTTGCATGCGCACCATCGGCTCCAAGAAACGCTTCTCATCTTCGGGGCTTTTCGCTTCAGGAAGTGGCTTATAACCCCATTCGATGGAATATTTGTCGTAGATCGATACGATCGGAACCATGTGAACATCATCGCCTGGCTGAGCCACATAGTTGTTCCGAGCATAATCCATCATGGATGGAGTCGTACCATATTTGCGGGTGAAGGTCGGGCTGCGCAGGCTATCGACTGGCACCGACGCGCTGGATTTCATGTTATGCGGCAATCCGAGCGTGTGACCCACTTCATGCGCCACCACATAGCGCACCAATTCTCCCATCAGCTCATCGTTAAACGGAAGTTTGCGGGCTGAAAAATCGGCTGGCGACGCTTGAATGAAATACCAGTTTCTGAGCAGATTCATCACGTTGTGGTACATCAGAATGGATGACGAGATGATTTCGCCAGTGCGTGGATCGTTGTTGTGCGGACCCATCGCATTCTGGATGGTCGATGGAACCCAACGAATCATCGGGTAGCGGATGTCTTCCGGACTAAATTCCGGGTCTTCTTCAGGCGTAGGCGCGCGTTTGCCAATGATCGCATTGCTGAATCCAGCTTGCTCGAACGCTACTTGCCAGTCTTCAATGCCTTTGATCACATAAGGGACCAACCATTCCGGCGTGCCCGCATCCACATGGAATGTGATTGGTTTGATGGGGTCCGAAACAGCGGCGTTCGGGTCCTTCTTATCGAGTCTCCAACGGGTGATGTATCGGACCGCTTCCGAAAAATGCTCATCGCTGCTGTAATTGATGGTACCAACTGAGAAATAACCCACACGCTCGTCGAGCAGACGCGGACGCATCGGCACTTCCGGCAATTTGAGCATGCTGTGGTTCATCAACACCGAAACCGTCAATGGATTCGTTTCACGCTCGATCGTGAGTGTGGAACGAACCTCGATGTTCTCTGGATAGGCACGAGCGCTCTCAATGAAGCTGCGGGATGGATCCAGGCGACGTCCTTGGTAGCGACGACGTGGGGACAGCTCAGCCACATCTGTCGTGTAGAGGGATGTCACATCGATGACCACTGCAGATGAATCCGAATTGTAGACTTCGATGTCGAATGCCGCGATGATGGATTCGAAATTCGCCGCTCTGACGGTCTGATACACGGCTTTGGACGAATCCGCTGAAATCTGCGTGCTTATCGCACGAAGAAGAATCTTGTTCTGGTCTTGGGTCCAGCGAATGAGGTAATTTCCTGTCTGCTGACCGCCATAACCTTGGTTCACTTGAACCGCCGCGATACGGCTGACCATCAGCATTTCTTTGTCCAATTCCGATTTCGGAATTTCGAAGAAGAGCTTTGATCCGACTTTATGGACTTTGAACAGTCCATCCATCGTTTCCGCTGTTCTTGGAATGACAGACGAGTAGGTTTTCGCCCTCGGTGTGGCTGGCGCCGCCGATGCAGACGCTGGCGGAGTTTTGGTGGTTTGGGCCGGTGTGGCGCAGGCCGCAAGTGCGACGGCCAGGCCGAGTAATAACAACGATCTCATAATCCTTTGGAATGGTGAAGTGCCCAATTAACCACCATTTAGCGGATTATTCAATGGCCGCACCGGCCTATTACAAACCTTTACTCGAGGTCGGTGTTCAACTTGAAGCGGGCAATCCGGTTGTTTCCTTTATCAGCCACATAAACCACATTTCTAAAAAATGCCACGCCAGACGGTTCGTTGAACTCCCTCACACCGTTTCCGTTTCCACCAAAAGAAACTCGGATCGTTTTGGTGGATGTGGACCCTACCGGAGGATTCACCCCTTCCAGGCCGTTCGATTGAAACAGATACAAGCTGTCCAGGCCAGCATCCACCACATAGATGTAATTTCGTCCATCAGCGGAAAAGGCGACATCCGTCGGATTCTCGAACCGGTTCGCATCATATAAGAATCGATCGGCTCGGGATGTGTCTCGTGCCAGAAGTGTGGTTTTCGGACGATATTCGGTGCCGTTCACGGTTTCCACCACATCCACCCACAAAACCCGATAAGGGATATCAGTGTTTTGAGCGCCTTGAGCTACGAAAAAGTTCATGTCCGTACTCATGTTATCTCGCTGAGGTGGTGCGATGAAGGATGTGACCGCATTCAATCCAACGGCAGACAATAGGGATGGAGTGGTTGGCGATAAGGAGCGGATTTGACCGAGATTGACCATTTTTCCTGTTTTGACTCCACCGACTTCTTGCTCAGCGAACACCAAAACCGTGTTATCGGCGGCTTGAGGAGTGCCCGTTGGGTTCACTGGTCCGCGACGCGATATATAAATATTGTTGTTCGCTAAGACAGCGACGCCAGTAAGTTCAACCAATTCCTCACTGTTCGAACTTCCTTTGATCAAGCGAGCGCGCTGTGCAGAGGTCGTGGAGCGGCTGTTATCCAAGAACGGCTGCACCAAAATATCAACCACTTGAACGGGTCCGTCTTGGTTCAATCCACGAAGTTTATAGACCGCGGCCAAATCCCAAACCGTCGTCGGATTCAGTGACGCGATCACTGTGTCGTAGCGAGCCGCCACATACAGATTCAGTTTGCGATCCATGGTCACTGAAATAGCACCTCGAAGCGGATGGGTGCGATAACGGCGTCCGGCACGATCCATCACATGGACTCCATCGGCATCCGTCACATACACGAGTTCATCATAACCCACGAACACATCGGTTGGCTGGTTGAAGCCGGTCCAGAACGGCGTCAGCGCGGCGAAACCGACGTCCTCGGTTACCAGATTCGGATCACGGCGACCTTCCACGAAGATCTCTTTCGTGATCGCGTCTTGTTTGGTGCCGAAAAGCGCATCACAGCCGCTGAGCAGCATGGAAGCGAACATCACATATAGCAGAGATCTGTTCATCATAATCCGATTAAAAGGCTGACCCGATGCAAGGAGCCGAGGCGATCGCGGGTGGTGAATCCATAGTTCATGGAAAGGTCACGACCGATGATCGGCACGCGCACGCCCGCCCCGAATGCTGGAAAAATGGCTTCGTCCACACCAAACTCATAGCCGGAACGAAGGAAAAACTGATTCATGAACCGGAATTCGGTTCCGAGGCTGAGTCGCTCCGAGTTGTCGGATGGATTGGTAAGCTGACCGGTCAGAAGAATATTGTACATATCCCCTTTCAGCACATCATAAGCAGCGCCAAGGGTGAATGTGGTTGGTGGGGAAACACGCTCGAAATCCGATTCTTTCGTTTCACCATCCAAAGTGATGCGGGTGGTTTCGCCAGATGGACTCGCATCGAATCCGAAATTGTTCACTCCGACTGCGAATCGAAGTCCGGTTTTACCGACTTTGTAGAAAAAGCCCATGTCCACCAAGGGTGCCGAAAACGAAATGTCTTCGATGCGCTCAGTGGCGTATTTGGCCGTCACGCCATATGAAAAGAGGGATGTGAGTTGTTGCGAGTACGTCAGACCGACGGCCATATGAAGAGTGCGGAATGTGCGTCCGGTGCCTCTGGGATTGAATTCCGTGGTTTCCATGATGTCGCCGGAATCCAAATACTGCAACGAAAGGCCGACCGCACGGCTTCCGAATCGATGAACATAACCCGTGAACAGCATCGGGATGTCGACAAAGTACGCCGTATGGGCCATGTAGACCTGCGAGCGAGGCATTTGTGAGGTCAAGGCCGGATTCCAATAAAGGGATGATCCATCCAAGGCATCCGCGATGCTTGAATTGCCCATACCTGCGGAACGAGGATCGACCGGAATTTTCAGGAATTGAAATCCGGATGTACCGCTACGGGATGACCCGAGCGCTGGCAGAATGGTTTGCGCGCTAGCCGTGCCTGCCACACTCAGCAGGAGAACGAAAACGAAAAGTTGGAGTCGATTCAAAGGATTCATACTAGAAATTCACCGCCACGCCGAACATGATGTGTCGCTGCTCAAGGAAATTCGCCGGATTCAGATACGCCGGGGAACTGTTGTTCCGTGGATCCACATATCGAGGATCGCGAACGTTGCTCGGAAGGTCATAACTGCGGTCGCTACGCAAGGCCACCAATTTGGCCGGATCGGTCGGGTAATCCGTCTTGTACGCTTTGCCCGTCACTGGATTGATGATCGCCGAATTCAGATTGTTGAACACATTCGTGATTTCGAGGAACGCCGTTAGTTTCGTTTTACCGAAGTAATGCCATTTTTGGAAGTTCATGTCCGCCCAGAACCACGATTCGCCGACCTTGCTATAGCGTTTGTTCGGATCGGTATCGATTTCATAAATCGGGCGCCAATCCGTCACACCGGTTACCGGATTTCGCTCATTTCCTTTGAAATTATATGGCGTGTATCGCTGTCCGCTACGGAACGTGGCCGATACATAGACTTTCATCTGGTTCATTCCCGGCACACCAAACAACGGGTCCCCTTTCCGATCGCGTGTGAAGGTGACATTGCTTTTGATGTCCCAAGGTCTGTCCCAAGCCAAAGGTGTTTCAATGTTGTTACCGATGCTTTGTCCACCTACGATGATGTTTTGCAAGGCATCGTTCGTGGTGGAGCTCAACCCTTCGGCACGGGAATAGGTCACGGATACCTGGCCATAGAACCAATCCTGATGGCGTTTCATGTAGGCCGCTTCCAAACCACGGACCCGGGCGAAGTCCCCGTTCACACGATACGCGCGTTCCACATCCCGACCGGACGCATCACGGACGATGATTCTCTCGGAAGTGATGAAATCATATTTATCGCGCCAGAATGCGGAAATATTTAATGCATCGTTGGATGTGAGCTGATTCCGAACCCCGATCTCATAACTCACATCCACTTCCTGATTCAGGTTCGGATTTCCGAGGTTGGCTAGGAAGCTTCGGTTCTGATAGAACGGATCCAAGCCGGCGTACAAAAAGGTCGGATGCGGGGTACGTGCTTGGTGACCGTAGTTGAAAAACAGGACCTGGTTTTCACGGACCGGGAATGAGACGCTCATCCGCGGCAGCAAACGCATTTTAAACCGACTTCCGAAAAAGTTGAACGTGCTGGCATAGTACGCTTTGCGGATTTCATCCGGAATAAGCGCTTCGGGATTGCGAACGGCATCATCCACATAGGCACCGGGGAACCAATAATCCAAACGCAGACCGATGTTGGCGATCAAGCCTTGATAACGGATCTGATCACTGACATAGAACGCGCCTTTGGTCGGCTTCACGCGCCAAATGTCGGACGACTCACCCAAACGGAATGTCTCGCTGAAGACGCCATTCGACACTTCGATTGGTGCGCCTACCCATGGACGATTGATGTCGATCCACTGATAGTCTTGGAATTTCGCTTCGAATCCGATGTTCAAACGGTTTTCACGAGCACCGAGGTAGCGGGTAAGTGAGCCTTTGACTGTGGTTTCTTCAGCGAAGTGATCGTGCCATAAGGCAGCGATACCGCCATTATTGGAAAATCCGGGTCCGGGAAGCACATAATAGAACTCACGGGAAAAGTCATCAAACAAACGGACAGGAGCCACAACGATACTGGCTGGATCGAACTCGCCGTCTACCTGCGTCGGGCGCCAGTAGCGACCATTCGCGTCCGCACGCAGACGGGTGAACAAACGGCTTACCTGAACATCATAGAACGTGGAGGCACTAATGGTGTGTGTCCATTTCACATAGCTTAGATTCGAGTCGTGTGCGTAAGTACTGGCACGGTCGAGATCTTGTGAAAAGAAAAACTGATACCCAGGACGGATCTGCACATCATCACCAGTGATTTGAAGCATCCGGGTGTTCTGATTTACTGTCAATGAACGCTGATAAGCCGATTCCAAGCGCATATTTGGTTTGATGCGGTACGTCAGCTTGAGCATCCCGCTCCACCGGTTGTCTTGCCTCGGGGACCAGAACTCATTCGAAATCACCGATGTGCTTACTTGATCGGCCACATTGCGTGTGAACTCGTTCGTGGTAAACATCTGGCTCGAGATGAAAAACGTCATCTTGCCCGGAATCTGCAATCCCAATGCTGGAAGGATGGTGGATGTGATCACTTCCGGTCCACCCAAATTTAATTCATAGGTATCCGTGAAGAAATTGGCTGTCGCGGATGTCATTCGACCCGGATTGTCGCGCTTGTGACTGAAATATCCGGCCAGTTTATCGCCTCCATCCTGTGTTCTGACCGAAACAATGCCTGACGTGGCATCACCGAATTCAGCGCCGGCTCCACCCGTCGTCACTTCCACATCCGCATAGGCATTTGCTCCCAAATCCAACCCGAATCCGGTCCCAGCCAATGGATCGGATGCCGACACGCCGTCTACCACGAAGCCGGTTTCATAGGCGCGGCCACCACGGATGTACACTCCGGATGGATCCTTGATCACACCGGCTTGCTGGCCTACGACATCATCCACACGACGAAGCGCAGCGGCTTGAATCTGTTCACGACCCACACGCATGGTGCTCGACGATTGCTCGATATCGAAAATGGGCCTCTCCCCGATCACCAATACTTCCTGCTCGGAGGTAAGCACTTGTTCTTTCAATGAAATGTTGAGCCTTGTGGTTTCTCCAGCCGTGATGCGGATCGCTGTGTGAAGCACTCGCTCAAACCCGACATAGGTGAATTCGACTGAATACTCACCCGGACGGATATTGCGGATTTCATAATTCCCGTCGAAATCGGACGCGGCTCCGAAGCTGGTGCCACGGATGAAAATATTCACGCCGGTCAGCGGCTCGTTCGTGCCTTCTTCCAAAATTCTACCCGACAAGTGTCCGTTTTGAGCGACAACCGACGTGGTGATCAATAGAAAAAAGCCGAATAACAAAGTAAAACGGTGCATCATGATCGGTTAGTTCTGAAATCCAAGCTGATTGATGATGATGAATTGGATCATCGGTTGGATGTCGGCTTGATTGATGGTGGCCGCATCCAGCCCCAAATAGGCCATATCCTTTTCAGCGCTGATCACACTGATCGCAGGATTGCCCGTGTAGGCCACCGAGCCGAACAGTTGCCGAACACGGAAAGCGGCGTTGTATAAAACCGTGGATCCACCGGTCGGAACCAATGGAGACACACCGGTGATGTTCGCTGAGCCGATGCGTCCGGTTGGGGCTTGAGGCACATCACCGACTGAAATGGCGCTAGTGCCTTGAATCAGAAATCCTTGCGCTCCGACCACACCCGGCACTCCGAGTCGATCAAACGGCAAGAACGTGAACACAGGATCGGTTGATGGGAGATTTTTTGTCGGAATATTGATGAACATCTTACCGCCGTTGCGGAAGAATTCGACCGTCAATTCAAGTGCGAAATTGATGTTCCGATCGAGGTTATCCGAAACCCAGTAGATATAATCCCACTTGGCCAGGGCCTGATTCATGGTCGGATCAAACGTTT
Organism: Balneolales bacterium; assembly: GCA_041749075.1. GTDB lineage: Bacteria > Bacteroidota > Rhodothermia > Balneolales > HLUCCA01 > CAMTWZ01. The sequence goes on along the minus strand of JBGTBY010000035.1, from coordinate 134,888 downwards.
TTTGGAACGCGAGGCTCAATGGCGATTTGAAACCACCGGATGCAACTCCATCCGTCGCTTGAATCACATCCACTGCAGAAATTCCGGATTGCGTGATCCAGCTAAGGTGGTTGTTCAATCGGGATTGTGAGTTTGGCAATGCGTTATCGTTGATAACAAGTACGCGACTCGTTTGGCGTTTCAGGTACCACGTGCTTTCCGCAAGTGGACTAATGGCACCGGCTTGGTCGACCGTTCGCACATACACGGAATTGTCGGCGTTCATCACAAAACCGTTCAACACGATGGATGTGCTGATGTAAGCCTTACCGAGATACACGGCCCCGTTTGCGGTGGATCCAGAGCCATTTTCGATGTCGATTGTGACAAAATTAACATCATTCGGAAGCCGTACCCATCCGGAAACCGTGTCGTTCACGGCGATTTCGGTGTAATCCAGATTTTGTGCGCCGTCGGGATCGGATGCGGTCCATCCAAAGCTGAACACGTGGAATGTGGTATCAGAAGGTTGCTCTACCGCATTGTATCGGATATTGGGCGGCGTATTCACAATCGGAAACACGAGACGCGGCGGATTCGGATCGAATGTGCCGTTATTGTCTTTTGCACGGACGCTGAATTGAACATCCGCCGTTTCATTCCCGACTGGTATCGGTAAGACAAACACACTGTCTGTGGTTGTGGTGAAGGTCCAAGCGGAACCATTGATCGAATATTCAAACCCGACCACATATCCATCCGGGTCATCTCCCCACCAACGGATGCGCACCTGCGAGTTGAGGCGGTTGTCATCCGGACGATTCACTTCATCCAATGTCAGGTAGGTTTTCGGAGGTAAGTTGTCGTTCACAACACCCCGCACGCCGGTATCCTGACAAGAGGATACGAGCCAGGCGGATAACAGGATGAAGGGCAGAAAGCGAAGTGTCATACGAAGATGCATAAAAACAGAGGCGCGGTCAGGCGCCTCTGAATGAAGATAATGTCTTATTTCAGCAAGGTCATCTTGCGGGTGAAGGTCCGGGTTCCGGCTTCCAAACGGTACACGTAGATACCGCTTGCCAAGGAGTGGCCTTCAAGAGATACTTTGTAGGTACCAGCTGATTTTAGCTCGTTCACCAATACGGTCACTTCACGACCCAGCATGTCATAGACCGTCAGTTTAACCTTTACATCCTGTGGCAGCGAGTAGCTGATGGAGGTGGTCGGGTTGAACGGATTCGGGTAGTTCTGAGACAGGCTGAACTCTTTCGGAAGGTTGTTGTCTTCCAATGACGTTGGGGTCAATTTTTTCAGATTGATCGTCCGGAAGATCGGAGTATGGCCCGTTGCATTGGCATAGGTCGATACTTGTACCGTGTCTTTGCCATCGGTAACCCATACAGACCATGCGAACGCGCGGGTCTCGTCTTGAACCATTCCAACCGAATCTAGAATCGGATTGAGGGCGGTATCAGGAATCGTAGCTTCTCCGGATGTACCATTGTTATTACTTGGAATTACAGCCAACGGATTGCTGAAGTTTGGTGATCCCTCGGCTGGTTTGTTGGCCAGCACGAAGAGGTATTTCACGGCATCGCCATCGAAATCAGTCGAGATGGCGTCCCATGAAGTAACAATATTACCCGTCACGCCCACCGTCACGTTATCGGCAGGTGATAACAGAGCGAAGTTGCGGTTCGGGGTGGTGATGTTGTCCACAGCAACGATGTCGCTGAGCTTGCGAATCGTGAACTTCGGATTACCGAAGGACCATTGCAATACGCCACGAATGCTTGTGAATTCCGAACCTAATACCAAATTGCGGTTGAAGGTCGGTGTGAAGTTGGTTCTGATTTCCAATACGTTGGTGAACCCGAAGCGGTCATCCACACGAACGGCAGCTTGGCCATTCGACGCGAATGCCCATTCACCGAAATCGGATGGGAAATCCGCATTTGTAGAAGCCACGGTCACATTTTCAACACGGGCCAACATGCTGACATAACCAGCTCCGCGATTGCCGTTTCCAACAGCGAAGATGCCGGTTGTGAGCACTGGTGTGAGCGCACCGATATCGGTGTTGGATTCCTCCGAAACTGTGAAGGTGATGTTCGTCAAATAGTTCATGTCGTTTTGGCGAAGCACAGCCGCAGACGTGATCGTGATGACATCACCACGGAACAGTTTGCGAGTGGTTGGAAGATTCACCAATGGGATGCCGGACCAAGGCAGGTTGCTGTCTTGGATGATGATGAAGCCATCAGACGAATCTGAAACAACGGTCGCAACCAAATTCATCGGTAGCACGCCAAGGCCGACCAATGGACTAGCTCCGATCATACCGGAGGCCGTTTCTTGAATCGCTCTGATGGTCGTAATCGGGTTATCCAATACGATGAAGCTTGTATTAGAAGCTGAGAAGCGTCCTGTCAATCCCTCACTGTCTTCTGCCTCGATTCTGAATGAAATCTGGGTAAAGTCGGCGAATGTCGGGAAGGTGTAGGTATAGGTGCTCCCTGCGCCTTTTACCATCGCTACGGTCACAGCGTCACCACCACGTGGGGTATACACTACATTCGCAGTGGATACGGTGATCCCTTCGTTTGGAGCCGCGATATCGATAGATATGGAGACTTGCTGGGAAGCGGTCGGAGTCTGAGTCGAAATCGTATAATTTGAGAATTCAGGTGGGAAGCCGACCACTACGAGGTCTTTAGGCCATCCCTCTGGAGTGAGGCGGATGTACGTTGGTGTTTGTTCACCATTCGATACCCAGACCACACCATCATCCCAAGGCACAATCTTATAGGTGTTAGCACCGGTGTTGTCCACGTTGAAGCTGTTCATCACAATGAAGCCGCTAATGTCGACAATCGCGCCTGGAGGTGGTGGAGTGAAAGGACCCTCAGAAGTACGAATAAAATTATACCCCGTGCGGTAGCCAGCGGTAGTACGGTCGTTACGGAAACGGAGCGAGGTATCGGTAGTAGGCAAGATCACATCTTCATTCCCTACATACATCCAGGGGCGACCTGTTGGAGCCTGCAAGCTGTTCACAACGGTCGTTCCAACCACTTTCACATAGCGGTTGATATACTTGGTGTAGTTATCGAGACGGTGGGAAAATGTGCCATCTGCCAATTTCAAGTTGATCTCATCCAGAGTCACAATGGTTGGCTGAAGCAGGGGTTGGTATTTTTGAAGAGGAATATCATCATTCACATTTCCGACCAAGGTCACCGTGGTTGTAGTCATCTGCGACGTATATCCTGTGCCTGCAGCGAAGAAGGTCAATCGGCCTTCAATGGTGACCACATCACCGCGGTTCAGTTGCTCAAGAAGTTCCATGTTCGCGGCATCCACTACTTGCATGTACTGTCCATCCAAGCCGGTCGTGACGGCGCTGGTATCCACAACGAACATATGGATACGGCCGATGCTGTTTGAAGCGGCCGTGTAGGAAGCCAATCCGGAGTTACGCGGATAGGAAATGATGACGCCTGTGAATTTCACAAGCACACCCGTCAATGGATGGGCGTTGATCTGAGCCGGAGCGGTCAGATTCTCATACGTATTTAGCTGCCTAATGGTCACGTCTTGCGCGGCTTGGGAGAACAAGGCTCCCGGCAGCATCAATAACATGGCCAATAGTAGAATAGTAAGTCGATTCTTCATGGTTTTGTTGGATTGGTTATCGTTAGGGTTAAACTCATTTGATGATGACAATCTTTCCGGTTTGGACATGCCCGGTCGTATTGTCATGGACGGTGTACAAGTACAAGCCCGTCGTAAGGTTTTGGTTCGCATCGGATAAAAGGTCCCAAGCATGCTCGCCCCCAGGCATCAATCGGCGATTCACACTGAAATCATTGAACCAGCGCGTATCTCCGATGTACGTAGCGGCATCGTGGTTCAAGCTGGCCACGATCTCACCTGCCAACGTATAGACTCGGATTTCGGCTCTGGCCGGAAGGTTGTAGAACATGATCTTCCGAGTGAATGGGGTCGTTCCGTCCCACGCCGCGTTGATGCGATACGGATTTGGATACACACCCACTTGGAAATCAGGATCGTCACTGGAAAAAGAATCATTGATTCCGGTACCGGGAAACACGCGGATCGCATTGGCATTGATGCTGGTTTCCAAGGATGGAACGCCTTCGCCACCCCGATCGTAGGCGGTCACCGCGAACAGATATTGCCAACCATTCAACATGCCGTCGATTTCATATCGATAATAATAGAGCGTGGTATCGCCCGGGAACGTGGCCGGAGTTCCCAATCGAACGGAGTTGAACCCGGTATTGAATCCGTATTCGTTGCCTGGGATATCGAATTCACGGATGAGCTGAGCATTGGTCGAAATCGTGCCCCTGAGATCATCCCCGATGTTGGTCCGATAAATGCGATATCCTTCGAAATCCATCTCGCTTGAAACCGGATCGATGCTGCTTTCAGAGCCCGCATCCCAATACAGGACGGTCTTCCCTTCTTCAAGCTCTACTTTCAGTTTAGGAACGCGAGGTGGCTCCGGAACAAGGAAACGTTGACGCACGCCATTCTGCTCTTGTCCTTCAAACAGACGGAATGCCCATTCGATACCCTCCACTAGGGGTGCTCGTGTGATGTCGTTGTCCGTGCTCTTGCTGGCAGCGGCTGCGGTTTGGAATTCTTGTGGCTTGAGAGCAGCCACGAATGCGAAATACACCGTGACAGTCTCATTCGCTTCGAGACGTGGAAACGGGCCGATCGAAATCATTTGCTTCACACTGCTCGGCGGCGAATTGGTACGAAGTGTTTCACGTTCAGCATCCAATGGCCAATCGGAAGCCATCCGGTCGAAGCGTTCCAAGTCATCCGTTGGACCGGCATAGTTTCCGGTTCCAGCACCAAACTGCCAGTACGTTGGTCTCACTTTTGGTACGTTATATAATAGAGTGTCTATATCGTCAGCGTATTTGGGATGAAAATCCATGCCACGGTATTCCGATCCCAATACAACTACTGATGCATAGGTGTTCAGAGATGGATTGTCAGACGAATTCGCATCGAACGAGTACGTTGCATACTGCTCATCCAAATAGCCCAAACCGGTCTTGTTGAAGAAATTCGTACCGGTTTCCAATGTTGTGTTCACGTTCCGAACCACCATATCGGCATAAATGCCGACGTGCACACTGTCCCAAGCGTCAACGCTGGTGTTGGTGATGGTGTACTTCACGATGCTCAGGTTCTCCGTGAACCCGAAATTCCAACTGTAGACCTCTTGTTTCACATCAGCGAATAGTGGCTCCTGATGATTCGCAATGGGAACGGCGCCGACGATGGTTCGTCGATCTGAAAACTCCGCGACCAAATCTTGATGGCTCACAGCCAATGGAGAAAACAGAGGGGATTCGGGTAGTGAAGACTGTTCCAAGATGATGGTGCCATCATTTGAAAATTCGAATCCGGATGCTCCCGGACTATAAGCCGTAGAGGATGTGGTGATGGCGGCAGTGGAAACCAGGGTCGCGCCTCCGGCTCGAACCGCACCAATCCAGATGCCGGCCTCGAACATGTGTTCTGTTCCGGTGCCACGGGGATATTCCATACTTGGCAAGCCGGATGGTTGATTCCGGACATTCGGACGGCCATAGGTGCCCACGTTGGTCACCGACAGCCCCATGTTGTTCACGGTGGTGGCTTTTCGGTCGAATACCTGTTGCGAAAAGGCATCAGACACAAAGAAAAGAAGTATTAGATTGCTAACGAGGATGAATCTCATGTAAACGATTTAGCAGAAGAAGGAGGCTTGCTATAAGGTAGCTGTTTCACCCGATGTGAAAAACCCCTGACCCTGTAAAATTACGACAAGGATATTACCGAACGGTTAAGAAGGCAGACCGTTGGCGGGATATACCTATCTTGCATCCTTAAACGGACTAATTCCAAACCCATGAGCAATCTATACAAGTACTCAGGTACTCAAGTACTCAGTCTTTTAACTGTACTCTTTTTATCGATCCCATTTTCGGCCTCTAACGCCCAGATATTCGAATCGTTTGAAAACGGTGTCAAAACTGGTTACGCCTCTGGCACTGTTGACCTTGCAACAGGTACTTGGCTTTTTGAAGAAGCTTTGATTGGAAGTGCGGATAATGATGTAAAAAAATCCGGCTCAAATTCTGTTAGAATGGGTGCTGTAGGAGCCAAACTACAAATGCAGTTCAATAAGGATGGAGTCGGGGAAGTCAGTTTTTGGCATTCCATCTCCAATTTTTCTGGTGATAAAACCAGAGATCCGGCTGTCATGCAGCTCAGAAAGTCGACCAACGGTGGTGTCAGTTGGGTGAATGTAGGCGAACCATTCCCAGCTACCACAGAAATGATTCAAACTACGTTTCAGATTAATCAACCTGGTAATCATCGTTTTGAAATTCAAGTGGTCGTTGGAAGTCCCGTTGGCACCCGCAACCGCCGCGTGAATATCGATGATTTCCGCATTACCAATTACATCCAAGTTTCTGAATCACCGACCATCAGTGCCGAAGTGAATGGCGCCGCCGTGACGAATGCCGGAACGTTCGCCTTCAATTCGACCGCCGTCGGTCAAACCCGATCCGCATCCTTGCTCATCCGCAACACAGGATCTCAAACTCTTACCCTTACAGGCTCATCGTTCGCATCAGGTGGTTTCAGTCTGGCTTCCAGTCTCGCTGGTGTGAACATTTCTTCGTTGGGCATCCATGAAGTGAATATCACCTTCACTCCGACGGTACTTCAGACCTACAACGATGTCATCACGATCCAGTCGAACGATCCTGTGAATCCATCGTTCACAATCAATCTTGAAGGGTCGACATTCGACGCCAGTACACCCATCACCCTCGCCGAAGCCCGCGCTCTTCCCCTCGGCACGAATGTGACCGTCAGTGGATGGATCACCGTTGGCAATGAGCTTGGTGGCCCTGCCTATTTCCAAGACGCGACGGGAGGATTGGCCTCATTCTGGCCCGCTCTCCATGCCGCTGTTCAAATGGGCGACTCCGTTGTGATCACGGGTCCGCTTGGAGAATTCGGAAACACACCTGGTTCCGCAGGCGATGGATTGCGCCAGATTTCGGTTGCATCCGGCTCCACCGATGAAATCTTGTTCACAGTGCATCCTTCCGGCCGTAAAGTCCAGGCACCGAAAGTCGTGACGATCAGTCAATTGAATTCCGGGATTGTAGAAGCACAACTCATCGCTCTCGAAAATGTCTCGATTGTCACAATTGAAAATTTTATTCCGTCCAATACGCCATTTGTCGGTTCATTCCAAGCGAACACCAACTATGGTCTGAAGGATGCGAATGGAAACAGCGCCTTGCTGCGTATTGATAACGACACCGATTTGGTCGGTGCCGCGGCTCCATCAGGTCCGATCACCATCGTCGGTGTGGTTGGCCGCTTCAGAGGCGATTATCAGATTCTTCCGCGCTCCTCTGCCGATTTGGACGCTGAAATCTTCGATATTCCTTTCGAAAACATCTCTAAAACCCGCACCTTCGAAGCCGTCACCTGGAATATCGAATGGTTCGGTAGCGCCGGTAACGGCCCGACCAATGTGGAGCTTCAATTGACCAATGTGATTCGCGTGATGCGCACCATTGACGCCGATCTGTATGCTTTGCAAGAAATCTCGAACGAAACCATGTTCCGTCGCCTTGTCGACTCGCTCGATGGCTATCGAGGATTCATCGCTCCGTACTCTCAATCTCAGAAAACCGCCTTCGTATATAAGACTGAAACCGTTGATTCCCTGCTTGCCGGCTTTGCCACGCAAGACGGATCCTGGGGCGGTGGACGCTGGCCGTACTACTTCCTGTTCAACGCCAATGTGGATGGAGTTGTGCAACGCATCCGTGCTATCACCATTCACGCAAAAGCGTTCGCCACACAATCCGATTACAACGAGCGTCTTGCGGATTCTGAAGTCCTAAAATCGTACATGGACTTGCTCGGCACACAAAATGTGCTTCTATTAGGCGATTTCAACGACGATGTGACCACATCCACCTTCAATAACCTGACGTCGCCTTATCAGAATTTCGTGCAGGATGCGAACTACAAGATGATCACGAAATCCCTTAGCGACCGCGGACAAACCTCCTACAGCTCCTTCAGCAACATCGATCACATCGTGGCCAATGTTCGCATGAAAACCCTGCACATGGAAGGAACCGAACGAATCGAGAACCCGAGCTATGTCGGAAATTATTTGTCAACCACATCCGACCACTTCCCAGTCTGGACCCGCTTCGCCTTCACCGATGTCGTGAGTGTCGAAGACAAATGGGATGGCGATGTGAATGCGGCCTCCTTCCGCTTGGAAGCGAATTATCCGAATCCGTTCAACCCCAACACCGTTATCGGTTATTCGATAGGGACGCAAAATCTTGCGTCCGTTCAGGTGCGGTTAACCGTTTATGATGTTCTCGGCCGTGAAGTCGCGGTTCTGGTCAATGGCGTGCAAGCGGCCGGTTTCCATGAAGTCCGCTTCGATGCGGGTAACCTGAGCTCAGGCTTGTATATCTACCGCCTGGAAACCCCGCAAGGATCCGTTTCCCGGACGATGATGTTGATGAAGTAGAGACAAGGATCAAGAGACAAGAAAACGGGAATCAGGAATCGGGAATCCTCATCCGATCACTGATTCCCGATTACCGATTCCTCTTAGATTTCCATCATCTTACGAATCGCATTTCCATGAAGATCGGATAAAGTCGATACCGGGATGGATTCTATGCCTTGGATTTCCAAGGTGGTGCCTCCTACCTGACCCAGCACATGAGCCGGAACGCCTGCTTCACTGAAATGAGCCAGGATTCCGGCTTGCTCGCCGGGACTCACCGATATCACAACTCCCGATTGCGCTTCGCTGAAGAACACCTCGCGCGTGGCGCCGCCCAATGAATCCAGATCCACTCGGGCCCCCTGATTTCCGAAGATGCAAGATTCAGCCAAGGTCGTGGCCAAGCCCCCATCCGAAATATCATGCGCGCTACGGATCCACCCTTTGCGGATCGCAGCCAATAGCGCGTCCTGCAGTTGTTTTTCGAAGGCCAGGTCGAGATGCGGAGCGTCGCCCGTCACCAAGCCATGGCACCAACTCAGATATTCGCTTCCGCCCAATCCCTCACGCGGAGCCCCGATGTAGAGGATCACATCCTCATCGGATTTGAAGGATGCGGTTGTGGCATCACGCTCCACATTTTCCACCAGTCCGAGCATACCGATGGTAGGCGTCGGAAACACGGCTGAAATCGGTGTTTCATTATAAAAACTCACATTTCCGCCGGTCACGGGTGTGTCGAACACGCGGCAAGCATCCCCCATCCCGCCGACGGCTTCTTTGAACACCCAATAGTTTTCGGGTTTCATCGGGTTGCCAAAATTCAAGCAGTTGGTGATCGCGAGGGGCTTCCCTCCTGCGCAGACGACGTTTCGAGCGGCTTCCGCGACGGCGATTTGTCCGCCTTTGCGCGGATTCAAATACACAAATCGACCGTTGCAATCGGTTTTCACGGCAAGACCTTTGTTTGTGCCTTTCAGTCGGATGACGGCCGCATCCGACGGACCCGGCCCAATCACGGTATTCGTACGCACCATCGTATCGTATTGCTCGAAAATCCAGCGTTTGGACGCGATGTTTGGAGCTTGCATCAGTTCGAGCAAGCGTTCGCTCAAAGGCGTAGTATCTTCGATCGAATCCACATCAAAAGCTTGTTTCTCAGCTAAATAAGCCGGTTTGGATGTCTCACGGATGTAGACAGGCGCGCCGCCACCCAATACCAGAGAATCGGCAGGGATGCGGGCTTTACATTCACCATGCATCCAATATTCGACGTCTTGGGTGTCAGTCACATGTCCGATGACGACCGCATGGAGATCCCATTTTTCAAACACATCCAAAATCTCCTGCTCGCGACCTTTATGCGCCACGACCAACATGCGTTCCTGGCTTTCAGATAAGAGAAGCTCATACGCCGTCATGCCTTCTTCGCGCATCGGGACCAGATCCAGATTGATCTTCATCCCCACCTTGCCTTTCGCGCTCATTTCGGATGAGGAACAGCTTATGCCGGCCGCGCCCATGTCTTGCATTCCGACGACGGCGCCGGTTTTCAGTGCTTCGAGCGATGCTTCCAACAATAGTTTCTCTGTAAACGGATCTCCGACTTGAACGCTCGGACGCTTTTTCTCGCTTTCTTCGCTGATCTCAACCGACGCGAAGGTGGCTCCATGAATGCCGTCCCGACCCGTGCTGCTGCCTACGATGATCACGGGATTACCAAGCCCCTCGGCAATAGCGGATACCGTCTTACCGACCTCCACAATACCCACGCTCATGGCGTTGACCAGAGGATTTCCCTCGTAACTGTCATCAAAATAGATTTCACCTGCCACGGTTGGCACACCGAAACTATTGCCATAATCGCCGATGCCTCGCACAACCCCATCCAACAGAAACCGGACGCGAGGCTGCTTTAATGAGCCGAAACGCAAACTGTTCAAGGATGCGATCGGACGCGCACCCATCGTGAAAATATCTCGATGGATTCCACCGACTCCCGTTGCCGCACCTTGATAGGGCTCGACAGCAGATGGATGGTTATGCGATTCGATCTTGAAGGCGCAGGCGAGTCCGTCTCCGATATCCACCAAACCTGCGTTTTCTTCACCAGCACCCACCAACAGGGCTTTGCCGTCGCGTGGTAGGGTTTTGAGAACGGTGATGGAATTTTTATAGGAGCAGTGCTCGCTCCACATCACCGAATACACACCTAATTCGGTGATCGTTGGCACACGACCCAGAACATCCTGAATCTTTTGATATTCGTCGGCGGTGAGGCCGTGTTCGATGGCTATTTCGAGGGTAACGAGAGGTTCGGATTTCATGCCCGCCAAAATACAGGGATTTTAATTAACAGGGAGCAACAGAGAAATGGAGATTTGTTTCTGGCAGGCACTTGCTAAGGCATCCCAAGAAAAACTCCTTAGCTCATTTGCTCCCTGACAATAAACTTACGCCCCTGTTCAAGACTTGTCTCACTTCATCAAAGTCGCACGGATGGACTGGGAGAATCCGGCCGCATCCAGGCGGACCATATACACACCCGAACTCAGATGCGCCGCATTCCACTGAACCTGGTAATCGCCTGCGGCTTGCGTTTCATCCACCAATACGGCAACCATACGGCCTAACGCATCATGCACCGATAATTTTACATGTAGGGACGCAAGATCTTGCGACCCTACTGTGTACCCGATGACGGTCGATGGATTAAACGGATTGGGATAATTTGAATGAAGAACCGCGCCTTGAGGCACATCCCCACGGGTATTGTCGGGTGTGCTCAGCGCCGCATCCGTGATATCGATCACGCCGAGTTTGTTGCGACCGCTTGATTTGTCCCAGATATCCGGATTCGCAAGACGGATGGAATAATCGGCCCGATCATCCAAACGTGTGTCGGGCAAATCCAAATACGCTTCATGCAATCCATCGGCAAGACCGGATGTTGGAACAGAAACCGTCACAGACACCTCACCTTCCCATGTGCGGATGTCAGTCGGAATCTCGACCCGAGTTTCATCGCCACTTCCGGCATGTTTCAGAACCAGATAGGTTTTGCGCTCCATGAACGGGCGTGCGAAACCGACGTTATCCAGATCCAAGGTCACATCCATATTCGCACCGTTTTGCTGGAACGTGCTGGATTTAAGCACGAACCGGTATCCCAGGCGACGAAGCATTTCAGGAAAATGTCCGGATGCGATCCAGCCATTGATCACCGATGAGTGATAATCCCGGTTGATAATGGACCAATTCGTGTTATTCATCTCCACGATGGCATTCGCGCCTTGGGTACGAGCGGCATTCAGTCCGTTGGTCTCACCCGACATCGGCAGAAATTGGGTTTCATTCGTCAGATAGGTGTAATCGGCCGAGCCGGCTGGGTGAGTATTCTGTCCGCTAATGCGGAATGTGCCCATATCGCCCCATATATTCAGAAAGGCGTCGTTGAAGAATCCGATGCGGGCGTTCGGCGTGTTCTCATAGGCCGTTTCTTCGCTTAAGCGCGATGTGCCATACATCTGCTGCTTGATCTGCGGATAGCGTACCTGGATCGGAATCTCGACCGGAGTGGCAGCGAGCATCGCTTCGATGATCTCTTTGCGGTTGGCCCACTGCTGCGGAGAAATGCTTCCATCGGTACCGAATTCGAGCGAACTGGTGTAATACCACTCACCCCAGGTTCCGATGAAACCGGCTTGATGAGCCACAATCACATCCTTATTCGCTTCCAATATCGGAGCCAATTGGGCGATGTGTGCCAAAATCTGAGCCTTGTTCGGTTGCTGAGGTACGGCTTCCTGACGATTGCTGTAAGAGAAACGAACTAAGATTTTGAGTCCGGCATTGCGAATCCGGTCAAAATCGATCTGAATGTTGTCCAGATACGTCTGGCTGATGTCGGAATTCATATAATTCGCCATCAGAAAATACCGGTAGATGATGCTCACCTTATCCGGTCCTGTTTTCCATCCTCGCAACGTAGACTCGCTTATGCTGGAGTAGTTCGCGGTTGTGTAATACGACGAATTCGTGATGGAGTACTTTTGCAATCCACGCTCTGGATTCGCGATGATCGAGTCGGAGTCCGCATACGTAAAGACAGTCGGTAATTGAGCCTGTACCGGCGATTGGAGCAGGACGGCGATGAACAGTAAAATTCGTTTCATTGCAGGAACATGTGTAGTGATTTGTGGGATATTTCCCTTCGAATCTACACATAATTTCAAATGAACGAAATAAAAACGAAATAATTCGTAATTATTTATCCTTTCATTTGAAATAATCGAGACGCAATCTCAATTCCCCCATCCCGCTGATCATCACATCCGCAACACCTTCCGGATCGACGGATTGATCCGTGAGCCATACCGTCTGCCATCCGAAACGCTTCGCTCCGATGATATCGGTCTTGTAGGAATCACCGACGTAAAGAATTTCGGATTTGTCTACCCCGGCAAGCTCTGTCGCGTGTTGAAAGATGCAAGCGGATGGTTTCATGCAACCCACATCTTCTGAAATCACATACACATCCGAAATCGAAAGAAGTTTGAATTTCTCGGCTTTGGCTTGTTGGACTTCGGAGAAACCGTTCGTTAAGAATCCGATCGGCCATTTCGCTGAGATATCTGCCAAAGCTAGTTCCGCATCCGGCATCCACGACCATAAACGCCGATACAGCTTCATGTACGTCTGGCTGATGGTATCCTGAAAAGACAACGGGATGCCCAATTCACTCAGGGTGAGTGAAAAACGAAGATGTTGCAGGTCCACACGGGTGATTTCCCCATGGCCGTACTGATCCCATAAATCGCGGTTGATGCGGTTGTAGGTTTCCCATAGGGTTTCGATGGGAATTTTCTGTAGAACGGGTATGGCGTTACGGACTTCCTGAAGTGCGGCACGCTCAGCATGTCGATGATTTAATAGCGTATCATCAATATCGAAGTAAACAAAACGAAAGGTCACACGATCCTTGTAAGAGATGAGAAGGGCGGAAAATAGTATCTTTAGGCGGTTTAAGTTCACCTAATCAAATGTAAATCTATGTCAAAATGGATCGCTTTGGGAGTCTTTGTACTCCTACTCTTGTGGGGCATGTCTATCAATAACAACCTTGTAACTGCCGAAGAAGGTGTGAACGAGGCATGGGGCCAAGTGAACACCGCGTACCAGCGCCGTGCCGATTTGATTCCCAATTTGGTGAATACGGTCCGTGGCGCAGCCGATTTCGAACAGGAAACGTTGACCGCGGTGATCGATGCGCGTAGCCGGGCTACTTCCATCCAGCTATCTGCGGATGCCTTGAACGACCCGCAAGCCGTTGCCCGCTTCCAAGAAGCCCAAGCCGGACTGCAATCGTCGTTGTCGCGTCTCCTTGTGGTTGCTGAAAACTACCCTCAGTTGCAAGCCACACAGGCATTCCGTGATCTGCAAGTGCAGTTGGAAGGCACCGAGAACCGTATTTCAACCGAACGGAATCGTTTCAACACCACGGTTCGCACCTACAATACCCAATTGCGCCAATTTCCGCGGAATCTGATCGCCGGATTGATCGGATTCGAGCAGAAAGCGTATTTCGAGGCGGCGGAAGGATCGGAACAAGCACCTACTGTGCAGTTCTGATGCGGATCGAACATCATATTTCCAAAGATCAGGAAGTTCGGGTGGTAGAGGCCATCCGACTTGCTGAGCTGAATACATCCGGCGAAATCAAGGTGCATCTCGACCAATACTGCAAAGGCGACGCTCTCGAACGCGCCCGCGAGTTGTTTGGCAAACTGGGATTGCATCAGACCAAACAACGCAATGCCGTACTGATTTTTGTGGCTTTGGATGATCATAAAGCCGCGATTTTCGGCGATGAAGGCATCCATACCCAATTGGAGCCGGATTATTGGAACGCCGAGATGGATGTGATGATCGATCATTTCAAGAAAGGTGATATTGCTGGCGGGTTGATCCTAGTGGTGACCGACATCGGACAAAAATTGAAAGAACTGTATCCCTATGATGCGAAAACCGACACGAACGAGGTAGGAAATGACATCTCGCGTTAAGTCTTTGTTTGTGGTTGGGTTGTTGGTTGTTTGTTGTGGGATGGAGTTATCGGCCCAAACCTTCCCTGCCCGACCCACCGGCATGGTGAATGATTTCGCAGGGATGTTATCCGGTTCAGAACGATCCAACTTGGAACAACGGCTGCGCACCTATCGCGACACCACAAGCAATGTGGTTGTGATCGCGACGATCGAGAATCTTCAGGGATATGATATCCAAACATTCGCAACGAAGATGTTCTCCGATTGGCGGATGTGGGAAGGCGACCGACGCAACGGCGTGCTCATCCTCATATCCAGAGACGATCGCCAAGTGCGGATCGAAGTCGGATATGGATTGGAAGGCGCAATTCCCGACATCCTGGCCGGGCGCATCATTCAAGAGATCATCATTCCCGAATTCCGTGCGGGAAACGTCTATGCCGCACTTGTGAAATCGACCGACATGATCATGAATCTCGCTTCTGGCGAATTCGATGCGATGCCTCAGCGACGCACATCGTCCGCCTCGGATGAAGATTTCAAGAACATCGGCGTGCTGGTCCTCATCATTCTGTATATCGTGGTCCAAGTATTCAGCTCCAGCCGACGCCGTCGAGGTCATCGACTGGGCGGAAATGGGATCATCATCCTTCATGGATTGGCTAGCATGCTCGGTGGAGGTCGCTCCGGCGGCTTTGGTGGTGGTGGAGGATTTGGCGGATTCGGAGGCGGAGGCGGCTTCGGATCAGGCGGAGGCGGTGCGTCCGGCAGCTGGTGAATCTGTTTATCCTACTCCTGTTTATTTGGCAACCGCCATCCCCTATCGACAGTCTTCAAATTCTGCCGGATGTGGTTCTTGAATCCACCCGTACCGGATTCAGCGAGGCGAACGCACCGTATTCTGTATTCCGTTATGAACGCCTCGAATCTCAGCGCCTATCCCAACCAGTGATCGGCCTCGATCGTCTTCTGAACGCCTTTCCAGGCCTGCAAATTCAGAATCGTGAGACTCTTGCCTTAGGTGAACGAATCCAGATCCGCGGTATGGGCTGGAGGTCGCCGTTCGGAGTTCGTGGAATCACCGTCATTCTGGATGGAATTCCGCTGACTGCACCCGACGGACAGACCATTCTGGAAGTCATCGATCCGCAATCCATCACCAGCGCGGAACTCATCCGTGGTCCGACAGCCATCCAATGGGGATCCGGTAGTGGGGGTACACTTCTTCTTTCCACAAAACAGACGGGTTCATCTCAAACCATTCAGGGAACCTATGGGGATGCGAACACCAAAAAACTCTTGCTTCAAGCCAGTCGAGATTCCTTCAGCGCGTATGCCTCGGGATTTGGGTCGGATGGATTTCGCGATCATAATGAACAGTCTGCCTATCGATTCGGATCCGTAATCGGCTCGAAAACCCGGTTCATTGTGCATGGCGCCTATGTTCCGTTCGCGGAGAATCCGGGTCCATTGGATGAAGCCACATCCCGAAACAATCCCCGTTCTGTTTTTCCTCTGCAAGAGAATCGCAATGCAGGTAAATCCTTCTTTCATCTTCAGAGTGGCGTTTCAATGAAGACTGGGATGGGTGATGTCACCGCGTATGGCACCTATCGAACGCTGCATAACCCGTTGATCGCGAATATCGTGGATCTGAATAGGATATCGGGTGGGATGAGATTCGACATGAACCGCATCGGTCCGTTTCAAATGGGCTTGGATGCATCGTTCCAATCCGATCATCGCGTGAGTCATACAAACATCGGAACGGGTGGAAATGAGCAAAATGGCGTGAAAACCGTGGATCAGGTCGAACAATGGGCCGGTATCACACCTTACATCACCCATACTGCGGCATTCGGAAAATGGATGATGCAAACCGGACTGCGTGTGGATGCCATCCGAATCCGCTCGCAGGACAGTCATACACTCATCATCCCGAACGCATCCATCGGTCTTTCTCGCACATTCACGAGTTCCACTTGGTTCGCGAACATCCGGACGGGATCGGAAGCGCCGACTCTAAATGAATTATCGAACTCGGGCGTCGAATCACTCGGACCCGAAACCACGATCGGCCTCGAGACCGGACTAAGGTCCCTTATCGGAACGTGGCTTTATCTCGATTTCGCCGCCTATCACATGCTCGTTGGCGACCGCATCACGCCATACCAGACACTAGAGGGTGGCGATCGGACCTTCTATCGAAATAGTGGCGAAGCCACGCATACAGGCATTGAGGGCTCTGTGATAGCGACTATCGGAGAATATGCCCGCATCACTCAATCCGCTCAAGCAAACCGGTTCCGTTTCGCCAATGGGAACCGTATTCCCGGACTTGCGGAATTGGTGTCTGTCACAGCATTGGAATGGTCGCAATTAGGGTATTCCGCCGGTTTGGATGTGGTGGCAACCGGCGATCAGTTCGCCAATGATGCCAACACCTTTCGGAATGATGGTCGTTTGACGGCGGATATATCCCTTTCCAAACGATATGACCTATCGGAAAGCGCATTTGTATTCGCTCTGCGTGTTCAAAACATTGCCGACGCACGATACAACGGTTCGGTGCAGGTCAATCCGTTCAATACCCGGGCTTACGAGCCGGCAGCGGGGCGTCAGGCGTTCGTTACGGTTAGTTACCGGTTTTGAGTAGTCGGATGTCGCCATACCAAGCTATGGCCGATTCTTGCGTGTTATCCGAATCGGTCATGATCGCGATTCCGTTCATAAGCGGCGGTTCTGCTCCAAAACACATCCTATAGTCGTTCAGCACATTCCTTTTTTCGAACTGCCATGTGCCTTTCAGGCCATTTCCACTTTGCACAGCAATCATGCAGACTGTGGATGTGTACGGATTGGGCGTATGAGTCCCTTTTGGCAGTTGATTGGCCCAGATGTAATTGATGGCTCGAAACGGCACATCTCCGAACATAGCTCTAGCTGCGCGATGGGTCATGCGGTCGGTGAAAGATGCGGACTCGTCCACATCAAATGTGATGTAAATCCGCGCCGGATAATCATCCCCACTGCGTTTCCGGGCATTACCTTTGCTCAACACCCCATTGATTTTCCAGCTCCACTCGATAACGGGATGCTCGTTCGCATCGATGGATAAGCGACGGACCAACCCCGATGCGGATGCCACGCTTTCGGCCCGCATCACATCTCGTCCGTCTTCTTTTTCCAATGTGTAGGTGGTGGATTCATACCCTGAGCCAAAATTGAGGATGTCCCAATCGGGAGAATCCATCGTTAAACGAATGTCGGGTGGCGATGCCACGAACCATAATGAGATGAGGAGTCGGATCATACCAAGACAACGAAACTCAGTGGGGATTGGATTTCAAAAGGGGGTTACTCTCGTGGCAGATCATCCGGATTCCGGCGTGTATCCCATATCGCGGTAATAACGACTTGTTGATCCTCATATCGGTACTCAATCCGATAGGGTGGTTTGATCAAACTACGATAGTTAGAAATCTTATCTCGCAGGCCATGAACGGATCTGTTTCAACACGTCTTCATGTGTCAACAACAGTCCATTCTCACGCTCTTGCTCCACCTCCTGGATCCTCTTCGCCAAATTTGGCGGTAAATCCTGTGACAAGGATCCATCTTTCCTTGCTATCACCCCTTGATCGGGCACATCTAGATGTGACGGTTTACTCATAGATGAAATATCGTGATTTCAACGCCTATTGTGCCACTATAATCGTTCCTAAAGTTATTCCTTTGTAAAACTCCTAACGTCCCTCGTCCGCCGTCTCACGTCTCACGTTCCCAACACCCACTCTGTATACCGAATCCTCAGTCCTTTTTGCAGATGCTTCGATTCATAGAAGGTGATGATGTCCAGCAATGGATTTCCGTGATTCGTTCTATGGACATCCTCTATTCGTACAGTTGGCGTAATGCCCTGATTGACAAGGACTTCCATCGTGAAGTCATCCAACGTCGGATCATCTGTTTTGAATCGGATGGTGCCTCTGCCTCCCATGATGGTGCGGTAGCGATCCAAGAATACAGATGCGGTCAGCCGCTTGTTTTTCTTTTGCTCATTCAAGTATGGATCAGGAAAGGTGATCCAAATATCCGACACTTCCCCTGGAGCAAAATAGTTCTCGATATGGTCGATGTAAATGCGCAGAAACCGGATGTTGGTAAGCCCTTCGTTCCGAGCAATGGTCGCTCCTTTGAAGATCCGATCCCCTTTCAGGTCGACTCCAATGAAATTCAGATCTGGGAACCGTCGCGCCAGCTCAAGGGCGTAATCGCCTTTTCCGCAGGCCAGTTCAAGTGTGATGGGGCGATCATTCCCAAAAATCGTGCTCCAGGTTCCCTTGACCGATGCAACCCAAGTCGGATCTTTCGACTCCATCTGGATCACGTTCGGCATATGGTTGATCGCTTCGTAGCGAAACAGCTTCTCTTTGGCCACAGATCAGGGAGATTTGCGCTGAATGGTCCACACATCACCCTGTTTCACATAGGCGATGCGATCATGAAGCCGGCTGCGCCGACCCTGCCAGAATTCGATATAATGAGGTACAACACGATAGCCTCCCCAAGAATCCGGAACCGGAATCGGATCCACATCCTTGAATTGGGCATCCAGCCGAGCCATTTCATCCTCCAAATAGACACGATCTTTCACAGACGTGCTTTGTTTGGATGCCCATGCGCCGATTTGGCTCAATCTTGGCCTCGATTGGAAGTAGGTGCGGGATGTTTCCCGATCCACTTTGCTCACCATTCCGTCGATGCGGACTTGCCGCTCGAGCTCCATCCAGAAGAAATTGAGTCCGATGCGAGGATTCTGAGCCAGTTGCTGACCTTTCTCGCTCTCATAATTCGTGTAAAACACGAATGACGCATCATCAAGGCCCTTCAATAATACGATTCGGTTCGTTGGCTGTCCGTCAGTTCCTACAGTCGCCGCGCCCATCGCATTGGGCTCGGGGACACCAGCTTTGATCGCTTCATCAAACCAGATTCTGAATTGATCAAATGGGTTGGGCCGTACATCCTGTTCCAGCAGACTGGCCTTTTTGTATTCGGTGCGGAGATCTTCCAAAGCTGACATCATTCTTTTCCCGTAACTTGGCGCGCCATGCGCGAAATCATCTTATTTACCATCTCAGGCCAAGACAAACCTGGCCTTACCAGTGAACTGACCAGACTCTTATCCGAGCATAAAATCAACATTCTCGATATCGGTCAGGCCAATATCCATGATACCCTTTCTTTGGGAATTTTGCTTGATATTCCGGCAGAATCGGAGTCGAAACCCGTGCTTCGCGAGCTGTTATTCAAGGCTCATGAGCTCGGATTGCAAGCCCGTTTCGAACCGGTGGATGCGGACGATTACAGCGCTTGGGTGGCCGCGCAAGGAAAGCCGAGGTACATCATCACGGTACTGGGTCCAACCATCACCGCCGAGCAATTGCACCGCATATCGCAGGAAGTGGCCGAAAACGGACTCAACATCGATTCCATCAAGCGTTTATCTGGGCGCATACCCTTGGACATCGTCACAAAAACACGCGCATGCGTGGAATTGACCGTCCGTGGAACGCCAAGAAACTTGGATCACATGCGTGCTTCATTCATGCGCATTTCCCATGATTTAGGAGTGGATATCGGATTTCAGATTGACAATGTGTTTCGTCGGAATCGTCGCTTGGTGGTCTTTGACATGGATTCGACCCTCATTCAATGCGAAGTGATCGATGAGTTGGCCAAGGCCGCGGGCGTAGGCGCCGAAGTGGCGGCCATCACCGAAGACGCGATGCAAGGAAAATTGGATTTCAAAGAGAGCTTCGCGAGGCGAGTCGGATTACTGAAAGGCTTGGACGAACGCGTGTTGAAGGAGATCGCCGAAACGCTGCCCATTACGCCGGGTGCCGAACGACTCATTTCCACCTTGCAAGGCATCGGATACAAGACGGCCATCATTTCAGGGGGATTCCAGTATTTCGGGAAGTACTTGCAGAACAAGCTTGGCATCGATCATGTCTACGCGAACGAGTTGGTCATCCGCGAGGGGAAGGTGACAGGCGACGTTGGCGACGACATCGTGGATGGCAAACGGAAGGCCGAACTACTCAAATCGATCGCCCAGCGCGAGAACATCCGCTTGGAGCAGGTCATCGCGGTCGGCGACGGAGCCAACGACCTACCCATGCTCGCCATCGCCGGCCTCGGTATCGCCTTCCATGCCAAGCATATTGTGAAAGCCCAAGCCGGTCAAGCCATCTCCAACCTCGGCTTGGATGGGATTCTTTACTTGATCGGTGTGCGGGATAGGGACGTGTTGATGTAGCCTTCCACAACCGTGTCCAACACACTCATGGGCAGAGAGCCGTTCATCAACACCGTGTCGTGGAACTCGGGCAGATTGAAAGCATCGCCCATTTCCGTCTCGGACTTGGCACGCAAACCTTGGATGTGAATCATGCCCATCTTGTAGCCAAGTGCCTGTCCAGGCCAGACGATGTAACGTTCGATTTCAGCTGTGACCTCGCCATCAGGCATGCCGGTATTCTCAAGCATGTAGGCGATCGCTTGTTCTCGGGTCCAGCGTTTAAGATGGATGCCGGTATCCACAACCAATCGGACAGCGCGGAACATCTCCGCCTGCAATCGTCCCAAATCGGATTCAGGGTCGTCATCGTACATCCCGATATCCGCTACCAATTTCTCTGTGTATAGAGCCCAACCCTCTGCGAAGGCGTTGAATGGCAGAATCCGACGAACAGTAGGCACTCCTTGAATCTCCTGAGCCAGAGCCAGTTGGAAATGGTGTCCGGGCACAGCTTCATGCGCGGTGAGCGTCATCATTCCATATTTCGGAATTTCACTGATCTCACGAAGATTGATGTAAAAAATGCCAGGGCGTGAGCCGTCCAACGCCGGAAACAAGTAGTACGCGAATGGTGCAGTGGCTTCGGAATGCACGGGTACTCTGTGTACTTCGCATGCAGCCTGAGGAACGCGTTTAAACAGGGGCTTTGTGCCCTCCAAGAGCTGATCCACCATGGCTTGGTAATCGGCGATAATGACAGAAATGCTTGCGGATGTGTCCGGATAAAACGTTCCTGGTCGTGCATCGAGTGACTTGAATCGCTCGGCGATAGTGCCTCGTGTGATTCCTATCTGGTTGAACAGAGTATTCATTTCGGATGTGATCCGGGTGACTTCGTCTAGTCCGATTTGATGAACCTCTTCCGGACTCACATCCATGGATGTATGCTGCCGCGTCATATGGCGGTAGTATGCGTCGCCATCCGGCAATGTCCACGCGCCTGCTTCGGTCTTCGCTTGAGGACGCATTTCTTCCATCACTCCGATGAGAAAACGGTAGGAATCATACACAACGCCTTCAACCGCAGCTAAAGCCTCGGCTTTCAAGGCTGTTTTATCGTCATCAACAACGCTTGTGGAATCCAATTTCGAGACAAACGTGGTATAAAGCGTGTTTTCGGATGGATCCACCTCGATGAACTTGTTCATATCGCGGATGACGTGTTCGAACACGAATGCTGGCGGGATGATACCCCGCTCGGCTCGATAAGTGACCGAAGCCCCGATTTGATCGAATTTCATACGAAAGGACTTCAACCGGGCGATGTATCGTTCAGCGCTTTTTTTGTCCTTGATCACGTGATAGGATGTCATGAACGAGGGTAAATCGGCCTGAAGTCCGCTGACTTGATTCACAGGGAAATCGTGGTACAGAAATGACTCGCCATCCACCATCAGACCTAAATACCACGTCATCATGTCATAACTAATCTGTTGCTGTGGGCCCAGATCGGCTCTGTCATAGTTACGAATGAGGTCCAGGTAACGCTTGGCTTGCTCGAACGATGCCCGAGCAGCTTCTGGGCTGGCATCGCTCAACTTGTCGCTATGGAAATCCAGGGCTGTGTTTTCGATAGCCCCCACCAGAGTGAGTAACTCAGGCTGTTCCTTGACGAACACAATCAGATATCGCTCGAGCAGATGGTCGAAATTGAAAGGTTTGCCCCAAACTAGCTTATAGGTCCAGACACTGCCGACAAGAATGAATGCTGCCAGCGAATACAGTAAGATGCGTTTCATAGGTGTGTGATTAGGATGCGGGAAGCGGGAAGCGGGAAGCGGGAAGCGGGAAGATGTGCGATTAAAGAAACGTAGTCAAGCCCATCTTCACCGATTTCAGATTACTGATTACCGATAACAGAACATTACCGCAGGTAAAGTTCTGTTTCCACCACAAACTGCCATCTCCCCCTGAACTGGCCCAATCGCCCGAATAGCTCGACAGTCGTTCCGACTTTCGGCCCTAGAGTGTCCTGTATCCGGAAGGATGGCGAATACAACTCATACCTCTCTCCGTTCACAACGATCTGATTGGCTTCGACCAATTCTCCGGTCACCAAGAACATCTGATCGAAATAGACTGCGGTCCGAAGTGAGCCCGACACCGATGCTGTCGTCACATACTCTCCTTCGACAGGCATCGTGAAGGCGACTGGAATCGGCGACCATAGCCCTTCCTCTTCTTTCGACGGATGATCCAACACGATCGCATTGTCCTTACCGGTCACCGTGAATTCCATGCTGATCGGGAAGTGATCCGCATAGCCATATCCATCCCCGAATGAACTCCAACGGATGGGTGTACGGGAGGTACTGTAGGCATTCAATCCATCGAATCGTCCAATTTCAAAGGAATTGTCCACATACGACACACCTGTTTGATTGAACATCCCCGGCGTAATCATGATCTGCATCAATGTGCCCCAATAGCCTCGATAATGATCCGATCCGCGTTGGTCGACTGGAAGCTCATACCAAAGATTGTACACCGAATCGTGAGGAATCAGCACACCGGCGGAGACTTTCACCTCGTCTCCGATGGATTTCAGAATGGTGTTCACCCCTGTCGTGGGCATGGTGGAGCCATATCGTTGCGACTGGTTGTAGTCGCTATTGAAATCCCCTGCAAGGATCACATCCACACCTGGATTTCCTTTTCTCAATTCATCCAAACGCGATTTCAGTACCGTCGCATTTTGGATGCGAGCCGCTTCCATCTGCGGGCTCCCGGCACCTGATTTCCAATGATTGCCGAAGACAACCAGATCATGTCCGGCCACATTGAGCCAAACTTCCAAAATGGGTCGGGCATCTTCCACTTCATGGCGACGTGTGAGTTCGTGCTTCACCGGAAACCGGCTGAAGATGACATTCTTGATGGCGTGGGTAGGCTTGCCGTTCTCCAACGGTGCATAGCCGGAAACAACCTCATACCCGGTCATTCCGGCTTCGTGCATCGCTTTGAGGATGAGCATTTCGGAGGGGATGTCGGCGATCACAGGTGAATATCCTTCACCAAACATCCATTCAAGGGATTTCCCATTCCACTGCTGTAAAAATTGCTCGGCGGTTTGTGAGTTCAGGTCGGATTGAGTCTGATCCGCTTCAATCTCATTGAACACGATCACATCCGGACCCTTTCCTTCATTGTATTGCGCCATGATGACGGCCACATTGCGGACTTTGGTGAACACATGGCGATGGGTGTAGCCAGGCGCTTTGTAGTCGTCATAAACAGCGACACCATCCGCATCGAAGATGTTCTCGGCGTTATAAGTGACCAAGGTCCAGGGTTGCGCCCACGCGCCATGGACAAAAAAACAGGTGAGAATGAGGCTATAGAGTCGGTTCATAAGGGAAAAATTGGATCAGTGGTTCGTGGATGCGGGCACGCCAAAAGCCCCAGGAATGTCCTTCATTGGCTTCGACATAGGTGAGTGTCACGTTCTTGCGCTGAAAAACGGTTCGCATACGGCGGGTATGCTCCAGTCCGTCAAACATCGTACCTGCCATCAGATAGATGTTAGCTGGAATCTGCCGGGCTTCTGCGACTTCATCAAATATCGTAGGATGCACCCAATATGCCGGTGATTGGATCGCATAATTGCCAAAATAACCCGGATAGTTGGCGTAAACCCATGTGGTAAATAGTCCACCCAGGGATGTGCCCATCAATGCGCGTCCGGCCGCATCCGGCCGTGCCGGGAACAGGGCTTCCACCACTTCAGGCAATTCACGCGTGATGAAACGGGCATATTCAGCATTTCGGACAAGCTCTTCCATCCGTCGGTTCTGCTGCGGATTCTGCGTATTGCGTGGATCCACCGCAACAATCATGAATTTCTGCGTTTTCTTGTTAGAGATCAGCCATTCTGCTGTGTGAACAAGATTTCCGAGCTTATCATCGATGTACTCGTGCCCATCCGTCACATATAAAACAGGATATTTTTGGGATGTGGTGAACGCATCGGGCAGATACACTCGATACGACACATCATACCCCAGCGCCCGACTTGAATGCGTGAATGGCCCCATCAGACGTCCATTCTGAGTCGCTGCATGACCATCAGCGGGTGATGCGACCCATTGCGGCATTCGAAGCTCGGAATTCGGTCCGGCTCCACCCCATTGCTGATGAGGGTTTTTCGGATCCAAAATCCAGTTCGAACTGTCCACCACGATCTTGTAATCGGTTCGGGCGTTCTGAGGAAACGAGGTGACCAAGTACCAGACGCCTGTTTCGGGGTGCTTCGTTCCTTTGTTCGGAATGGAATCGGCTCGGCCCCAGGCATTGAAATCGCCGTTCCACGACACCGACGTAGCAGCCCCGACATAATGAAACAGCACGGAATCCCCCATAATGACAGGTGATGTGCTTAGATCGACCCCGGAAATGGGATCATATTCAGGTGCCGGGCTTCCGCATGCGACCGCATAGAATAGGATCGCATAAATGTGGTGTCTCATACCCAAAGGTATGAATTAGAAGCGTTCCGCCACCTTGTTCAAAATGGAAATCGCTTGGGTCAGGTCAGATTTTGTCAACGTCGCCGTTTCATCCGTTAGCAGATAACGTACTCCATCCTCAGAAATACGCTCGCCACGGAAAATCCAGTTCAAATCACTGTCCGAACACGCCGAGATGATGCGCTCATAATCCGGTTTGCCCCTCCGGCGATGCATCGATAAGGTGTTCGGATTCATCCCCAGCAGCTTAGCCAACTCCGCATCATGCTTCAATCCATAACGTTGCTTGATGCGGCTGAAAATATTATTCACATTTTGTGATTCATAGATTGATTTATTCACATTATGTAGGTATACTTGTTTAGGTTGCGTGAGGAGTCTTTAGCAGATATCCCACGTGTTACTCATACCGGGATTAGGAATTGTCTGAGTGACGTCCTCTCAACCCACACAGACGATTCCCCCGGTTTTTATTTTCAATTTGGCAAAATAGGGAAATTGAGAATGATTTGAAGTCGGATTGGGTTTATGTTCGTTTACCGATCATGAAACATACCATCCTACTCCTTTCCCTGCTGTCCATGTCCCTCTCCACTCAAGCCCAGACCCGCGAAACCGTGACCCTCGGCGCCGGTTGCTTCTGGTGCGTCGAAGCCATCTATGAACGCCTTAACGGCGTCGAAGGTGTCGAATCGGGTTACTCTGGCGGACACATCACCAATCCCGCATACAAACAAGTGACATCCGGCACCACCGGTCATGCCGAAGTCATCCGCTTTACCTTTGATCCTGCTGTCATTTCATTTGATGACATCCTTCGGGTCTTCTTTGCCACCCACAACCCAACCACATTGAATCGCCAAGGTGCGGATGTGGGACCACAATACCGTTCCGTGATTTTCTATCACAATGCGGCACAACAGGAATCCGCCGAGCGGATCAAGAAGGAAATCGGGGATGCGCGCATTTGGGACAACCCGATCGTGACCGAAATCTCACCTCTGATCAACTACTACGTCGCTGAAGACTACCATCAGGACTATTACGCGAACAACGAAAACGCCGGCTATTGCCAGGTCGTGATCGCCCCCAAAGTGCGGAAGTTCATGCGGGAGTATTCTCACCTTTTGAAGAACTAGTACTCAAGGAAGATCAGGTACTCAAGGAAAGAACCAACACTTGAGTACTTGAGTACATGAGTACTTGTTCTTCCATGTTCTTCCATGAGTACTTGTTCTTCCTTGTTCTTCAGAAATCCGTCACCGCGCCCGTACTCGCGCTGGTAACATGGCGCGCATATTTGGCCAAAACGCCACGTTGAGGCGGTTCTGGGGCTTTCCATTTGGCTTTGCGTAGCGAAAGGTTCGCATCCGAGACACCCAATAGGATTTGTTTGTTCGTGGCATCGATGATGATGGAATCACCGTCTTCAATGAGTGCGATGGGTCCGCCCATTGCGGCTTCGGGCGTCACATGACCTACGACGAAACCGTGGCTTCCACCTGAAAAGCGTCCGTCGGTGATCAAGGCCACATCCTTTCCTAATCCACGACCCATGATGGCGGATGTCGGAGAGAGCATTTCACGCATACCGGGTCCGCCCACCGGACCTTCATATCGAATCACGACCACATCTCCTTTTACGATCTTTCCATCTAAGATGGCTTTGAGCGCGGTTTCTTCCGATCCGTACACCTTGGCCACACCTTCGAACCGCATCCCTTCCTTCCCGCTTATTTTCGCGACAGCACCTTCTGGAGCCAAATTACCATACAACACCACAAGGTGGGAATCCGGCTTGATGGGGTCGTGCATCGGACGAATGATGTCCTGACCGTTAGGATAAGGCGCCACATCCTTCAGATTTTCTGCCAAGGTGTTTCCAGTGACGGTAAGGCACTCGCCATGAAGCAATCCCGCATCCAACAGCTGTTTCATCAACGGCTGGATACCGCCGATGGCGATGAGTTCGGACATGAGGTACTTCCCGCTCGGTTTCAGATCCGCTAAAACAGGCACTTTCGCACCAATTCGTGTGAAATCATCCAATGAAAGGTCGATACCAGATGTGTGCGCCATCGCGATGAGATGCAATACCGCATTTGTAGATCCGCCTAATGCGATGACCACGGTGATCGCATTTTCAAATGCGTTCTTCGTGAGGATGTCCGAGGGACGGATGTTATCTCGGATGAGGCGCACAACGGCTTCTCCGGCGCGGACGCAATCATCGCGCTTATGCTGGGAAATGGCGTCTTGAGCGGAAGAATTGGGCAAACTCAATCCCAATGCTTCAATCGCAGATGCCATCGTGTTTGCGGTGTACATCCCTCCACAAGAGCCGGGACCTGGAATCGCAGTGGATTCCACTTCATATAGGCCCGCATCATCCAGATCGCCTTTCGCATGCTTTCCGACCGCTTCAAACACAGACACAATATCACGACGCTCTTTTCCCGGCTGGATGGTGCCTCCATAAATAAACACGCTCGGACGATTTAACCGAGCCATGGCCATCACACAACCGGGCATGTTTTTATCGCAACCGCCGATGGTGATGAGTCCGTCGAAGCCTTGTCCGGCTACGACCGCCTCGATCGAATCGCAGATGATTTCACGGCTCACAAGGGAATAGCGCATGCCCTGTGTACCCATCGAAATCCCGTCAGAAACGGCGATCGTATTGAATATGACGCCTTTTCCGCCATTTAGGTCCACCCCTTTGGCGGCTTCATCCGCCAATAGATTGATGTGCATATTGCATGGTGTGACCATGCTCCAGGTGCTGGCCACACCCACTTGCGGTTTCTTGAAATCCGCATCTCCGAATCCGACGGCTCGAAGCATGGCACGACTGGCGGCGCGATCGGCACCGTCCACAATAACAGACGAATGGTTTCTCATAGCACCCAATATCGGCACATAACCATAGGATATTGAAGGGCTTGGGAAAAAATCAACAAACTTTTTTAATTATTCAGAAAAGCGGTTCCAGAACTTCGATATATGCGCCATTTATGGGTATAACATTTAAAATTTTAAATTTAAAATTATAAATGACTCATTTATTTATGCAAGCCAAGAGCAACGACTGTGTTTTTTCAGAGTTTATATGTTTTTCCGTGTTGCTTTCGCTCATAAAAAGCGTCATACTGATAGAAGAATGAACACAACAGCCACACATGCATTGATTTTGCCACTCCCGGACAACCGGTTGGACGTGCTCATTCTGGGTTCGATTATTCTACTAGGAAACATTCTAGCGCTATTGATTTCGCTATAAGCGAACAAGGCCACTCCTAGAACCACTCTCCACTAAGAACCCGTTCAGTGTAAGATTCCAGGTCTGGCCTTCCAAGAAGGACAACGACCAATTTGAATCAGACACAGATGAACACCAAGACAACAACACAAACCGAGACAGGCGTGGAACTCACCGGAGGCGAAATCCTCATCCGCGCATTACTGGACCAAGGCGTCGACACCATTTTCGGATATCCAGGCGGCGTAGTGCTCGGTGTGTATGATGTGTTATATAAGACGCCCGAACTTCGGCACATCTTGGTTCGCCACGAACAAGGCGGTACCCACGCGGCGGAAGGTTACGCCCGAGCCACAGGCAAAACGGGTGTGGTAATGGCGACATCCGGTCCTGGAGCCACAAACACCGTTACTGGCATCACAAACGCGTTCATGGATTCCATCCCTCTGGTTGTCCTCACGGGGCAAGTGCCCTCCACAATGATAGGTAACGACGCGTTTCAGGAAGCGGACATCATCGGCATCACGCGTCCAATTACCAAGCATAGTTATTTGGTGAAGAATGTGAATGAGCTTGGGGATGTGATCAAAGAGGCGTTTCATATCGCAGCAAGCGGCCGTCCGGGACCTGTTTTGATCGACCTCCCGAAAGACATGCTTTTTGCGAAAGGCTTTTATGACAAGAACCGGCAGGTGCGTCGACGCTTCGACAAATCGGTGCCCGCTTGCGCACCGACCGACATCGCCGCCGCTGCGAAACTCATCCGCTCTGCAAAAAAACCACTCTTATATGTAGGCGGTGGCGTGATTATGGGCAAAGCTTGGGATGAGCTTCGCGAACTGGCTTGGAAATCGAATATTCCAGTGGCAACGACATTAATGGGATTGGGCGCGTTTCCGGAATCCGATCGTCAATCGCTCGGCATGTTAGGGATGCACGGCACGTGGTATGCCAATATGGCGATTCAGGAATGCGACGTCCTGATTGCCGTAGGCGCACGTTTCGACGATCGGGTTACCGGACGCACCAAAGATTTCTCCACCAAATCCAAGAAGATCCACATAGACATCGATCCGGCTTGCATCGGCAAGAACATCCCCATCGAGCATCCACTGATCGGTCACGTAAAAGACATCATTCCTGCGATCACAAAAGATATTGAGCGTAACGACTACTCCGAGTGGTATGCCCAGATCGACACCTGGCGCAAAGAACATCCGCTCAAGTATCGGGTCACCGAAGGTGAAATCGCGCCACAGTACATGATTCAAAAGATTTCCGAGCACACGAAAGGAAATGCGATTGTGGCCACGGATGTGGGTCAGCACCAGATGTGGTCGGCACAGTATTACCAGTACAACCATCCCCTTTCCTGGATCACCTCGGGCGGACTCGGAACCATGGGCTTCGGCTTTCCGGCGGCGATGGGCGCGGCGGTTGCTTGTCCGGACCGCGATGTCTGGTGTATCACGGGCGACGGTGGCTTTCAAATGACTCTGATCGAGCTCGCCACCGCCGTCCACTACAAGATCCCTGTTAAAATTGCCATCATGAACAACGGCTACCTCGGGATGGTGCGCCAATGGCAAGAACTCTTCTACGGCGGGCGCTACTCCCACTCCCATCTTGAGCCCAGCAATCCCGATTTCGTGAAACTGGCCGAATCCTTCGGCGCCACCGCGTTCAGGGCCACCAAACCCGAAGAACTCGATGCGATGTTCACAAAAGCCATGGCGATCACCGACGGACCCGTTGTGATGGACATCTGCGTCTCCCAATTCCACAACGTGTTTCCGATGATTCCACCCGGTGCCGCTGTTCATGAAATGGTGGATGGAGAATAATTAATCCTATGGATACCGTCTCACATCATACCATTTCCCTCATCGTTTCCCACGGATTCAACGCCTTGTCGCGTATCGTGGGCTTGTTCAGCGGACGTGGTTTCACCATCGATACCATCACCTTCGGCGATGCCGAGGTTCCGGGCATGGCGCGGGTCACCATCGCCACCCATGGTGATCAACGCATCATCGAGCAAATCACCCGCCAGTTGGAAAAACTGGTGGATGTGGTGAGTGTCACCGACCTCACCTATCACCCGTTTGTGGCGCGCGAACTCGCTTTGATCAAGATTGAAAGCACAATGGAAAACCGTGCCGAAATCATGCAAGTCGCGAATGTGTTCCGCGCCAAGATCATCGACATCAGTCCGAAAAGCCTCACCATCGAGCTGACCGGCGGAAAAGACAAAGTGGATGCCGCCATCAGCATGTTCCGTCCGTTCGGACTGCGTGAAGTGGCCCGCACCGGAACTGTGGCCTTATCCAGAGAATATCAGGGCACCACCTGAACCCATCACCCAACCAAACCTATTGAATCGAATGAAACTGTATTATGACAAAGACGCCGATCTCGGCCTGCTGAAAGGAAAGAAAGTCGCCGTATTGGGATTCGGAAGCCAGGGCCATGCCCATTCCCAGAACTTGAAAGACAGCGGCATTGATGTGATCGTTGGATTGCGCAAAAGCTCCGCATCCTGGAAAAAAGCGGAAGCGGCCGGCATCCCGGTTTATGAGCCAGCTGAAGCCGCGTCGAAAGCGGACATCATCATGATTTTGCTTCCAGATCAGACCCAAGCCGAAGTCTATGAGCGTGAAGTGAAACCGCATCTTAGCGCTGGAAAAGCGTTGGTATTCGCGCACGGATTCAATGTTCATTTCAGCCAGATCGTCCCTCCTGCCGATGTGGACGTATTCATGGTGGCGCCGAAAGGTCCGGGACACTTGGTTCGTCGTGTATACACCGAGGGATTCGGCGTTCCGTGCCTCATCGCCATCCATCAGGATGCCACAGGCAAAGCCAAAGACACCGCCCTTGCGTATGCGAAAGCCATCGGCGGCGCGCGTGCCGGCGTCATCGAAACCACCTTCCGTGAAGAAACCGAAACCGATCTCTTCGGTGAGCAGACGGTTTTGTGTGGTGGCGTGACCGAGTTGATCAAAGCTGGCTTTGAAACTCTTGTTGAAGCCGGATATAAGCCTGAAGTGGCCTATTTCGAGTGCCTGCATGAACTGAAACTCATCGTCGATCTCTTCTATGAAGGTGGCATCGGCGGTATGTACTACTCCGTGAGCGATACGGCCGAATATGGCGGGATGGTGGTCGGACCGAAGATCATCGACGAGACCGTGAAGCCGAAAATGAAAGCCGCGCTCAAAGACATCCAAGAAGGACGTTTCGCTCGTGATTTCATCCTCGAAAACAAAGCGAATCGTCCGGTGCTCGAGGCGTTGCGCCGTCAGCATCGCGAACATCCGATCGAACAGGTCGGCAAGGAATTGCGCGGCATGATGAGCTGGATCAAAAAATGATCTCCTATTTCGACACCACATTGCGGGATGGAACCCAGGGCGAAGGACTCAGTCTTTCCGCCGAGGACAAAGTGCGCATCGCGCAACGCCTCGACGCCTTGGGCATCCATTACATCGAAGGTGGCTGGCCTGGCTCCAATCCGAAAGACCTCGAGTTTTTCGAACGGGCCAAATCCATCACCTTCACCCATTCCCGCATTGTGGCGTTCGGAAGTACCTATCGATGGGGAAATGAGCCGGCGACGGATCCGAATCTCCAGGCACTGATCCAAGCCGGAACGCCTGCGGTGTCCATCTTCGGAAAGTCCTGGTTATTGCATGTTGAGCGCGCCTTGGGCATCACCCCTGCGCAAAATCTGGAGCTGATCCGCAATTCCGTGGCCTTTCTCAAAGCCCATGACAAACATGTGATCTACGACGCCGAGCATTTCTTCGATGGCTATAAGGATGATGCCGATTATGCATTATCCACCTTGAAAGCGGCGAGGGATGCGGGCGCGGATTGGCTCGTGCTGTGCGACACCAATGGCGGCACCCTTCCGCATGAGATTTCCGAAATTGTGACGGCGGTGAAAGCGGACGTGCGACATCCGCTTGGCATTCATGCCCATAATGATTCGGAAACCGCCGTTGCGAATACCATCGCCGCTGTATTGGCGGGATGCGAGCATGTGCAAGGCACCATCAATGGCTACGGCGAACGCTGCGGCAATGCGAATCTCTGCTCCATCATCCCGAATCTTCAATTGAAATTGGGTTATGAGGGAATTCCAAGCGAGTCGATCCAAGAATTGACCTCCGTTTCGCATTATGTGAGCGAAATCGGGAATCTGAGTCCGCAAGCGAATCTTCCATATGTCGGACGCAGCGCCTTCGCCCATAAAGGCGGCATCCATGTGAGCGCCGTGATGCGCGATCCCGTGACGTACGAGCACATCCGTCCTGAACAAGTTGGAAACGACCGTCGCGTGTTGGTATCGGACCTTTCCGGACGAAGCAACATCCGCTACAAAGCCGAAGAATTGCATCTGAATCCGGAAGAGCACGATCATCACATCCCTGAAATCGTGGAAATGCTCAAACAGCGCGAGCATGAGGGATTTTCTTATGAAGCGGCCGAAGCGAGTTTGGAATTGCTGGTTCGCAAAATCACAGGTCAGTCCTGCGACAGTTTTGAATTGAATGGTTTCCGGTTGATCATCGAAAAATCGGAAAACAACCCCATCCGCTCCGAAGCCACCATCCGGTTGAATGTGAACGGAGTGGAAGAACATACCGCTGCACAAGCACGCGGACCCGTGAATGCGCTTGACCAAGCGCTTCGCAAAGCCCTCATGCGGTTCTATCCGGAAATCGAAGACATGAATTTGTCCGATTACAAAGTGAGGGTCTTGAACGAGAAAGACGGCACGAAAGCGAAAGTACGCGTGCTGATCGATTCCACCGATTCCGAACACCAATGGGGAACCGTTGGGGTGTCGGAAAACATCATTGAAGCCAGCTGGCAGGCCCTTATGGACAGCTTTTCCTGGTACCTGCTCAAAAAGAAACCCGTTGAAACGCCATGAAACCACCCATCCGAATTTTTGACACGACCCTTCGTGACGGCGAGCAGTCGCCCGGATTCTCCATGAATCTGAACGAGAAACTCCAAATGGCGGAGCAACTCGAGCTACTAGGCGTGGATGTGAT
Organism: Balneolales bacterium; assembly: GCA_041749075.1. Classification (GTDB taxonomy): domain Bacteria; phylum Bacteroidota; class Rhodothermia; order Balneolales; family HLUCCA01; genus CAMTWZ01. Next base: position 101,102 of record JBGTBY010000035.1, on the reverse strand, counting down.
CGAAGCAGGGTTTCCGATCGCGTCTGATGGCGATTTCAAGGCGGTGCGCGAGATTGCTAAGCGGGTAAAGGGAACTGTTGTGGCGGGATTGTCGCGCATAAAAGAAGATGACATCAACCGGGCGTGGGAAGCGATCCAGTTCGCCGCGAAACCCCGCATCCACACCTTCATTGCCACGAGCGACATCCATTTGAAGCATAAGTTGGGCAAAACCCGCGAGGAAGCGCTTGAAGCGGCTATCCGTGGTGTAGCGTATTCAAAATCCTTGTGTGCGGATGTGGAGTTTTCCGCCGAAGACGCATCCCGCACCGATCCCGATTTCTTGTGTCAGATGTTTGAAGCCGTTATTTCAGCCGGTGCGACGACTGTGAACATCCCCGACACCGTCGGATTCGCCGTTCCGGATGAGTTCGGAGCCTTGGTATCGTATGTGCGCCAACATGTGAAAAACATCGATCAGGCCGTCATCAGCGTGCATTGTCACAATGATTTGGGATTAGGAGTGGCGAATTCTCTTGCCGCCATCCAAAATGGTGCCGGACAGGTCGAATGCTGCGTGAACGGCATCGGCGAACGTGCTGGAAATGCGTCGTTGGAAGAATTCGTGATGGCTTTGAATGTGCGTCACTCCTACTACCAGCGCAAAACCAATGTGAACACCGAGCAATTGTATCCGACCAGCCAATTGCTGAGCCGCATCACGGGTCATGATGTTCAACCGAATAAAGCGATTGTTGGCAAAAATGCGTTCGCGCATGAAGCCGGCATCCATCAAGACGGGATGCTCAAGAATCCCCTCACCTATGAAATCATGACACCGCAATCGGTCGGCGTGCCAAACAATGAATTGGTGCTGGGTAAGCATTCTGGACGTCGTGCGTTGGATGAGAAGCTCAAAACCCTCGGATTCACCTTCAATAAGGAAGAATTGGATGTGGTGTATACCGGCTTCATCAACCTGGCCGACAAGAAAAAAATCATTACAGACCAAGATTTGGTCCAATTATCGACGAACGGTGTGACCAAAGTCGGAAGCACCTTTGTGAATCAAACCATTCAACACTATCTCAACAAATACTGATGGGAATGACATTAACGGAAAAAATACTCGCAAAAGCCGCCGGTAAGCGACATGTGGATCCGGGCGAGAGCGTCTGGGTGAACGTGGACATCCTTCTGACTCATGATGTGTGCGGACCGCCCACCATCGGCATCTTCAAAAAAGAATTCGGCGCGGATGCGAAAGTCTGGGACAAAGACAAGCTTGTGATCATCCCCGATCATTACATTTTCACGAATGATGTGTATGCGAACCGGAACATCGATATCCTGCGTCAATTCGCCAAAGAGCATGATTTGCCCCACTATTATGATGTTGGCACGGATCGCTACAAAGGTGTTTGCCATGCGGCGATGCCGGAAGAAGGCTTCACGCGTCCAGGACAAGTACTTTTCGGCACCGATTCCCATACCTGTACGGCTGGCGCGTTCGGACAATTCGCGACCGGAATCGGCAATACCGATGCGGCCTTCATATTAGGCACAGGAAAATTGTGGGTGAAGGTGCCTGAAACCATGAAATTCGTCTTTGAAGGCGAAATTCCACCATGGATCATGGCCAAGGATCTCATCCTTCAAATCATCGGCGATATCGGTGTGGATGGGGCCTCCTACCGCGCGATGGAATTCGCGGGTGATGGTGTGATGAGTCAGGACATGGAAGGTCGTATGACCCTCACCAATATGGTGATCGAAGCCGGTGGAAAGAACGGCGTCATCGAACCTGATAAAACCACCTTCGATTATGTGAATGCCCGCACGAATCATCCGTATGAGGCGCTGTATAACGACGCTGATGCGAAATACCACAGTATTCGCGTGTACAAGATGAAAGACATGCAGCCGATGGTGGCCAAGCCGCATTCGCCCGATAACAAAGCGACGGTTTCGGAAGTGAAAGGAACGCACCTGACCCGCGCCTACATCGGATCGTGCACAGGTGGAAAGTTGTCCGATTTCGTGGCTGCCGCTCAGATCCTCAAAGGAAATACCGTTGGCGTGGACACTTACATCGTGCCTGCCACCACCCTCATCCGCAGCCAACTCAAAACCGAACTGGTGGATGGAAAATCCTTATGGAGCATCTTTGAAGACGCTGGTTGCAAAATCGGTGAAGCCAGTTGTGCTGCCTGCCTTGGCGGACCTGCCGACACCTTCGGACGTCTGAACGGCGAGGAAATCTGCATCAGCACCACCAACCGGAACTTCCCGGGTCGCATGGGTTCGAAAAAGTCACAAGTTTACTTGGCATCCCCTTACACCGTGGCGGCATCGGCCTTGCATGGCAAAATCGCCGATCCACGCGATTACATCGGAGCAACTGTATGAACAAGATCATCAGCGGAAAGGCCTTTGTTTTAGGCGACGATATCGACACCGATCAGATCATTCCGGCCCAACACCTGGTCTACAGCCTGGAAAAGCCTGAAGAGAAGAAAATGTATGGGAAGTTCGCGTTGTCCGGAGTTCCAGAAGCTAAATCGGGACTTCCAAAAGGCGGCATCCCGTTCACTCCGGAGGATAGTTATGAGTCCGAATTCGTGATTGTCGTCGCAGGAAAGAATTTCGGATGTGGATCGTCGCGCGAGCATGCGCCTTTTGCGATGCAAATCGCCGGTTGCCGTGCGGTGATCGCCAGCACCTATGCGCGTATCTTCTATCGCAACGCGGTGGATGGCGGATTTGTCGTTCCGTTCGAGTCGTTCGCGGATGTCTCCAATGAATTCCGCACTTACGACGAGGTCGAAATCGACACTGAGCTCAATATCGTCCGCAATCTCACCACGGGTGTCAGTTTTCCACTCCGCCCTTTAGGTGATGTGGCTGATATCGTGGAAGCAGGCGGCATCTTCGCCTATGCGCGTAAACACAACATGTTCTGATTTAGACTAGAATGACCAAACATATCGTCGTGGTCCCAGGGGATGGGATCGGAGTGGAAGTGACGCGCGAAGCGCTGTCCGTACTGCATGCTGTGTCCGCCAAGCATGGGCTCACCGTAACCACAGAAGAACATCTGATCGGTGGCGCGAGCCTCGATGCCTTTGGCGTTCCGATACAGGAAGATGTGATTCAGGCCGCGCGTCGCGCGGATGCGGTTTTTCTTGGTGCCGTGGGTGGACCCAAATGGGACAATAATCCCCCACATTTGCGTCCTGAAAAAGCATTGCTTGGATTGCGCAAAGCACTCGGATTGTATAACAATTTGCGTCCGGTGCAGGTTCATGCCTCATTGGTGGACGCCTCCACCCTTCGCCCTGAAGTGGTTTCGGGTGTGGATATGCTCGTGGTTCGCGAGCTCACTGGTGGCTTGTATTTCGGCGAGCCGAAACGCGTGGATCCCATTGAAGGGGGCGAACGGGCAATCGACAGCATGATTTACACCACCCAAGAAATTGAGCGCATCACCCATGCGGCCTTCAAAGCAGCCCAAGCACGCCGTAAGAAAGTCACCTCGGTGGATAAGGCGAACATCCTCGCAACGTCCCAACTCTGGCGCAAAACCGTGACCCGCATCGCCCTCGACTACCCCGATGTGGAACTCGACCACATGCTCGTGGACAATTGCGCGATGCAACTTGTGCGCAACCCGAAGCAGTTCGACGTCATCCTCACCGAAAACATGTTCGGCGACATCCTCAGCGATGAAGCGGCCATGCTCACAGGCTCCATCGGCATGCTTCCCTCGGCCAGTTTAGGCGATGGTTCCGCCTTGTATGAGCCTGTTCATGGCTCGGCTCCTGATATCGCCGGACAAGACAAGGCGAATCCTATCGCAGCCATCGCGTCCATCGCACTCATGCTCCGGTATTCATTCGGGATGGAAGACGCCGCCAAGCAAGTGGAATCGGCCATTCAGTCCGTATTATCGGATGGGTACCGTTGCGCTGACGTTCCGATCGGAGCGAAAGCCGTGATCGGTACGTTGGAAATGGGACAACGAATCCGCGCGGCACTATGACCACCAAACACATCACCATCATCGGCGCTGGTCGCATGGGCGAAACGCTCACCGCCGGCCTGTTGCATGCCGGGGTGGTGAAAGCGTCACAAATCACGATAACAGGTCGATATCCTGAGAAATTGGAGCGGTTCACGACCCAATTCGCCGTGAACACATCCACCGACAATGCCGCAAGCGTGGCCAAAGCCGATATCGTTCTTCTGTGCGTGAAACCGCAGATGGCGAATGCCGTGCTTGCATCCATTGCACCGTCGATGGGTGCAGATAAAGTTCTGATCTCCATCATGGCGGGAAAACGCATCGCTTCCATCGAGCAGATGTTGCCTGCGAACACACCGGTCATTCGCGCCATGCCGAACACGCCATCGCAAGTGATGGAAGGCATGACCGCGGTCGCCGCCGGAACCCATGCGACATCCGACCATCTGGGTTTGGCACATCACATATTTGGCTCGGTCGGACGTTGCATCACATTGGGAGAGAATCATTTCGATGCGGTAACGGCTCTCAGCGCCAGCGGACCAGCATTCATCTACATCGTCATCGAAGCTCTGGCTGAAGGCGGTGTGAAAAGCGGACTTCCACGCGACGTAAGCACCGAATTGGCCGCACAAATGACCTTAGGCGCAGCAAAGATGGTGATCCAGACCGGTCAACATCCCGCTATCCTAAAAGACCACGTGACCACACCGGGCGGATGCACCATCGATGGAATCCTGAAATTGGAAGAGGGCGGATTGCGCGTCACCCTCATCAAAGCCGTCACCGAAGCCACCAAACGAGCCAGCGAACTGGGATAACATGAGTTTCAAGATCGAGCCGGCGAGCCGGATGAAAATCCTTCCGGATTATGTGTTCGGACGATTGAACGCCATCAAACTGAAGATGCGTCAAGAAGGCCGGGATGTGATCGATTTCGGGATGGGGAATCCTGATGCACCCGCCATCGACCCCATCATTCAGAAAATGAAAGTGGTGTTGGATGATGACAAATCGCATCGCTATTCAGTTGCGAAAGGGATACCACATTTGCGTCGCGCTGTGGCCGAGCACTACAAGAGTTTTTATGGTGTCACGTTGAATCCGGAATCGGAGGTGATCGCCACCATCGGCTCGAAAGAAGGATTATCGCATCTATCGCTGGCACTATTGGGTCCTGGAGATGCGGTATTGGTGCCGGAACCCTCCTTTCCGGTTCATATCTGGAGCGCGGTGATCGCGGGTGCGCAGGTGGTGACCTTTCCGATTTCGAACGATCCGGATGTGTTCATATCCGGCATGAAAACGGCGATCAAGAACAGTGTAATCCGCCCGAAGTTGGTCTATCTGAACTTTCCGCATAATCCCACATCCTTATGCGTGGATTTGGCCTTTTTTCAAAAGGTAGTGGACTACTGCCGCAAGGAATGCATTTTCATTGTGTCGGATTTCGCATACAAAGACATCACGTTTGACGGATACAAGGCGCCGAGCGTACTCCAAGTTGAAGGAGCATCCGATATCGCTGTGGAATTCATCACGATGTCGAAATCCTATAACATGGCGGGTTGGCGCATCGGGTTTTGCGTCGGGAACGCGCATGCGGTCGGACTACTGGGCCAGATCAAAGGGTATTACGACTATGGACTCTTCACTCCGATTCAGGTTGCCGCGATTGAAGCTCTAAAGCTTCCACGAACTGAAGTGGAAGCCGTGGCCAAGAAGTATGAATCCCGCCGGGATATCCTATTGGATGGATTGAGTCGTGCCGGCTGGCCCATCCCGAAAAACCAAGGCGCCATGTTCATTTGGGCTCCCATCCCCGAGGCATACAAGCATCTGGATTCGATGGCATTCAGCGAATGGTTGCTTCAGGAGGCGGAAATATTGGTATCGCCAGGAGCCGCATTCGGTCGCGCAGGAGAAGGATTTGTACGATTAAGTCTGGTGGAAAACACCGAGCGCATTCGCCAGGGCGTGAAAAATGTGGCAAGGCTGTTCAAGAAGGGATAATTGAGGGCGAAGCAATCGAAGATATTGTGGGCCGTTAGTGTAATAAAGCTTCTCACTAACTATTCAATTAAAATCAACTTCATGAAAACGTTCTTAACCATCAGCCTACTCGGTCTATTATTTCTTTCCGCATGTGCGTTCAACGACAAAGATATGGGAGACGCCACATTGCGGGTCTATCTGACCGACAGCCCGGCTGAGTATGAGGAAGTCATGATTGACATCCTACGCGTCGAAGTGAACCGTTCCACATCCGGCGATTCTGGTTGGTTCATTCTATCGGATACTCCGATGCGTATCGACCTTCTATCCTTGGTGAACGGCGTGGACACTCTTTTAGGTGAAGCCGACCTCACCCCTGGCTCCTATCGCCAAATGCGCTTGATCTTGGGTTCGCAGAATACCGTGACCGTTAATGGCGTGGTTCACAACCTGACCACTCCTAGCGCTCAGCAATCCGGTCTTAAACTCAACATCAATACCCAACTGGAAGGTGGCGTGACGTATGACATCCTTCTTGACTTCGACGCCGCCAAATCCATCGTACTAACCGGTGGACCGAACGCCAAGTACATCCTCAAGCCTACGATCCGAGTGATCACTGAAGCCACCTCCGGGGCCGTCAGCGGAAAAGTCCTACCCATTACAGCGGCTTCCATGGTTTCGGTCATCACAAGTTCAGATACGTTGAACACCTATGCCGATTTAACAACCGGTGAGTTCGTGGTACGCGGTGTGCCCTCTGGCAATTGGGCCGTCAAACTCTCCAGTAGCCTCATTACCCATCGCGACACCACGTTGACCGGAGTATCCGTCTCCATCGGTGGCACTACAAATGTCGGAACAGTCACGCTTCCTGCGAACTGATCCACCTTTCTGAATCGTTCTAACGAAAGGGTCCGGTGATCATCATCGGACCCTTTTCTATTTCAGCAATGTCATCCGGCTCGTCACCACCTCTCCACCCGATTCCAACCGAATCAGATAAACGCCACTGCTCAAACCATTGGCGTCAAATGTGACACGATGCTCCCCTGCCGGGATGATGCCATCGATGAGTGTCGCCACGGGTCGTCCGAGAAGGTCGAGGATGTCGAGTCGAGTTGGCCCGATTTCAGATTTCCGATATCTGATTTCCGTCGTTGGATTAAACGGATTCGGCCAGTTTCCGATCATTTCGATTCGGGATGGATTCGACTCTTCCTTCGGATCTTCGATCGACGTGACGGCCGCGAACAGCGGACGGATGTTCAGATCGCCCGTCGGACGAAACACCAGACTATCCGCATTGGCGAACATCCCATCCCAACCGGTGAACACATATCCCGGGGCTGGTTTGGCCACCAAGGTCAGATTGATGTTCCGGTAGTAGATTCCAGAAAAGTCGCCATCCAAGGTCAATGTGTTCACCAGTACGGATCCTCTTTCAGGATTCGGTTGTGAAACCGTCAAGGAGTACGCATCGCCCAAATCATATCGAATTTTCAGCAGGTCGCGGATCACACCGGGTCGATTCAGCGCGAAATGCCGCATCAGATCCAAGTTTTCCTGCCATCCGTCCAGATCGGCAGGTGGCGAGAACCGATGGTCTTGCACACCCCATCGATGCAGATGCTCATCCATTTCGGGCTCGATGATGGCGACCAACGAATCGAGTGTATTCAATACCCGTTGCGGCTCGAAATTCGTATTCAGCAGATCCAAATAGCGGGTGATGAACCAATTGCGATAACTCGCATTGTCCATGAGTCGGCGGAAGATGAGCGTCGACCATGCCCTTTCTCCATTCGGATTCAGCGCGACCGCCAGGTAATCATTTTTCCAAGCATTGACATCCACCAGCCATCCGAATCCGAAATCGGTGTCTTTCATCATCCAGCGCCAGCGTCCGTCATGTCCATAAGGCGCATTCGGTTGATAGACGGATGTGGCTCGACGCCAATAATCGATGTTGTTATGCGGCCAATCGCGATTGTTCAGGTAGACGTTGGTCATCACATATTCGCCAAAATTGACCACATCCATCTGCGTTTTCACATAATCGAGGCGGGAGTTGTCGGTCAACACATTGAAATTCATGTACTGGGTCATAGCCTTATAATGATCGGCGCTTCCCTCCTGCACCTCGGCGTTCAGTTCGAGAAAATCGATGTTGCCACGAGGAACCCCGTAATGCGATTCGATGTAATGGTCGTCGTAGCGGTCGCGGATGTTGTGGATGCCCCAGAATTCGCCATTCACAAACACAATCGACGGTCGATAGTACTGCGTGTCGAAACTCAATCCACGGGCCAATTGCTGCATGAATCCATCCCGTAACATGGTTTTCGCCCAATCCTGACCCGAATTCCGCAGAATGAACCGACGATAATTGGTCAGCGGCTTGTCCGGAAACAGCTGGTAGTTGAATCGATTGCTTCCATAATCATTCCGGGCATATAAGCGGAACGTCTTCTGACGGAACGCCCGAGCCCATGCGCCATGCATCCGGATTCCGGCGTCTTGTGCGAACGCCACGGCTCCATCATCTTCGAACAGTTCGATATGAACAGGTCGCTCCCACTCGTCCCCGCTTTGCGTGAAATTGGCTGGGGTTCCGCCGGTTTCGGCTGCAAACGGATTCGCGGCCTTCCAATCCTGATAGATTTTTCCGAGCACATAAATGCCGCTCTCATGATCGAACAGATGCAATGAATCGGTGACCAACGACACCACCGGCAGTGAGTACCGATCCGCACCCTCTGGATGCACGATATAGCTGTTGGTGTGAATGGGGGTCACACGTAGTCCATCCCGATACGCCGCCGCACGCAGAATCGTGATTTTGAACACCTCACCTTTCGGCGGCGCCCAAGGCGCATAACTGTTGCTTACGCCCGATATCATGGAATAGGAGTTCGGCTCGCCATCCCGGCTTCGAATGGGAATCGGTCCTGCGGCAACCGGCGAGAACAGCGTGGGCACCGAGCCGTTCAGCGTATAATGGACCGTGGCTCCTTCGGGCGGAGTCAGAACCAGATCAAACTCAGTCGCATAAAATCCGCGTGGATGGGAAAATCCGATGGTGGATTGGGCCAACAACGGTGTCGTAAAGACACCAATGGCAAAAACGATCGAAAGAAGACGCATCTGTAGAACTTTTCCGAAACTTACCGATTCCCGACGGATACCGAATAAGCGAATGTGCACGTTCCCCCGGGTTGAGCGATACGAATGGCTTCTTTGTCCCTCATGTCCACGTCCAGCCCCTCGGTATCGGCACAACCGATCCACGGTTCGATACACACGTACGGTGCGCCGGCCTTCGCCCAAATACCGAGATAGGGGAAATCCTGGTATTCGACCCGGATCTTGCTCGGATATCCTTCTGAAACCAATTCAATGCCATTGGATGTCAACGATTTGAACACCAAGGCATCCGGAACAAAGGTGCTTGGTGTGATGGGGATGCGCGTTTCATTGCGCAGATAGGGCTTGGAATCGGAAGTCAGGAGTCCTGCAGGCGTCACTCCGAAGATCGATACGGTTTCGGGCTTGTCGAATTCAACATGCGATTCACCATATAGATTGAAGGCCGGATGCGCTCCCAAATGAAACGGCATCGCAACCGTACCCGTGTTTTCGACCTCGAAGTGATTGATGACAGTAGCGCCTTCTAACTTGAATCCGACCCGGAATCTGAAATCAAATGGATAATGGATGCGTGTTTCGGCATCGGAGCGTAGTTCGAACACGAGTTCATCCTCAACGTGGCGGACCACTGAGCAGACGTGTCGACGGAAAAAACCATGCTTAGGATGGGGATAGGAAAGGCCATCCACACGGATGGAATCGTTCGTTTGTACGCCAATCACTGGAAATAGCACCGGTGCTTGGCCTTTCCACCAGGTTGGATCACCTTGCCACAGACGCTCGGAACCGTCTCTCAGGTCGATGAGTGATGTCCACTCGGCGCCGGTCGGTGAGATGGTGATGCGGAGGATGTCGTTGTGGATGGATGGGTTCATGCGTTTTTTCCGGGTTTGGCCGGTACAAACCGGCTCGTTTTGGTCAGATACTCTGAATATTTGGGGTCTGCCGCCATTTTAGACTCCAGCATCGGAACGCCCGAGACCTGCAAAATCAAATAGGTGATGGTGGCTGGACCAATCAGCGCCCACCATCCGCCTGCGACCGACATCAGTCCGATTCCCCACCATAAGGTCACTTCCCCGAAATAGTTCGGATGTCGGCTACTGGCCCATAACCCGGAATCGAGCACCTTCCCTTTATTGGATGGGTCGTTCAAGAAGTCAGAAAGTTGTTTGTCGGCCAAGAGTTCAACTGAAAATCCATAGATGAATAGTAGGAATCCAAGGGTTTCGAAAAAGCCCCATCCAGCAACCGATTCCCCATTCACAGCGATGAGAGGCAGTGCGACCAAAGCCATCAGAATGGCTTGAAGTGCAAAGACTTGTAGATAACTTCTCCAGTAGATGGTATCACCCCATTCGACACGCCAAGCAGCGTAACGGGCATCTTCGGATTTGGTCAGATTGCGGCGGCCGATGTGCCATGCCAAGCGGAATCCCCATAAAAGAGCCAATCCGGTGACAATCGTCGAACGCAGATCGATCACATCCGACTGAAACCACATGATGATTCCGATGAGGGCGATGCCCAAGCCCCAGGCCACATCCGCGACATCCATCCGCTTGAGACGGTGCGAGAGTCCATACCAGAAAAGACTCCAAAGGATGAGGAAATAGACGAGCGTCATCCCAGTTTCTGCGTGACCCACGCCGCGATCACAGCCACCGTACCCGTGAGCAAGGCTCCCCAGATGATATCGACCACAGTCACCATCACCGGCCAATCGCGCAGAGTGGCTTGATTGGTCAAATCGTAGGTTCCATAGGCCACAATGCCGAAAACGGCACCCATCAGAAAGATTTTCCCGAAGCCGGAAGCGGATGCCAATGAGGGCTGAATGACCAGGATGGCGAGTCCGATGCCATAAATGAGATAGAAGAATACGGCCGGACCAACATTGACCGAATCACCCAATAAATGACCGATTTTGGGTTGGTAAAACCGCGAATACATGGTTCGGAGCCAGATGGAATCGATCGCAAGCATCGAGACGATGGTGGCCACAACGGAGATAAGAAAGGGTTTCATGCTCTCAATCTAACCAAATCGTTCATATATCGCTTTATCTAGAGCGGCGCGATGATCGGCTTCCCCCCTTCACTCAATGAGGCGCCTTGAATGAAATCGTACATCAGACGAGATCCCACCGCGAAGCTTGATACCACTTTTCCGCGATGCTTGCGTTTGCGGGAATTATCGACCACACCGGATTCGATGAGTGGAATAAGGGCGAAGGCTTGCTGAAGTGTGATCATGGCCGAATGTGCCACCTCGGGATGGGTGGCGGAAGTCATCCCCGCCGAAATCGCAATAGAGGTGAAGGATTGGGCAAAAAAGGAATCTGATTGGACTCTACGCTCTAGCTGGTTGCAAATTGGACCCCTCATTCAGGATGTCCAGATACCTTGAGTACGCGTAGACTCGGTTCCTTTTTTTTCCTGTCAATTCATGAACCATACCAAGCTCAATCAGAGATTTCATGACCGCACTAGCCGTAGGATGAGATACGGATGCGGATGATTGAATATGTCGCAAAGTCACGATCGGGCGGGTTCTCAGCACCACATGTATTCTATGAATGCTTCCCAAGTGCATCCCTTTCTCACGGATTCGACGCTCGTCCTCTGCGAACATACGCAACAACCTCTGGACAGAGTCCACCGCACCATCCGCTGTTCGTTCTATTCCTTCCAGAAGAAAATGCAACCATCCCTCCCAATCTCCGGTGGCTCTGACCACATCCAACCATCGATAATACTCAGCGCGATGGGTTTTCAGATACAAACTCAAGTACAGGAGTGGTTGCCGGAGCACACCTTCATTATGTAGAATGAGGGCGATCAATAGGCGCCCGGTTCGGCCGTTTCCATCCAAAAACGGATGAATGGTTTCAAATTGGACATGAGCAAGGGCCGCTTTTATCAATGATGGAATGTCATCCTGATGCATGAACCGTTCGAGTTCTGCCATGCACTCTTCCACTCGATGTGGTGGAGGTGGTACAAAATGAGCATTACCAGGTCGAGTGCCTCCCAACCAATTTTGACTATGTCGGAACGTACCAGGCGAAGTGGATCCCCCTCGAGCACCGTCCATCAGTATTGCATGAATCTCTCTGATCAGTCGATTCGTGAGCGGAAAACCGGAAGCGAGACGATCCATTCCGTGTTGCATGGCGGCTACATAATTCGAAACCTCAACCACATCATTGAATGGAACTCCTGGCGCCTCATCCAATTCATACAGAAGCAGGTCGGACAAAGATGATTGAGTTCCTTCAATTTGAGAGGAAAGAACCGCTTCTCGACGGATGTACGCATACAAGAATAATTCAGGATCGGGAAGTAGCGCGGACACTCCATCCAATCGACCACATGCCAAGAGTGCATGCTCCAATTTCAGCATTAACGAAGAATCGAAAGCAATTCCAGGAATTGGTGGAAGCGCATCAGGAACGTATGACTGAACCAGTTCACCACCCGTTGTGAACGATTCATAGGTACCGGTTGATGGCCTTTTCATGGGTGGTCTTATGTAAGTGGTCTTTAATAACACATAGCGCTATTAAAATATTTATGATTTTTTTTAATAAAAAATCAAATCTGTATTGCTTTGCTACAAACGTTCCGCAATCCGTGCAACATCCCCAAAAACAAAAAAACCCGCCTCTTCTTCAGAAACGGGCTTTTTGCACCTGTACCGGCGGCCGGAATCGAACCGGCACTCAGTTAAGAACACGATTTTGAGTCGTGCGCGTCTACCAGTTCCGCCACGCCGGCATCTTTCAAATATACGCACTCTCCCCTAAATTGCTCCAATGCATTTGGCTAAAAATCTCGCCGGAATCTTACTTTTTGGATACGGTTTGCTCGTCGGTTCTGTTTTCGGCCAAACCCGCCTGTATACGTCCTACACAAAAGCCGACGGACTGCCTTCCGACTACGTGCTCCAAATTCATCAGTCGCCGAATGGTCTGATGTGGTTCGGTACCGAACGTGGTGCCGTTTCCTACGACGGTGAACGCTTCACTCGATACACCACCGACAATGGACTCCCACATAACCTGGTGTACGACATTCACGAAGATGCTCTAGGACGCACCTGGTTCGGCACTCAGTCCCCGAACCTGTATTACCTGCAACACAACCAGATCCATTCGTTTCTTGATTCCACCGGCTCGGTCGAATCGATCAGCAGCATCGCGTCCGATCGTAACAATCGGGTTCTGTTCCGATTTCAAGATGGCATAGGCGTCTTAAATGGTAACGATTACGATTTCCATCCCATGAACCTTTTGGTCTCGAAAGAATCGAACATGGTGCGTTTGATGGATGGACGTGTATTGGTCAATGATGCTTGGAACATCCTTGTGGCCCGACTGGACTCCGGTACCGACCTCCGCTTCGACACCCTTCATGTGTTCGATCGACTCAGCACCTTTGCGGCCTTGGCGCAAGCTTCCGATTCCACCATATATATTTCGAACCACTATGATCTGATGCGGTTCAAGCTTGATGAAAATACGTTTCAACTCATCGAGTCGACTGTTATTCCGTTCAGCACAACCATTGAACTATTATCCGAATCACCGACACACCGTGTGGTAATCGGAAGTCGATATTATGGATTGTCGATGGTTCAGAATGGCATCGTCACACAGATCAGCACCTCGCAAGGAAGCCAAAACCACCATATCAGCGCACAACTGGTTGATTATGAGGGAAATCTGTGGGTGGCGAATTTCGGGCAAGGAGTCCAGAAAATCACATCGTGGAATGCGACGATGTACGACCAAGAAAGTGGAATTCGTGAACAAAACGTTTGGAGAGTGGCCACACGCGGCGATCGAATCTTCGCGATGGGTGTTGCCGGAATACAAGAAATAGCTGAAGGTATGGTTCAAAATAACCCGCGATTTCGGGCCGCTCATCGATCGGTACGCGGTATTCAATTCGGTCACGACCGAGTCTACATCGGAACCATGTCGGCAGTGCACATCCATACATTCGATTCAAAAACAGAAACCATCGGATCCTTTCTGAAATACATCGATATCGGCGATGGCGTGAATGATTTGCACCTCGCCAAGGATGGGTCGCTGTGGATCGCCACAGCCGGGACTGACTTGGTTCAACTATTGGCGGATGGCACCCGAGTGCTGCACCCTGTCCGAAATGGCGTGGAACGTCTGGTTGAAAGCGGTAACGCTCTATGGTGGCTCACATCCGATGATGGCGCCTATCGGTTCGAAGCCGATTCAATCGCGCACTACGACAAAGAAAACGGACGATTGCCATCCAACTCTGTATGGAGTCTGCACGAGGATGATCATGGCATTCTGATCGGAACATCCGCAGGTTTGGTTCGGATGCCTCGGCAAGGTTCACCGGTTACCTATCAATCATCGAACGGTCTCATCGGATCGGAGGTGATTGGCGTGTTTCCGACTGGTGATCAGACAAGATCAGTGCCAGCATACTGGGTCATCACTCGGAACCATGTCCATCAGCTCATAGGCGAAGATCTGATCGAAATGACAAGCCTTGCCCCCCTAAGCAACGAAATGGCCGGTGCGCAGTGGTTGATTCCATCCGATAATCGAAATTCCATGATCCTGGCCACCGCAAGTGGAGTCATGGTGTACGATCTGACCAAAGCCGGTCGACCCATTCCACCTCCTAAAGTGGCTCTGCAATCGGTCTTGATCAATTCGGATGCCGTTCTGATTCAAGACAGCGCGCCCATTCAACATCGATCGGCATCGGTCGCACTGGATGTCACCTTTTCCGGACTCACCTTCATCAAAGAACGTGATACCCGATTCACGTACCGTTTGGTGGGCTTGGACAACGCATGGTCGAGTCCGCAACCGAACCGGAGTGTTCGGTATGCAAACTTGCCACCTGGCAGTTATGAGTTTCAAGTGAAGGCGGTGAATGTGGATGGGATCGAATCCGCACTACCCGCCACCATTCGAATCCGGGTTGTCCCTCCTTTTTGGATGCATCCGATATTTGTTTTTCTCATGGTCGTTTTACTCTCGGGCGTATTCATCATTGCGGTGCGTTGGAGGTTGCAAGCTCTTAAGTTGGAGATTGTGAAACGCAATGAACAACGCCAGTTCGAAGCCATTCAACGGATCGGCGCATCGATATCGCACGACATTAAAAACACGGTCTTCAGCCTGAATCTGTTGGCTCGGAACCTGGAGAAACGATTCGATAATCCGGAGTTCCGAAAAGACGCCATCGAAACGATCGAATCGAGCTTGACCTATTTGTCGACGCTGGTATCGCGGCTTCAGAAACAACCGACCGGGCTATCTGTGGCTAAAGTGAATGTGGACATCCACGAAATGGTGAATACGATTCAAAAACGTTTATCGGTGATTTCGGAACGAAACATCACGGTCGACATCCAAACCGGATTCACCATTTCCACCGATCCGGAAATCTTGGAGCGGATTTTGGAAAATCTTATCCAAAATGCGATCGATGCCACATCCGCTACTGATTCCATTACCGTTTCGGCAAAAATGGAATCCTCTGGTTCGCTCCTATGTGTGAAGGATTCGGGTAAAGGAATGAGCCAGGAATTCATTCGCAACCAACTGTTCAAGCCGTTTCAGTCGACCAAGTCGAAAGGAATCGGAATCGGCCTGTACACCTGCAAGGAATTGATCGAGGTACTGAACGGCACGGTGAATGTGGAATCCGAACTCGGGAAAGGCACCACTTTCTGTATCCGTTTTGTATCTTGAACCCATGAAACACATCTACATCAGCCTTGCTTTTTTGCTCGTTTCGACATCTGTGAACGCGCAATTTGTCTGGAACAACCGTTCCTCCGAATTCTCACTCCCTGAAGGAATCCGAGTGTTCACCGGACACCAGAATTCGCCTACCTATCTGCTTCATTACATTGAGTTCGATATGACCAATCCGAATTACATCCTCCATCCGTATTGGTCGTCCTCTTATCGCACCACATCGAGTTTCTCCGGCAGTGTAGGCGCCATCGCGGCGATCAATGGCGGATTTTTCTCCGCAAGTTCATCCGTTTCGAGCATGATTGAGCCAGGTGGAGTCGTCAAATCGCAAAGTATCCAGTTGCTGAACCGAGACGGCATCAATTATCCGGTCGGCCGCGCCTTCTTCGGCATCCTTCCCGACAAGAGCATGCGTATCGACTGGGTATATCATTTTTCAAGCTCCATCCAAGACTTCTATCGCTACGACAATGTGTTCGCGAACAGTATGGGCTCCCCTGCTCCATCCCCCACAAAAGAAGCTGGAATCTTATACAATGATGTGTTGATGGGCTTGGCCGGCGGACCAAATCTGGTTTCCAACGGTCAGATCAACGTCACCTACGACCAAGAAGTGTTCTTCGGCGGATCGGGCCTGGATGGCTCATCCAACCGCGCCCGCAGCGCCATCGGTTACACCGCAGACGGTAAAGTGATCATGCTGGTCGCCGAGACCGGGGCGGTGTTACCGGGTGGAAATTTCGTTTTTTCAAATGGCGCGACTCTCAACCAACTGGCTCAATTCATGATTGATTTGGGTTGTATTGAAGCCATGAACTTGGATGGCGGCGGATCGTCCACACTTGCGATCGGAAATACCTTGTACAGTCGTCCAAGTGGCGGCACGTTTCAGCGTCCTGTACCCACTATTTTTGCGATCGTTCCCATCGATTCCCTAAAGATGCCCGCCGCTCCATTGGAAGAAGTCGTGATCGACTCTGAAATGGATGGTGTCACATTTGACGGCACGATTTGTACCGGATTGTGCGCGAACGGTTGGTTTCAGACCGCCAACTTAAACGACTCGTACGGTGGAACCGGATCCTGGCTGTCTGAAAAAGGCGACGGCTCCCGAACCATCACCTTCGCTCCCACTCTCAAAACCACGCAATATGAAGTTTTCGGATGGTGGTCGGCGTCGTCCAACCGAACGCTCGACACCCCGTTCGTGATCATCCATCGTGATGGTCGCGATACCGTTCGCATGAATCAAACCCTGCAAAATGCGCAATGGGTCTCCCTTGGAACCTATGAATTCACGGGCACGCCGAATGACCGGGTAATTGCCTCGAACGCGGCAAAGAATGGAACCTATGTGGTGGCCGATGCGATCCGATTCGTTCAAAAACGGGCGGTCACGTCTATTCGTGAATCGGAACCTTCCAAACCGTCATCTAGCCAGTTGAATCAAAATTATCCGAATCCGTTTAATCCGAGTACCGTGATTGGTTTTCAATTATCCGCTACTGGTACTGTGGATCTGCGAGTGTTTGATACTCTCGGTCGCGAGGTCAAAACCATCCTCTCAAACGAACGCATGGAATCAGGTGAATACACGGTCCGGTTCGATGGCGCCGGGCTCACATCCGGAACATATATCTATCGACTGACAGTGGATGGGGTTTCGACGACGCGGATGATGACATTGGTTCGGTGATGCATGGGCGCATCGTAGGGATGCATCATTGATGCGCCCGTGAGAGCGCCCCGTCCACATCCGCCCACACATCATCGATGTGCTCCAATCCGACGCTGATGCGAATCATGCTCGGATGGATGCCAACGGCCAATCGATCGGCTTCGCTTAATTTGGAATGCGTTGTGGATGCGGGATGTGTCGCAATGGTGCGGGTATCACCCAGATTCGCCGTGTGGGATATCAACTGAAGCGCATTCAGAAACGCTCTTCCGTTTTCGATTCCGCCTTTCACCGCGAAACTGACCAATCCACCTCCCAAACTCATCTGTTTCTTCGCCAACTCATACTGAGGATGCGACGGCAGATGCGGGTATTTCACCCATTCCACCTGCGGATTCGATTCTAGGCGTCGCGCCAGCTCGATCGCGTTCTCGCAATGCGCACGCATTCGAACCGCCAGTGTTTCCAAGCTTTTTGAAAACATCCATGCATTGAACGGGCTCATCGCCGGCCCCGTGTGCCTCGCAAAAAATCTCAATTCTTTGACCAAATCTTTGCGTCCGACGATCACGCCGCCGATGCCTCTTCCCTGCCCGTCTATCCACTTTGTGGCCGAATGCGTGATGATATGAGCCCCAAAAGTGATCGGTGTTTGCAGGATGGGAGTCGCGAAGCAATTGTCCACATTTAAGATCAGATTGTGCTTCGCGCACAATTTTCCCGCCGCATCAAGATCGATCAAGTCCAGTCCAGGGTTGGATGGGGTCTCAATGAACATCATTTTCGTGTTCGACTGAATGGCGGCTTCCCATGATTCCGATGTCAGAACATCGATATAGGTGAACGTGATGCCGAAACGTGGAAGAATTTGTGTCAGAATCTGGACCGACGAACCGAACAAGGATCTCGAGGCGATTAAGTGATCTCCAGCACGCAGCAATCCGGCGATGGATGTGAATACGGCCGACATCCCCGATGCGGTCGCGATTCCGTCTTCTGCGCCTTCCAACAAGCACATTTTTTGCACGAACTCGTTCGCGTTCGGATTGGAAAACCGGGTATAGATGTTTCCAGGTACTTCATCGGCGAACAAGGCACGTGCCTGTTCAGCGTCGTCGAAGACAAAACTGGATGTGAGAAAGATTGGAACTGAATGTTCCCGTTCCGCGCGCTCATTCTGTGCGCGAATAGCCAACGTTTCCTTATGAAGCATCCCTAAGCGATTTTTTCGTCGTTCAAATACACATCCCAGGTCACTGGACCCGCTTTTTCCAAGGTAAGCGTAGCCGAGCAATATTTTTCCATCGACAGCTGAGCCGCTCGGATGGCTTTCGCAGGCTCGATGTCCCCTTTCAGCTTGTAACTCACATGAAACGCGTTGAACGGTTTCGCATCGCGCACTGGCTCCCGTTCACCACTCACATCCACCTTCAGATCGTCGATGGGTTGTTTCATCTTTTTGAGGATGGAAATGACGTCGATCGCGCTGCATCCCCCCAGACCCATCAAGAGCAGGTTCATCGGACGTACGCCGAGGTTCGAGCCACCGATATCCACACTTCCATCGATATGGACTTCATTGCCCGTATCGTTGGTGGCGATCATGTGGTAGGCGTCGTTTACGAGTTTGAGATGTACTTGCATATTGTTGCTTTTGGGGCGCATGCCATGCGCCCTTACTGTGAGTGTGTCTGTCGGGGCGGATGGCATCCGCCCTCATTCGATCAGTGCGACATCCGCCCTTACGTTCATCGTTCATCGTCCCACGTAGGCTTTCCCGGCATGCTCCACACTGTCGCGCACGCGGAGTTTTTCAAGCCAGGCTTCTGGGAAGATGGACGTTCCGTGCAAGGCTCCGAGCAGACTACCGGTGTAGAATGTAACAGCTCCAGTGCTTCCGCCGAGATTCGCGGCAGCGAGAATTCCTTCTTGAAAGGATGCGGGATGGTGATAGAACACCGCTCCGACCACGCTGATGATGTTTTCCGCAGCGATATTCACATCTCCACACGTGGAAGCAATGGCTTCAAGCGGACCATCCATCAATGGCTGAATACTCTGCATCCGACGCTTCAGTTTAAAATCGTGCGGAAAGTATGCCTCCGCTTCGTCGACGAACATCAGAGCCTTGGTCAGAAACAGTCCCTTGGCGAACCCCTGAGGGTGGTGCTCAAACATCCACGCCAGCAACCGCATGTATACCCATGTACCCTGCTGCCAAACGATGGAAACCGGAGTGAAGCTTTTCAGCCAATCTGCGGCATCTTCTACCGACATCGTTCCGCAAGCCAACCGATACGCCGCTGGTAAGGCGAACGCGAAGGTATAGTGGCCTTCATCGGGAAACGGCGGCCATGGAAATGCAGCACTCTTGGGCCATAGCGTGGGAAAGCGGTTGAATGCGTCTTTGATGTTGAACGCGAAATGGGGTAGATCCGGCAACGGATTGGACGATTTCAGGACAGCGAGCATGGCTTCGGTCTGGCGAGCCGTGCTACCTGCAGGCAAGGGATAGAATTCGTCCGATTCAGGTCGTGGCGCCGGACCCTTGATTCGTCCGAAGTATTCTTGAATCTGTGCCTGTGACATGGATTCACTGGCCATACCGATGCTTTCGCCTAGTGCAGCGCCCACACAAGCGGCGATGAATTTTTGTTCGATGATGGTGTTCATATGGGAAGGAAATTAACCGAAACAGCGGTCTTTTGCGTCTTGAATCCGCGAGAATTGTGTGTTCACCCATTCAACATGTGCGGACACGTCGGGATATACCGGATTTCCCGGTTCTCCTGGGTTTGAGTAAGCATCCAAAGGATTTCCGGAAAGAGATACACTACCCGATTTCAAATCTTGCGCCGCTTGACGATACGCATCCCGAAAAGGCAGTCCACTCTTGACCAAGGCATTCGCATGATGCGTGGCCATCACATCGGGTGTGATGCTTTTTTTGCATGCGTCCGCGTCAAATTGGATGCCGTTCAAACAGTGCTCAAACGCATCCAATACCGAAGCCGTGAGATCAAACAGAGCGAAATTCGCTTTCTTGATGAGTTGAAGATCGCGATGATACCCTGAAATGAGTCCGGAGCTCAATGAGCGGATTGTGTGCGCATACCCTGTTGCCTCATGCCAGCTGCCTCGAATGAGCTCCAGCGCGTCCGGATTGCGTTTCTGAGGCATGATACTGCTTCCGGACGATTGGTCGTCTGAGAGGCGCACAAAGCCTTGCGCGGGATGAGCCATCCAGATCAGGTCCGCCCCCACCCGATGCGCCACTCCCAATCCATAGCAAAGCCAATCGGCCAGGCGAAGATCATCCAATCCCCGGCTGAGCTGCACTCCCGCCACAGGCGTGATTACCGAGTCGAAGGCAAGCAATTCAGCGCCATATGCCCGATCCAACTCGACATATGGCACGCCATACCCTGCCGCAGACCCCAAAGGCGAGCGATTCACACTCGCATACACACTCGGAGCCGCATTCAATGTTTGGATCAGCAGATCCGCGTAACCCAAGGCCCATGCGTCGACCGAGCTCGGCATGGCCGGTTGCGTGTGTGTCGTTCCGGCGAAGGAAATCCCACTATTTTTTTCAGAGATCGCGAAAAGAGTGTTCACGATCGATACGATTCTTGTGCTGGTATGCAATATCTGCTCGCGCGCATGCAATCGGAGATCGGTCAGCACTTGGTCATTCCGACTCCGTGCGGTATGTATTTTCTTACCAAGATCGCCCAATTCAGCGGTTAATCGGTTTTCAACGGCGCTATGCACGTCTTCATCTTCGGGTGCGAGGGTGAGCCCGGAATCGAGCAAGGAAGCCAGTGCGCCACGGAGTGTGGCATACTCGGCGTCGGTGAGGATGCCGCTACGACGAAGGACCGCAGCGTGGGCGGCGTTTGTCCAGATATCATACGGCACCAAACGCCGATCCAAGGCACGGTCTTGTTCCGTCGTGAACGCATGAAACCAGTCGTGCGAATCGGATTGTCCTTCTTTTTTCCAAAGACTGCTCATGAGTATGTCTCGAAATAGTCGTGAATGATGGATTTGTACAAAGGTATGGCCGCTTCCAATTGTGCAATGTCAATGTGTTCGTCAGCGGTATGTGATTTCGTGCTGTCGCCCGGACCGATTTTGATGCACGGAATATCGGCCAAGAATACCCAATCAGATGCCGTTGGGGATCCAAAAAACGGCTTCTTGCTATGGCGCAGGCAGGATTGTGCGATTACGGAGTTTGGGTCCGTCTGCGTGGCCACGAAACGATCGCTTAGGGTATGGACGTCGGCGGTGAGCATGGTCTTCAAGGTGTCGATAATATCGGTATTCGACACTTCAGGAATGGTGCGGATGTCCACCATCACCTCGCAGACTTCCGGATTCGCGTTTTTAGCGGTTCCACCGGAAATCATGGTCGGAGTGAGTTTCACGGAACCGATGAACGGATTCTCTTCCTGAAACCGGATCTCCTGCAGACTCTCGAGCACCGAACCCATGCGCGATATGGCGTTCGGACCGGTCACGCGCGCCGCATGCCCCGATTCTCCCGTTGTCACAAGTTTCACTAACAACATTCCTTTTTGCGCCAGACATGGAGCCAATAAGGTGGGTTCGCCGATGAGTGCGGCGTCGGGTTTGAGTCCGACGACACGACGCAAAAAGTGCATCCCATTATGTTCTCCAGCGGTTTCTTCGCAAATCGTGAGAGCCACACTAATTTTTCCCTTGGGCTGATAACCCTCTTCCGCCAACTCCAATAGAGCGCGGAGCATCGAAACGCCGCATCCTTTCGCATCGACGGTTCCGCGACCATAAATTTTACCATCGCGTTCTACCGGCTCGAACGGATCACCGATATGATTCGGGGATGGGGGCACCACATCGGTATGGGAATTCAACATCAGCCATGGAGCGCCATTACCCAATGAAAACACAAGATTATCGCCGAAACGCTCTACCTGAACAAGATTCAAGGCTTTGATTTCCGCCTCAAGCCAATCCACCAATGGCGTTTCCTTTGTGCTGAGACTCGGAAACCGCACGAAGGCTTTCAATAGGTCTTTGGGATGATCGTGGAGCCAGTTCATGACAGGATGGTTCCTTTATGCGTTGCCAGACCTGCCGGATTGGTCAGTTTCACGCTCTTGATTCCAGATTCTAAGGCCTTGAAGCCGGTTTCGAGCTTCGGACGCATGCCGTCTTTGATCCATCCCTGCTCCACTCCTTCCAAAAAATCAGTCTTTGTGATGTTTGACAATGGGTTCTTACTCCCATCCAACACCGCTTCGGGCTCCATCAGAAACACGATTTCGTCTGCATTCAATGCGCTGGCGATCGCGATAGCGAAGGTGTCGGCGTTGATGTTCAAGTATCCGTGTTCCTCGCTCCAGGTGAGGCAGCCGAGAACAGGGACATATCCGCCGGATAGAAGTGAATGAAGGATCGTTGGATTCACCTCGTCCAGTTCTCCAACCAGCTGGAAATCCGTCTCCACTCCATCGATCACCAGTGGTGGACGCTTATGGGCTGTGGTCAATCCTCCATCCGCGCCGGTAAGTCCGACGACATTAATGCCACGGGAGCGGAAATCGGATACGAGTCCGCGATTGAGGCTTCCACCTACGGTTTTTAGCAATACATCCATCGTTTCGGGAGTGGTGATGCGCCGCCCGGCGACTTGCAATACCGGAATTCCCAACTGCTTGCACATCTCGTTGATTTGCTTCCCTCCACCATGCACCACAACAACTTGTGAGTTTTGATGTGAGATGTACTCACATAACAAATCAAGCGATGATGGATCATCACTCAAGCTTCCACTGAGTTTGAGGACGGTCACTCCCATAGCTTCATCAGAATAGCTTTCTGCACATGCAGACGGTTTCCGGCTTCTTGGATGTGGACGGCATTCGGAGAATCGAGCACCTCGTCAGAAACCACCACATTTCTGCGGACCGGCAGGCAATGCATGAATTTGGCATCATTCGTGAGGGCCATTTTTTCTGATGTGAGCGTCCAATCTCTATAGGTTTCCCAACGAAGTGATTTCGCCTTATCCGGATCCGTATAAACAATCTCCCCCGCCCAACTCTTCGCATACACCACATCCGCGGCCTGCAGCGCCCGATGCTGATCGTGGTCCACCACAAACCGAGACCCATTCGACACGCACATCGTTTTCACCCGCTCAAGCGTCTCCGCATGTAGAAGCATTTCCGGCGGACATGCCAATGTCACGTCGATCCCACTGCGCGACGCCACGTCCAACACACTATTGGGCACCGCGACCGGCAACGCATTCGGATGAGGCGCCCAGGTAAGCACCAGTTTCTTGCCCTTAGCCTCTCCCGGGAAGAGCTCTTTAATGGTCATCCAGTCCGCCAATCCTTGACAGGGATGCTCCATCGCGCTTTCCAGATTGATAACCGGAACCGTCGCATATTCCCGAATTCGGTTCAACAACACATCCGCGAAATCCGCATCACGGTCTTGGAGTCCTGAAAAAGCTCTCACTCCGATCGCATCACAATACTGCGACAAGACTTGAATGGCTTCTTTCACATGCTCGGTCTTGTTTCCATCCATGATGGCGCCTGGCTCGGTTTCGAGCGTCCAAGAACCTTGTCCGGGTTGAACAAGAGCCGTTGTCGCACCCAAATGCGCCGCGGCGACTTCGAATGAAATCTTCGTGCGCAGCGATGGGTTGAAGAAAACGAGACCCAGCACCTTCCCTTTTCCGGCTTGGGAGATCAGATTGCCGGATTTCAGGCGGATGGCTGTATCAATAATGGCGTTCAGATCGGCGTTGGACCAATCCGACAGGCTTGTGAAATGAGTGAGTTTATTGGAGGACATCGATCAGTTCGTTTGCGAATTCGGTGATGACAGTAGTTGGGGTGATCAGTGGCGGCATGAGACGCATCACGTTTGAATCGTCGGATGTGCCTGTGATCCAGCCCCGATTGAACAATTCATGAACAACGGCTTTGGCAGGTTTCGGCAGTTTGAGTCCGATAAGCGCCCCTTTTCCGCGCAATTCGATTGGCGCGTCGATCAGAGCGACGTGTAGGGCTTCAAACAGTCGCGGGGCGTTCGACATGAGGTTGTGCTCGGAAATCTCGTTGAGGGTGGCTTCGCACGCCGCCATGGCCATCATGCCGCCCGCGAAGGTGGAACCTAGGTCACCTATGCTCAGGGTCGTAGCGATGCGTTCGGGCATGAGTACGGCGCCGATGGGGAATCCCGCGCCCAAGCTTTTGGCCAACGTGATGAGATCGGGACGCATCCCGAATCCTTCGCTGATGCTGAAGGTGCCTGTGCGTCCGACACCGGTCTGGATTTCATCAAAGATTAGAATCACGCCGTGTTGATCGCAAAGTTCGCGGATGCGACGATAGTAGTCCACATCCGCCATCACACATCCGGAAATGCTTTGAATGGGCTCCAGGATGAGTCCGGCCACATCCTGTCGCGATTCCAGCACGGAGCGTAGCGCGTCCGCATCCCCGAAGGGGACAAATGTCACGTCTGGTAAGGCAAATTGCACCGGCTTGCGCATTTTCTCGGTATGGGTGACGGATATGGAAGCGAGTGTGCGTCCATGCCAGCCACCTGTTGTGCTGATCATGTGCGTCTTCCCGGTGAATTGCCACGCCAGTTTGATGGCGTTTTCATTTGCTTCGGTTCCGGAATTGCAGAAGAAGACGCGATCAAACCCATCCGCCATATCGACCAGCGTTTTCGCGGCTTTCGCACGGGATGGATGGTAGACGACATTCGAATAGAAGGGCAACTGCTGAGCCTGTTTATAGATGGCTTCGGTGACCCGAGTCGGAGAATGACCGAGTATCGAAACACAATGTCCGCCATACAGATCCACGTATTTTTTTCCGGATTCATCAAACAGGTGAATCCCTTCTCCCCGCTCGAACACGACGGGCCAGCGCGCATAGGTGAGTGCTTCGTAACGGTCTTCAATGGCTTTCCAATCGCTCATAACAGTTGTGGGGGTGTGAGCAGACCCGTGGTTTCGGGCAGACCCAGCATAAGATTCAGGTTTTGAAGGGCTTGTCCGGCCGCGCCTTTTCCGAGATTGTCGATGGCCACTCCGACGACAATGTGATTCCCTTTCACCACCCATCCAATATCGGCGAAATTGGTTCCGATCACGGGTTTCAGTTCGGGCAATCCATCACGCAGACGAACCATTGGAGAAAATTCATAGGACTTTTTGAAGATCGTATCCACATCCGCTTCTTTCTTTAAGGTGGCTTGGATGGTAATCCATATGCCGCGGACGAAGGGTCCGCTTACCGGCACGAAATGAACCGGAACGCCTATTATGTGATGGATTTCATCCAGATGCTGATGCTCGAACACCTTATAGGCTTTCAGATTGCCGATTCGGGTGGATGCATGCGTGGTCGCAGAAGGTGTCGCTCCGGAACCGGATGAACCTGTGACACCAGTCACGAATACTTGATCCACGAGTCCTGCATCCGATAGTGGTTTCACGCCCAACTGGATGGCGGTAGCGAAACAACCCGGATTGGCCACGAAATCGGAACCAATGATTTTCTCACGAAACGCTTCAACCAAGCCATAAACCGCACGCGGATCGGCGCGATGGTCCGAGCCGATATCCACGATCTTGCCTTTGTATCCATTCGCGAGCAGCACATCCACAATTGAAGCTGATTCGCCGTGAGGCAACGCCAGGATCACCGCATCGGCCTTCGTCGCAGTTAGTGTGGCGATATCCCCAATCGTCAGATCGTAATAGCCTTCGAACGCCGGAACGAGTTCCTGAATGCTCTTCCCTGCCGAGCTCGCGCCATACAACTCAATGATCGAAATTCCTGGATGCGAGATCGCGATCCGAAGCACTTCCATCCCGGTATATCCGCTGGCTCCGGCTAAGGCGACGGTGTGTCGTTTCACAGGAAATCCTCCGTCTGCGGCTTCTTGAACGCGATTTCTTCGACCCATGCGCCAAGTGTCGCGGAATCGGCGACGGCATTCACGGCCCGAATTCCCATCGTGTTCTGGATGAATTGGATTCCAACAAGATTATCGGTCACCGGACCCGTGAAAATGTGAATATCCCGGTTGTACCGCTTCCGGAAGAAGTTATCCGCCGCCCAACATCCCATGAAATCTTGCGCAGCGACGACATGACAGGTGATGTTGCGCTGGATTTCCTTGTCCATCAGCAAGCTATCGACCCCATACGGACCAATGATCCCATCCCCGAATTCCATCACAATCACATCCGGCTTCAGCGAATTCAGATGATGGATGAGGCCCTTGGCCATTGGAAGGATGTTTTTGCCAGTCGTGGAGACGAGTCCGGCTTCCGAGAAATGCGTGCAGAACGCGGCGCCTTGATCCATCATGGAGCGCACATCACGCATCAATGACGCACCCGTGAGTTTCACGGCTCCGACCTTATATCCTTTTTCAGCCAAATGCTTCACGATTTGCGATGCGGCCATGGTTTTGCCCACATTCATCGCGGTACCTGTCACGCCGATCAGTGGCGCGGTCGATTCCAACGAATACACCCAATCGATGGCATGATCTTGGATGCAGGCGTGCTTCAGTTGTCCGTCTTCGTTCACCATCACGGCACCGAGGACTTCAACGCGCATCGCCGGACCGAAATCCGGATGCGGTGATTGGCACGCCCCGATAATGCCACCCATGTTCAGGATGTGCAAGATGTCGCCCGCCTTCACGGAACGTGGAATCACACCGCTATATCCGCGCAAGGCCTGACGTTCACCCAAGGCGCCGATGACGATTTTTCCGGGTCCGTAGGTCACGAATTCGCCAGTTGTGATTTCGAGCTTGTTATAGGTGTCTTTGTCGTCGAGCGTGCGCACCGCGACCAAATATCCCTCCTGCGCCACCACATTTTTGGCCAATGTGATGGGATTCGTGAGTTTGACCGATCCGGAACTGGATGCGATGATGTCGGCGGTGATGGATTCGAATGCGATGGTCATGAGTTCTGAACCTGATATGCGATTTGTGTGGCCATTCCGTGAAGTTTGGAGAACGCGCGGGCCTCTTCACCCGTCCATCCGCTCGATTCTTCGCCATATTTGGCAATAGAAGAATTCATCAGACTGAATTTGGATGCGGCCCCGAGCGGAAACACTTGCCCATTACCGACATGCAGATCGACAGTACCCGTCACCGTGCGCTGCGAGTGCTCCAAGAACGCTTCGATGTCGCGCATCACGGGATCAAAATACTGTCCTTCATGCAGCAACATGCCATAGGTGTCGCCCAACTGGTCTTTGATATGTCGCTGCCATTTGGTGAGCGTCAGTTTTTCCAACTCTTTATGAGCCGCATAAAGGATGGTGGCGACCGGCGCTTCGAACCCGATGCGACCCTTGATGCCCAAAATGGTATCACCCAAATGCATGCCACGTCCGACGCCGTGCTTCCGGCCGATTTCAAGGACGTTTTGCAATAGAGGGATGGAATCCAACGCGTCGCCATTCAGACTGACAGGAAGTCCGTTTTCGAAACCAATAGACAGCGTTTCCGCGGGTTCTGTGAACGTCGCGGGGTTTTTGAGATGAGGGAAGGCATCGAACGGAAGCGCCTGATCGGAGGTCGTGGTCTCTTTTCCACCGATGGTGGTGCCCCAGAGTCCGTCGTTGATCGAATATTGGGTGGTTTTGTCGGAGACTTCGAAACCGCGGTCACGCAAGTACTGTGTGGTGAAGGCCCGGGTGAGTCGAAGATCACGGATCGGTGTGAGGATGTCGACCCCAAGAAGCAAGGTGCGAAGTGCCACATCGAAACGCACTTGGTCGTTGCCGGCCCCGGTGGAGCCATGGGCGATGCGCGTCGCGCCGATGGATTTCGCATACCCGACGACCTTTTCGGCCTGGATGAACCGCTCAGCACCTACGCACAGCGGATAGGTGCGGTCGCGGAGCACATTGCCGCGGATCAGCCAGCTCAGGATGTCCGTGTACATGCTTTGCGTGCCGTCGATGGCGGTGAACGATGCCGCGCCGTAAGCCAAGGCTTTGGTTTCGAGAGCGAGCAGCGCGTCGGGGGGAAGGCCGGCGCAGTCCACCGTCACAGCATGCACCGGCGCGCGGTAGGTTTCGTTCAGGTACGGAATGCAGAAGCTGGTGTCCAGACCTCCGCTATAGGCAAGTATGATGGGTGATGACATGGGTTTGAGGCAAAAAAAAAGGCAGAATCCGCGAAGATCCTGCCTTTAATGAATGTGGTTGTTCCCTACTTCAAGACATAGCCTTCGCCGACGGAGTCCGTTTGGTCCTCTCGCTGCGGTTTGGGCTGATGGTATTGATCGGGTTCATTGATGCAATGATAAACAGATTTTTCTTTGCTTTCAAATTCACAACCTGTACAATCAATAACGATGTCTTCCATGAAAAACATCACATTTCGAGCGGATGCATCCCTCATCCAACAAGCTAGAGAGAAAGCATTAGCTGAAAAGACGTCTTTGAATAAACTCTTAAGTGATTGGTTAAAGAATTATGTCGCGACGGATTCGACCAAATTGACACTCGATGAGGTCATGAAACGGCTTTCTTACGTTGAAGTTGGTCGATCCTTCAATCAGGATGAAATGAATGAGCGCTGAGGCTTACTTAACTTTCAGTCACAGTAGTTTCCAAACCCTTTTCGTCCCAATCTGCGAAAAACCTTGTCCCATCTGAGAATTCGATTGCGATTTCACCAGCACGATGCCTCCACACCTTAGCCACGACTTTACCTTTCAACGCCTCATTCAATTGCTTCGCTTCATTTTTCAATTCCCGAGGCGTTTGCGGTACTGAAGGATATTCTATCTCTTTTTTCATGATGGACAAAATAACTTTCCTCAATGATAAGTGCCTTTGAAGATAGTCGCTCCGCATGACATCACCTACCAAAATAGGTCCTTCGCTTCGCTCAGGATGACAACGGCAACATGTAAATAACAAGAGGCGGCATAACCGGTACCTTAGAGTGCTTGGGTACTTGTAATGCCGCCTTTTATTTACGAGTTATGCATTTGTCATCCTGAGCGGAGGGCGCAGCCCGTAGCGAAGGATCTATATATTTATTGGGAAGCACCCTCATCCTGAGCGCAGCGAAGCACCCTTACTTCACCAACGTGATCTTCCTCACATCCCGCATCCCCTCCGATTCAAGGATGACGATATATATCCCACTCGACATCTCGGCTGCATCGAATGTGACGTGATGTTCTCCCGCTGGGATATTTCCTTCCACTAACACAGCGAGTTCGCGCCCAATAAGATCATGGACGGTCAATTTCATCTGTCGTCCCACGTCCATCGTCCATCGTATTTCCGTCGTCGGATTAAACGGATTGGGATAATTAGACAATAGAGATGCAGAGGCGGGGTGTCCTTCGTTTTTTTCAATAGAAGTAGGGATCGTGACAGTAAATCCCATCTCCGTCCCATCCGATGATTTGTAACCAACCATGTATAAGTCACGATGGTTGAAAAACGTGAACATGGCTCCGATGCCCTCAATCTGGTAATATGGCAGCACGGATGTATATCCATTCCGGTCGAACGGAAACAACAATCCATACTTTTCAACCAAAACGTGACTCAGAAAAACGTCAGCGCTTGGAAGCGAATACCCATCATAAAAACTGGTTTCGGTGACATCGCCCCAACTGATTCTGTAATCTTTTCCATTCGGGAAAGTGACGGTTGTGTCCACTTGAATGATGGTGGATGATTCGTCCGATTGTTCTAAGACGAATTTGGCGGATGGTGAGAGGAACTCATTTAGCTTGTCATTGACATCATCATCGACCTCCCATTCAAAGGTGAAGATCACACGATCTGCACCTTCGATACGTTCGATCAGATTAGGTCCGTCCATTCGATAGAGCGTCGTGTCGCGGCGTTCATAAATAACATTACCGCCGGCAGACGGACTATAGGCCAATAGATAATGTTCAAACTCAACCACCGCCCAAAGCGTGTCGTTGATCATGATCTCATCAATCACACGTTCAAACGCACTCACATGGGTATCGATAAGGAAACAACAAGTAAACATAGTGTTTCCAACACCCCTGTTATCGAAATGCCGCTCGGTGCCTACCGTCAGATCATAGTACTGAGCTTGAGTCGCAATCGGGAGAAGCAGAAGACCGGATAGCTGGATCGATGATAGAATGTGTTTCAGCTTCATAGTAGGCTCCCGATTTCAACCCGACGATTCATCGAGTTTGCGTGAATTCAAGTAACACAGCCAATATATATAATTCATAACAATATCATTATGAAACGATGCGAAATAAAAAAGGTCCTTCGCCTCGCAAATGATAGATAGATTCCTCGGGCCTGCGGCTCCTTCGCTATGCCTGCCGGCAGGCAGGCATAGCGAAGGACCTTAAATCGTTACCTTCCCCCATGACCTCCCTCAAACTCCTCATCCGCGATGAAGCCAAACGACTCGGTTTCGAGGCCTGCGGCTTCGCCAAGGCCACGCGCTTAGACAAGGAAGCGGATCATTTGGAGACCTGGCTGAAGGAAGACCGCCACGGAACGATGGCGTGGATGGAAAATCATTTCGAGAAGCGCGTGGATCCGCGCCTGCTGGTGACCGGTGCGAAGACCGTGATTACCGTATTCCGTTCCTACAATCAGCCCGAACTCAGCGCCGACGACATCGCCCATCCCGAACGTCCGCGCATTTCCCTTTATGCCCAGGGCGACGATTACCACGACGTCGTGAAATCATCCCTCGCCGAGCTCTTCGCCTTCATCCGCTCCGTGGCCGGCCACGTTGAGGGACGCGCATTCGTCGACTCCGCCCCCGTGCTCGACAAAGCATGGGCAGTTCATGCCGGAATCGGCTGGCTCGGCAAGAACGCCAATGTGTTGAACAAAGATCTGGGCTCCTTCTTCTTCATCGGGGAGCTCATCATCGATCTGGAGATCGAACCCGACTCCCCCACCACCGATCATTGCGGAACCTGCACCCGCTGCATCGATGCGTGTCCTACCGACGCCATCTACCAACCCTATCGCGTCGATGCCACCCGATGCATCAGCTATTTGACGATCGAGCTGCGCGAAGCCATTCCCGAGGAATATCACTCATCGATGGGAAATTGGATGTACGGATGCGATATCTGCCAAGATGTATGTCCCTGGAACCGGAAAGCCGAGTCCGGCTCCGATCCATCCCTCATGGCCCGAATGGCCCTCCGCGAACGCGACCTCGATTTCTGGAACGAACTCGACCTCAATGGGTATCAGGAGTTGTTCAGGAAGAGTGCGGTGAAGAGGACGAAGTTTTCGGGGTTGAAACGAAACTTGGAAGTTTCTAGTAAAAACGTAAAAACGTAAAAGCGTTAAAACGTACTCCTCAACATTTTCACGCTTTTACGCTTTCACATTTTCACACTAAAAGGATCCCTCACGGTCCTTCAAATGCTTATACAGCAATTCCCGGGCGCGGAAGATGTGGGCTTTGACGGTACCAAGCGGCAGATCAAGCATCTCAGCGATTTCCTGATAGCTTTTCTCTTCCATATGCCGCATTTGGATCACTTCCTTATAACGCGGTGGCAACAGATCGATCGCTTCGCGGATGATCTTAGCACGTTGCGAGTACTGGATGCTTTCATCTGTGACTTCCGAATCATCGGCCACTTCGAGCTTCATCTCGCCGTCTTTGGTCTGGATCGGCTCATCCAACGACATCGTGCGAAGTTTCTTTTTCCTCAGATAATCGATGGTATGGTTCGTGGCGATGCGGTACAGCCACGTCGAAAACGCATATGTCGGATTGAATGAGTGGATATTGTCGAAGGTCTTGGCAAAGATTTCCTGGAGAAGATCTTCAACGAGATCCCGATAATGAACCATCCTAAGTACATGAAAATACAGGGGTTGATGATATTTTCTCATCAACAGACCAAAGGCCGTTTGATCTCCGCCCGAGGCACGGTTGACCCATTTAAGGTCTTCCAGACTGCTGGCGGATGGGGTATGGCCTGTCGCTTGTTCCTGTTCTTGCTCACTCATTGGGCAGAAAATAACAGTTTTAATGTTTTGTTTTTTAACACAAATAAATACTTATCTTGATTTGTGTCTGTTCACGTGTGCTTACAGACCAACGTTGCATCGCATCCAAAGTGGATGCAGTCAACGCGAAAAAAAGCACTTATTACAATTGGATTCGGTATGAATATTTATGTCGGTAATTTGCCTTACTCAACAGATGAAGAAGGCCTACGTCAAATGTTTTCCCAGTACGGTGAAGTTGCTTCAACGTCTGTGATTATTGATCGCGCAACTGGTCGCTCACGCGGTTTCGGTTTCGTTGAAATGCCAAATGATGATGAAGCTCGTGAAGCTATTGAAACCATGCATGGTGCTGAACTCGCAGGTCGCGCTCTCGTTGCAAACGAAGCACGTCCACGTGAAGAACGCCCATCAAACGGTGGTGGCGGTAGAGACTCGCGCGGTCCACGTCGCAACAACTTCCGTTAATTAACGGTCTGCATCGTATGCACAAAAAGCCCGCTCTGCGGGCTTTTTTGTTTTAAGGAACTTGAGACAGCAACATTCCGTGACGAATCCCTCCTGCCGAGACCTCCAACTCCTCCGCTCCGATCGCCCTCATTGCCACGATCAGGATTCCCAAACCTGCCAAGATCACATCCTCTCGCCCATGTAAGACGTCGGGATGTCGTTGCAGCAACGTCTGAGGTGTCAACCTCGACCAATCGTCTTGCAACGCGATCAGCCCTGTAAGGCTCAAATCCGGACTCACGGATTTCACGATACCCGCCGTGCCGGCCACGCCTATGGCACGGATGCCGCTTCCTGAAAATCCCTTCTGCTGAAATTGCGACTCCAAATCGGTTTCAGCGTCTGCCGACGGTCTCCATCCGAACCGCTCGCTATACCTCACGCTTCCCACATCAAAGGAATGCTGACGGATGATCACACTATCGGTCGCCAGGATGAGTTCGGTGCTACCACCGCCGATATCGATCACGCATATGTTTCCTTGCCGGGCCTCAGGTAGCATGGAAAGCGCGCCGGCAAAGGTGATGTCCGCTTCTTCATGTCCTGTGAGGATGCGAATGCGATACCCTGTGGCTTCTTCCACCATCCATAAGAACTCGATGCGATTGGCGGCATCCCTAACAGCCGACGTGGCGGTGATGACGACAGGAATCCCTCCATATTGCTCATAAATGGCATCCCGATACTCCACCAGCACGGATATGACCTCCATCATCTTATCCGGATGCAGGTTTCCGCTTCCATCCACACCTTTTCCTAACCGTGGAATGCGCTCGTCCTCATACAAAGGCGTGATGACGCCATCGACCACATCCGCCACCAACAGCAAGACCGTGTTCGTGCCGATGTCGATCGCGGCGGCTCTCATCCCTTCTCCAGATGAATGGCGCACCAATCGTTCTCATAGGTGGTTTCGATATGCTTCAAGCCAGCATACACCGGATGCGCGAGGATCGGGGATTCGTCGGGAATCATGAGTCCGGATAGGATCAAATGCCCACCAGGCTTAATGAGGGCCACGATGTCTTTCGCATACGTGAGCAGCATGTCGCGGATGACATTCGCCAAAACAATGGAATAAGTGGACCATTCCGGTACGGTTTCGAAGGAGCCGATCTTGACTTGCATCTTATCCTGCACGCCGTTCAACCACATGGTCTCGACAGCATTGTCGTAACTCCATTCGTCGATGTCGAACCCGAACGCATGAGACGCTCCCAGTTTGAGCGCAGCAATGGCCAGTATTCCGGTACCTGTGCCCACATCCACAATGGTGTCGCCTTTTTCGACCACATAAGGCAGCATTCTGAGGATGAGGCGGGTGGTTTCATGATAGCCGGTTCCGAACGCCTGCTTGGGATCGACCATAAGCGGGATGAGTCCTTCGGGACACGTTTCGCTCGTCCAGCTCGGATGCACCCAGAAATGACCCACATGCATGGGTTCGATGGTCTTTTCCCATTCTTCGTTCCAATTTCGGGGCTCATGCAATGTTTCGGATAGCACTTCGCATCCGTGTCCCATCGCGCTGAGTCCGATTTGCACTTGTTCACGGGTCACATCATCCAACAAATGCTCTTCGATGTAGGCTTTGATGCGGTTGTCTTCTTGTTCAAATCCATCAAAACCCAGTTCTGACAATTCGGAAATCACAATTTCCTGAATCGCGTCGGGTACGTTCAGTTCGAAGCAGATCCAATTTCCTTGGCTCATGAGGGAATCCGGTTATAAATGAGTTCGAGAAGCACATCCCCCACCGCTTGAAGCGTTTCAGAGCGGATGTTGTCCATGTTGTCGCCCGAGGTATGCCAGTACTCCGGGAACGGGTAGTGGATGATGTCGATGGTGGGCATGCCATGCACCTGATTTAGAATCATATGATCGTCGGCAATGGGCTGACTCGTTTCGTTCACGAACATCGATGAATGACCGAGTTCGGATGCGATACGCCATACTTCTTCGACAACTGGCGCCGCATATCGCATGGAAAATCCTTCTTTCGGGAAGCGGGGATTCCCCCCTCCCACCATGTCTAACAAGATGGAAAAGCGCGGCATGTAACCAGCGACAGGTGGATTAGCCGACCAATGCCGGCTGCCGAGAAAGTAGTTGTCCAAATCCGATTCCACACCATAATCCTCACCATCAAATAAAACAATATCCACACCGATTGGAGGAGGATTTTCCGCGAATATCCTTGCCAATTCAAGCAAGACTCCTACTCCCGAGGCCCCATCATTCGCACCGAGAATCGGATTTCCTTTGGTGGATGTGTTTTGATCTTGGTCGGCTCGCGGACGTGTATCCCAATGGGCGCATAACATGATTCGGGTTTGGGCGGAAGGATTGAACGCAGTGATCACATTGGCCAATTGTAGCGTTTCGTTGTAGCCTTGGGTTTGGAAGCGCTGTACAAACATCTGTCCGCCGGAATAGCGGCGCAACTCATCAGATAAGTACTTCAATGTGTTTGCATGTCCATCCGAACCGGGGTTCCGTGGACCGAAATCCACTTGGGTCTGGATGTACGCATAGGCTGAATCAGCCGAGAATGCGGGTACATCCCCTTTCCTGTCAATAAAGTCGAATCGACCGGATGGTTTCTTTTCAGAGGCACATCCTGCAAGAATCAGCAGGAAGAAAATGAGGAAAGATTTAGTTACGAGCGACATGTATGGCGGAGGCTTGTGCCACGGGCAGAATCACCGCGTCCAGGATGTTCACATGTGCCGGGCGGTTGAGAATAAAGACGGCAATTTCGGCGATGTCGTCGGCAGTGAGCGGTTGAATGCCGTTATAAATGCTTTTGGCTTTGTCCTTGTCGCCATGAAATCTCACTTCGCTGAATTCGGTTTCAACGAGACCTGGCGAAACCATGCTCACACGCACATCCGTGCCGTTCAGATCCATTTTCATGGAACGAGTGAACGCATATACCGCATGTTTCGTGGCACAGTAGATAGAGCCGTTGGGATAGGCTTCGTGTCCGGCCAACGAGCCGAGATTCAGAATATGTCCCTTGCGTTTGGCGGCCATGTCTTTTGCGAACAATTGGCTCATCACATACAGACTGACCAAATTGGTTTGCACCATCACATCCCAATCGGCTAAAGCGGCCGTGGTGACTGGATCTGAGCCAGAAGCGAGTCCGGCGTTGTTCACCAGGATATCCACATCCACTGAGATGGACGCATGAAACGCGATGCACGCTTCGCGATCTCGGATGTCGAAGCACGATGTGATGACCTCGATCACATGATTGTCGACCAACTGAGTTTTAAATGCTTCGAGTCGGTCGCCTCGGCGCCCGGTGAGGATGAGATTCACCCCCATCGAGGCCAATTGCTGTGCGATGGCTTTGCCAATTCCGGATGTGGCACCGGTCACAACCGCCCACTTGCCGGAAAGCCGGTTCATCAGGCGTCTCCGGTCATGCGTTCAACCGCCGATCCTGCGCGGATGAGCTGCTCTTCCTGGAACGCGCCCGCCATGAATTGGACCCCGATTGGCATGCCGTTCGAATGGGTGCCGCATGGCACGGAAATGCCACAGATGCCGGCCAGATTGGCGGATATCGTGTATATATCGTTCAAGTACATGCTCACCGGATCGTCTGAATTCTCACCGAATTTGAATGCCGTGGTAGGGGAAGTCGGTGAGATGATCACATCCACGTTTGTGAACGCGGTCTCGAAATCTTGCTGGATGAGACGGCGGATTTTCTGAGCCTTCCCGAAATACGCCTCATAATAGCCGGCACTGAGCACATAGGTGCCCAACATGATGCGGCGTTTCACTTCCGTGGAGAAGCCTTCCGTGCGACTTTGCTTATAAAGACGTACCAAGCCGCTTTCGTCCGACCCTTCGGCGATGGCACGGTGCCCATATCGAACACCATCAAACCGAGCCAAGTTGCTTGAAGCTTCTGCAGTAGCTAAGATATAATAGGTGGCGATGGCATAAGGCGTGTTTGGAAGGTGGATCGGAACGATTTCAGCCCCTTCCGATTCGAATTGCTGGATGAGCGCTTCGATGCGTGCTCGGATTTCGGAATCCAATCCTTCTCCGAAATACTCCTCTGGCATGCCGATCCGCAGACCTTTGACCGATTTTCCAACCGAATCGGAATAAACGGGAACTGGTTTATCGGAACTTGTCATGTCGTTGACATCGCGACCGGCGATGACTTCCAAAATCGTTGCGGCATCCTTTACCGTCGTCGCTATCGGACCGATGCTATCGAATGACGAGGCATACGCCACCAATCCGTAGCGGGAAACCCGTCCGTAACTCGGTTTGATGCCCACCACTCCGCAGAAACCGGCTGGTTGGCGGATGGAGCCACCGGTGTCGGAGCCCAGGGTGGCGTCGCAGAAACGGGCCGCAACAGCCGCAGCGCTTCCACCGGATGAGCCACCGGGTACGCGATTGGTGTCGTGCGGATTGCGGGTTGGTCCGTAGATACTGTTTTCATTGGACGAGCCCATGGCGAATTCGTCCATGTTGGTACGTCCGATGAGTACGGCGTCGGCGGCTTTCAGGCGTTCAATGACAGTGGCATCGTACACCGCTTCGAAATTCTTGAGGATGTTGGATGCGCAACTAGTGACCTTCCCCTTCTCGCTGATCAGGTCTTTGATACCTATGACGGTACCTGCGAGCGGTCCGGCGGTGCCGGCATCGATTTTTGTTTGTACGGCATCCGCTTGACGCATCGCATCCTCTTCATAGACACGAACGAACGCATTTATGTCGGAATTCCGGGAGCGGATCTCGCTGAGGTAGGATGCTACACGATCGGGTAGACGATGTGAACTCACTGCAGGGAAGCGTCGTCTTTCTTACGAGGAGTTTCTTTTACGTCGTCAGCACCTTTTTCAATCTCTCTGCGGATGTCCGTAGACGCTTTACGGAACTCATTTATCCCCTGACCGAGGCCACGGGCCAATTCTGGAATCTTCTTCGCACCGAACAATAATAGGATGATCAAAACGATCACAATCCATTCAATAGCACCTAAACCCATAATGAAGTTTTTTCTTGTATATTTGCGCGCCTTTAGCGCATTATCCATGAAGATAGCGAAACCATTGAAAATTATTTTCAGCTACCTTCGTTACGCACACAAATATTCACTGATTTCACGAACGGGTAACATATGATCTGGACCGTTGAACTAGCCGCCACTCTCGAAGACGCACCTTGGCCAGCCACTCGCAATGAACTGATCGAATGGTCGGAACGCAACGGCTGCCCACAGCAAGTCATTGATAATCTTTACGAACTGGATGAAGAAGACGACACGCCTTACGAAAGCATCGAAGAAATCTGGCCCGACTACATCATGAAAGAAGACTTCTTCCACGGTGAGGATGAAGAAGGCTTCGACTATGACGACGTCTGATCGTTTTCTTGTTTTTGTATTCGTCTTTTTTGCCTCTTGGGGATCGGCCCTCGCCCAAGAGCAGATGATTGTGAACAGGGTTCGGTTCGCCGGTAATGAAAACGTGCGAGCCGGGACCCTCGAAACCCTGGTGCGCACCCAAGCCAACCGAGAGTTGTTCAGCATTCCGGGTTTCAAAGTATGGCTTTGGGTAAATAGCTTGAATGGAAATTGGGGTGAAGCCCCTTTCATGTTGGATCGGATCACGGTCGCGGCCGACATCGAACGGATTTCCGGCTATTACCGCTCCATAGGCTACCTCGACAACCGCGTCGATACCATCATTACCGAATTCACGAAAGGAAAAGTTGAGGTATCCTTTCTCATCAATGAAGGGAATCCATCGGAGATTCAGACAGTCACCTACAGTGGCTTTCCCGATTTTGATGATGCCACCATTCTTCAACGATTCTACCGGCGAAGCAATCTGGCCGACCGCCGAATCGATGATTCAACCTATACTGTTCAAAAAACGCTGGATTATGACCTGATCGGACTGGAGCGTATCGCCATCATCGAACTTCTGAAAAACAATGGGTATGCGTCTGTTTCCAATGATTCGATCCGCGCCATCATCAAACGCGACTCACTGAACCCGACTCAGATCGATATGATGTTCCGCATCACACCCGGACAAACCTATACATTCGGTGATGTCTTTTTGAATTTGTCGGGTCCGACCGGCTTGACAAAAACCCCTCGATACGACACCCTTCAAACCGAAAATGGATCCTATTTCGCTCGGAAAGATGAAGAAGCCCTGTCCCGCTTCCGATTGTTGTACTCGAACGTCTCGATCGAGCCCGGAACGCCATACAACCATGAGATGTACTTGCAGACGATCCGTCGATATCAGAATCTCGGAATGCTGAATGTGCAGCAATTCTCGCTGAGTGAAGACGGGACTTTGCCTAATTTCGCGCTCGATACATTGCCTGTCCGAATTGATATGCAGACCATCCCGCGTCAACGCATTCGATCGGATATCTTCGGGATGCAGCGCTTTGGATTCGGAGCCGGTGCGGGGATCGTGTACACCAATAACAACCTGTTCGGAATGGCCGAAGCCTTGGAGATCGGTGCCAAAGGAAGTTTTGAGAACGCGCCGAGTATCCGAGAGGATCTATTGCGCAGTTTCGAGGGAAACGTGGTCTATTCCGTTCCGAAATTGCACTTTCCCCTCAATTCATTGAATGATCGATCTGCATTTGTGAACTCCCGAACGCGGTATGGAATCACTGTCGCACAGGTCAGTCAGTTGAACTTCACTGTGAACGCCAACATCCGGTTTAACATGACCTATGATGTGCAACATCGCCCGACCTTATCCAGCACATTGGAACTCATCGAGTTGGATTGGTTGGATGCGAGTCCGTCCGATTCCTTCCGCGTTCGGATTAACCGTTTATTCCCAGAAAACCCATTCCAACGTGAGCGGATTCTGTCGGATTTCAGTCAGCAGTTCAACTCCACCATCCGGTACACCATCCGATCGTTCAATACCGATTTCATCAAACGGAATCGCGGATCGGTGAATGAGTTCTCGATTGAGTCAGGTGGAAACATCCCTTGGTTGATCGAGAAATACTTGGTTCGTCCTGGCGAGCCCTTGCAGGGCACCATACCGAGCTTCACCTTTTCGGATTCCACTCTCTCCTATGCCCGATATGTGAAGGCATCATACGATCATCGACGCTATTTCAGCTTTTTCGACAATACGGTATTCGCATGGCGTTTTTATGGCGGGGCGGCCTATGCGTATGCCGAAACAAGCCAAATCCCTCTGAATCGACGATTTTTCGCAGGTGGAAGCAATGACATCCGGGGATGGAGGCCGCTACGTCTCGGTCCGGGAGACGTGCCCGAAGGCGCAGTGACCGTGAACGGAGGCGATGTGAAACTGGCCACGTTCGTTGAATTGAGACACCTGCTACTCCGGAATGTCATCAGCACCAACTGGCATATCGCCGGATTTGTGGATGTGGGTAACATCTGGTACGGCCCCGGGTCAATTGATGATCGAGGGCGCTTCAATTACAACGACTTTTATAAAGAATTGGCTGTCGGAGCTGGATTAGGCGTGCGGCTCGATTGGGAATACATCATTTTCCGTATCGATGTGGCCTATAAGATCCATGATCCGTCGGTGAACACGGATGGTAAGCCGAAGGGGTGGTTTAACTCCCCCGGTTCGTATATTCACTTCGGCATCGGACATTCATTTTAAGGCATTTTTCACATGGCGATCAAGAATTTATCGGACTTGAAGCAGAAATCGAATGTGATTTTCAAATCACGATTTCTCTCTCAAATGAATCCGTTTGAACGAATGTCTTTTCTTCAATTATGCAATGAACGCACCTATCGGGCCGGCGAATACATCTACTACCAGGGCGACCCCGGTACCGGAATGTATATCATCGAATCTGGGATTGTGGAGTTGGTCATTGAGACGGAAGATGAGGACAATGCCGACAAACCAAGCTACCGTTTGGAAGCGCCGGAGAGTTTCGGTGCCTTGTCTGTAGGATACGACATGCGCCGGATGTCATCTGCTCGATGCGTCACCGATTGCACGTTGTATGGCTTCTTCAAGCCCGATCTTGAAACCTTATGCCGCCGGTTCCCAAAAGTGGGGATCAAATTTCTCGGAATTTTGAACATGATCGCATTGAAGCAATTACAGATCACGATCAACCATCTCAAAAAGCATGCCGGTGAAGCCGAAGCCCTATCCTTGCAATTCGAAACGTATTACACATCCGGTTGACATTTGAAAAAAGGTGAGATCGTAACCCTCCGCATCGATTCCGCGGCGTATGAAGGAAAAGGAATCGGCAAATTAGACGGCTTGGCTGTGTTCGTTGGTGGAACCGCACCGGGCGATCTCGTTGACGTCCGCATCACAAAAAAGAAATCGAGTTTCGCGGAAGGCACATTGTTACATGTGCGGGAACCAGGCCCGGATCGCGTCACCCCTCCTTGCCAGCATGCGTTTGTGTGTGGCGGATGCACATGGCAACACGTCTCCTATCCAGCACAAACGGACTTCAAGTGCGGTCATGTGCGAGACCATCTTCATCGCATCGGTGGATTGCGCCAATTGGAACCACATCCAACCATCGGATGCGTCGATTCCTTCCATTATCGCAATAAGATGGAATACACCTTCGCTGAGCGGCGATGGCTGACCGATGAGGAGGTGGCTTCTGGCGAGGTGTTCACTCAGACCACCGCACTCGGATTGCATATTCCGGGTCGATATGACAAAATCCTGAATCTGAACGAGTGTCATCTTCAGATTCCGATTTCGTATGAGATTTTGGATTTCGTTCGGGCGTATGCCATTCGTGTACAGATTCCGGCATACAATTCACATACCCGAAACGGATTCTTGCGAAATCTGATGATCCGCAACGGACAGAACACCGGCGACCTGATGGTGAATCTGGTGACGTATGACTATGATGAATCGATCCTTCTGCCATTGAAAGACGCCTTGTTAGCGGCATTTCCCTCTATTACAACCGTCGTTGTGAATGTGAACGATACCCAATCGCCGACATCCATCGGTCGATATGAAGAAGTTCTATTTGGTCCGGGTACCATCACTGAAACCCTAGGAAAACACACCTATCGAATAGGTCCTAACGCGTTTTTCCAGACCAACACGCCTCAAGCCGAAATCTTGTATGACACAGCTAAGGCCTATGCGGAAATCGGGCCAAACGACCTTGTATACGATCTGTATTGCGGCGTTGGCTCCATCAGTATGCATGTGAGTGATGTTGCCAAGCATGTGGTCGGTGTGGAATTGAACGAAACCGCCATTGCGAATGCGAGGAAAAACGCCTCGGATAATGGCGTGACGAATGTGTCCTTCGAGCAAGGCGATATGAAAGACGTGTTTTCGGATGATCTGTTGGCCAAATACGGACTCCCGGATGTACTCATCACCGATCCCCCTCGCGCTGGTATGCATGCCGACGTGGTTCAACGGCTCATCGATCTTAAGATTCCCAAAATCATTTATGTGAGTTGCAACAGCTCTACGTTGGCTCGTGATTTGGCTTTGATGAGTGGCGCCTACGAAACCACACAGGTTCAGCCGGTCGACATGTTTCCACATACCTATCACATCGAATGCGTGGCCCAATGCAAGCGGTTGTGATCGGTGCCGGAATCGGCGGATTGGCCGTTTCCTGTCTGCTGGCAAAGAAAGGATACGCCGTTACGGTGATTGAACGTACCGAACGCGTTGGCGGGAAGATGTCGGAGTTCTCAGAAGAGGGATTTCGCTTCGATACGGGTCCGTCTCTGCTCACCATGCCGTTCGTACTCGAAAAGTTATATGCGGATTGCGGAGCCAAGATGAGTGATCATCTCGAGCTGATGCCCTTGGATCCGATCTGCCGGTATGTGTATCCGGATGGCACGGTCTTCGATTGCAGCCACGATGTGAAGCAGACCGTCGCGTCGATCCGGACCTTCGCCGGGGCGGATGCCGACGCATACGAGGGGTTTCTGCGCTACAGCGAAAAATTATATAAGCGCACAGCGAATGCGTTTCTGTTCAACAAACTCAGCAAATGGGCGGATCTGAAGGATGTGAACTTTTTCGATCTTTTGCGAATCGATGCCTTCACCACGGTTAGCGATCGCGTTGATTCATCGTTCAAAACGCCTTACATGAGGCAGTTTTTCAAGCGATTCACCACGTACAACGGCTCATCCCCTTACCTCGCTCCCGCTACACTCAATGTCATTCCGTATGTGGAGCTCGTTCAAGGCGGGTATTATGTGAAAGGTGGACTGTATTCCATCGCCACATCCCTTCAAAAACTGGCAGAATCATTGGGTGTGCGGTTCGAATTCAATCAGACCATCCAACAGATCGATGTGGAAGACGGCGTCGCCGTGGGTGTGGATGGAAGGCGTTTCGATATTGTTGTATCGAATTCAGACTCGACCGACACCTACACCCGCTTGCTTCCTGACAGTGTGGTGAGCAAACCCAGAAAAGCATCCTTTTCCGCCATCGAACCCTCTTGTTCCGGATTTGTGCTGATGTTGGGCCTCGACAAAACCTACCCCCAGCTCGCTCATCATAACATTTTCTTTTCGGAGAATTACGAGAAGGAATTTCAAGAGATTTTCAAGCGGAAACGCCTCCCGGATGATCCGACCATCTACATCGCCAATACCTCCTATTCCGATCCCGAT
Source organism: Balneolales bacterium (assembly GCA_041749075.1). Classification (GTDB taxonomy): domain Bacteria; phylum Bacteroidota; class Rhodothermia; order Balneolales; family HLUCCA01; genus CAMTWZ01. The sequence continues at coordinate 57,263 of JBGTBY010000035.1, read as the reverse complement.
CATGTGCCTGAAGGTGGTTCGAACCTGTTCATTCTCGTCAATGCGCCATATACCGCACCGGGGCAGGATTGGGAGAAATTGAAAGAATCCTATGCCAATCACATCATCCGAATCCTGCGATTGAAACTGGATGGGGGCATTCAAAGCCACATCAAGGTGAAAAAAGTGATCACACCAGCGGATTTTGAAAACCGATATCGGTCCAATAAAGGCAGTATTTATGGGACTTCCTCCAACAGCCGATATGCCGCTTTTTTACGTCCCCGAAACGCCTCACCATTGGTGAAAGGTCTCTATCTTGTGGGCGGAAGCACGCACCCTGGCGGTGGAATTCCGTTGTGCATCCTATCCGCCAATCATGTCATATCGTCCTTATGAGCACCGATTTCCGATTTAAGAAGAATGATCGCGGGTTCAATCCCGTCACCGGTAAGATCCTGCATCACATATTGGTCGGCGGATCGCGTGTGTTCTTCAATGTGCGGGTGACCGGACGCGAAAACATGCCCAAACCGGGCGCCTGTTTCATCTATGCGAATCATTCGAACTACTGCGATCCGTTTTTTCTGAACACATTGTTGTCGGATGAACCCACCGCAGGCGTAATGACCCGTGAGCAGTTTCATAACTTCGTGTCGGCTGTGGCAATGGATTCGGTCGGCATCGTTCCGACACTAAAGTATGTGCCGGAGCCTCATGTGATCCGCGCGGTGATGAAGATGGTGGATCAGAAACGTCGCATTGTGATTTTTCCGGAAGGGGGACGTCGCTGGGATGGGCGCCCGAAAGGACTCATCGAATCCACTCTGAAATTGTTCTGGAAAATGAATGTGCCCGTGCATCCGGTCCAGTTGCATGGTTCCTTCCTCTCCTGGCCGAGATGGGCGAATTATCCACGACTAAATTCCACTGAAGTCAGATGGCTCAAGCCATTGCATGCCAGTGATTTTACAGAGTTCGAAGCGTTTGCAGAAGCGTGTCGCTCCGCCATCCGATTCGAGGAATACAACCCTCCTGCCGAGACCCTTCCCTATGCCGCTTACAAGCCAGCTGCGGGTATCGAGCGGTTCTTGTATCGCTGTCCGGTGACCGGAGTCTTAGGCGCTGTTTACTCCCCTGATGGACATCAGGTACGAAGCCGCACTGCTCCTGATTTCAAATTCAACCTGAATCGTCATTCCCGTTTGGTGGATGATTCCGGCACAGAAACCTCCCTTTTGGACGTCTTCGATCAGCTGAACACATTGCCGATGGAGGCAAATACGAACTCCGGCATATTGCTTGAAGCGCACGACCGACGCCTCTATACACTCGACAAGAAATTGAATCTGATCACCCTGCCTCACGGACACATGTCGCTCACCGATCAGCATGTGATTTGGACCGCCGAAGGTGAAACGCACCATGTTCCGATTCCCGACATCAAGTACATGTCCATCGAACAGAACCATAAGTTGAGCTTATATCCAGCCAGCGGAGGAACCATTCAGATCGATCTGGATGGAGGAAGCGCACTGGCCTGGCAAATCTACATCCGCAGGCTGCAAAAAGGGGAAACGCCGAAATGAGCGCGTGGGACCTCCGAATCACCTTAGGCGACATCATGCTGGATGTGGCCTGGATCGGAGTCCTGCTAGTAATTGCTACGGTCCTGAGGCGATATGTGACCTGGTTTCAGGATTCCCTCATTCCAAACAACCTCATTGGCGGCATGTTGGGATTGTTCATCGGGATGAATGGATTCGGCTGGATCAGCCTCGAATCCGAACGCTTAGGCGCGTATGTGTATCATTTGCTAGCGCTACTGTTCATCGGACTAAGCCTTCGCAAACCGGACAGAAGCTCCTCAACGACACCCATCCAATTCGGTCTGATCTTCATCTTCACTTATTTGGTGCAGGCCTTGATCGGGATGACCATCGCTTTCTCGTTGATCTTCACGATATGGCCGGATCTGTTTCCCGGAATCGGCTTACTCATGCCTTTGGCGTTCGGGATGAACCCTGGCATCGCGTACACCATCGGTCACCATTGGGAAGCCTATGGGTTTGAATCGGGTGGCATCGTCGGACTCACCTTCGCCGCTATCGGCTTCCTTGTTGCATATACCGTGGGAATCGGTATGGTGCGACGCGGCATCCGAAAGGGCGAAGCCGCCTATCTGAAATCGGAACATGCGATGGATGAGGATGTGAGAACGGGCATCATCCATTCCAATCCGAAACCCCATGGCGGACACCTCACCACCTCCCCCGAAGCCATCGAATCACTGAGTTTGCATATCGGGCTCATCGGCTTCACCTACATCCTCAACTGGATCGTTGTGAAAGGGCTGGAATTTGTACTGATATCCATCGGAGCCGAAGCTGAAATCAACACCCTTTGGTCGTTTCATTTCATACTGGCGGCGATTGTGGCGATGATGGTACGCAAAGGACTGGATGCCTCCGGCGCAGGACATACCGTCGATGACACCACCATGACCCGCCTCTCGAATGTCTTCATGGATGTGATGGTGGTGGCATCGGTTGCTGCGATCAGCTTCATGGTGATCGCAGACTACTGGCTCCCTATTCTGCTCATGAGCGTGGCTGTGACCGCTGGCACGTGGTGGGTGATCCGCAATCTGACCAAGAATGGCTTTGCCGACTTTCAACTCGAACGGTTCGTCGCCATCTTCGGCAACATGACCGGAACCATGCAATCGGCCATGGTTTTGTTGCGAGTATTGGATGCAAGACTGAAATCGCCCGTCAGTCACGATTTGGTGTATGGAAGCGGACTCGCCCTTGCGCTTGGTTTCCCCCTACTCATCCTCATCAACGCACCAGTCAATCATTTCGAGGATCTAACTGCTGGCTTCGGCTACATCAGCATCGCATTGGCCCTCTATTTGGTGCTGATATGGATGGCAATCCGTTGGATGGGAAAAAAATAGTCGCGTCGGGTTTACCAAACAGTTGACTAGGTACTGTCTGCTTCAACATTCAGTCGAATAGGGTTTTAGCGCTAAATGCATAGAATCCGCGATTGGCATGATTTGTGATATCGATGGGATGACGACCTATCAATCAACAAATCCTATCCCTATCGGAGTCTCAATGAAATACATAATCGCCGTTTTATTCGCCGTCGTTCTACTCGTTCCTGCCAAAGAAGCCCATGCCCAATTCACTGTAGGTGGTGGCCTCCAATACCTTGATGGTGGAGCCGGAGTGGCTGTCAACTTCTACCGCGTCACCGATAATTTGTATAAAAACACCCGTGGTGGTGGTGATATCGGTTACTACTTCGTTGAAAATGGCACCTTGTTGGAGATCGCCATCAATGGACAATACTTCTTCTTGAAGAAAGACCCAATCAACGCCTACGCCATCGCTGGTTCTACCGCATTGTTCTACATGGGTGAGGATATCGCAGATACTGTCAGCGGTATTCTGAATCTTGGTGCTGGCGCTGAATACAAACTCGGTTTCGGTAGCGCCTATGGCGAAGCCCGTTATATGATCGGTGGGGTCGCTCTTCTTGGTATCAACGCCGGCGTGCGGATCACCTTGTAAGACGACTATTGGCTTATAGAGTAAGGGACGAGTGGCTTGTGCACTCGTCCCTTTTTTTGTTGCTCCTATTAACTCATGGGCGGGGGAATTGCAATTATGCAACTATTTTCTATATTCAATGAAACTTTTTGCATTAATTCATGAAATTTTTTGCCTTAGCCGTTGCCTTACTGACGGCCAACTCCCTCCAATCTCAGAACGTCCAGGTCGGAAATGCCAGTTATGCCACCACCATCCCGTTTGGTGCGGTTGGTCCGAAGCAGTTCAACGGAGCGAACGCGGTACCGAAGGTGTCATCCACCTTCTCGAAACCCGTCCAGACCAATGATTTCTGGAGCAGCCTGATTTTCCCGTTCTTCAATGATCCGCATTCGAACAACTTGTATGCGCATCCGGCGCTGTATAAAGCAAGAGGCAACGGACTCCAGATCGGATACACATCCGCTCATGTCTTCGCAGCGAACGATTACTTATATCCGTTTTCGAATCAGCTAACGGTTGGAATTGCGGGTATGAACGCCACCCGCACCGAGACCGATGACTATAGCGATTGGACAGTGACGGCAAGCTGGAAAGACGGTGCACGCACCATGAAAGCGTTGTTCGGTCATGGTCTGCCCTACGCCTATTTCCATATCACAGGTGGAAACGCCGTCATCACCCCATCCGCAACACCAACGATTTGGCATAATTCGAATGGCGTGATCGGAATGACGGTCTCGGGTCGGCATTATGGCATCTTCGCTCCGCATGGATCGGTTTGGACCGGCACATCTCCACTCACGTCCACATTGGATGGAAAAGATTATCTATCAGTCGCCCTCCTACCCGATAACACACCTGCGACATTGGAATTTTTTCGGAAGCGGGCCTATGCGTTTGTCACCTCTGCGGAAGTGAGTTGGTCCTACAACGAACCTACGGCCGTTCTTACGACCACCTTTTCATATGATGTGGACTTGAAGGAAACCATCAACGGCAACTTGGCTCAGACCGTATCTGCCCTCTACCGCCACCAATGGATGTATTCGAATGACCCGCTCACATCCTACACCTATCAATCCCCACGCGGATTGATGAAAGTGCATGATGGAAATACCTTCACGACCGACATCGTGTTCGATGGGGTTCTCCCTGGTATGCCCGATCTAGGCATTTACAACCGCGCCGATCTCTTAGCAATGGTGACAGCCGTATCGCAAGAAAATCTCGGAACCGGTCCCAGCTATGAAAATGGAAAAGCCATGGGACGATTCGCGCGCTTAGTAAACATCGCCGATCAATTAGGCGCCACTGAAGTGCGAGATGTCCTCATAGCGAAACTCAAAACACGTTTGCAAGAGTGGTTCACCGCCGGCGGACCACAGCAATATGTCTACAATGCACAATGGGATGTGCTCACAGGGTATCCGTCCGGTTATGGCGCCGACGATCAGATCAACGACCATAGTTTTCATTCGGGATATGCGATCATGGCTGCATCCATCGTTGCTCAATTCGATCCGGTATGGGCTCAACAGGAGAATTGGGGTGGATTTGTGAACCTGCTTATCAAAGATTCCAATAATTGGGACCGTACAGACACCCGCTTTCCGTTTTTGCGCGGTCATGATGCGTATGCCGGTCATTCCTGGGCGGCAGGTCATGGTGATTTTGGGGATGGAAACAATCAAGAATCCAGCTCGGAATCCATGCACTTCGCGTCGGCGGTCACCTTATGGGGCTCCATCACCCATCAACCCGAAATCCGAAACTTGGGCATTTTCTTACATGCCACCGAGCGCACCGCCGTCGAACAATACTGGTTTGATGTCGACAATGCGGTCTTTCCAGCCAGCTACCCTCATGTGGCGATCGGCATGGTCTGGGGTGGAAAAGGCGTGCACTCCACGTGGTTCGGCGCCGATCCGGAATTCATTCATGGCATCAACTTGCTGCCGTTCACAGGTGGATCTTTGTATTTGGGTCGTCATCCCGAATATGTCCTATCCAACTATGCCGAAATCGTGAAAGAAAATTCGGGTCAACCCAACATCTGGCAAGATGTGCTCTGGCAGTTTTTGGCTCTTGGCGATGCCAACCAGGCCCTGTCGTTCTTCCTATCCGACCCCACTTATCCGATCTTCGATGGTGAAAGCAAAGCCCATACCTATTACTGGATCGGAAACCTGAAACGGGTTGGTCATGTGGATACCACTGTGTCGGCTTCTGTACCTACCTATGCCGTGTTCCGCAATGCGGCTGGTGCCAAATCGTATGTGGCGTTCAATCCACATAACGAGCCGCTCAGAGTCACCTTCACCGATGGATTCGAAATGGATGTGGCTCCTCGTAAAATGGCGTGGACCAGTACGGATGGGATGAACCCCGATGCGCCCGTTGTGCTTCTGATCTCAGATCAATCCACAGGCAAAGCGCCGATGAGAATCCAATTCACGGGTAGCAAGAGCTATGATCCGAATGCGTCCACCCTCTCCTATGCTTGGGATTTCGGAAACGGAGCCTCATCCACACAAGCCGATCCCCAGTATGTCTACACAACTCCAGGTGAGTACGATGTGACTCTGAGCGTCACGAACGCGCAGTCCATCACAACTGTAGAACGCACAACCATCACCGTATTAGGAAATGGCACACCGTATGGCGGCGTGGCGTTTCAAGTTCCTGGTCGCCTCGAAGCTGAAAAATATGATGTCGGCGGCGAAGGTGTGGCGTATCATGACATCGACGCGAACAACATCGGACTCGCGTTTCGCCCGAATGAAGGAGTTGACCTGGAAGGTGCCAACGACGGTGGATTCAATGTGTATTGGATGGTGGCCGGCGAATGGCTGGAATACACGATCAACGTACCCACTAGCGGTCTGTACGATATTATACCGTACATGACCAGTGTTCCCGCTTTTGGCCACTTCCACCTGCGGATCGACAATCAGCTCGTCAGTGGTAAGGTTCGCGTGACCAACACCGGCGGATGGCAGAATTGGACGGCTTTTCCCGTTAGGAACATCCATATTGAAGCCGGAACGAGGATTCTTCGTTTCGAAGTCGATTCCGATACCGATAAGAAAAATTGGCTCTACAGTCTGAATTACTTCAACATCCAGCCTTCAGTAGGAACCTCGATTGACGGGAAAACCGACGTTCCAACCGAGTTTTCCTTGGAAGCGAATTATCCGAATCCGTTCAACCCGACCACGCAAATTCGATACAATCTGCCGGAAAACGCGCATGTCCGTTTGGAGGTCTTCACCTACTCAGGACAATTTGTGACCACCTTGGTGGATGGGATGCGTCCTTCGGGCACACATGTGGAGACGTTCGACGCGTCGGGTCTGTCCAGCGGCTTGTATCTGTATCGCCTCACGACGCCCGGATTCGTGGCCACACGGAAAATGACGATCCTAAAATGATCATTCGGCGCGAGAGCCGAGTGTGATCACATCCATGTTATGCATCTTTCCATTGTCCACCTCAAAACGGACAATGGTTCGGAACTCCTGAAATCCATGGCGACCAGCGGCGCCCGGATTCAGATACAGCATGCGATTGGGCGTATTCATGTCGCGGGCGATCTTCAGGATATGCGAATGTCCGCAAATAAAGACATCCGGCGGATTCGCCAACAATTCGTCCTTGCATGGAATGGCATAACGGCCGAGTGTTCCACCGATGTGGGTCATGAACACATCCAAGCCATTCACCTGAAACCGCATCCGAAGCGGAAACTCTTGGCGAATGTCCTGTCCGTCGATGTTTCCATACACACCTCTTAGCGGAGCGATATCACGCAGGGCATCGGCGACTTCGATGGTGCCGAAATCCCCAGCATGCCATATCTCATCGCAGTCCTTGAAATGCTCCGGCACGGCAGGATCGAGGTAAAAATGCGTGTCTGAAATCAGTCCGATTTTCATGCTTCAAAATAAGCAATAACCCGTTCGTATCTTTGCGACATGCGTGTCTCTGTCATCATCGTTACCTGGAATGCCCTGCATCACCTCAAGACCTTTCTGCCGTCCGTGGCGAAAAGCACATATGCCGATCTCGAGATTGTTTTAGCAGACAACGCCTCCACAGATGGTTCCGCCGATTGGGTGAAACAGACCTATCCAAAGGTCAAAATCTCAACGTTCGATCACAATTACGGCTACTGCGGCGGGAACAACCGTGGCGCGGCCGCCGCTACTGGCGACATCCTCATTTTTTTGAACAATGATGTGAAGGTGGATCCCGATTGGATCTCTCCTATCGTCGCCCGATTTCGGTCGGATGCGGGCATCGCTGTCGTCCAACCCAAACTTCGTTCTTTCACGGAACCGTGGCATTTCGAATATGCCGGTGCCGCTGGTGGATTTCTGGACAAACACGGCTATCCTTTCTGTCGCGGACGCCTTTTCGATACCGTTGAACCCGATTCCGGCCAATATGATGAGGCCACGCCAATTTTCTGGGCATCGGGCGCGGCGATGTGTGTGAAGCGGGATGTGTTTTTCACAGCAGGCGGATTCGATGAGGATTTCGAATTCCATATGGAAGAAATCGACCTGTGCTGGCGCATCCAATCCTTAGGCCATTCGATTTGGTACGAGCCCAAAAGCGTGGTCTATCATCTGGGAGGCGGTTCGCTTCCACCATCCAACCCAAGGAAACTCTACTACAACTATCGCAACAATCAGGCGATGTTGATCAAGAATCTGCCGAACAACAGATTATTTCCGGTACTGGTGATGCGGAATTTTCTGGACCAAGTCGCCATGCTCCGGATGCTCTTAAAAGGCGAATTCCCCTCCTTATGGGCAATGATGCGGGCCGGATGGAGGTCTATATTTGATATCCGTAAGAACATGAGAAAACGTCTTCCAAAAACCCATATTCGTCATATTCCAGACTTATTTCCCGTCTCCATCGTGTGGCAGTACTTTATCCGCCATCGAAAAACCTACACAGAAATCCCTAAATTGCTGAAATGACAGCCAATTTCTCTACCATCGTCCCGATTGATGAAGTCGGCGTTGAAGAACGGGTCGCCCGATTCAACACCCGAAGCATCAAGAAGGAATCCAAGAATTTCGCACTGCGCCTGGCCCTTAGCATGGTCGACCTCACCACGCTCGAAGGCATGGATTCGCCCGGCAAAGTGCGTCAGTTATGCCGCAAGGCCATGAATCCGCTTCCGGGTCGTGACGACATCCCTCGTGTGGCAGCCGTCTGTGTCTATCCGAATTTCATCGCCATTGCGAAGAAAGAACTCTTGGGAACCGGCGTGAATGTGGCTTCGGTCGCCACCGCTTTTCCTAGTGGACATGCTACCCTCGAAGCCAAAATAGATGAGGTCAAGTTTTGTGTGGACCAAGGCGCCGATGAAATCGATATGGTGATTTCCCGTGGTGAATTCCTCAAAGGCAATTATCAGCTCACGTTTGATGAAGTGGCTGCCATCAAAGAAGCTTGTGGTCCTGCCCATTTAAAAGTCATTCTCGAAACCGGCGAACTGCGCACGCTCGAAAACGTCCGCAAAGCCAGTGATATTTCGATGGCCGCTGGAGCGGATTTCATCAAAACGAGCACCGGGAAAGTGGTCCCTGCCGCCACACAACCCGTGACCTTGGTCATGCTGGAAGCCATCCGTGACTACTATTATGCCACAGGTAAGAAAATCGGAATGAAGCCGGCAGGCGGCATCCGTGATTCAAAAACCGCATTGCGCTATCTAGTAATGGTGAAAGAAACACTGGGCGCCGATTGGCTCAATCCGGACATGTTCCGCTTCGGCGCATCGGTATTGGCCAATGATTTGCTCATGCAGATCACCAAACAGGAAACCGGCGTGTATGCCTCAGCCGACTATTTTTCGAAGGATTAATCTATGAAATTGGAAAAAACCGCCACCGGACTACGCCTGGATTTCAATCGCATTTGGGGCTACGACGCCGCGCCGGAAGATACCGGACACGTGCGCATCGATGCCCGTTATGAATTGTACATCGGTGGGAAATTCGTGGCTCCGGAGAAAGGAAACTACTTTCCGTCCGTGAATCCGGCCAACGAACAACAACTGAGCCTGATCGCCGAAGCCGATGCCGCGGATGTCGATAAGGCGGTGAAAGCCGCGCGGAAGGCGTTCGGACCTTGGTCGAAGCTCTCCGGCAGCGAACGTGGGAAATACTTGTTCCGCATCGCACGCCTCATCCAAGAACGTGCCCGTGAATTCGCCATCATCGAATCATTGGACGGTGGAAAGCCGATCCGTGAATCACGTGATGTGGATGTTCCTTTGGTTGCCGCACATTTCTTCTATTATGCCGGCTGGGCCGATAAACTCGAATATGCCTTTCCTGGTCGGACCGCGAAGCCGTTGGGCGTCGCCGGACAAATTATCCCTTGGAATTTTCCTTTGCTGATGGCGGCCTGGAAACTCGCTCCTGCCCTTGCCGCAGGAAATACCGTTGTGCTGAAGCCGGCCGAAGCGACATCCATCACCGCCATGAAACTCGCCGAATTGTTCCGTGATGCGGGCTTACCTGCTGGTGTGGTGAACATCGTGACCGGTGCTGGTGCGACGGGCGCGGCGATCGTCGCACATCCCGACATCGACAAAATCGCGTTCACGGGCTCTACCGCGGTTGGCAAACGCATCATGAAATCCCTTGCCGGAACCGACACCAAGTACACGCTCGAGCTCGGTGGCAAAGGCGCGAACATCATTTTTGAAGACGCGCCGATCGACCAAGCCGTAGAAGGCATCGTGAACGCGATTTTCTTCAACCAAGGGCATGTCTGTTGCGCCGGATCCCGATTGTTCGTTCAAGAAGGCATCGCAGATCGGGTGATCCAGAAGTTGAAAGACCGCCTCGAAACACTGATCGTGGGGGATCCTATGGACAAGAACACCGATGTCGGTGCGATCAATAGCAAGATGCAGCACGATAAGGTGCAAGAATATCTGAAAATCGGTCTGGAAGAGGGTGCGGAGATGTATCAAGCCCAATGCGAGTTGCCGAAAAAAGGATACTGGTGCCGGCCGACCCTCTTCACCAACGTGGCTCAATCCAGCCGACTGGTTCAGGAAGAGATTTTCGGTCCTGTGCTCACCATCCAAACCTTCCGTACACCTGATGAAGCCATTGAAAAAGCGAACAACACGCCATATGGACTTTCAGGTGGCGTTTGGACCGACAAAGGATCCAAGATTTTCAATGTCACCGGTAAACTGAAAGCCGGTGTGATCTGGGCCAACACCTTCAACAAGTTCGATCCAACATCCCCCTTCGGCGGCTATCGCGAAAGCGGCGTCGGCCGAGAAGGCGGGCTGCATGGGCTGTATCCGTATGTCAAATTTTAAATGTTCAAAACAGCAATTTTAAATTGAAAATTTTAAATGTTAAGTGAAATTCTAGGACACAATTATGAGCTCATAGCTCATTTTGCCCCCTTAATTTAAAATTCAACATTTAAAATTATTCCACTCAGAGATCAACAACATGCCACGAATCCCCATCCTCAAAACCTATAAGATCTTCATCGGAGGCAAGTTCGAGCGTTCCGAGTCGGGACGTTATTTCGAGACCGCATCCGGCAACATGTGCCGCTCTTCGAGAAAGGATTTCCGCAATGCGATGGTCTCAGCTCGAAGTTCGGTTTCGGGATGGAGCACGAAAAGCGGGTACAACCGCGGACAAATCCTGTATCGCCTCGCCGAAATGTTGGAAGCCCGCAAGGACCAATTCATTCAGGAACGCATCACCGAGGGAGCGAAAGCCAAAGCGGCGGAAGCGGAAGTTCTGGGAGCCATTGATCGGTTGGTCTATTATGCCGGATGGTGCGACAAATACACGCAAGTCTTCAGCGCGGTGAATCCGGTAGCATCATCGCATTTCAATTTCTCGGTGCCAGAACCGACAGGAGTCGTGGTTGGCATCAGTCCGGCCAAAGAGCCGTTTCTTGGCCTCATCAGCATGATCGCTCCCATCATCGCGTCGGGCAACACATGCATCATTTTATTGCCCGAAACGGCGTCTGGCTCTACAGTGTCCTTCGCGGAAATCCTGGAAACCTCGGATGTGCCCGGAGGCGTGGTCAATTTGCTCACCGGACTCGTTTCCGAGCTGCTTCCCCACCTAACCAGTCATATGGATGTGAACGCTTTGTATTTGGCTTTAGAGGATGCGGACCATCGTAAATTGTCTCAAGAAAATGCGGCACTAAACGTGAAGCGCTTGTCGTTTTATGAGGATGTCGCCCCGAATCCATACCTCATTACTGATTTCACGGAGCTGAAGACCACATGGCATCCTATCGGACTCTGATCGCCATTCTATTGCTCCTATGTGCTGTACCGGCCTATTCACAGGCATTGGAACGCATAGATATCGAGCGTCATCGCATCCGCTTGGCAGATCGTTATGCGGGGCTAGTGAACGATATTCCGGAAATCTTGAGAGCGGATAGTACGAGTCGGGCAATGATCGTGCGTAACTCAGGGTTTCGCATTCAGATCATCAACACAAGAGATGTGAGGGAAGCGGAATCGCTTCGTCGGCAGTTTGACGAGTGGGTGCTGACGGAACTGGAATCGACCACCGCTCATAGTTATGTGATATTCCGGCAGCCGTATTACCGGGTGCATGTGGGTGATTTCCGCAACCGGGCCGCCGCACAGGAATTCAGCAGCCGGGTCAAAGTACGCTTCCCGGATGCCTGGGTCGTGATCGATCAGATCGTGCAGGAGAGAGTCCGTTAATTACGATCTTCCGATTCCTGATTCCTGATTACCGTTTTTCGTCCCACGTCCATCGTCCATCGTCAAACATTGAACCTAAAATGCAGCACATCCCCATCCTGCACCACATATTCCTTTCCTTCTGAACGCAGTTTTCCTGCCTCTTTTGCCGCCGCTTCCGATTTGTAGGTCACATAATCGTTGTAAGCGATGGTCTCGGCACGGATGAAGCCCCGTTCGAAATCCGTGTGGATTACTCCTGCGGCTTGTGGCGCCTTGAATCCGCGTTGGATGGTCCAAGCCCGCACTTCTTTCTCTCCCGCCGTGAAGTAAGTGATCAAGCCCAATTCTTTATACGCGGCATGGATCAACAGATCGAGTCCGGCGCTTTCAATGCCGAGGTCTTTTAAAAACATCTCTTTTTCGTCGGCGGCCAGTTCGGCGATTTCAGCTTCAATCTTCGCACAAACAATCACGACTTCCGCGTTCTGCGGACCCGCGATCTTCTTCACCTTCGCCACCCATTCGTTTCCTTCGGCATGCGGAAGATCGTTCTCATCCACATTGCACGCATATAAAACAGGCTTTTCTGTTAGTAAGAACAGATCGGCATAACCCTCTTTCTCTTCCTCATTGGCCACGAATGTGCGGACCGGATTCCCATTTTCCACATGCTCCCGTAGCCGATCAATGGCATCGAATTGCAATTTCACGAGACGGTCGTTGGTCTTCAATAACTTTTTGAGCTTATCCACCCGTTTCTCGATGCTCTCCAAATCCTTATACAGCAATTCGGAATCGATGATCTGAATATCCCGCTCGGGGTTCACTCCACCTTCCACATGCACAATGTCATCATCCTCGAAACATCTCACCACATGGACGATGATGTCCACTTCGCGGATGTGAGACAGGAACGCATTCCCCTTCCCTTTCCCTTCGGATGCGCCCTTCACCAATCCGGCGATGTCAACGAATTCGATCGCCGTAGGGATGACACGCTGGGGCTTGACCAAGCTCGCTAACACATCCATCCGTTTATCCGGAACTGGCACGACACCGAAATTCGGATCGATAGTGCAGAATGGGAAGTTGGCGGCTTCAGCGCCGGCATTGCTCAACGCATTGAAAAGACTAGACTTGCCAACATTAGGAAGTCCGACGATACCACATTTTAAACTCATATCAGGATTTTGTAGAAGACATATCGATCAAACCGCGACCTTTTTTATGAATGCGTCCTTCGGCTTTTAGGTCGATCAGAATCGCATCCAACACACCGTTCACAAAACGGCCGGATTTGGCAGTGGAAAAATTCTTCGCCAGTTCGATGGCTTCGTTGATGGTGACCCGAGTTGGGATATCCTCGAACTCCAATAATTCCACGATTCCAAGCCGGAGAATAAGACGATCCATCAGCGCGATGCGGTCCAATTCCCAGTTTTCGATCTTGGATGTGATCAAGCGATCACACTCATCCTGCAATCGGATGGCCTTTAGAAACAGGTTTTCGGTGAAGAGTTTATCGGCAGATGATTGGACCAAATCGGGATGCTCCCGGAACAGCGGACCCATGACATGATTCATGGTATACTCAGCACTGTCTTGGTCGAGAGCATAAGCATATAAAGAACGTAATGCGATTTCGCGCAAAAGGCGACGGTTGATCATAGGTTTTAAGATACGAAGATGTGGAATTTCTACGTATCTTCATTTTCCTTATGGGACGTTAGCTCAGTTGGTTAGAGCGCCACGTTGACATCGTGGAGGTCGATAGTTCGAGTCTATTACGTCCCACTTCCATTCCCAATCCTACTGAACGTGTTATCGATTTCATGCCCGCTTCCGTTACGTTGACCTTCCCCGATGGGTCGGTCAGACCCTATCCGTCCGGGATCACCGGGGCCGAATTGGCTACTTCCATCTCCCAACGTCTCGGTCGCGAAGCATTGTCCATCACCTTGAACGGTGAAATCCGCGATCTAAGCCGTCCCATCACGTCCGATGGCACCATCAAAATCAATCTGTTTGATGATGAAGACGGACAAGAAACCTTCTGGCACTCTTCCGCTCACTTGATGGCGGAAGCCATCCAAGCCGTATTTCCAGACACGAAATTCGCAATCGGTCCGCCGATCAACACCGGTTTTTATTATGACATGGATTTCGGCGATTACAAGCTGACCGAAGCCGACCTGGCGAAAATCGAAGTCAAAATGTTGGATCTGGCTCGTGAAAAGAATGCGTTTGTCCGCAAGGATGTGGCCAAAAACGAGGCCATCGCTTACTTCACAGAGAAGCAGGATCCATATAAGCTCGATCTGCTCGAAAACTTAGAAGACGGCACCATCACGTTTTACACACAGGGCAGCTTCACCGATCTATGCCGTGGTCCGCACATTCCGAACACGGAATCCATCAAAGCCGTGAAATTGCTGCACATCGCTGGTGCCTACTGGCGCGGCGACAGCAACAATAAGCAGCTCACTCGTGTGTATGGCGTCACCTTTCCCAAGAAATCGATGCTTGATGAGCATCTGAACCGCCTTGAAGAAGCCAAGAAACGTGACCATAAGAAACTGGGCAAAGAGCTTGAACTGTTCATGTTCTCACCCATGGTGGGACGTGGACTCCCCGTCTGGCTCCCCAACGGCACCATCATCCGCCGCGAACTAGAAGCCTTCCTTCGCGCCGAATTGATCCGTCGCGGCTATCAGGAAGTCATCACCCCGCATATTGGGAATCTGGACATGTACCGCAAGTCGGGGCATTATCCTTACTACTCCGATTCACAGTTCGATCCGATCACCGTCGAGGATGAGGAATACCTCCTCAAGCCGATGAACTGTCCGCATCACCATCAGATTTATTCCAATCAGCCACGCTCCTACCGCGATCTACCGGTTCGACTGGCCGAATTTGGTACTGTGTATCGCTATGAGCAATCCGGCGAGTTGACCGGCCTCACTCGTGTTCGTGGATTCACCCAAGACGACGCCCACATCTATTGCAGCGAGGAGCAGCTAAAGGATGAGCTGAAGAACGCGATCGAACTCACGCAATTGGTGTTCAAGACGTTCGACATGCCGGTAAAAACCCGCTTATCCTTCTGGGATTCGCAGAACAAAGAAAAATATGCCGGTACGCCGGAGATGTGGGAAAACGCCCAACGCATCATTAAAGAAGTAGCCGACGAAATCGGTTTGGATAGTTTTATCGGGATGGGAGAAGCCGCGTTCTACGGACCCAAGTTCGATTTCATCGTGGAAGACGCGATAGGACGGAAGTGGCAATTAGGCACGGTTCAGGTCGATTATGTGATGCCGGAGCGCTTCGAACTCACCTTTGTGGGATCCGATAACAAGAAACATCGTCCGGTGATCATCCATCGCGCACCATTCGGTTCGATGGAACGTTTCATCTCCATCCTCATCGAACATTTCGCTGGGGATTTTCCTGTCTGGCTCGCGCCGGTTCAAGCCGTCATCATCCCCGTTTCCGATCCGTTCAACGATCACGCCCTCGAATTAGCCGCTCAGTTGAAAGACATCGGAATCCGAGTTGAGGTCGACACCGATTCGAACCAGATGGGAGCGAAAATCCGCGCGGCCGAAGAGCGCAAAATCCCTTACATGCTTATTGTTGGGGAGAAAGAAAAACAGGAAGGCACCGTTTCCGTGCGCCGTCACAAACGTGGCAATATTGGAAGTTTGCCTTTTTCTGATTTTATTAGCCACGTTTCCGACGAAATTCGGACGAAACGAAATCCTGACCAACCGTTAACAACCTGAGGAGTCTGCTATTTTAAACCCACGCTACAAACGCGAACCGCGCCGCGATGAAAATCGCGAACGCATCAATGAAGAAATCACCGCTCTGAAAGTGCGCGTGATCAAGCCCAACAACGAACACGCCCTCATTTCCCTCGATGAAGCCCTTCGCATGGCCTCGTCATTGAATTTGGATCTGGTTGAAGTGGCCCCAAACGCCATCCCTCCGGTTTGCCGCATCCTTGATTTCGGCAAATACCAGTTCGAAAAGAAGAAACGGGAAAAGGAAGCGCGCAAAAAGCAACACGTGGTGTCGATCAAAGAACTCCGGTTTCGTCCGCATACCGACGATCACGATTACGATTTCAAATTGCGCCACGCCAAGAAATTCCTCGAGGAAGGTTCTAAGGTGAAAGCAACTGTGCAATTCCGTGGTCGGGACATCATTTACAGCGACAACGGCGTCCAATTATTGGCTCGTTTTTCCGGCGACCTCAAAGAATTGGGGAAAGTGGAGCAACAAGCTCTCTTGGAAGGAAAAAGGATGTCAATTATCATTGCTCCGAAGTAGAAAAAAGCCGTATTTTTGGAGTCTATCCAAAATAATCTAGGATTATGCCTAAGGTAAAAAGCAACAGCGGCGCTAAGAAACGTCTCAGACTTACCGGAACCGGTAAACTGAAGCGCAAAAAAGCGTTTAAACGCCACATCCTGACAAAAAAGTCAGCGAAGCGGAAGAACAATCTCGGCAAGACGACAGTGGTTCACGATACCCAAGAGACCCATCTGAAGACACTTGTTCCGTACTTGTGATTCGCACATTCACCATTCATTCACTCTAAAACCGTACTAAAATGCCACGTTCAGTTAACTCTGTGGCTTCCCGTCGCCGTCGCAAAAAGGTCTTAGACCGCGCGAAAGGTTACTGGGGCCGGCGTAAAAACGTCTACACGGTTGCAAAGAACACGGTCGAAAAGGCCCTGCAGTATCAATATAGAGACCGCAGAGCCCGCAAACGCGACTTCCGTAAACTTTGGATCGCCCGGATCAATGCCGCCTCACGCCTCAACGGAGTCTCGTACTCACAGTTGGTGGGAGCCATGAAAAAACAAAACATGGAAATCAACCGCAAGGCATTGGCCGACTTGGCAATCTTCCATCCGGAAGCGTTCCAGGCTGTTGTCAACACCGCCCTCGGGAAGTAATCCAATCTTCCGTTTTTCAAAAACCGGTGAGCGAGGGCCAATTTGGCTTGAACTCCCCGGTTTTTTTTATTTTCAGCACCTATGTATTCCGATATTGATGCCCTTCGCGCCGAAATCCAGGCGGCCGCTCTCGAAACCGCAGACGACCTGGAAACCTACCGCCTCCGATTCCTGATCCGGAAATCGCCCATCGCCGATCTGTTTTCCGCCATGGGCCGACTTCCGGCTGAGGAACGGGCTAACGCCGGCAAATTGCTGAATGAGCTTCGCGATTTGGCCCAGCAGCGCTATGATGAGGCGAAAGCCGTCATCGGTTCCGGCACCATCGTCACTCGCAAAGCCACCGACGATCTCACACTCCCTCCTGCTATGCAGCCGCTCGGATCGTTGCATCCGATTACCCTCACTCTCGAGGAAATCAAACAGGTATTTTTTCGTTTAGGGTTTTCCGTGGCCGACGGTCCCGAGCTTGAAGACGACTTTCACAATTTCACGGCTCTCAATTTTCCGCCTGAGCATCCGGCCCGCGACATGCAAGACACGTTCTTCATCCGCAAAGATCATGAGAATCCGGAAAACGACCTGTTGCTTCGCACGCACACATCCCCCACTCAAATCCGGCATATGCTGTCGCGCAAACCGCCGATCCGCGCCATCATGCCCGGACGTGTGTATCGCAACGAAGCCGTCAATTACAAATCCTACTTCTTGTTTCATCAGGTCGAAGCCTTGTATGTCGACAAGCATGTGACCTTCGCCGAACTGAAAGAAACTCTGGTGATGCTCGCCGAAATGGTGTTCAACCGCAAGGTGAAGTACCGCATGCGTCCGTCGTTCTTTCCGTTCACAGAACCGAGTTTGGAAATGGATATCTGGTGGGATGCACCCGGATCGGAAGGCCGTTGGATGGAAATCCTTGGTGCCGGCATGGTGCACCCGAATGTGTTGAAGGCCGCCGGTATCGATCCGGAAGAGTATTCCGGATTCGCTCTCGGCATGGGTGTGGAACGCATCGCCAAACAACGCTATGGCATCGACGACATTCGTCTGTTCTATGAGAACGACATCCGTTTCCTTGAGCAATTCCGCTAATTTTTCGCATCCCGTTTCATGAAAGTATCTCTTAACTGGTTATCCGATTACGTCAAGCTCACGGCTCCGGCCGACGACATCGCCAATCTCATCACTCTGGCCGGACTCGAGGTTGAGGACGTTGTACAAATCGGATCTGATCTGAAAGGCGTAGTTGTGGGCGAAGTGCTGACCCGCGTCCAACATCCCAATGCCGACCGCCTATCGGTCTGTTCCGTCAATATCGGCACTGGCGAGCCGGTTCAAATCGTCTGCGGCGCGCCGAATGTGGCAGCCGGACAAAAAGTGCTGGTAGCAACAGTCGGAACGACACTCCCGGTATCCCTGCCGGATGGGTCGCCTTTGGTTATCAAAAAATCGAAGATCCGTGGGGAAGTGTCTGAAGGCATGATCTGCGCGGAAGATGAATTGGGATTGGGAACCGATCATTCCGGCATCCTTGTGTTGAAAACTGACAAACCGAACGGAACGCCGATCTCGGATGTCCGAAAATTAGATACCGACCATGTGATGGATGTCTCCATCACCCCAAACCGTCCGGATGCGACGTGCCACCTCGGCATCGCCCGTGATCTGTCTGCCGTGTTGAATGAGCATCTGAACAAGCCATTTGGTGCGACTGAACCCGTTTTTTCTCCCCTATCGGAGAACCATATCAAAATTGACATCCTCAATCCGGACAAATGCCATCGCTATATCGGATTGCTGATTCGTGGTGTCAAAGTGGGTCCTTCGCCCGATTGGATGAAGAATCGACTCACCGCGATCGGACTGCGTTCCATCAACAACATCGTAGATGCGACCAACTATGTGATGCATGAGCTGGGTCAGCCCCTGCATGCCTTCGATTACGATCAGATCGGTGGTAAACACATCATCGTAAAAGATGAGAGCAAGGATGTCTCCTTCACTACATTGGACGGTCAAGAACGCACCATTCCCGCTGGAAGCCTGTTCATCTGTGATGGAAACAAGCCGGTTGCCTTGGCTGGCATCATGGGAGGACTGAATTCCGAAATCAGCGACAACACCACATCTGTGCTGCTAGAGTGTGCGTATTTCGAGCCAACTGGCATCCGCAAAACGGCAAAATCCATCGGACTTCAATCCGATTCCTCCTATCGCTTTGAGCGTGGCATCGATCCGAATATCACAGCCCATGCGGTTCAACGCTGTGCGGAAATTATCCTTAAGGTTTCCGAAGGAGCCGAGATCATCGGAGCGAAAGACGTTCATCCGATCATCACCGAGCCATTGAGTATCGCGCTTCGTCTGGCGTTCGTGAATCGAACCTTGGGAACCGCATTGAGATTCAATCAGATCGTGTCCATCCTCAAAGGATTGGAATTCGATGTGGACAAACTCGCTGATGAAACCTTGATGGTGACGGTTCCAACGTTCCGTCCCGACATCACCCGTGAAATCGACTTGGTTGAGGAAGTGGCTCGGATCTACAACTACAATGAGATTCCAAACCCTGGGAAGATTCAGTTTTCGCGTCCGTATCCCCTTCCATTCCGTGAGACGGCCTTGAGCAAGATCCGTGATGCGGCGGTACAACTCGGTTTCCGGGAAACCTATGGCAACTCCCTGCTTCCTGAACAGGCGGCTAGTCATTTTGCGGCTGCCGATGAACTCATCCACGCGTTGAATCCGATCAGTCGCGATACCACGACGATGCGACCGCTTTTGGCACCAGGCTTTTTGAAAGCCGCGGCGTTCAATTTCAATCGCGGTGCGAAATCGGTTCGCTTTTTCGAGATCGGAAACATCTTTCGGAAAGCCGAAAAAGGCACATGGGTTCCTGGTGTTCATGAAGACACTCATTTGTTGCTGGGCATCGGTGGACTCTCCCGCGAATCGAATTGGTCTCAATCCGAAAAAGGATTTCAACTTATCGAAATGAAAGGGCTTGTGAACGGATTTTTCGATGCCTTGGGTGTCACTCATCTCGTTCAAACAGAAATCGCCGCCGATTCCATCATCTATCGGATCGGAAAATCGGAATTGGGAACCCTGCGCATTCCATCGCCTGAAATCTTGAAAGCGTTCGATGTGTCGCAACACGTCGGTTATGCTGAATTATCTCTTGGTGTCTTGATTCCGGCCATGGAAACACAGGCCCGAATCACCTATGTGCCGATTCCAAAATATCCGAGCATCGAATATGATATTTCATTGATCGTGGGTACCGCGGTCGCAAGTGGTGACATCGAAGCTCACATCCGCAAACAAGCCGGAAAAACGCTCCGAAGCATATCGGTTTTCGATGTCTATGAAGGCAAGAACCTGCCCGAAGGCAAGAAAAGCCTAGGCTATCGGATGGTGTTTAGAGATGATAACCGGACATTGACTATTCGGGATGTGGATGCTATCATAACGAACGTAGTCAATACCCTCGGAAAAACATTCGAGGCCACCCTTCGGAGCTGAACATGAATCAGGATTTCGCTGAACTTATCGATCAATTGGCATTGGAAGTAGGACGCTTGAGGAAGGAAGTGGCCCGGCTTCGTGCCGAGAATGCCTCACTTGCAACCGCATCCCCATCCGCCTCAACCTCGACGGATGTGTTCAATGGAATGAGCGACCAAGACCGTCATGCCTTGCGTCACCAAGTGATCGAACACATCCGCAAAATCGACCACATGTTGGGAGAGAGTCAATGAAATCGATCAAAGTCACCATCCTTGGAAAACAGTACCCTCTGCGTGTGGAAGACCACGATGAGGAATTCATGTATCAGATCGCACGATATGTGGACGACCGCTTCCGAGTGTTTAAAGATGAGCTGCAAAACCAAGTTGAAACCACGGTCTTAGTCCTTGCCTGCTTGAGTATTGCCGAGGAACTGTTCATTGAGCGCCGAGGCAAGAGCGTTAAAAAAGATGGCGAATCTATGATCATTGACGACGCATCCCGCCGAATCCGCCAAATTATTGGTGATATTCAATCTGATTTTTCGCATATTGAGTGACGCCCGTAGGGTACACGTTTAAGCCATTAACTATTAATCGTAAAATGGGAGTTTGACGTCTGCCGGTACTGACAAGCCTCGTCACTTTGTAGGAGGAAGCCAAACCCGGAAGAGCAGATTCCCACCCTGTAACAAACAAGGGTTGATGTGCTTAACCATATCCTACAGGCGTTTTTTATTTTTATCCGCCCCTGAATGTCATCGAGATCCTCTATTCGCGTCCTGTTCATCAGCGACATCGTCGGTCAGCCTGGTTTGGACATCCTTCAAACCTTTCTTCCTTCCCTCATCCAAAAGCATAAACCCGATTTTGTGATCGCCAACGGCGAAAATTCACATGAAGGGATGGGGATCAATGAGGAAATCGCCAAAGATCTGTACAAATGGGGCGTGCATGTGATCACAGGCGGAAATCATTCTTTCGACAAGTGGAAGATTCTGCCCTACATGAAAACCGATAAGAACCTGTTGCGGCCACTCAATTATCCGCGAGGCGTGAATGGATATGGCTATGGCATATATGATGTGCCTGATACATCATTCAAAATCGGAGTCTTGAATCTTCAAGGGCGAGTCTATCTCCCTGCCACGGATGACCCCTTCCGGACGGGCGAATGGGCGTTGGAGCGGATCTTGGCAGAAACCAATCTCATCTTTGTTGATTTCCATGCCGAGGCTACGGCTGAGAAAGTGGCGATGGGATGGTATATGGATGGTAGGGCTTCCGTGATGGTCGGCACTCATACACATATTCCAACCAATGATGCTAAGATTTTACCCAAAGGCACCGGATACATCACGGATGTGGGCATGACCGGATCCTTCAACTCCGTGATCGGTATGGACAAGGATACCGCGTTACGACGTTTCATGCTCAGTACGCCGCAGAAGTACATCGGAGCGGAAGGCGATAATCGAATTTGCGGAGTCATCACAGATTTAGATACCAAAACGGGACAATGCAAACGCATCGAGCCCTTCATCCTACCCTCTTTTCAGACGGAAGCATGAGCGCACCCATCCTCATTCAAGGCACTGGCATTCGAAAAGTGTATGACGCGAAAGGTTCACGTGGAGCTGTTGAAGTGCTCAGCGGTGTGGATCTGAGTATCCATTCACAAGAACGGCTCGCGATCGTTGGATCCAGCGGTAGCGGGAAAAGCACGCTGTTGCACATCCTCGGCGGATTAGATACTCCGACCAGTGGCGATGTCGTATTCGAAGGGAGTTACATCAACCGGATGAATTCAACTGAATTGGCTCGATTTAGAAATCAACAAATCGGGTTCATCTTTCAATTTCATCATCTTTTGCCGGAATTCACCAGTTTGGAAAATGTGCTGATGCCGGCCTTGTTGTCGAACCAAGACAAGGAAACCATGGAGGCACGTGCGATATCCCTTCTAGATGCCCTGCATCTTTCACATCGTCTCCATCATCGACCCACAGAACTATCCGGCGGTGAGCAGCAGCGTGTGGCCATTGCTAGGGCCTTGATCAACAAACCGAAGCTTGTTCTTGCCGATGAACCGACAGGAAACCTTGATAAGCACAATGCCACTGCAGTCATGGAATTGCTTCTGGGCTTGCAAGAATCGGAAAACCTGACATTGGCCATTGTTACCCATGATCCGATGATCGCCACGCATTGTGAGCGGATTTACGAATTGCAAGCAGGCACCATCCTGAAATCCGACGCCAAATAGCCTTATTTTCCTTTTCTAACCAAATCAATTATAAAACATGTCCAAGCACAAAGAAGAGATTCAAGCCGATCCACTACTGATCAGTTACGCCAACGCGATCCACTATTACAAATCCAATACCACACTGGTCTATGCCGTGGTGGGATCAATAGTCGCTGTCATCGCAGTGATCGTTGGATGGTCTGTGTATTCTGCGAAACAAGAAGTGAATGCACGCGGGTTGATGGTTTCCGCTGAACAGGCATTCGTCAACAAAGATTACAATACGGCCTTGTATGGTGATTCATCGAACATCACTGGATTTATGGAGATTTCGAACAATTACGGTTTCACAGATTCCGGAAACTTGGCTTCCTATTATGCAGCGGTATCCGCATCCCAATTGAATGAATTTGAGGCCGCACTTGGTTTCATCCAATCGTTCGATGTTCCGAAAGGCGTGATGGGAGTTGGAGCCATCGGATTAGAAGCATCGATCCTCGAATCGTTAGGGCGTTTTGAAGAAGCTGCCAAAACCTACAAAAAAGCCGCAGGATGGGATGTGAACGAGTCTACGACTCCCTCCTATCTTGTCAAAGCTGCAAATGCTGCGCTGAAAGCTGAAAAACCAGCGCTAGCGAATCAATACGCAAAAGAGGTGATTGGCTTGTATTCGACTTCACCGAGTGTGACTCAGGCGCATCAAATCATTGGCCGCACAAGCTTCTAAATTCATTTGTAAAAATTCTATCCGTATGCAACACTTAGGAAGTTCGAGCGTAATAACCCTAAGCAAGATAAAGATACCCTGAAAAGGTGCTTTTATTCGACACAACTGATATGACCTTTGGTTTAGAGCCGGCTATCCTGAACAGGTAGCCGGCTTTTTTTTGGCTTTATTTGCGAATCAGCGGTTCATCCAACATGGCCGTGTGATAGACGAAGGTCGCAACGATGATCGCGGTACGTTTCAAGTCTTCTTCAACCAAACGCTCAAACGTATCCATGTTCGAATGATGTGTCAAGGTGCTGTATTCGAGTGGATCTTGAATAAACTGAAACCCAGGAAGGCCAACCCGGTCGAACGATTGGTGGTCCGTTCCTCCTGTGTTGCTAAAGCTGACCGTCGTTGCGTTCCAGTCTTGAAAAGGTGCCAACCAGGTTCTAAACAATGGACGTAGGGCTTCATTTTGCTGGAGATAAATCCCTCTCACTTGTCCACTTCCATTATCAATATTGTAGTATGCGGATAAAAGATCATGCGCCGGTTTCTTGACCACAGCTCCATTTTCTACTCTCCCAAACATATCGGACACATACTGTGAGGAGCCATGCAAGCCTTGCTCTTCCCCATCCCATAGTGCGATACGGATGGTGCGACGAGGCTTGACATCCAAAGCCTTGAGAATACGCATCACTTCCATCATTACGATGGATCCAGCGGCATTGTCGGTCGCACCGGTTCCGGTATGCCACGAATCCAAGTGTCCACCTAACATCACTACTTGATCTTTCAATTCTGGGTCAGTTCCTACGATTTCAGCAATGATATTTTGTGCGTTTAGATTGGATCGATGAAATTCAGCCTGGAAATCCAATTCCAAGTTCACATTGATGCCACGATCCACCAATCGGTAGATGCGTCCGTAATGCTCACGAGCGAGGGAAATCTGAGGAATCGGCTGAGGAGCATTCACTTGATAAGGACGTGGACGCTCCGACCAAGGCACCGATGGATCGGAAGGAAGTGTGGCCCCACTGATGGCGACTTGACCACCCCACCCACGGTAGCTTTGATCCAAAATGGCGATCGGTTTTTCGTCGGTCAAGAACTGGGCGCGTTGATAAGCGGTCTGAGCGCGAGCCAACATCGCCGCATTCGGTGAGCCTGCGTTCACATTCGCACGTGCGGGTTGTTGGGTGGCATTCGCTAGGTTTAGCAAGCGGTCGTTCGTGTTACGGCGTGCGATGGGTTCCCAACCAGGTTCGGCTTTGACGGGTTCTTCAATCAGAATAAACTTTCCAGCTAGTTTACCTTTCATCGGTGCCAATTCTTCCATGGTCGTCCCCTTCAGAATCACCGCATCACCGCGCATCGCACGACGATATCCTGGCGACCAGGCTTTTGGATAACCCAAAACAGGGAAATAAGCATATGGCGTATTGGCATGAAGTGCGAAGCGTTTTAGCTCCCACCCTACACCGAATGGACCCCATTCATGAAAGTGAACATTTTCCAAACCCATCTGCTCAAACACAGTCTTGGTGTACTCGCTGGCGCGTCTCATCTGAGGTGAATTCGTGAGCCTCGGTCCATAAACATCCGTCAACATCGACGCATATTCCATAATGTTGGAATTGTCCATGCCTTCTTTCTTGATTCGATCGACCATCTCCGTATCCACTGTGGGTTGGTGGATGCTTTGGGCCGTCAGTGTGGTCGTAATGATTCCAAATAAAAGGAAAGGCAACGAAGCGCGTGTGATTTTATACATAGATATAGGATTGTTTTGCAGAAATAGGGTATAAACGAAAATAGGGGCTCGGGGCCCCTATCTGTTGTAAAAAAAGATGTTTGATTAGATCAGAAGGTCGGATTCAAACGGATCCAAAGTGCTGGCGTACCGGCGAGGTCTTGAGTAGGCCATGCCAATTCGAGACGTATCGTGCTGGCATTGAGTCCGAAACCTAAGCTTGTGTTCATTTGATCCAACGAGAATCGTTCGAAACTGGTTCCGAACTTCGTAGGAATAATAGGATTTGGATCGACCCATCCCGCATCGAAAAACACCATGAATCGCAACTGATCGAGTTCGAATATGTCATCCAACCAATCATTGTGGTGGCGCGGATTTTCACCAAGCAAAAGTTCCGCATTCATCAGAACCATCGCGTTACCAGATTCTTGCTTGAATTTCATGGAACGCACAGTTCCAGGTCCGCCAAGGTAGAAAAACGCGTTCTGGGTTGGGTTTCCAACAATCTCACCAACTCTGAAGCGCAGTTTGAGAGCCGCAGCGGCATCGAGGATGAACAACGTGCGAAGTTCAGCCTCAAGTTTGTCGTATGCATACTCGGTATCCAACCCTTCAATTGATTTTCCGATGTGTCCGAGAACATCCAATGATGCGCTGAATCGTGGAGATATCATTCGATCGAACGGATTTAACCGAATCCCTGCGACCACATGCGACACACGAGCCGTATCGGCACCAACGATAATGTCTGGATTTTCGCGATACGTGCTTTTCTTTCCAAACATGGTGTACCGAGTATTTCTATCCAAGTTGTACAGATCATCGGTCCGATACATGGCGGTGAATTCAGCAACATCACCGGTTTTAAACACGGAATAGATGCTGGCACCTTGGCGACCATAAAAATCCATGTGATCATAACCGGCAAAGAACGAAGACAGCGAGTTCTCGGTCCACCCTACGCGATGGCCATCATCCGAATCCGTCACTCGATGATACTCAAATCCAGCTTTGAACGGCTTGCTATAACCAAAAAAGCGTTCACCACCGATTGAATACAATAGTTCCTCTCGACCAAAAGAGTATTGAATGGAGCCAAACACATCGAAGAAATCACGGCTATTCCAAAGCAATTCATTGGAACTGAATCCGAGAGTGACTCCTTCAACCCGGTTATGTCGGAACCAAGGTTTTATTGACGATAAAGATGCAAACCCGGGTTCAATCGAATATCCAGTTAAATCATGATAGCGCTCATCCACTCCCGATTGCTGTATGATGCGATCCCGACGACGTTTCACTTCACGGGTGATTCGCTCGGGACTAAACCAATCTCGGACCGGTTTGTTGAATAATGGATCATTCTCGAACGGATCGTCATCGTTTTGCGCCTGGGATACGAGCGGGAATGCCAGAAACAAGCACAGTATGGCGGTATAAAGGGATGTGCGCATGAACAAATGTACGGGTTGAAATGAAAAACGGTTACGAGAACTTCAAGGCCAAAATGGTGATATCGTCGTGTGTTGGGCTGGTTTCTGTCCAGTCTTTGATAAGGGATTCAAATGCCCTCGTGATGGTTGTGGCATCGTTATCCCCATTTTCCATCAAACACTCCGTTAGACGATCCATCCCTAGCATGTCTTTGTTTCGATTATGGGCCTCAGTGAGTCCATCGCTCATCATGATGATCGCATCCCCCGGTTCAATGGAGAACTGGTACTCTTTATATGGGAAGTTGAGGATGCTGCCCAAGGGCATCCCTTTGGATATCATGACCTCGACAGAGTTTGTTTTGTGACGGTAGATCAGAATCGGTGGCATTCCGGCTCCTGCATAGGATACGACACCATTGCGGTATCTGATAACAGCCAAGCTCATGTATAACATGTGAAGATGCATGTTTTTAATGCCACGAGACATGTTGCGAATCAGATCCAGGTTATTCATGGTATTGGCGAACGTATGAAAGTAACTTTTCGCAGTAGCCACCACCATACCTGCTTTCACGCCGTGGCCGGTTGCGTCGCCGATCACAACCGTCAGTTCATTGTCTTTATTGATCAAGACATCATAATAATCTCCTCCGACCTCGGTGGCTGTTTGCATGAATGGACGGATGTCCACTCCCGGGTAGGTCGGCAATTGCACTGGCAGCATGGAAAGCTGAAGTTCACGCGCCTCATCCAACTCCCTGGTTTTCCTCATGTTATCAGCTTCTAACAATCGTTTTTCCAGCTCTTTTTCCTTTTGAATGCGTTCTTGTTCCAACGTTTTTTCGTTCAATTCTCTGACTTCATTCAGCTTGTATTCAAGACG
This sequence comes from Balneolales bacterium, assembly GCA_041749075.1. Classification (GTDB taxonomy): domain Bacteria; phylum Bacteroidota; class Rhodothermia; order Balneolales; family HLUCCA01; genus CAMTWZ01. The sequence continues at coordinate 29,456 of JBGTBY010000035.1, read as the reverse complement.
TCTGTTGGTTTCTGCGAAATTGCGGGATAAGGAGACCGACATGGTCAACAGCAGGGCTACGATGGAGATGACAGACGAAGATTCAACCGTGAGCAGAGCCATTGGTTCGATGGTGTTCAAGTTCACTAGTGTCTGATAGATCTGCCCCAATAGAAACACCAGCATGCCTGCGGTGAAAATGTAGGCACCGTCTCGCTTCTTGTAGACCGCCAGAATGAGAATTCGAACAATTTCAACCAGACTTGGACCCATGATGAGCAACGATACCACGCTCATGTCCACTAGCGGATTCAACCATATATAGATACCTGTAACAATGAACATACCGACAAACACCCAGAATTGAAGCGGCATCTTGTTGTAGAACAAGGAATATGCAAATCGGATGAAGAACGTGATGGTCAAGGCGATGAAGACGTATTGGATCCGGATGATGCTGATGATGTCCAATCCGGATGTTGAGAAATTCGTCTCGTAGTTCAGATAGGTCAGAATGCCGAAACAGGCCGTAAACAGTGCGAAATACAGATTTTGTGTCTGTTTGGAATAAAACAGGAACAGCAGAAAATGGATGAGTGTGAATACCAGCAGGATGCCGCTGAAAAAATATTGGTTCATCGTGGCTTGCCGTGTGAGATTCACGACATAGGACACCTGATGATTCATCTCGACCAATTGGTATCGGAAACCTGCGTTATAACCTGAATCAACGAAGTATTGAGCGTTGTGATTGGAATACCGAACCGCGATCACGTGTTTACCGGGCTTACTAAAGACCAAGGATCGTGGTTTGCGTTCCTGATAGGGCATTTCCAATTCCGGAAGTGTCGATACCTGCCCGAACTGATATAGCAACTCCCCGTTCATATAAATTTCCGAGGCCCCACTTTGCATCACCACATCGAGTGCGAATGGGATTCCGATAAGGCTTGAATCCACATCCAATGCGATCCGAAACCATCCAATTCCGGTCCAATCGATGTGCGGCAACTGGTTGGATCCCAATGTAGTGCTGACCGGCATCCAATCCCAATCATCCAGATTCGGATCGGCGTAAACCAGACTGTCACCATTTTTGAACTTCCAATCGTTCGGGATATACAGCGTCCGATACTCATTGTCCATATCCCGACTCGACACAGGGTAGGCGTCATCCCATTGCCAAGCAGAGACGGTTGCCGGGATGACCATCCACAGCAGAATGACTAATAACAAGGGATACGATTTCGACACAATAGATTACGGACGATCCTGAGTCACGATCAGATCAACGGTCCCGCCAGAGGAGCGTAATTTCACGGGCAAACCACCACCATTGATCGATCCGATCAGACTGTTCGTTTTGATTTCACCATCAAAATTCCGGAGCCGGTTCACGACCACACGATTTCCTCTCACATTCATAGACATTCCGATCATGCCGGGTATGGTCAGATCGATGTTGCCACCGGCCACAGACAGATCCAATCCATGTAAGATCGACAAGATGTCTCCTCGGATGTTGCCACCATTTGTTTCTCCGATGATGGTTCCATTCATGCGATGAAGAGACAAATTGCCACCGGTCACGCGGAATCGGGTTTCACCGGATATCCCGTTCAAATCGATGTTGCCACCCACCGCTTGAGCGAACACGACTCCACGGATATCATCTCCGCGAATCGCTCCACCGGTGGCATACACTTTCACTTCACCGGAGGTTCGCACAATCAGGATGTCGCCACCAGCGGTTTTGAGCATATGCGACCCTTCAACATTCGAGAGTTCGATTTTGCCACCGGATGTGCTGATGTGGCAGGATGTCCGGTTCGGAACACTGATCACGAAATGATACTGGGTGTTGCTTTGGGTCCAGGCGTCTGACCGCTTCGGCTGGATATCCGCCACAATTTCATTGTCGCGTTGATAGATGAGGATGTTCGCATCATCGATGGATTGCCCGCGTTGGAAAAAACTCAATCCTTTCTTGACGAACAGTTCTACCCGAACCGTGCTTCCCTCTGTTCCTCTGACAACCACATTGCCGGAAATCGATTTGACTTTAACGACAGCACCGGGTCGAACGATGAATTCTTTCGATTCGTAAGGAGTCCCTTGCGTTTGTGCCGCCAACTCAGGAACTCCACCGAGAATAAAAAGAAGAATCCACCCGGATTGAAGGATTTTCAAAAACATATGAGATAGGGTATGATGTAACCGTGTGATGACAGGTACGACGCAACCATTGGCTGGTTGCGCTATCCCGTACTCTGCATCGCGGCGGCTATCCCGTTGATGCTTAAAAATAAGACATGTCGGAGCTGTTCCTTCTCTGAATCGGATGAAATGTCCCATCGGCGCATGAGTTCGACTTGTGACAGGTTCAACACATCCGTATATGGATTGCGCAGGCGGATGGATTTCTGAATCACCGGGTTCGCAGCCAACAAGGTCGACTGTTTTGTGATACGATTGACCGCATCGCTTGCGATGTCGAATTCGGCCTGAATCTGCTCATGAAATCCATCCGATTTGCCCGATTGATACCATGTGGCTGCTTTCAGGTGGGCGCGGGCCATTTCCCGTTGGGCATTGTCGATCACCGCTTTGAAAAACGGCCATTCCACATACAAACTCTGAAACAGCTCATCTCCATGTTCTTCCATGGCTGTTTTCAAGGCTTGTCCTACTCCGAACCAACCCGGAACATTGTATCGAACCTGAGTCCAAGCGAATACCCAAGGAATGGCCCTCAAACTGCTAAAATCCACTTCAGACCCGGTTTTTCTGGAAACCGGACGGGATGCGATCGGCAATCGGCTGATGTGTTCAATGGGCGTGATACGAGTGTACCATGCCCAGAATTTGGGATCATCGATCAATTCCCTGTAGCGCTTCATGGAGGCATTGGCCACATCATGCATCACATCAGCGATTCCCGGAAACATTTGCCAAACGGTTTGATCTTTGTAATGCGCTTTGGCCGTGGTGCGTATCACCGCGTTCACGACCTGTTCGATATGCCTATGGGCGATATCCGGATTGGCATAGCGAAAGGAAATAACTTCCCCTTGTTCTGTGAAGCGGATTCGTCCGTTGTGACAGGCACGCGGTAGAGCGGTCACGGCTTGGTTTGCACGTCCGCCTCCCCGTCCAACCGTACCGCCCCGACCATGGAACAACCGGACATCCACTTTATGCGCCTCACACGTCTCAGCCAATGATTTCTGAGCCAGATGCAACGCCCAGTTGGCCATCCAATACCCGCCATCCTTATTGGAATCGGAGTAACCAAGCATGATTTCCTGAAAATGTCCACGTGCCGCCAATACCGTCGAATAAGCCGGATCGGTAAAGGCCTGCTCCATCAACGACGAACTGTTCTGCAAGTCTTCGATGGTCTCGAACAACGGCACGATATCATAAGCATGGATGTTGCCAGTTTCATGTGACAACAGCACCACTTCCAACATCTGTGAGACATGATGGGTCATACTGATAATCACCGAGCCGATCGAATCCGGATCCAGTTTGAGCGCCTCCCGAATCAGCATCAGCGTATCGAGAGTGGATCGGCTTTCCGCTGACAGTTCCAAATGGCGTGGAAGCAACGGACGAGGATTCTGAATCTCTCTTTGAAGGAGTTTGCACTTTTCCTCTTCGGAAAGTGACAAATAGGACGGATGCACGCCAGCAACCCGCATCAGTTCATCCACTGTGGAGCCAAAAATCTGACTATGCTGACGGATGTCTAATGCCGCAAGGTGAAAACCGAAGGTCTTCAGAAGCACCCGTATCCGCTCCAATTGTCCGTAGCGTGCGATGCTCTTGAATCCGCTTTCTTCCAAGGCCACTTTCATCCGGTCCAGGTCGATCGAGTATTCCGCCACCGGATAGATGTTCTCTTCCAGTGATTCCAATTGCGCCTTGAGTTTCGACAACAGGATGTTGACCCACAAACGAAATGGCTCGTGAACATACACTCGTTTGATTTCGGGATCGATGTCGGCCGTATCCAACGCTTCGCGCACCATTGTCACAAACCATGGTGAAAGCGGAGATTGACGCTCCGAGAGGCTCAGTTCACGTCGCAACACATGCAATTCCGTGATGTGCATTTGAATCGCGGCTTTACGCAGTTCTATAAGTGCGTAGCGAGTAAGTTCCGCGGTCACAAATGGATTTCCGTCACGATCGCCGGCAATCCAAGAGCGATATTTCACAATAGCTGGCAGCTCGGGAGTGGCATCATAATACGTGTCGAGCGCATCGGTCACATCCCGATGGATCAGCGGAATCACATTCCAGATCGCGTTCGTCAAAAAATAAATGCCATTGGCGATCTCATCTTGCACACGGATTTTCGAGGCACGCACATCGTCGGTGTTCAACATTAGCACCACTTCATTGTACATCTCCTGAAAGAGCTCCGATTCGGCGCGACCCACAGGCTTCTCGCGGTTCCATTTGGTCAGGCGGGATGCGATTTCTTTCTGAATATATAAGATGCTTCGACGTCTGGCTTCGGTGGGATGCGCCGTCAACGTAGGCTGGATATCGGTTTTCCGAATCACATCCATCACTTGGTCCAAGGTGAATCCTTTATCCTTCAATTGCTTGATGGATTCAGCGATGGATTCGGATCGGGGATGATCCGCATCCGATTTGAACTCCCTCAGCCGGTTGATTCGGATGATCTCTTCCTGCTCGGCTTTGTTGATCAAATGAAAAAACGTGGTGAAGGATCTCACAATCCATTCAATATCGCTCAACGACAAAGCGGTCAAGTCGTTCGCTACTTGCTCATGAAGATTCGCAGAATCTGTCTTATAGGCCTGTTTACAACGGCTTCGTACGGATTCGATGCGGTCGTAGACGTCTTTTCCTGCCTGATCCAGCACCACCTGACCAAGCAGAGTGCCTAAAAGATTCACGAGTCGACTGAGTTCAGGAGAAATACCTTCCCCTTCCGCTTGAATAGACAAGCCTTTCCATTGTTTCATATCGTAAGAGCTGAGGTTATCCCTAAATTCCCTGTATCATCACAGATTCGAGGTCCATCAAAATATCACGAACGACCATGGCTATCAAATCCCTATTCCGCATCATCCTTTTGACCGTTTTGGGATTCGGACTGATACCGGCGGAAACCGCATCCCAACCATCCAGACCCAAGACCGGAATCGTACTTAGTGGTGGAGGTGCACGCGGTTTGGCCCACATCGGCGTTCTAAAAGTCCTCGAAGAAGTGAACATGCCCATCGATTATATCGGCGGAACCAGCATGGGTAGCATCGTTGGCGGATTGTATGCCTCGGGTTACAATGCCCAACAGCTCGAAGAAATCGCATTGGGTACAGATTGGTTTGGATTGTTTTCGGATGAATCTCGACGCCGTTATGTGCCCATTGAAGAGAAAGCGGAGAATAGCAAGTATATGTTATCCTTGCCGATGCGTGGGCTGAACATCACCTTACCTGGTGGACTGGTGAGTGGTCAGGAAGCGAGCAAGATGCTCGCCGGGCTCACGTGGCATGTGCATCATATCAAGGATTTCAATAACCTGCCCATTCCTTTCGTGTGCATCGCAACGGATTTGGAGACCGGTGAAGCGATCGTCATACGAAACGGATCTCTTGCCGAAGCCATTCGCGCCAGCATGACCCTTCCAAGTATTTTCACTCCGGCCCGGGTGGATGGAAGAAGCGCGTTGGATGGTGGTATTGCGCGGAATTTTCCGGTCGTGGATGTCATTGAAATGGGTGCGGACATCCTAATCGGAGTCGATGTGTCCACGTTCACATCCTCAGCCGATTCCATCCGTTCCCTTATTGATATTTTGAACCAGACGGTCAATTTCCAAATCGAACGGACCACGTTCGCTCAGAGCAAACTCGCCACAGTGTTGTTGCAACCGGACATGGAATCGATTGGCATGATGTCGTTCGAGTTCACCCGTAAAATCATTGATTCGGGCGAAGCGATCGCCCGTGCGCGTATCGATGAATTGCGGCAGATCGCGGATTCCTTGAATGCTTATGGGTTGGAAGAACGCATCGTACCCTATGTGGATCTGAACGGAATGCCGATTGTGATCCGTGATATCCGTTATGAGGGTTTGGAATCGACCGACCCGCGCATGATCGATGCCGAATTGCAGATGCAATTGCCCTTGAACACCGTAATCTCCCGAGGTGATCTGAATCTGGCTATCGACCGTCTATACAGCTTGCAATTTTTCGAAAGCGTGACCTACCGACTGGAACCGGCGAGATCAGGCTATTCCGTGATCCTGAAATTCCAAGAACTGGATCATGACAAATTCCGCGTCGGATTGCGATACGACAGTAGGGAAAAAGCATCCCTCCTATTTAACAACACCTACCGAAACTGGCTGATTCCCTCATCCACCATACGATTGTCGGTGCGTCTGGGTGAAATGACATCTGTGGAAGGGCAACTCTATTCATACATCGGCACGAATCCTAAATTGGGCTCGAGTTTACGTCTAAAATACTCCAAAGACCAGTTTGAGCAATATATAGGGCGTGTGAATCAAGGAACATTATCGACGGATTTGTATCAAGCTGAATTCTGGGCCGGACCCGTACTGTCGAGTATGCTTCAATCGGGAATCGGATATCGGTTCGATTTGTTTGAATCGAGATCGGTATCCGGGATTGTCCGTGAACCGACCGGTGGGTACACCTCATCCCATGTACCCTTCGCATTTCTGATTCTGGACACCGCGAACGAGGCCTATTTCGCAACCAATGGGCAGTATATCAGCTTGCGAGCCGATTTAGGTAGTCCGATGGACGACACAAAATCATACAAGCGGTATGAGGCGATTTGGAACAATTACATCCCCTTCACAGAGTATGTCACCATCCATCTGAACTTCCATGCAGGGTATTCGACTGGAAATCTACCCTCACATCGGTCCTTTTATTTGGGTGATGTGGAAACCTTGGTCGGCTTTCGTCGCGATCAGCTGAATGGCGCTTCGTATCGGATGGCACAAGTCTCCATGCAAACCGAGCTTCAACACAACCGCTTTTTGACATTGATATGGAATGCCGTAGCGACAGACGGGTTTTGGGGTACACCTGAAAGCCGTATTCCAGTTGTTATCGGATGGGGTGTTTCAGTCGGTGCGACCACTTTTGTCGGACCAGTTAGCATCACGTTGATGGGAAATGAAGACGAACGTCTTCCCATCCTTCACGCTAGCGTCGGGTTCCGGTTCTGAATCACTTGAATCGCATTCGATAAAAATGCCGGGATGAACGTGTTATGCGTTTTCCAGAGGTAATCAGGATCGGATAGGTGATGCAGGATGTCGGCGTATTTCTGATCGCCGTGCTTCTCTAAAATCACATCTTTCTGTTCCGGTTTGCTGAAGTGGGCCAACATCCCTTCCGGATCGGCTTCCGGATGAAATTGGGTTCCGATGATTTCCGGTGAGATGCGCATCGCCATCACCGCACGCTCCAACGGCACATGCGGACGATCCTTCTCGATGGCCAATATCGTGGCTCCAAGCGCTTGTATACTTGCGTGACGTGGCTGCAAGACTTGCCATTCACGGAAATCGGCTCCATAGAAGGGATCGGGGAGCAAACCAAGTAACGGATCCGCCAAACCGGCTTCGGTGTGATGCACCGGAAGAATGCCGAACGAGCCTGTCTTACGAGGCATCACATCCGCCAGATCGAAATGGATGCACATCAGCTGAAACGAATGGCAAATGGCAAGAAAGAACTTTTTGTCGTCGGATGCCTGATTGTGGCTCCAAATGGAGTCGAGCAATCGAAAATACTCCGCTTCCCAAGGTTGATCGAGTCCGTCGAAGGGGCTTCCGGGTCCGCCGGATGAGATGTAGATGTCGTACGAGAGATCTGGGACATGCTGAGCGGGTCCCCTCACATCAAACTCATCGAACGCAAGGCCGGTTTCCGTCAATAATTCACGGATGCATCGCATCCCTTGGTTGGGTTGACCTTGATAAAGGTCCATCACGGCGACCCTGACAGGTCGCTCAAGTTTATCGTACATATCGAAGAATAAAGACCGGAAGCGAGCCGCCTCCAGCCGTCACATTGGCTAAATTCGTGGTTGACGTACGCACCAGGCATCCGCCCATCATTGGACCATTAAGATACGGGTCCAGATCCACTACTGTAGGTACAGATTGCCATCCGGCGGCGGTTTGAAGCAAGAAAGGTTCACGGCTGATGTCAACCACCTCTTGAACGACGAATCCAAACTGGATTCCTTCATTGATGGCTTGCGCCCATTCTTGGTCTGTTGCTGCAAAACCCAGCACCACTCCCTTCCCACCATATTCATCGTTCGGTTTGATTACAAAATCGGCACGATGACGCGACACATACTCCAACAGATTGATGGTCTGACCTTTATAGATCGTATGCTGATCACGAATCTTGCGGGTCCATGGAATATGATTGCGGATGGTTTGCAGCTCTACTGTATTCAGGATGCCGGTATAGCGTGGATCCGTCAGGAAGGAGAAAATGGATTTCTTATGCACCAACTTCGTGCGAAAAGAATTCAGATAACAGGTTTTCTGAGCCTTATACCCTTCCAGAAACGCCGGACACTCATCTTTGATTTCCAGATACTCATTCGTCAGCAACCGGCGATACAGGATGTCGATTTTGCGACCATTCACATACACCCATCCGTCGCGGCATTCCACATCCCGCGGATCGGCGATTTCACATGGGTAACCGAGCTGTTCCAGGTAATCACGTACGATGTTGAACTCATGCACCGTCGGGATATTCTGAAAATCGATGATGGCGAAACTTGGTTTTTCAACCGCACCTTCGAATTCCTCATGATAGGTGCGGATGAGTCCCTGAATCAGATGTTCCAAGGGCGACACAAAGCGCACAGGATAGGATTTGATGAACTGCTGAAACACCGGCAACTCGCGATAAATCTGAGCCATCCGATGGGTGTATCCTACTCCAGCCGGACTCTCCGCATTCAATTCCACAAATTTGAAGGATGTGGATGTGAGAAAAGCATCCATCCTTGCGGTAGCGGAAAGACGGATGACATTCGTCGGGATGGCGGCCAGTTCGATTTCATCCGGTGTGAGGCCAAGTTCATCGAGCGCTTCTTGCGTGTTGAAATAAGCCGCAGCGATTTTCAAGATGGCCTGACGAATCAGATAAACCGTGTCTTGGATCTGAGTATGTGCGGTTTCGGATAGAAACGCCGGACGCAGACTATGCGCCATGGGTCGGTCACCGAACAGAACTTTGCGTTCATGCTGTAATTGGTATAAGATCTTCATCTGATCGTCCGCGGCGTTCAGATCCGCTTCGATCATCCGATGATAGGCGTCCAAAACGGGTCGGATGTTACCCTGCATGCGACTCCAATGCTCCATTGGCCGTGAACGGCCGTTCTTTGCGGGTTTCCAATGCTTTTTTTACCGCGAAATCGCCCATCGTTTTGATGATCCAATCGAAGTTTGCGGCACCAACAGAATGATAATCGGCATCCGGAGCTGGGTTCATGAAATCAATGGCGTATGGAATCCCATCCCGCACAGCGAATTCAACGGTGTTCATATCGTACCCGAGCGCGCGGCATAGGGCGAGGACATCTTCCGTCAACTTCTTCTTCATCTTGGCCGGAACAGTCAGGTCTTGTACTGAGGCATACCGTTGTGAATGCTCGGCAAGCGGATTGTAACGCATCACGTGTACGTGCTTGCGTCCGATGCCATAGCAACGATAGTACTCTTCAAACTCGATGTTCTCTTGCAGCATCATGCAATCGGTGCCGGATTCATTGTATGCTTTAAAGAAGTCTTCTGGGTTTTCGACCCGGGTCACCCCTCTCCATCCGCCGCCATCATGCGGTTTGAGGAAGGCCGGGAAGCCGATATAATCAAATATTTTGCCCCAATCGACCGGATATTTCAGGTTTCGGAAGGAAGAACCTTGCGTATTGGGCGGATGTTGGCGATGTGGCAAAATCACGGTGCGAGGTACCGCTACTCCAACTTGCTCCGCAATGATGTTATCGATGAACTTGTCATCGGCACTCCACCAGAACGGATTGTTGATGATGTACGCACCTTTCAACGAAGCCCATTTAAGGTAAGAACGATAAAATGGAACCTCATGCGAGATGCGGTCGATGATGACCGAATACTCGACATCGCCATTCTGATACACCGCATCGAGTTGCACAAACTCGGCATGCACCCCTTTCGAGGCGTAGGTGGAATTGATATGATGAATAAGCGCGTCCGGAAACGTGGTTTCCATGCCGCGGAGAATGCCGATTTTTTTCATGTCAAGGGATGTGTTGCTGAATCATGTTGCGCCACCAAGGCCAATCGTGCGCCGTGCCGTTGCCCCAGATATCGAGGGTGTTGTGGATGGATTTCGTGTTCAATTTCCAACTCATGTCTTCGGTCGGTTGCCGGCAAATATCATGCTCGCCGGCCACCAGACGGATATCCATCCGCCTCATTGCTTCCAAATGGGCATGGTTGTGCATCTGAGGCACGTAATCGATCGGGTTGTTGAAATAGACGTTGTCATCATAGAATCCATGCATGAAATTCTTGATGTCGTACTTGCCGCTCATCGCGATCAATTTCGCAAAGCGATCCGGATATTTGAAGGCGACATTCAAGGCATGATAGGCCCCGAAACTGGCTCCAGTGCTGATGATATTCCGATTCGGATTGTTCGTGTGGATGAAGGGAACGACTTCGTCGATGATGTACGAATCATACTGCCGATGACGCACGATCCGCACATAGGGATCCGCGAATTTGTTATAAAAGCTCTCCGAATCCACCGAATCCACACAATAGAACTGGTTGTAGCCACTGTTGATCTGATGGGCGCAGGCCTCCATCATCTTGAAATCGTCCCATTCATGAAACTTGCCCATGCTGGATGGAAACACCAATACAGGAGTTCCAGAGTGTCCGAAAACCAGAAGTTCCATGTCCCGGCCCAGACTCGGACTCCACCATTTCATATACGATCGTTGCATGCGGTAAGTGTAGGATTAATTGTCGCGCAAGATACGCGCGCTGTCGGGATAATCGGTAATCAAGCCGTCAACTTCAAGAGCCAATAAGGCCTTCATTTCATCCACACGGTTCACTGTCCATGGAATCAGCAAAATCCCATCGGTTCGTGTCTGTTTGCGCAAAGTCGCATCCACGAATGGATAGTAAGGCGAGTAGATATCAGGTTTGAATCCGAGGTTCGCGATGTTCCAATCATATCCCAATGAATTTTCGATGAGGAGGGCCAAAGGAATGGTTTCATCCCTCATCCGCATCGATTGCAAGGTTCTCACATCAAACGATTGAAGGATGCTCCGATCACGGATTCCGGTCTCTGTGATGGCTTGATGAAGCAAATACGTGAACGTCTCAGGATCTGGAGTAAACACTCCATCCCAGCCCGGCTGAATCTTCGTTTCGATGTTGTATTTCGGAAGTGGATAGCCTCGTTCAACCGCATGCATTTCGATGGCCAGAACCGCATCTACGAACCGGGGCTTAACGACCTTTTGCTTTGCCTGAAGAGGGAATCGCGGATGTCCGAGCGATCCGCAATCATAGGTTTGAACCTCTTCTGCGGTCATCGTGAAAATATTATACGTCATGCCAGTGGAGTCGCTGAAGGCTCGTCCATCCGGAGCAGTGCAAATCACGGGATTCATCCAAGGTTCATGTGAGACAATGAGTTGACTATCAGCTGATACCACGAGGTCAAGCTCGATGGTGGTCACTCCTTGGTCCAATGCGATAATAAAGGATGGGATGGTGTTCTCGGGTGCGAGCCCGCGAGCGCCGCGGTGACCTTGAAGATCCCACGTGTCGGGATTTGGTGAGGATGTGCACGCCACACATCCGAACAAGACAAACGGTAGCAGTTGTTTCATGGTCCGATGGAATAGTGATCATTGAATGTACGAAACGACATCACAGGTGCGGTGAAAGTAGCCATCACGCGACCTTCTTTGACAACAAATACACGGGGGACTGATGTTGTGAGTATCGTCATTTCACGAAGTGGTAGGATATGGATCGGAAAATCTACGTCAAACTGTTTTGAAAACGAATCCACTTCTGAAGGAGAACCGAACGTGACGCCGATAATGGAATCAACGGTACCCGAGCGTTGGTAGGCTTTGATGGTTTCCACCGCATCCCAGCATTGAGGACAATTCAAACTGAAGGCGAAGACCAGAACGGATTGCGTGGCGTCGGCGGGCATGAAACTAGACAGTGCTGTTTCAGAGGCCCACATCCCCGTCACATTGAACGGATCGGATTGTCCATACTCGATGACTTCAGTATTTATTGGCGAAACGGAGTATCTGCCTATAAGAAATGCCCCGACAATGGCGATGGCCAGAACAAGAATGTATACCTTTCTCATATGGTCAAAAATAAAAGGATTGGGTTCCTAATCATCATTTGTTTTATCCTGTCGGCGACCTCGGTTGTGGCACAATCTGTCTCCTTGTCGCATCCATCGGGCTTTTATTCCGACTCGTTTCAATTGTCGCTGTCGTCGTCACTCCCTAACGCCGATATCCGGTACACATTGGATGGATCCGCGCCTACGATCGATTCCCCAAATTTCACACAACCGATTCATATAGTCGATAGAACGCTTCAAGCGGCGGTCCTATCCACGATTCCGACCAATACGGCGACCAATGATGAAGCTTGGCGCGAACCACGCGGGGATGTGTTTAAAGCGACGGTGATTCGCGCGGCTGTGTTTGTGGGCGGCGTCGCCGGACCCGAAGTCTTCGCCACGTATTTCGTGAACGAGGACATCGAGACGAGATACGACATCCCTGTTGTCTCCATCATCACCGATTTCGCGAATTTCTTCAGTGATTCCATCGGCATTTACACCTACATGAATAACAACATGTGGCAGCGTGGCGCCGAGTGGGAACGCCCGATCCTCATTCAATTTTTCGAAACGGACAAATCCCTTGCTTTTTCGCAAGGTGCCGCTGTACGCTTGCATGGAAACACGACGCGGAGCCGCCCCATCAAATCACTGCGCATTTATGCGAGGGATGATGTCCCGAACGGGAAACAGGGCTTCACCCATCCGATCTTCAAAAGCAAATCCACACAAGAATACCGCCGATTCAACTTGCGGAATTCGGGGAATGATTGGGACCAATCCTATTTGCGGGATGGATTCATGCAGACGCTTATCACCGATTTTTTTCCGGATGTGCAGCATTATCGACCCTCCGTGGTGTTTCTGAATGGCGAATATTGGGGCATCCATAACATCCGCGACCGATACGACGATCATTATTTGAATCAGAAATATGGAGTTTCGCGCGGCGACATCACCATTTTGGAGCGCAATTCGGGATTGAATGCCTATGAAGTGAGCGAAGGACTCGCATCCGGACTTACTCATTACAGCGATCTGGTGGAAGTAGCTTCGAATGCGAATTTGTCCGATTCCACCATCTGGAGCCAGTTGAATGCGGGGATGGATCTGGATAACTATACTGATTTCTACCTGTCGCATATCTATTTTCGCAATACCGATTGGCCTGGAAACAATGTCCGGATTTGGCGCTCGGCCTCGCATCCGGACCATCAGCGTTGGAAATGGATGGTGTATGACACGGAATTCGGGTACGACCTCCAATTTCCATATGTGCCGGGAGTGGATGTCGGCGCGCAGCACAACACCTTGTCGTTTGCTTTGGCCACGAACGGTGGCTCTTGGCCGAATCCGCCTGCTTCCACCCGACTTATGCGCCGTTTACTGAATCGCGCGGACTTCAAGTCCGCATTCATCGACCGCTATCTGGTCCTTTTGCATACCGCGTTCAGTGCAGAAAATGCCGTTCATGTGCTGGATTCGTTGGCGGCGAACATCGCCCCTTATATCGCCGAGCATTCGGATCGATGGGGCGGATTTGAATCCGTGGAAGAATGGGAATCGCATATCGATCGGATGCGGGCCTTCGCTGAGGAACGTCCCGAAGCCATGCTGAACCATCTGAAATCGCACATCTATCCGAACACGTCTTATGTGAATGTGACGATGGGAGCCGGAGATGGTGGACAATTGGTCGCGGCACGACATGCGTTTTCCGATCCCATCGCGTTCAAGCTTCCATCCGATCATGTCTTCACTGTGACCGCCGTTGCCGATGAAGGATATCGTTTCGTGGAATGGACCGGCGTTCCCGCATCCATCAAAACGAATCCGGTATTGAGGTATCAGCCGTTTTTCACTGCCAATATCGAGGCGGTTTTTGCTCTGGATACGAGTGTGGATATTAAGCCTGAAATGCCCGATGAAATCTTCTTAGAACAGAATTTCCCCAACCCATTCAACCCGTCGACGGAGATTCACTTCGCACTTCGCGCATCGAACTTCGCGCAATTGGAAATCTTTGATATGATTGGACGACGTGTGGCGCTACTCGTGGACGACATCCTTCCTGCAGGAACACACTCCGTGACGTTCAACGCCACCGGTCTCCCTTCCGGCGTGTATGTGATGCGGTTGCGGTCGGGCGGGCAAACCCTCACCCGACGCATGATGTTGCTTAAATAACCGTTCCGTCGCGGAGGATGGCCCCTTTCTGAATCACCACAATGCCATCGACCACCGAATAGGTATCGAAATGCCCATCTGCCAAATGTGTGCCTCCGTTGATGCGCACATCATTCCCGATGCGGCAGTTCTTGTCGATGATCGCATTGTTGATGTAGCAACGTTGACCAATACCGATCGGTGGCACGCCATCCTTGTACTGGAGTTGCTCCAGCGTCGGATAGAAGTCATTTCCCATGATGATCGTGTTCGCAACGGTGGTTCCCTTCCCAATCCTTGACCGGATTCCGACCAAGGTGTGTTCGATGCGGGATGCTTCGATGATGCTGCCTTCCGCCACAATCGTCCGTTCCAAGGTTGTACCAGAGATTTTGGATGCGGGCAACAAGCGCGACCGTGTGAAAATGAGCTTCCCTTCATTGTAGATATCGAACGGAGGCAGCTCGATCGTCAATTCCAGATTCGCATCGAAAAACGATTTGATGGTTCCGATGTCGGTCCAATACCCATCATACAGATAGCTGGCCACTTTCAGATGCGATTCGATCGCTGATGGGATGATTTCCTTCCCGAAATCCTTCGCATCCGCGTGCTCACTGAATAGATCGTTCAGGGTCTGCCGGTTGAAAATGTAAATCCCCATCGAGGCCAGGTATTCGCGCCCTTGGGCCTTGAGCGCGGTAGGAACTTCGGATGTCCAATCTTTGAGCACCTCGGTCGCAGGCTTTTCGATGAATGTCGAAATCATGCCGTCTTTATCGGTTTTAAGGATTCCGAAACCGGTGGCATCTTCACCATTCACTGGAATGGTGGCGATGGAAATCTCCGCGCCCGATTTGATGTGCTGGTCCATCATGTGGCGATAATCCATCTGATAGAGCTGGTCGCCCGATAAGATCAGTACATACTCATATTCATTGTTTTCAAGGTGATGGAGCGATTGGCGAACCGCATCCGCCGTTCCCTGAAACCAGTTCGAGCTTGTAGGTGTCTGCTCGGCAGCTAGGATATCCACGAAGCCGCGGCGAGTGAACGCATCGAAGTGATAGGTGTTTTTGATGTGCCGGTTCAGAGACGCCGAGTTGAACTGGGTGAGCACATAAATACGTCTGACATCCGAATGAAGACAGTTCGAAATGGGGATATCCACCAAACGATACTTCCCTCCGATCGGAACCGCAGGCTTGGAACGACTTTTGGTGAGTGGAAACAGGCGAGTTCCGGAACCGCCTCCCAAAATTACGGCGATGGTGCTGTCATTCATCGGGATCATAGGTTCAAGCCTCAGATGGTAATAAAGATGTGTAAAGTTGGATGTATTGTCTGGCCGACGACTGCCAAGAGAAATCTAATGAAAACGCTTTTCTTTGCAAATTGGAAAGCTTTTTATTGTCATGAAAAACGTCATATGCCCGAGTAAGCGCTTGATAGGCATCACTCAAAGAAAAGTGAGTGAACCGGATTCCGTACCCTCCTTCTTCTCCCATATCCAATACGGTGTCATGAAGTCCACCCGTATCCCGCACGATCGGGATGGTGCCGTACCGCAACGCGAATAGTTGATTCAAGCCACAGGGCTCCACCCGCGAAGGCATCAGAATGAAATCGGTACCTGCATAAATCTGATGCGACAAGCGCTCATTGTACTGCAACGACGCATCGAAATAACCCACATGGGTTTTGTTCATTTCGTTGAACTGGTAATGCAGATCGGGGTCCCCTGTGCCCAAGACAATGAAATTCGCCTCGTAATTGGACAGAAACGCGCGAATGAGTTCCGGCAACATGTCCGCCCCCTTTTCTTTCACAAGTCGACCAATGAACGCGAACGTCGGACGATCCGCCGGCAACATGAATTCCTTGCATAAGGCTTCTTTATTCTGCTGCTTCCCTTTTGCGAGCGTTTTCAGAGTGAAATGATGCGCGATCAACGGATCTTTCGCCGCATTCCACACATCCGTATCAATCCCATTCAGAATTCCGGTCGCTTTCACGGCCTCATGTTGGATGATCGGTTCGATGCCGCTCGTGCCATGCATCAGTTCATCCATATAGGTTTTCGAGACCGTAGTCAGCTTCCAACAGGTTCTTATGCCGGCCGCGAGAGCGTTGAAACGGCCGTTCCATTCCAGAAATCCGGCTTTTTCGGGATGGAAGTAGGGTAGCAAAAATCGTTTCCCTAGTTCATAATTCCCATGATATTCGCCATTGTGGATGGTGAGCACGGTCGGAATTCCGATGAGAGATTCATACTGCGGACACGACGTGGTCATGAACGGAATCAGCGCCGTGTGATGATCGTGGCAATGCAAAATGTCCGGTTTCGTCTCGAACGACTGGATCCACTCCAACGCGCAGATCTGAAACGAGGCATAGCGCTCGAACTCATCCCAATATCCATATCCGCTGTGAGGATCGGTGTAGATGCCCGGGCGTTGAAACCGGGATGGGATGTCCACCACATACAAAGGGAAGCCCAATGTGTCTTTTTTCTCTTTTTGGATGGAATATTCGAACCAGTTTCCAGCCAAATGGGTGAAACCACGATGCACGATCTCGAACTCGTGCTGACGAATCCACGGAACGTCGTACGCCGGCATCACAACCCAGCTTTCCGAGCCATGCGCTTTCTGATACTTTGGTAATGATCCGACAACATCTCCGAGTCCGCCTGCTTTGGCCACAGGATAACATTCGGCACTGATATGAATGATATGCATAGATTAAAGAATTTCGTTTTGTAAGTTAAGCGCCAAACCAGTCCATGCAAACCCATATGTCAATTGTAGACGTCAGGAACATCAGTAAGCGGTTCGGAGATTTTGTTGCAGTCGACAAAGTGAATTTCAGCGTCGAACCGGGGCGCATCTTCGGAATCCTGGGTCCGAATGGCGCCGGGAAAACGACCACGATCCGCATGATGAATTACATCACGATTCCGGATGAGGGCGACATCCACATCAATGGTGTGAAAGTGGGGCGCGAAACCCAACCCATGATCGGCTATATGCCCGAAGAACGCGGCTTGTACAAGAAAATGAAAGTGGGCGAGCATCTGATTTACCTCGCTCAGCTCAAAGGTGTGCCGCTGGACAAAGCCAAAACCGCACTCCGCTACTGGTTGGAGCGCTTTGAAGCGATCGATTGGATCAACAAAGAAGTGGGTGAGCTTTCCAAAGGGATGCAGCAGAAAATCCAGTTCATCGCCACCATTGTGCACGATCCCTCCTTATATATTTTCGATGAGCCGTTCAGCGGATTGGATCCCATCAACTCCGAATTACTCAAACAAGTCATTTTGGAGCTGAAGGCATCTGGAAAAACCATCATTTTCTCCACTCACCGGATGGAGCAAGTGGAGCAGATGTGCGATGATATCGTGCTGTATAATGAAGGGCGCACCATTTTGGAAGGAAAAGTGCAGGACATCAAGCGGTCCTTCGGAAAACGCACGGTCATCCTGGAATTTGATGGGGACGCATCCTTTTTAGATACCATCGAAGGGGTTCATTTCAACAATCGGTCGAACCGCTTTGTGGAATTCACACCAAAAGACGAAAGCCAAATCCGTCCCATTCTGGAAAAAGCCATGGCATCGGTGGATGTGCATCGATTCGAACGGGTCTACCCTTCGCTTCACGAAATTTTCATTGAATCTGTAAAAAACGATCGTTCCCATGTCAACCGATAAGATTTTCATCGTCCTCAAGCGCGAGTATCTCACACGCGTCCGTTCCAAAGCCTTCATCATCAGTACCATACTGGCTCCGGTCTTTATGATCATGTTGATCGGGATTCCAGTACTTCTATCCTTTCTCGACACCGACAAAGCGCGTGTGATCGGTGTGTATGATGAAACCGGAGTCTTGCTACCGCGCTTGGAACTGCTCAGCGATTCGCTGTATACCGAACTCCCACCGGCTCCGGTCGATACCTTCCGTGCGATGGTGCTGGCTAACCGAATTGATGGGTATATCCTACTGAATGAACGCCATCTCACAGAAAATGCTGAAGTGGAATTCATTTCAGGAGGAACCGGCGGACTCTCCCTCATTAGCGCCATTCGCTCTGATTTGCGCTCCGTCATCCGCGATGAGCGCCTAAACCGCGAACAGGTTAGCGATGCCGTCAAAGATATTCTGAACTCCCGAGCCACGATCGTATCTCGCAAAATCACGGAAACCGGCGAAGAAACCACCAGCACCGAGTCGCTCTTCATCGTGGGCTATATCATGTGCTTCATTATTTATGGGGCCTTGTTCTTCTATGGCGCCATCATCATGCGGAGCGTGATTGAAGAAAAAACCAGCCGAATCATTGAAGTGATCACATCGTCCGTGCGTCCGTTTGAACTTCTGATGGGGAAAGTACTGGGTGTGGGCGCTGTTGGACTCACGCAGTTCACCATCTGGGCGGCATCGTCCGCGGCGATCATGGGAGGAGCCGGGATGTATTTCGCATCCCAAATGGACACGTCAGGACTTGTCGGCGATGAGGCCATGGCTGCCGCGGCGCAATCGCCCATCACCATGCCCGAAATCGGGATCGGATTATGGGTCGGATTCGTCTTCTTCTTCATCATGGGCTATCTCATCTACTCGTCGCTGTTTGCAGCGGTCGGTGCGGCGGCTGATAACGAGTCGGATACGCAACAACTGATGCTCCCCATCAGCATGCCCATCATCATACCGATTCTATTGGTCGGTCCTGTGGCATCCGACCCGAATTCAACCTTGGCAGTAGTATCGAGTCTGATTCCCTTCTTCACTCCGATGCTCATGCCATTGCGCATGGCGATGACGGATGTGCCGATCTGGCAATTGGGTGCAGCCGTTGTGCTGATGTCGGCCGCATTCACCGGACTCATATGGGTCAGCGCGCGGATCTATCGCGTCGGAATCCTGATGTATGGGAAGAAAGCCAGTTTCAGTGAAATGGCGAAGTGGATCCGCTATAACTAATTCAGGCAGATCGGGACTTTGAAGGCGGCATCGATCCATTCCGACGGGCGGAGTTTGGAGATGCGCTGATGCACGAGATGCGTCGTGGTTTCATGCAGGAAGAGACAGGTGACCCCGTTGTGATGAAAACCGGACCCAGTGATGACATGCATCACGTTATGGAACTCGGTGTACGATTGATCGAAGAGCAGCCCATTGATCCAAGCATCGACGAGCTCGTCTCGTTCGGCCTTGGGTGGAAGTTTGATGATCAGATTCATAAAAAAAATTTAGTCCAACGCGCGAATACGATCCAAAATACGGTCATCATATTCGTTAAAAAGGCGGTCTTGCAGCCACGCCTGCCGATTTTCCGGGTCTAAGTAACCAGACGCATCAACCATATCATTTCGGAATCGAGGATCGGCATCTTGAGCATAGCGGGTAAAGATCTCGCTCCACGAAGATGGGGTTTTTTCCGTTTCCGTCAAAATGAGGAACGCCGTTTTTCGCAACTCATATGGAAATCGCGGATTCAGATAGTAGCTGACTCGACCCCGAATCAATTCTGCCTCCGCCCTGCCCTGAAACGCCTTCAAAATGGTCAATGCATAGTCGCCATTATGGTCTTCGTTAAGCAGACGCCGCATCAGATCATCTGCCACATCTTTCGGAAACAAGTTCCGATACGTCTGCAACGCTTCGTTCACCATCGGGATATCGTTGGATGTGCGGATGATGTTCAGCACCGCATCCTTCACTGGTTCGCTATCCACATATCCGCTAAGCAAACGCATGGCCACCAAACGCACGTCACTTTTTTCCTTCAATGCGCTCAATAGGAGCGGATGAGCGCCCACCCGTCCTTTCGATTGAGACGCATAACTCACCAATAGGGCGGATTTCATGTCCGAATCCGTCTCCTGGCGATAAAAATCACTCAGCGCGAGGCCGATATCCGGCATATCCGTTACGGTGCCCAACGCGGCGGCGGCGGCAAGCCTTGCTTCTTTGTTGGTGGACGTCCTCATCTGATACAGCCAGAAGCGTCCTGGCTTGGTTTCGATCACCAGGATTGAATCGGGTAATTCATCCATCATCAGATTGTCCAATCGTCCATGTGCTGAAATCCGTGTCACATCTCCAGTGCTTGCAACTGTCAACGGTGCCGGTATCCGAGTTCCGTTGATGTATTGCACAATCGGAAGGGTGATGTTGCCACGTGCACGGCCGGACAAGCGTGTCATTGTGATCACCAATCCAGATTCCCCATCCACACTCACATCCATCGCCAATCGAAGAATATCAGATCTCTCTTCGACTGGTATTTCTGGCATGTTCAAAAATTCATAGTCCAATCCCGAGCCCGTCGTGGTTACCGTTTCCCAACGATGATCGGGCAATACAATGACTCGCCGGGTCGTATCGGCAGGCAGATCTTCAGATAACGTCTTTGGATCGATGCCCTTCGCGGCAAACAGGTTAGGCGTGACGGATACAAACGGACCCGAAGCGAACATCAACGATGTGATCGGAACCGGAACCGTGCTTCGCCAATGTGACAAGGTCGAGCCATTGACCGGTCCTCCAACTGTTATGGCTTGATGTCCCTTTGGTGTGATGATTTGGATATCGGTCGTCACCAAGATGTTGGAATCCGGAATCACAGGCAGCCATGACGCGATGGCTCCATCACGCAAGGACGTCCAAATATGATCTCTGGGCCAATAATGCACGCCATAATTGGGTGATGCGATGTACAGGACGTCCAACTTATGTCGGGTTCCTGCGGTTAGCGGTCCTGAAAGTGGGATTAGAAGCGTGTCATTTCTCACGCTGAAATCCAGTTCCACTTCATTCAAACGGACGGAACGGATGTCGGTGCGACGCGCAAGCAACCAAAGCGATTCCACTCCGGCCTGTTGCGCGCTGATGCGGTAGGAAACTTCGCCTTGGATGGTGGAATCAGGCGTATCCAGATTCAGGGTCAATTGGATCGAATGAAATTTGACCGGCATCTCCTGCGCCACCACAGCAGCAGGAAGCATCAGAATCGTCAGTAAAAGTACTTTCATTGAAAACGGTTGCGTAAATCATCCCTAAGACCCGGCACGCACGAAAACGCATTGCCGGAACGGATGTCGGGTTTGCCCGTCACATCCATGTACACGCCACCGGCTTCGGTGACGCACGGATATAACGCCGCGGCATCCCAGATATTGAGAATCGGGTCGAACATGATATCGGCACGGCCTGTGGCCACCATCATGTGTCCGTACGCATCGCCCCAGGTGCGGTGGATGCGCACATCGCGGATCAGGTCGGCTACTGCTTGCTCATGACCATATTTGACAATGTTGCCTAGATCGGTGGTGATGAATGTGGCCTCGGCAATGGAGGATGTGTTTCGAACCGATACCTTCACGCCGTTCAACCTCGTTCCCATGCCGATCGCCGCGTCGCACAGTTCATCCATTGCGGGCGCATGGATGATGCCTACGGTGGGTTGTCCGTCCACCAGCACACCGATGAGCGTAGTGTAGAGAGGTATCCCATGAATGAAGGATACCGTTCCGTCGATGGGATCCAGAATCCATTGCACCCTCGCATCCGGATTCACGATGCCATGCTCCTCCCCGATGATGCCATGCTCTGGAAAGCGGTTCAGGATCGCATCACGCAAGATCCATTCGGCTTCACGGTCGGCGATAGTGACCGGAGATTGATCCGATTTTCGGATCACCTCGATGCCTTTTCGGAAATGGGTAAGGGTATGCGCACCGGCCAATTTGGCGAAGTCGATGGCGGAAGAAAGCAGGTTTTCTGTAGATGGAATCATGTGGGTCAAGATACGGAATCGCTATCTTTGGGGCATGACCGAAGCCCAGATCATCTCCGCCGTTGCGTCGAGCCTCTCCCTCACTCCCAAACAAGTCCAAACCGTCTCCACCCTGCTGGATGAAGGTGCCACCATCCCCTTCCTGGCGCGTTACCGCGTGGAAATGACGGGTGGATTGGACGAAGAACAACTACGTGCCGTGCGCGACGCCTTGGATTTCAGGCGGATGATGGAAGAACGACGTGCCACCATCCTGAAAACCATCCTCGAGCAAGAAAAGCTCACGCCCGAGCTGGAAGCGGCTGTGAAAGGTGCCTCCACCCTCACCCAATTGGAGGATCTCTACCTGCCTTACAAGCCGAAACGCAAGACGCGTGCATCCGTGGCCAAGGAAAAAGGATTGGAGCCACTCGCACAAATCATGTGGGATCAAAAATTGCATAACGGCGAACCCGAAGACGTGGCACTGCCCTTCGTGAATAAAGAATTGGGGATTTCGAATGTCGCAGAGGCCATTCAAGGCGCGAAAGACATCTGCGCCGAGTGGATCAGCGAACATCCCGCCGCTCGTGAGGCTTTGAGAAAGCAGTTCCGTGATCAAGGCGCACTCACATCCAAGAAAAGCTCGAAGGCGGCTGAAGGTCGAACCGTCTACGAAGCATACTATGAGTTCAACGCCAAGGTGAAATACATCAAGCCATATCAGATCTTGGCCTTGAACCGTGGCGAGCGGGATGAGATTCTTTCTGTAGATCTGAATGTCTTTGAAGAACGTTGCTTCGATATTCTTGATGAGTTGATCGTGACCGACGATCGTGGCGTGTTCACCAATGAGCTGGTCGATGCCTATGAGGATTCCTTCAAACGATTGTTATTTCCTTCCCTAGAACGCGAATTACGCAACGAACTGACCGAAATCGCCGATCTGAGCGCGATTTCCACCTTCGCCGAAAATGTGAAGAATCTGCTCATGCAGCCACCATTGTCCAACAAAGTGGTGATGGGGATTGATCCTGGTTTCCGAACCGGCTGCAAAGTGGCGATTGTGGATGCCACCGGGAAATATTTGGATGGGGACACCATCTTTCCGACCGAACCATACAAGAAATTGGCCGAATCGGCGGCGATTGTGGGTCGACTCGTGAACAAACACAACGTCTCGCTGATCGCGATCGGCAATGGCACAGGAAGCCGTGAAACCGAAGAATTCATTGCTGATCTCATCCAGAACGCGTTTCCTGAGTTGCAGTATCTGATTGTGAGTGAAGCGGGAGCTTCGGTTTATTCCGCATCCCCCATCGCCAAACAGGAGTTTCCGGATTTGGAAGCGGCGCAACGGGGAAACATTTCGATCGCGAGACGCATCCAGGATCCGATGGCTGAATTGGTGAAAATCGACCCGAAATCCATCGGAGTAGGCTTGTATCAGCATGATGTGAGTCAGGTTCAACTATCGAAGAAATTGGATGATGTGGTGGGAAGCTGCGTGAACACCGTGGGTGTGAACCTGAACACCGCCAGTGCGCCGCTGTTGAGTTATGTATCGGGATTGAGCAAGAGCATCGCTGAGCATATTGTGACGTTCCGGAACCAGAATGGTCCGTTCAAGAAGCGGGATACATTGCTGAAAGTCTCCGGCGTCGGTGAATTCAAATATCAGCAAGCGGCTGGATTTCTACGGATTCCGGATGGGGACAATCCATTGGACAACACCGCCATCCATCCGGAAAGTTATGAAGCGGCGAAAGCCTTGTGTTCGCAGTTCGATATCGATGTCAAAGAGCTGAACCGCATCCAGACCACCTTGACAGGCAAACTTCAGACCATCAACAAATCCAAGACCGCGGAGCAGTTGGGGATTGGGGTTCCGACATTGGATCTGATCATCGAAAATCTGTTGAAGCCGGGTCGTGACCCGCGCGAATCGCTCCCTAAACCATTGCTGAGAAAGGATATCACACGATTGGAAGATCTGACAATCGGTCATGTGATGGAAGGAACCGTTCGGAATGTGGTCGATTTCGGGGCATTTGTGGACATCGGACTCAAGCAAGATGGCATGTTGCACATCTCGGCGATGTCGCGCGACGGACGCCGTGTGGAAAACCCCCACGATGTCGTCGCTGTGGGCGATATCCTTCGCGTGGAAGTAGTTAGCATCGATCCGGATCGCGGAAGAATCGGGTTGAAGTTAGTGTAAGGCTCGGAACATCCCTACTTTGTCGCACCTATGGCAAAACGATTCGACACCTATCTGATTGTTGTTTTTTTAGTATTGGCCCTGTTTCTGATCGTCATGACGGCATTCAGCATGCGGTCGATGTCGGCTATCCGGGCGTATGTAGCCGGTGAAGGACAGTGGACAAAAGCACAGAAATCATCCATATTCCATCTGAATCATTTTCTGATTCATGGTGACCGGACATTTTATGACTCCTTCCATACGGATTTGATCGTGAACAAAGGCGATGAGGCGGCCCGCATCACGCTTTCATCCGCCAATCCGGATATAGAGATCGCGCAACAAGGATTTCTGCAGGGAAGGAACCACCCAAAGGATGTCGATGATATGATTTGGTTATTCATATGGTTCAAAGATGTGTCGTACATGCGGGATGCCATCCAGATATGGTCCGCGGCGGATTCGAAAATAAAGGAATTGGAGCAAGTAGCTCAAAATATTGATGTGTTGGTGCAAGCCGGACAGGTTACTCCGAAAGTGGTTCATTCGTATATGGATTCGCTGCATCACTTGGATCACGATCTGACCATACTGGAAACGGACTTTTCCAACTCCATCACCAAAGCGGCGCATTGGATCCGTTCAGTCATGTTTTGGTCCATCAGCCTATTCGGTATTGGATTCATCGTGATTGGGTACCGAATCGTTCGCACCAATGTCAAACACATGAAAGCCCATAATCTTGAGCTTGAAAAAGCACTCAAGGAAAACAAGCTGTTGCTGGCGGAAGTGCATCACCGGGTCAAGAACAATCTGGCCATCATCACAAGTCTTCTGATGCTACAATCCGATCAGGCTGATGATGAAATTGCCGAAGTGCTGCTCACGAGTCAGAACCGGATCAAATCCATCGCCGATGTTCATGAATTGCTCTATAAGACGAGGGATTTCGGTGAAATCAAACTTCAGGATTATCTGGGAGGTGTGGTGGAACGGATCGCATCCTTTCAAGATCCATCGTTGTCGGTCTCCTGTCATGTCGATTGCGGTGACACAACCATCCGCATGAAAGAAGCGGTGCCGATGGGAATTTTGATGAATGAATTGGTCACCAATTCATTCAAACATGCGTTCAGTGGTGGGTCGGCTGGCACCATCCATATCCGCATCCAAGAGAACGGCGACCGATTGGAGTGCGAGTATTCGGATGATGGCCATGGAATACCGGATCATATTAGCCTCGAAGAAAGCGTATCCGGCTCCATTGGAATGCAATTGATCTTAGCCGTATTGTCGCAGTTGGAAGCGGAGTATTCGTACCCGCAGACCGAAGCCGGGTTTTCCATCCGATTCAACATCCCGAATCCGAATCGTACGTAAAAAAAAGCCCCGGATCTTGACGAACCCGGGGCCTAGCGCTAAACAGCGTTTCTCTCTTGTTTGTGAGGGGCCGATGCGATCGGCCCTTACGGTCTACCTACTTTAACAATGTCATTCGTCTCGTGAAGACCTGCCCTCCTGCTTCGAGTCGATACAGATGATTTGAGGCGTCGAATGTGATCTGGTGATGGCCGGCAGGCATTGTTCCATTAACCATAACCGCAACTTGACGGCCCAATACATCATACACCGCCAAGCGTACTTCACCGAAAACTGGCAACTGAAAACCGATCACTGTTGAAGGATTGAAGGGGTTGGGGTAATTCTGTGAAAGGGCTGCTTCTGTTGGGATTTCCGATAGGTCTGCCGAGATAGACACCGTGGTATGGAAGCGAAGCGCCTCACTCCAACCTCCGACGCCACGAGTATTCACTCCGCGGACCCGCCAGTAGTATTGGGCATCCAATTTCAGTCCATCTAGCTCGAGTTCGGTGATGTCCAGACCCTCAAACAAACTCGGATCGTCCTCAAACAGGATGTCAGTTCCCAATTGCACGTCATAACGGTCGGCGCGAGCGACTGGAGTCCATTTCAGGACAACCATCGAGTCGATATCCACCGACATGTCTGCGGGTTCCCAGATTGGAGTTTCAGGAAGTCTCAGCTCGGTACGGAACTCCCATACGGCCGAAACGGACGCATCTCGGTCGGCGGCATAAGCCCGCACACGCCAGAAATACGTGGTCGTATCGGACAAGGAGACCAAGCCAAGGCTGGCTACCTCAAGACTGTCGTACACCGTTCGGTTTGTGAACGCCGGATTTGTCGAGACTTCAACACCATAGTGGATTGCTCCGCCAACGGTTTGCCAGGTCAGTGTGACTGGTATCGGCACATCCTCACTACCCATGGCTGGGCTTTGCAGAACCACAGGTGGAATTCCTTCTTCCACTGTGGTGAATTGCCAGGCTTCAGTCCAAGAGCTTTGACCGAATTCGTTGGATCCTCGCACCCGCCAGAAATAGGTCGTGCTGTGAATCAGGTCGGAAAGAAGGAAACCCGCATAGGCATCCGATGTGGACAACATTCCGCTATTGTCATCCGCCAATGGTTTCCCGGCAGCTGGATACACAAGTTCCTCAAAACTAGCGTCAGTGGCCACCTCGATATCGTAGCTGTCTGCCCGAGCGGCAAGTTCCCAAGCTAACGTCGCGTTGATCGGAATTCCCGTCGCTTCGTCGGATGGTGCAAGCAATACGGGCACAGCCGGGTTATACCCAGTGGTGAATGAACGCGAATCTGTCCATGGGCCGCTATCGGTCCCTACTACAGACCGTACCCGCCAGTAGTAAGTGGTCAAGAGCTCCAAATACGATTCGTCGATGCTCACAATGGTTGTGTCCGTGATGGTGCTATCCACGATCATCACGGCAAACTCACTCGTTTTGGAAAGCTGGAGTTGATACGATTGGGCTTCGGCGACTTCAGACCACGCAAAAGTAACAGGTAGTGGAACCTGAGTAGATTCATCTTCGGGTGTAAGCAGTTCCGGTGATGGAATGGATAATGTGGTGAAGGATCTGACCTGTGACCACGTTCCCTCGCCATCGGCATCCCAAGCTCTCACGCGCCAGAAATAGCTTGTAGTAAGCTCTAAAAGCGCCTCATCAATGGTCAGAGCCGTCTCATTTATTCCGGAGCTGTCAATCTCTATCACCGCAAAGTCATTCGTCTTAGACAATTGCAATTGGTAGGATTGAGCTGAGTCCACAACGGACCAAGAGAACACAACCGTAAGTGGCACATCAATGGATTCGTTTTCCGGGCTAAGCAGTTCTGGTGCGGATAATTCTCTGAGCGCAAATACCTCGGTTTGATGTAATCCCCAGACGCCATTCGCATTTTGAGCACGTACCGAGAGCATATAACTACCCGGTTCCAAGCCCGCTGCTGGAATCAGCGTGGACATGTCAAGGTAAACGGCAGGCTCCGATACCGTGATCATAGTGCCCGATCCGTAGCCTGGATCGGTGCCTATGAAATACTCGAAATTCGCGATAGGTATGGGTTCCGATTCCGTAGGCGTTTCAGTTAGATAGAACGCTCGAGATTCGGTCAAACCCCAAACCCCAACTGAATTGCGGGCACGAACAGAGAGAGTATGGAAACCATTATCCAAGGAGGCCGCTGCCAAGGAGGTCTTCAAATCGAGGTCCATATCGGATGTGATGTCAATTGCCGTCGCACTTCCAACGCCGGGATCCTCATTGAAGAAATACTCCACCTGCGCGATGGGTAACGGTTCCGAGGCAGATGTCGTATCGGTTACAAAGAAGGCTCTGGATTCGGTCATTCCCCACACGCCATCGGCATTACGGGCCCGCACCGACAGGGTATGGAAACCAGGTTCCAAGGCGGTCGACGCCAATGAGGTCTGAACATCGAGGACCGTGCCTGCCGTGACGTCAATTGCCGTTGCACTTCCAGCTCCTGGATCTACATCGAAGAAATACTCCAACGTTGCGACGGGTACAGGTTCCGGCGCAGGAATTTCTGTTATGTAGAAGGAACGGGCTTCAGATAGTCCCCAAACGCCATCTACATTGCGGGCACGAACGTACAAGGTGTGAAAACCCGGCGCCAGGCTACTCGTGTTAACCGACAGTTCAATGTCTTGCTCTGTGGCACTGACAATGGGAATCGCTGTGGCGCTCCCGTAGCCAGGATCGGTGTTGATATAGTACTCCATGGCCGTGATGTTGGCTTGGGCAACTCCCAATACCGGCAACAGCAAGCAGCATAGAAGTACCAAAATTAAATTGGTACGCTTCATGGCTCAGTTCTCGCTATTGCCTCGTGCGCGGATGTTGATGTCCAAGTCTTGGCCAGTATTGATTAACCCAGGCACTCCAAGGGTTTGGATGAGCGGAAGAATCGTTTCATAATCAAATGGATGGGCACCACCAAAGATTCCGATATCGGTCCCGTTTGTTCCCGCGCCGATCGCCGGCGATCCTGGCTTAAGGGTGGCATCCCAACTGTAATTCCACGCTGAGTTTGTGAGTTCCAGATTCACAAACTGTGGATCCACGCCTACCAGATTGCCAAATCCGGTGTTATTATTGGTACCGATCGGAAATACGTTATTCCCGGAAGTGTTTCCAATTATGAGATTATGCTGGAAGCTTGTAAAGGTGCTATTCTCCCATGAGTATTCGCCCAAAGGAATGCGGCCATAAAAAATATTATTAACCACATTCGCATTTTGTAGGGGGCCAATAGAGGGCACATCTCTGTTACCCAAAAACAGGTTGTGAGCAATCAGGTTTTGGCTACCATCTATCCGTAGTACACCGCTCTGGGGGGTATGCTCAATTAACTGTGTCAAAACCATAATTGGATAAATTGACACATGAAACAAGAAGACACAAAATTTGATTTCGAGGCCTTTTCTAAAGAAGCGGCCGACCACTTGAGAGCGGGTAAGCCGATGGTCGGCCAAG
>JBGTBY010000034.1:0-117024 GCA_041749075.1 Balneolales bacterium | reverse complement strand
TTCCCCACCCCGGGGCCGGGGTACGCAACTTCGTGCTGCGTCCGCTGGCCGACATCGCACCTGCGCTGGAACTGCCCGGCATGGGCTGTGTGGCCTCGCTGCTGGCCAGGCTCGATGCGGCAGGCTTGCGGATCGTGCCGGAGCCGCAGGGATGCTGACTTCAGGCAGTCGCTATGTGGTTGTTGAAGGTCCGATCGGCGTGGGCAAGACCAGTCTGGCCCGTCGGCTGGCGAGAAGCTACGGCAGCGACCTGCTGCTCGAACAGGCCGACGACAATCCGTTCCTCGCGCGGTTTTATTCCAACCCGCGGGAAACGGCACTGCCGGTGCAACTGTTCTTCCTGTTCCAGCGCGTGCGCCAGCTCGAGCAGCTGCGCCAGGCCGACATGTTCTCGCCGGTCAGGGTGGCCGATTTCCTGATGGAGAAGGACCGACTGTTCGCACGGCTGAATCTCGACCGCGACGAACTGGCGCTCTATGAACAGGTCTGGCAGAACCTGCAACCCGAACCGCCGGTCCCGGATCTCGTCGTCTACCTGCAGGCGCCGACGGATGTTCTGCTCGAACGCATCGCGCGCCGCGGCATCGCCTACGAGCAGACGGTCAGCCGCGCCTATCTGGAGCGTCTCGCCCAGGCCTACGCGGGATTCTTCCACGACTACGATGCCGCCCCGCTGCTGATCGTCAATACCGCCAACATTGACCCGATCAACAATGACCACGATTATGAGCAGCTGTTCCAGGCCATCCAGCGGGTGCGCCACGGCCGGCACTTCTTCAATCCGGTGGCCAACCTGGGCACGTGACCCGAGGACGAAGACATGTATACGCAATTGCAGCAGCGCGAAATGGACTCGCCGCCGGTCAATGTCGCAACGCTGCGCAAGATGAAGGCCGAGCGTGAGCCGATTGCCTGCCTGACGGCCTACGACGCAAGCTTCGCAATGCTGGTGGATGCCGCCGGCGCGGACCTGATCCTGGTCGGCGATTCGCTGGGCATGGTCATCCAGGGCCACGACACCACGGTACCGGTCACCGTCGAGGACATCATCTATCACTGCCGGCATGTAGCGCGGCGTCTGCGCAGGGCGTTCCTGGTTGCCGACATGCCATTCATGAGCTACACGACCCCTGAACAGGCGCTGGGCAACGCCGTGCGCCTGATGCAGGAGGGTGGGGCGATGATGGTCAAGCTCGAGGGCGGGGCCGGGCAGGTCAGCGTGGTCGAGCATCTCGCGCGGCACGACATCCCGGTGTGTGCACACCTCGGGCTCAAGCCGCAGTCGGTGCACAAGATCGGTGGCTTCCGCGTGCAGGGCCGCGAACGCAGTGCCGCAGATCGCATGCTCGACGAT
This sequence comes from Balneolales bacterium, assembly GCA_041749075.1. Classification (GTDB taxonomy): domain Bacteria; phylum Bacteroidota; class Rhodothermia; order Balneolales; family HLUCCA01; genus CAMTWZ01. The sequence continues at coordinate 115,670 of JBGTBY010000034.1, read as the reverse complement.
GCCCGTGCACTTCAGGAAGCGGGGGCTGATCTGGTATTGCTCGAATGCGTGCCCAATGATGTTGGCGGTGCAATCACCCGCGCGCTCGATGTGCCGGTCATCGGTATCGGCGCAGGTCCGGACGTCAACGGGCAGATCCTCGTGCTCTACGACATTCTCGACATCACCCGGGGGCGCAAGCCGCGCTTCGTACGCAATTTCATGGAGGCTGCCGGCTCTCCGGCCGGCGCCATCCGCGCTTATGTGGAGGCGGTCAAGGATCGCAGCTACCCGGCGCCGGAACACTGCTTCTCCTAGAAAAGTAAACCACGCAGTTCACCGGAGACTCTGGCGCATGTTGCATACCAGCAGTGTTGCCGCGTTGCGCGACGAGCTTGCCGGCCTGCGGCGCCGGGGATTGCGCGTGGCGCTGGTGCCAACCATGGGCAACCTGCACGAGGGTCATCTGGCGCTGGTGCGTCTGGCGCAACAGCATGCCGACTGCGTGGTGTGCAGCATCTTCGTGAACCCCACCCAGTTCGGCCCGAACGAAGACCTGTCCCGCTATCCGCGTCCACTGGAGCATGATCTTGAATTGGCACGCGAAAATGGCGCGTCGATCGTCTTCCACCCTACAGACAACGCGATGTATCCGTCCGAGCCGAATTTGTCGATTTCGATATTGAATTTGGCCGACCACTTATGCGGACGCTCGCGTCCCGGCCACTTCAACGGCGTGCTTCAAGTGGTCAATAAATTGTTCAACATCATCCAACCCGATGTGGCTTTGTTCGGACAAAAAGACATCCAGCAATTCCGCCTCATCGAAACGATGGTCGATGAATTCAACCATCCCATCGAACTGATTCGCGCCGAAACCATCCGAGAAGCCGACGGACTCGCGCTGTCCAGCCGGAACACCTACTTATCCGCGGAAGATCGTTCGATCGCAGCGGCGATCATTCAGCAATTGCGGCACATTTCCGATCGGCTCACATCCGATACGAGTCTTTCCGTCAGCACCCTATGCGAGGACGCCATCCAAGCGCTTACCGAGATTGGCTTCAAAAATGATTATCTTTCAGTCGTTGATTATGCGTCACTTACGCCGGTTCAGCAGGTCGAGCGCGGCAAGGTTTATGTGATCGCCGCCGCCCAATTTCTCGGAACGACACGCCTGATCGATAATGTTATTCTACAGCCATGACTCTCGAATTATTCAAATCCAAGCTTCACTTGCTCACCGTCACAGAGGCCAATCTCTACTATGAAGGGAGCATCACGATTGATGAAGACCTATTGGAAACAGCAAAACTCCTGCCTTATGAGAAAGTGCAGGTGGTGAATGTGAACAACGGAAGCCGTTTGGAGACATACACCATTCCAGGTCCGCGCGGAAGCCGTGTGGTGTGCCTGAATGGCCCAGCCGCCCGCTTGCATGCCGTTGGCGATCGTGTGATTGTGATTTCCTATGGCCACTATACGCCCGAAGAAGCGAAATCGCATCAGCCGCATATCGTGATCATGAACAAAGACAATGAGCCGACACAGATCGTGACGGAGTCGGTTTACCGCCAGACCTACGCATGACCTATTTTGCCAAAACCCTTCCCGGAATGGAAGAGGTTCTTCGTGCGGAGCTAATCGGTTTAGGGGCCACATCCGCCAAAACGGTTCTTCGTGGTGTCGAATTCGAAGGCGATGAAGAAGTTTTATACAAAAGCCTGATTCATTCGCGCCTGTCAGTCCGCATTCTGATGCCGATGACATCCGGCCACGTCGAATCGGAACAAGATATCTACGACCTCACGAAGACCGTCGCTTGGTATGATCATATTCGTCGCACGAATACCATCGCCATCGATACCGTGACCACGCACAGAACCATCAATCATAGCGTGTTTTTGTCGCAAAAGACGAAAGATGCGGTAGCCGATGTGTTTCGCGAGCGGTTCGGTGAGCGGCCATCGGTGGATGTGAAGAATCCGGATGTACTCATCCACTTGCACTTGAATCAAGAAGGACAGGCGTCTCTTTATCTGGATCCATGCGGACGATCCCTGAACCAGCGCGGATATCGCAAAAACGGCTGGAAAGCGCCCTTGAATGAAGTTCTTGCCGCGGGAATCATCACGCTTAGCGGATGGGACCCAGAGACGCCATTCGTCGATCCCATGTGTGGCTCGGGAACCCTGTTGATCGAAGCGGCGCTCATCGCGAAGAAAAAAGCTCCGGGTTTGGTGAATCCCCATTTCGGGGTCATGAAATGGCCGTTGTTCCGGAAATCCTTATGGCAGGGATTGATGATGGAAGCCAAAGTGCAAGTCCGGCGTGACGTGGACTGGATTTACGGGAGTGATATCGAGCAAGGAGCCATCGATGCCACGATGAGTAATATGAGCGCGGCAAGCCTGATGAAGAATATCCGGGTAGGAGTGGTGCCGGTGAGCAAGTGCCGGATTCCAACTGGTCCGGGCGCGATCGTCACGAATCCTCCTTATGGTGAACGGATCGGTGAATCGGACACCTTCCAAAATGTCTACACCGACCTGAAAACCATGATGCTCGAACGGGCTCATGGATATAAGGCCTCCTTCATCACGAGCGATGTCCAATTCCGACATATCATGGGATTGACAGAAGAAAAAGTCACGAAAATGAGAAACGGTCCGTTGGATGTGGAATTGGTGACCTACTCGATTTATTCAAGTAAAAAAAAGTTCTGACTTTTTTTTGATGTGTCTGGAAGCGCTTTTCTGATTTTCTTTGTATACTTACCGCTCCTGAAACACATTACATGCCAACCGACCTAATTACCGAAATCACCGTCGATTCCTCCTTTCCGATCTTCAGCCAGATCGAGAAACGCGAACACGAACAAGTGATCATCTGCTCCGACCCCAAAGTGGGTCTCCGCGCCATCATCGCGATTCACAACACCACCTTGGGCCCGGCCTTGGGTGGCACACGCATGTGGCCGTACAAATCCGAACAAGACGCCATCCGCGACGTGCTCCGTCTGTCGCGCGGCATGACGTATAAGGCCGCTGTTGCCGGACTCAATCTCGGAGGTGGCAAAGCTGTCATCATCGGAGATCCCAAAACAGATAAGAACGAAGCTTTATTCCGCTCCTATGGACGGTTCGTGGAAGGTCTTGCAGGTCGGTACATCACCGCAGAAGATGTGGGCGTCACCGTCCGCGATATGGAATATGTGCGGATGGAGACCAAATATGTGACCGGCATCTCCCGCGCGTTAGGTGGGTCGGGCGATCCTTCTTCTGTGACCGCACTCGGAACCTACATGGGAATGAAAGCCTGCGCGAACAAAGTGTATGGATCAGACAGCCTGAAAGGCAAGAGAGTATCCATACAAGGCGCGGGAGCAGTGAGCACGCATTTGGCTCAGATGTTGAAAAAAGAAGGCGCCATCCTGTTTGTGTGCGATATTTTCCCTGAAAAAGTGAACCGTATGGCCTATGATGTGGGCGCAGAAGTGGTTCACCCCGATCAAATTTTCGACTTGGATGTGGATGTGTTCAGTCCATGCGCTTTGGGCGGTATTTTGAACTCGGATTCCATCCCAAGGCTCAAGTGTTCGATCATCGCCGGTTGTGCGAACAATCAGTTGGATGATGAAAGCAAACACGGGGAGATGCTTCGCGATCGCGGCATCCTATATGCGCCCGATTATGTGATCAACGCCGGTGGACTGATCAATGTGGCAAATGAATTGGAAGGCTACAATCATGATTACGCACATGAGCAAGCTACCCGGATCTACGACACCATTCTGAACATCTTAAATCTGGCAGAACAGGAAGGAATTCCGACCTACGAAGCCTCAAATCATCTTGCCGAGCAACGCTTGGCCCGAATCGGACATATCAAACAGTTGTACGCGTCGAATAGTACTTTTTCGGGGCGCCTTGGAGAACTGAACCGCTCCAAAGGCTGACAAGCCCACGAATTTACCCTAACATCCCTAACATGAAAGGCGGCCTGGTGACACAGCCCGCCTTTTTTTTATCCGTATTTTGAGGGATGATTTCTAAAAAAGAACAATTCCTCCAAAAAGACCGGCTCATCAAGGGCATCACATCCGACGGTTTTTTCAAGCTGTCTGTGGTCAAAACCACGGAAGCCGTGCAACTCGCATCCCAAAAACATGGCTTATCGCCACTGGCGGCCGTGATACTGGGGCGGGCGCTGACCGGTACTATCCTGCTCGCTAGCGAACTCAAAGGGGAAGAGCGGATCCGCGTTGATCTTCAGGGCAACGGACCCTTGCAGCATGTGATCACCGAAGCGAATGCGGTCGGAGAAATGCGGGGTTATGTGGCGAATCCGCTCGCCGAACTGGATTATGAAACGGCGTCCGGAATCGGTGATGGCCTCGGACTCGGTGTTCTCACCTTCACCAAAACCTTGTATAACGAGGCTCATGCGACTACCGGAACCGTCGAACTCGTGAAAGGAAATGTGAGTGAGGATATCGCCTACTATCTGTTTCAGTCAGAGCAGATTCCATCCGCCATCACATTGGATGTTCAGCTGGATGAATCCGGACATGTGCTTGCAGCCGGAGGAATCCTGGTACAAGCACTGCCCGGTGCACCAGAAGATGCCATCGATGCGTTGCAAGCGAACATCACGGCGTTGATGCCGATCGGGGAACGACTCTTGGCTGGAGAGTACATCGACACGCTAATGGAAGCCGTTGCCGGATCATTGGGATCCAAAGAGTTGGACCGGAATCCCGTTCACTACTTCTGTCGTTGCACAAAAGATCGTTTCGTGACGGCCTTGTCGATGCTGGACCTGAACGAACTCACTGCCATGGCAGACACCACCCAGGAATTGGTCTGTCACTACTGCAACAATGTGTACAAGATCGAACCGGTGGAAATCCAAGGCCTCATCCGCGACAAAAAGATCAAGATGAACTGATCAGATTTCGGAATTCGCCAACGCAATGAGCGTATCGGCGAAGTAGGCGCAGGTCGGAGCGATGATCGACTCGTCCACATCGAAATAATTGCTATGCAATTCGTGGGCGGTGTCGGAGTTTTTCTGTGACCCTACGCGGATAAACACACCTGGTATCTTCGCGGTGTAATGCCCGAAATCTTCCGCGCCCATGCTTTGATGGCGCGGAACCACGTTCTTCGCTCCCATCAAAGAGGCGAGTTTTCCGCCCACTCGTTGCGTGAGTTGCGGATCGTTCATCACAGGTGGAGCGCCTTCGTGACGAGTACGGGTCACGGACACGCCATACACCGATTCATAGGCTTTGAGCAACTTTTCAACATGCTCATTGAGAATATCACGCTCATGCTGTCCAGACGTGCGGATGGTGCCCGTAAACCGCACCGTATCGGGAATGGCGTTGATCGCTTCGCCGCCATGAAACGTACCGACAGCGATCACACTCGGCACTTGCGAATCTGTGATGCGGGTGGGCAAAGCATATAACTCGGATGCGAGTTTGAGCGCGATCCACATCGCGTCGGGACCCGTATGCGGACGAGCCGAGTGCAGCGTGAAGGGGGATTTCACGGTGATGTCGAATCCATCAAAGGATGCGGTGTCGGCGCCGGCTTTCAGCCCCATTTGGCCAGAGGGAAGCGTTGGGTCGCAATGCATACCCATCACCAACTCTGCCTGGTCAAGAACGCCGGCTTGAAGGATGAGTGGCGCGCCGGATGGGGATGTTTCTTCCGCTGGCTGAAAAAACACACGCACACGCTTGTTTAAAGAAGCTTCGAGCGGCTTCAGCAATCGGACAATACCAGTTGCGACGGTGCTGTGAACGTCGTGGCCACAGAGATGACCGAATCCGGGTTTCGTGCTGCAATAGCCCACGGTCTTGAAATCTTGTATGGGCAATCCGTCGATGTCGGTGCGATACGCGATGATCGGACCCGTTTTCGGTCCCAAATCCACATAAAAACCGGTTTCGGCGATGCTTTCGGATGTGGCCGCGCCGGCCGCTTCGCAGGACTCCCTTAAGCGCTTGGAGGTCTTGAATTCGTTGAATCCCACTTCCGGCTCGGCATGAAGCGTGCGTCGTAACGAGATGAGATCCGATTCGATGTGGCGCGCCGCGGCAAGCAGTCCGCCGAAGCGAGAGGAATCAGGCACTGAAGGATGTTCCACAACCGCAGGTGCTCGTCGCTTTTGGGTTGGTGAACACGAAGCCGCGGTTATCCAAGCCTTCGGAAAAATCAAGCTGTGTTCCGCCCAAATACAACAGGTGACGCTTATCGACCACCATTTCCAACCCATTTTGCTCAATGAGGACATCCATATCCGATTTCGCGCCGAACTCAAGGATATAACTCATCCCAGAACATCCACCACCTTTCACGCCGATGCGAAGGTAATGATCGCCCGGAACCTGTTCCGCCGCACGGATTTTCAGGATCTGCTTCACCGCCGATGTCGTCAATTCTACTGTTTCCGTTTCAACCATATCTGTTTGAATCACGATTTAGATTCAATCAAAATAAGAAGAATTCAGGCGTGAGTGAAAAATTCCTGCTTTTCGTGGCTGAACAGCCTCAATATGCCCGCTGAAACCAGGTTCACCAGGGTGCGGGATGCCCGTCTCTGACTGATGTTCACCAGGTTCGCGAATTCCGAGACGGTAATGCGTTCGTACTCGCCCAGATATCGGAACAGGCGCTGTTCGTTGGGTCCGTATTGGAAATTGATACCGCTAGCCGAGGTCGAATTCCGTAGCACAGACGCCACTTCCTTGCTCGCTTGGATGCTTTTATCCTTATCGCGGATGTACACGGTGCGTTTTCCATCCGCATCCACCGCAACCGGTTTCCGCTCGGCTTCCGGAATGCGCACGATGATCAACTCGCGGTCATCGTAGTAGGGAAGCAGTTCGATGTCGGCATCCACTGCTGGGCGACAATAGTAATCCAATGCTTTTTCAAGGGCCATTTCCTCCTCATAAAAGCTTTCCACACCGGTGATGGTTTTGTTGTCGTTCACCCCAATGATGAGGATTCCACCACGTGTGTTGGAAAACGCCGCGATTTCCCGGGCCAGTTTTTCAGGCGAGGAGATCGTCCGTTTGAATTCGAGATAGGTGCCTTCGCCGGTTTTCACAAGCCGTTTGAAATCGGCCAACGACATGTTGGAAACGACAGGAGCTTTCATGAAGAACTGAACGCCGATTAGTACGACAGAATTTCATCTTTGGCCTCTCGGGTCATTAATTCCCGCATGGCCTCCATCGCGTCTTTGTCTTTGAAAAGAATTTCATACACCCGTTCGGTGATGGGCATTTCCACATTCATCTTTTGCGACCACCCATAAACGGATTTCGTGGTATTCACCCCTTCGGCCACCATCGCCATGCGAGAGATGATATCCCCGAGTTTCTCGCCTTTCCCGATGTGATAGCCCACATATCGGTTCCGGCTATGTTCAGAGGTGCAGGTCACGATCAAATCTCCAATTCCGGCCAATCCGGCGAAGGTGTCTTGCGAGGCTCCCATCCGCATGCCAAGTCGTTTCATTTCTTGCAGTCCGCGGGTGAGCAACGCCGCTTTGGCATTGTCGCCCAATCCGGCACCATCTACGATTCCAGCTGCGATCGCCATGATGTTCTTGACGGATCCGGCGATTTCGACCCCGATCAGATCATGGTTCACATACACACGGAACATCGGGGTGAGAAAGGCTTGCTGGATGGCAAGAGCCGCACTCTTTGAGGATGCCGCCGATACCAAAGCCGTCGGCTTCAACCGGCTGACTTCTTCGGCATGGCTGGGACCATAAAGAGCGCCGATATTGTCTTCTTTCACCACATTTTTGAGTGTCTCGGCCAAGACCTGCGTCATGGTGAGATAGGTCATGTCTTCGATGCCTTTCGACACGCTGACAACGATCTCATCCCCGTCCAGATAATTCCGAACGCGCAATGAGACTTCGCGCATGGTGTGGGATGGAGTCGCGAACACAATCAGATCCCGGTTCCGGGCACAATCGGCCAGATCGGTGTAGGCTGTGATGGCCGGGGGCAGGGCCAAATCGGGAAGGTAGGTCGGATTATGGTGATCCAGGTTGATCGCATCGGCGATCTCTTTTTCACGCGCCCAAATGCGGACATCATGCCCGTTTGATTGCAACACGACCGCGAGTGCGGTTCCCCAACTTCCGGCTCCGATCACAGTGGCTTTCATTGGGTCGCGGTTTTGGATTTGAAAAAGGGAGGAATGCGGTTTTCGGTGCCCTTGAGCAGTCGAACGATGTTGTCTTTATGCTTGATGACCACCGTTAGCGGGATGAGGATACCAGCGATCATAAGATAGGGACCCGCGAGTACCGCCTTGTCGAACGCGAACATGAGCATGACGGGATAGCTGAGAACCGCCAGGATAGACGCAAGCGATACGTAGCGCGTCGTGAACATCACGATCAGAAACACGGCCATTGCCAATAGGGCGGAGACCGGCGCCACACCCAACATCACACCGCCTGCGGTAATGGCTCCTTTCCCCCCACGAAAACTGGAATAGATCGGAAACATATGGCCAATCACGGCGATCAGACCGGCGGTCATGCTCACCAAAACATAATACTCCCCGTGCGGTACGATTTTCGCAACCATATTGGATGCGAGCCAACCCTTGCTCAGGTCTATCGCGGCCACAACCACACCACTCTTCCATCCGAGCACTCGGAATGTGTTGGTGGTGCCGACGTTTCCGCTGCCATGCTCACGGATGTCGATGCCTTTTGTAATCTTTCCCATCCATAGTGCGGATGGGATGGACCCGATGAGATAGCTGACTATCCCAACAACGATATATTCGACCACGATTTCTCCAGAAGACCTAGGTTGAGGATGTCTCGGAAATATAGTGGTTTTTCACACGTGACGCTCTGCGTGGTAGGATGAACGCACCAACGGACCGCTTTCCACATGCCCGATTCCTTTGGCTTCACCGATCTCTTTATAGGTGGCGAACATGTCCGGATGAACCCATTCCACTACGGGAAGGTGCATCTGTGTGGGCTGCATGTATTGGCCAATGGTAAGCACGTCTACCTTGTTCGCGGCCACATCATCCATCAATTCAAACACTTCGGCAGGCGACTCTCCGAGTCCGACCATGATTCCTGTTTTCGTACGCAATCCGGCTTCTTTGCAACGGGCCAACAGCTCGAGAGAGCGCGCATATTTCGCTTGCGGACGCACAACACCGTACATCCGGCTTACGGTTTCCAAATTGTGGTTCAACACTTCGGGTTTCGCGTCGATCACGGTTTGCAAGGCATCCCAGGCGCCGCGGAAATCCGGAATCAACACTTCGATCGTGATTCCGGGAATCTCTTCACGAAGCCGGTGGATCGTGTCGGCGAAAATCGGAGCGCCTCCGTCTTTTCGTTCGTCACGGTTCACGGATGTGATCACGGCGTGCTTCAGTTTCATCAGTTTGGCGGCACTGGCCACGCGGTTCGGTTCGTCCCAATCCAGATCTTTGGGTGGGCGACCGGTTTTGATGGCGCAAAATCCGCATGAGCGGGTGCACACATCCCCTAAAATCATGAATGTGGCCGTTCCGGCGCTCCAACATTCGCCCATGTTCGGGCATCGGGCTTCGGCACAAACGGTGTTCAGCTTATGAGAGCTGATGATGTCGGCCACGTCTTTGAACACCGGACCTTGCGGGAGCTTCACTCGAAGCCAGTCGGGACGGCGTTTGGCAATGGGTTGTTCGGTTTCGATGATCATGGTTTAAGATACGGGTTTCGTAAATGCATTCGGGCTTGGAACACCTCTGAGACGTGCGTGATGATGCGTTGTCGCACCTCGATCAGATCCACCTGCCGCCCAAGCAATTGTTGCAGGCTGGTCACCGATTTATCGGAAATGCCGCATGGAATGATGTGGTTGAAGTAGCCCAAATCGGTGTTCACATTCAGAGCGAAGCCATGCATCGTCACCCAGCGTGAGCATTTGATGCCCATCGCGCAGATCTTGGCCCCATCCACCCACACACCGGTTTGCTTCGCTTCGCGTCCGGCAGTGATACCATAATCGGCGCAGACGCGGATGATGACCTCTTCCAATTCGCGCAAATAGCGATGGATGTCGGTGTAATATCTGTCGAGATCGAGGATGGGATATCCCACAACTTGTCCCGGACCATGATAGGTGATGTCCCCACCTCGGTCGATCTTCACAAATTCGGCTTCTTCGCGGAGCAGATTCGCCACGTCACCACTTTTTCCGAGCGTGTACACATGCGGATGTTCCACAAACAGAAGCAGGTCCGGGGATGGGGATTCGATGATCGCTCCATTCCGGACCTGCAATTTCTCGTCGATCAATGTCTTTTGAAACGAAGCTTGTACATCCCACGCTTCGCGAAAGGGCATCAAACCCAGATCTATGACATCAATGCGGTTCAGTGTTTCGCGGGCGTTCCCAAATGGATGCCCTCGTTGTATGCTTCCGCCACGGCTTCCATCACGGCTTCCGATAAGGTCGGATGCGGATGGATCGCGTTGATGATCTCGTGACCGGTGGTTTCAAGGTCGCGCGCCACTACGGCTTCCGCGATCATTTCCGTCACGGCATAACCGATCATGTGGCAACCGAGCCATTCGCCGTATTTCGCGTCGAACACGACTTTGACGAATCCTTCGGGATGTCCAGCCGCTTGCGCTTTGCCATTCGGGGAGAACGGGAACTTGCCGATTTTCACGTCATAGCCTTTTTCTTTCGCGGCTTTTTCGGTCAGTCCGACGGATGCGATTTCAGGTTTGCAATAGGTGCAGCCTGGAATGTTGTCGTAGTTGATCGGCTTCGGATTCTTGTTCGCGATCTTCTCGATCACAAACACGGCTTCGTGCGTCGCTTTGTGGGCCAACCAAGGAGCGCCGGCCACATCGCCGATCGCGTAAATGCCCGGGACCGAGGTTTGCATGGTCTTGCGGTCGACCGTAATGGCACCGCGCTCATGTTTCACACCGATCTCGTCCAAGCCAAGCCCTTCCACGTTGCCGGTTACGCCAACGGCAGACAGAACGACATCGGTTTCCAGAATTTCTTCTCCTTTCGGAGTTTTGACCGTCACCATTACCTTGCCGCCCTTCTTCTCCACTTTCTCAACCGTGCTTTCAAGCATCAGGTTCATGCCGGCTTTCTTATAGATTTTGCCGAGCTCTTTGCCGATATCCTCGTCCTCGATCGGAACCAAGGTTTTCTGAAGCTCCACGATGGTCACTTCGGTACCAAGGGTATGATAGAAGTAAGCGAATTCGACGCCGATGGCGCCGGCACCCACGATCAGCATGCGCTTGGGCTGTTTTTCCAGCTTCATCGCGCGCTCGGAATTGATGATGGTTTCACCATCGAATTTGAGGGATGGAAGCTCGCGGCTGCGTGCACCCGTCGCCACAATGAAATGCTTGGCTTTGAGACGGTCGATTTCCTTACCGTTCTCATCCAAAATGGCCAATTCGGTCTTGCTGGCGAATTTCCCGTGGCCTTTGAAGACCTCGATCTTGTTCGTCTTCATGAGGAACTGGATGCCCTTGCTTTGTTTGTCGGCCACACCACGGCTACGCTGAATGATCTTGCCGAAATCGAAACTGACCTCACCCGCTGTGACGCCATAATCGGCGGCGTGCTTGATCGAATCAATCGTCTCGGCGGATTTGAGCAGCGCTTTGGTCGGAATACATCCGATGTTGAGGCAGACGCCTCCCAAATCACGCTTCTCGATGATTGCGGTTTTGAGTCCGAAGTGGGTGGCACGGATCGCGGCGGCATATCCGCCAGGACCCGAACCGATTACGACAACATCAAATTCTTTAGCCATGATAGAATGAGCTTAAGGGTGGATTAAACGAGTTTGGAAACGAAATCCAGTTGTTCCCAAGGAAATTCAGGACGGCCGAAGTGGCCATACGCCGCGGTTTTGCGGTACATCGGGCGCTTTAAGTCAAACCGTTTCACGATGCCGGCTGGTGTGCAATCAAAGGTTTTGGCAACCAATGCCGCGAGTTCGACATCCGATTTCACACCGGTTCCATAGGTGTTGACAGCGATGGAGACGGGATCCGCCACGCCGATGGCATACGCTAATTGTACGAGTACGCGCTCGGCCAAGCCTGCCGCGACGAGGTTTTTCGCAATGTGACGCGAGGCATACGCTGCGCTGCGATCCACTTTCGAAGGATCTTTACCGGAGAACGCGCCGCCACCATGGGCTCCGTGTCCGCCGTAGGTGTCTACAATGATTTTGCGGCCGGTGAGTCCGGTATCGCCGTGCGGTCCACCAACGACGAATTTTCCGGTCGGGTTCACGTGGATGATCGTGTCGGCATCCATCATTCCGGCAGGAATCACCCGCGGAAGCAAGTACTTGATCACATCGGCGCGAATCTGGGATTGCTCTACACCGTCGTCATGTTGAGTGGAAAGGACAATGGTATCCACGCGTTTCGGCTTGCCGTTCGCATCATATTCGATGGTGACTTGGCTTTTCGAATCCGGCGCCAGATATGACATATAGGATGCGTTTTTGCGGATGTCGGCCAATTCGCGCACCAAATCGTGCGATAATTGGATGCTCAACGGCATCAGTTGCTCGGTTTCTTTGATGGCATATCCAAACATCATGCCTTGGTCACCGGCACCTTGCGCTTTCGATTCATCAGAATCGACACCCTGAGCGATATCGGGGCTTTGCGTGTGGATGCTGACCAGAATTCCGCATGAATCCGCATCAAAACGATAGGTCGGCTTGGTGTATCCGATGTCGCGGATCACATTGCGGGTCACTTCCTGAACGTCGACATAGGCATTTGTGGTCACTTCCCCGGAAATAACGGCGAGACCCGTGGTGACGAGGGTTTCAACGGCGACGCGCGAATGGGCGTCTTGTGCCAACATGGCATCCAGAATCGCATCCGATATCTGGTCTGATACTTTATCCGGGTGGCCTTCAGATACGGATTCGGACGTGAACAAACGTTTCATTTTTGATGTCTAGGTTCAGGTTGGTGATAAAATTAGAGCCTTGAAAATACGAATTTCTGACGGTACATTCAGGAATGTCTATCGTCATCTCTATTGTCATCGTCGTTATCGTCACTCTTTACCTCATCGCCACCACCTTGCGCCGGCCTTTGAGAAAATCAGTTCGATTCACCACCGTAACCTGTTCCGAGTGTGGAAACACGCCTCATCGGATTCACAGAACCACCATCATCCGTTGGCTGAGCACGATCATTCCTCTGCGGATGTTCGGATGCTTGAAGTGCAAACGCACGTTCGTTCGGGTGAAACCGCTAAACGAACAAATCGGGGCCGTTTCCTAAAAGCGGAACTCCCAGGTACTCGTAGCCTTTGGCCGTGACCACACGTCCCTTTGGCGTGCGTTGAAGAAATCCTTCCTGGATCAGAAACGGCTCATACACTTCTTCGATGGTGCCTTTGTCTTCGCCAACTGCCACGGCAAGGGTTCCCAATCCGACCGGACCACCTTTGTAATTCTGGATAATGGCCTGCAGGATGCGGATATCCATGTCGTCGAGTCCGCGCTTATCCACATCCAAGGCATTCAAGGCTTTGTCGGCGATGGCTCGGTCGATGGTGGCGAGTCCGGCCACTTCCGCGAAATCGCGGGTGCGGCGAAGCAAACGGTTCACGATGCGGGGTGTGCCTCGGCTCCGGCGGGCGATTTCGAACGCGCCCTCATCCGAAATCCCGATTTTCAGAATCTTCGCGCTTCGTTCGGTGATGGATTGCAGCAATTCCACATCATAATAATCGAGGCGGGCATCGATGCCGAAACGAGCCCGGAGCGGCGCGGTAAGCAATCCTTTTCGAGTGGTGGCGCCGATGAGTGTGAATTTCTTAAGGTCGATCTGGATGCTGCGCGCATTCGGACCGGAGTCGATGATGATGTCGAGCTTGTAATCTTCCATCGCCGAATACAAATATTCTTCGATGACGGGATTCAGCCTGTGGATTTCATCTATAAAGAGGACATCCCCATCATCCAAATTGGTGAGCATGCCGGCGAGGTCACCGGGTTTGTCGAGCACCGGACCTGTTGTCGTTTTCATCCCCACACCCATCTCGTATGCGATGATGGCGGCCAGCGTGGTCTTTCCCAAGCCTGGTGGCCCGGAAAGCAGCACATGGTCGAGCGGTTCCTTGCGCATTTTCGCCGCACGGATGAACACGGTAAGATTGTCGATGATTTTACGTTGACCAATAAATTCATCGAGCGAAGCCGGACGTACCGTTTGCTCGAATGCGGCTTCTTTCGTCGATGGATTCAACAGGGGATTCGACACCTTAATATGGGATTAATGATCTTCACCGTACCTTCCACCCAAAGGTACACCCTTCACAGCGTATGAGAAAATCCGTTCCGAATACTGAATTTGCCAGGGAATTATCCAACGGCCACGCCGACCTAAACCCCGATCATTTTTTGAACTATGAGATGAGCTGGTTGAGTTTCAACTGGCGCGTCTTGCATTTGGCGATTGATGAGACCACACCCCTTCTGGAGCGAGTGAAGTTCATCGGCATCGTTGCGTCGAATTTGGATGAGTTTTTCCAAAAACGGGTTGGTGGCCTTAAACGTCAGCTTCAGGCCGGCGTGGTTCATCCGTCGGTGGATGGGAAAACCCCTGCCGAGCAATTGCGCGCCATCCGGACGGACGTGAAGGAGATGATCAAAGGTTTGCGCGGCACCTTTTTTGAGATACTGGTGCCGGCTATGGCGACCCATCAAATCCGATTCACGTCCTACGACAATCTGACTCCCGCACAGCGGCAGAAGATGGATGCGTATTTCAACCGGCAGCTGTATCCGATTTTGACGCCGCTGGTGGTGGATCATTCCCACCCGTTTCCACTGATTTCCAACAAAAGCAGAAGCTTTGCGGTGGAATTGCACGACCGGAAAACGGATGAACATTTGTTCGCCCGCATCAAAATCCCGGCGAATCGTCCGCGTTGGCTGACGGTCGAGAAAGAAGACGGCGCCATCACCCTCTTGCTCATTGATGACCTCATCCGAGCCAAAATGGATCGGTTGTTTCCTGGCGCCACGATTTTATCGGCAAGTGTGTTCCGGGTAACCCGCAATGCCGACATGGAGCGCAACGAAGAGGAAGCCGATGACCTGCTCGAACTGATTTCCGAAGAATTGCGGGAGCGCCGCTTCGCTGAAGTGGTGCGATTGGAATTGGATATCGATACGCCGACCCACATCAAAGAATTGCTGATGGACAAAACGGGCGTGGCGCGGATGGATACGTTCGAAATCATTGGTCCAATCGGACTCGCCGATGCCATCGAGTTGTACAAAGTGAGTGGATTCGATGATTTGCGATACACACCCTTCGTGCCCACCTTGCATCCGGCACTGCGTCATGCCATCGATGAAAACATGCCGGACATGTTCGCCACCATCCGGAAGGGCGATTTCATGGTGCATCATCCCTATCACAGTTTCGCCACATCGGTGCAGCGGTTTATCGAGGAAGCGGCCAATGACCCGAATGTGTTGGCCATCAAACAGACCTTGTACCGCACCTCGCGCGATTCGGCGATCATGCATGCGCTGATGAATGCCGCGGCAGACGGCAAACAGGTGGCGGTGTTGGTGGAATTGAAAGCTCGTTTCGATGAAGAACGGAACATCGAATGGGCTCAGAAGCTTGAAAAAGCCGGTGTTCACGTGGCATATGGACTTGCCGGACTCAAAATCCATTCGAAAGTGACGATGGTGGTTCGGGAAGAGGAAGACGGATTGAACACGTATTGCCATATCGGAACCGGGAATTACCATCCGGATACGGCGCAATTGTATGAGGATTTTGGGCTGTTCACCTGCGACGAAACCATTGCCGGTGATGTGACCGATTTGTTCAACTTCCTTACCGGGTTCGCGCCCGATCAGGCTTATGAAAAATTGCTGGTCGCGCCGCTGTTTCTTCGAAACCAGATTATGGAGAACATCCGATTCGAAACCGAAGAAGCGAGAGCTGGTCGACCTGCGAAGATTTTCCTGAAAACGAACAATTTGGAAGATCCGGGCATCATCAACGCCTTGTACGAAGCTTCGCAAGCGGGAGTAGAGGTGGATGCGGTTGTTCGCAGCGTCACCCGTCTCCGGGCCGGCGTTCCGGGACTCAGCGAGCGGATCCGCGTGCACTCCGTGGTGGGTCGGTATTTGGAGCATTCGCGTATCTACAGCTTCCATCGTGCCGGTGAGCAGCGGCATTACATCGGATCGGCGGACATGATGCATCGCAACCTCGACGCGCGCGTGGAAGTGCTCACACCCATCGAATCGCCACCCCTCAAAGCCTACCTCCGGTTTGTTGAGGATGCGTACCTGAACGATACCCGTTGCCGATGGGAATTGCTGGGGGATGGGGGACATCGGAAAATCGAGTCTGAAAACGGCGCATCGAGCATTCATGATCTGCTGATGGAGCATGCCTCGAAAGGGCTCGCTCCTGTGCCGTGGAGCACGGGCTGATCATTTGCTGACACATGTGACGAGCACCTTCAGAATCCGGTGTTTCCGAGTCGATATCGAGCTTTTGGTCACGTTCAGCGTCTCGGAAAGCCGTGCGATATCGGGGTCGTCGAACCATTTCAGGATGAAGCACACCTGATCGTCGGTCAGCTTTTCCAGGCATTTCAACAGACGCTCCCGCTTGTCTTTGTCTTCGAGACGGGTCAATTGTGATGCGTCGGCACCGTAGTCGATTTCCATATCGGCCATGTCGCGGATGATGTAATCCCGTGCGATGGTTCGAATGTATTCGCGTTTGCAAATGGTGTTGACGTAGGATCCCAACCGCTCATCGGAGTGTATTTGGCCTTTTTTGACGGATAGATAAAAGGCGACGATCGTCTGCTGAACAGCATCTTGTGCATCGGCGTATTCGGCCCGGAACTGACGTTTCAAAAATTGATGCAACGCGGTTTCGACCATTTCCAACGACTGCCCGATGTGCGAATAATTCTCATTGACGAACGCCTCCTTCAATTCCTGGATTCCTCTCATGGTCCTGGGCTTGAAGTGGGGGTTTTTTTATTGCATTCATCCAACCGCATCGACCTCCACCGATACGATTTAAGGGAGATTACATCCTTTATACATCGCTGTCAAGTCTTGTGTAATAAAAATCGCTACGAAATCTGTGCTATATGATGGCTCAGAACGAGATACGGATGTCCGTTCCGATCACTCCGTACGGGTTGGTGCCGATGGTGACCTTGCGGAATCCGTATTTCGGCGGGATGGCGATATCGATGACATGAAAGGATATCGCTGCGCCCAACAGCCAAGCCATCTGATTCTTTTTATCCAACGCCGGCTTGATTCGTTTATAGGACGATTCCATCTCGAGTCCCAATCGTTCCGCCTCATCGAAGGTGTTGGCTTGCTCATAGTGGAACCGGGCATCGAGGTAGGCATCGTTTCGATTGTTGTATTGATTCGTGACCCCATTGTACGATATCGCCGTATAGGCGATCGCACCGATGATTCCTGCCGCCGCGACATACCGTTTCTCATAGATTTGCGTCAATCCCGGGATGGGCGAGAGCAACAGATAGGGTCCCAGCTTCGGCTTGAGATAGTGATTGATGATTTGGGTGCGGTTTCGGGTTAATTCGATGGGGATGCGGGTCGATCGTGACCCCATCCGCAATTCGATGTCTTCTCCTCTGGTTCCGAACGGAACGTCGATGTTTGCCGTGCCGCGTCCGACTTCCACGCCATCATGGATGATCGCCGTTTCGGCGTCCGTCACCACATACACAGTGGATTGGTTTCGCAAAGCATACCAGGTGGACCTCACATTCGGGATCGGCGCTCGAAACTGCATCAAATCATAGACCATCTGTTTCGGCTCGCCGCTGTTCATTTGAACTTGGACCAGCATATCGGCATAGGCCGGATGAATAAATCGAAGCGTGTTTTCACCGACGGGCAACAACAGGCTGTCTCCGGTAGTGAAGTGGACCGGTTTCGTCAAATTCTCATTGACGATCACGAGCGCCTGATTGGGTCGCCCGGAGAGGTGGATGTAGGTCGAATCGGCCAGGAATGTTAGAAATAGCAACAGGAACATGGTTCAAGGTATAGTTTATTTCGTATTTTTTTGAATGAAATCAGGGCTCCCCATTCTTTTGATCATTGCGGCGTCGTGTTCCGCGCCCACGGAATTTCCGCGCGACAATCCGGTGGATCCGACGGGGGATGCGTTTGAGATTCCGGATTTGGGAGGTCTGACATCGACGCGGGTCGACCGCCACATCAAACTCACGTGGACGGAGAGTTTCGACCGGCATCGGATTTTCATCGAGCGATCGTTGGATGGGGGGCCGTTCGTATTGGCCGACAGTTTGGAATCAGGAGTCAAGACTTGGGCCGACACCACCGTCGCATTCCCTGATAGCATTGTCTATCAGTACAGAGTGTTTGGGCGATATCTGGACAACCATACAGACACCTTGATGTCGTATCGGATCACATCCCACATCCACATCGCCCCCATCCAAAGCGCAACGGTGAGCGGGGATCAATTGATTCTGAGTACGTGGGCCACTCCCAGCCTGACCACGGACATTGTGAACGACTTGCAGACGTTTTATTTCAATCGGGATTCGACCGCGGTGTCTGTTGAATATGAGGATGGATCTCGACAATTCCTTCAACGCATCGGTCAGGCCAGCTTCAAATATCTCAAAGACATTATCCCGCTTCGATATGTGATCACGCAACATTCCGGCGGCAAGGTCATCAGCGAATGGACAACTCCGGTCTTGGAACGGTTTCAATCGTCTAGCACATCGGCCACCATTTTCTTTCAACAAATGGGAATGCACGATGGCTGGACCGCATTCGAGATGTTGAACGGTCTACCACATCGCGTGACCACGCATCGAACAAGTCTAACCTTGTGGCGTTTATTCGTCATGCGGCCAGACGGACAGAATGCCAATGTGCTAAACATTCGACCAAACCCTCAGATTCCATTCTTTATCATCACATCCATACGGCATGCGCTATCGGCCACGAGATTCGCTTTCGTCGAAAATTTGAATCGACTTGTTTACTTTCCGTTCACTGGCAATCCACTGGGAACGAATCAAACGCTTCCGAATCACCAGGTATGGAGAGATATCGCATACAATCACGATGGATCCGTATTGTATGCGTCGTTTTCAGATACGTTGGAAGGCCAACACGACATCCGGTCGTTCACCCATTCGAACGAAACGTGGGAAACGATCCATACTCTGGAGCGGGCAGCAGAATGGTTCGCGATCGACACGGTGGCGAACCGACTTCACACCATCGAGATCCTCGGCGCGCAACAAACGTGGGTCACGCGGCAATGGAGTGATGGACGCATTCTGTTTTCCGCACCCATTTCGGGGCAGGTGAATCAAGTTGTGGAGATGCCATCGCGATATAAGTTGTATTCTGGACAGCATCCCGGGGATCGGTTCTGGATTGTCGATGCCGAAACCAACCACCTCGAGGAAGTCGTTTTTCCAGACGTACATCGGTTTATGGTGGCCACATCGGAACCCGGAGTCTACTTGAGAGCCGTTGGCAATTTGCTGTATCGATATCCGCCGATACCTCCCGGACTCGACATCTGGCCCTTTCTGCTTCCATCAACAACAAACCATAATTTGAACATCACATCGGCTGATTCATCCCACATCATTGCTTTTCAGCAAAACCAATCACTGCGATACAGCCGCGTCTATCATTACCGATTCATCCCATGATCCGCGCCCTCCTCCCATTATGTCTTCTGATCGGTTGCTCCGCGCCCACGGAATTTCCGCGCGACAATCCGGTGGATCCGACAGGGGATGCATTTGAGATTCCGGATTTGGGAGGCCTGACATCGACGCGGGTCGACCGCCACATCAAACTCACGTGGACAGAGAGTTTCGACCGGCATCGCATTTTCATCGAGCGATCTCTTGATGGGGGACCATTTGTGTTGGCCGACAGTCTCGATTCGGGAGTCAAGACATGGACGGATACCACCGTCTCCTTCCCGGACAGCATCGTCTATCAGTACCGGGTGTTCGGGCGGTACCTGGACAACCATACAGACACCTTGATGTCGTATCGGATCACATCCCACATCCACATCGCCCCGATCCAAAACGCAACGGTGAGCGGGGATCAACTGATCCTGAGTACATGGACTGTTCCTAGCCTCACCACAGACATCGTAAACGATCTACAGTCGTTTTATTTCAATCGTGATTCAACAGCGGTGTTTGTGGAATTCGAGGATGGCACACAACAGTATAGGCAACGACTCACCCAACCACGCTTCAACTATCTGAAAGAGAAAATCTCATTGCGTTATGTGGTCAAGCAGTATTTCAATGGCCGGATCGTCAGCGAATGGACATCGCCGTTTTTGGAAATGTATCAATCATCAAACTCAAGCCTGATTGTGCAAAACTCACTATTGGGCGTGTATGACGATTGGTCTGCGTTTACGAATTGGAATGGGCAGCCACATCGCATTTCCATCTTTCGAGCAAGTTTTACCCTTGGGCGATTTATGGTTCTGCGACCGAATGGATCACTCGCAACCACCTATGACGTACGGTCACAAGAACCCCTGCCAACGGGTGCAATCACCTCGATTCGGTACGCTCTCTCTTCCTCTCGATACGCTTATATTGAAAACTTCAACCGCATGGTGACCTTTCGAAACGTTAGCGAACCTATTGGAACAACCCAGACTTTGCCAAGCCATCAACGTTGGTTGGATATCGCCAACAATCACGATGGCTCCGTATTGTACGCGTCTTTTTCAGACTCATTGGAAGGCCGGCACGACATCCGATCCTTCACCCATTCGAACCATACCTGGCAAACGATTCATTCTCTGGAGCGGGTGGCCGAGTGGTTCGCGATCAACACGGTGGCGAACCGACTTCACACCATCGAGATACTCGGCGAGCAACAAACGTGGGTCACGCGGCAATGGAGTGATGGACGCATTCTCTTTTCCGCACCCATTTCAGGGCGGGTGAATCAAGTTGCGGAGATTCCATCGGGATATGAGTTGTACTCCGGGCGTCATTCCGGAGACCGGTACTGGATTGTCGATACGGAAACCAACCACCTTGAGGACGTCTTTTTTCCGGACACACATCGGTTCATGGTGGCCACATCGGAACCCGGAGTTTCGTTGAGAGCCGTTGGCGATTTGCTGTATCGACATCCGACGACACCTCCCGGACTCGACATCTGGCCCTTTCAGTTGCCAACCACGGCGACCCATAACGTGAACATCACATCGACGGATCAAAACTACGTCTTTGATTTTCAGACGAACCGATCGCTAAAATATGGATGGATTTATCAGTATCGATTCGTGCCATGATTCGCATCCGCATCCTTTTGTGCTTGTTAGTGGGTTGCACTCCCACACCCACGGAATATCCGCGCGACAACCCGGTGGATCCGACGGGGGATGCGTTTGACATTCCGGATTTGGGAGGCCTGACATCGACGCGGGTGGATCGGCACATCAAGCTCACATGGACAGAGAGTTTCGACCGGCATCGGATTATCATCGAGCGATCGTTGGATGGGGGACCTTTCGTTCTGGCAGACAGTTTGGAATCAGGAGTCAAGACTTGGGCCGACACCACCGTCGCATTCCCTGATAGCATCGTGTATCAGTACCGGGTGTTCGGGCGGTACCTGGACAATCATACAGACACCTTGATGTCGTATCGGATCACATCCCTCATCCACATCGCCCCGATCCAAAACGCAACGGTGAGCGGGGATCAACTGATCCTGAGTACATGGACTGTTCCTAGCCTCACGACCGACATCGTGACCGATCTACAGACGTTTTATTTCAATCGTGATTCAACAGCGGTGTTTGTTGAATATGAGGATGGGTCTCGCCAGTATGTACAGAGAATCTCACAACCCAGCTTCAAGTATCCTGTTGAGAGTGAGCCCATGCGGCTAGTGATTACGCAGCATTCCAGGGGCCGGGTCATTAGCGAATGGAAAACGGATCTGCTTCATCCAGGAGTTTCCTTCGGCACGTTCTCCATCAAATCATACACAGGCCAACTTGGTAACAATACACCTTTATATGTGTCGCCATCCGGAAAGTCGATGTTCCTGTATGATAGGAGTAACCCTAACTCGTCTAATGAGACCATCACCTGTACGTATACCCATCTCGAAGAGGATGATTGTCCGATTTACTTCCGTTCCTATGGCGGTATCCGCTCTGTCGTTGATGGGCCGCCCGGTCAAATCATTTTTTTAGCCTCACTCAATGCGGTGCTTCGTCAACCATTACACCAATACGAAGGGTCGCATTTGCATCCACCTGGCCTTACCCTCGCATTGGGCAGCTATAATGAATCGGGAGAATTGTTCTATCTCGGTCGAAGCGGCGGTTTTCCCATCCAATACAGTCTGAATCGGTACAATGTGGTTACCCAGACATTAGTCTCAAGCCTACCCGTACCCGCTCTTTCGCCGACCAAACTACTCGACCGACCCGAAAAGAATGAGATTTGGATCTTCGAAGATGGTTTGATGCGGATGGACAGAGCGACTGGAGACGTTTTGCAAGAGTTCGACAGCGATGAACAAATCTTTCAACTGATTTTCCGAAATGGCAAAGGTTATGCGACGTTCTTTAATCGAAAACCATATGTCAAGATATATGACATGGGAGATGGACGTGTCGAAACGATTGCCGTACCCATTCCATACGAGCAAATCCTTTTTTTACCGGACGGACGACATGTGCTATTGCTTTCTTCCGGCACTCTGATGGCTTACGATTTGTTGGATGATCGCCTGATTGCCAAGATGGCCTATTCCATAAATTTTCAAACCGGATTCTTGCCCGATCCGGATTCCACGCTGGAACGATTCACCATCATACAGCGCGGAAATGGATTCTTCCAACTACGGCACATCACACGACGAATGGATCTTTTTGGTTATCACCCGCTCTAAATGAAACAGATAATACCCTCCATCCTCTTTCTTGCTGTAGCGTGCACGCAGCCATCCGACTTCAATCGCGACAATCCGGATGATCCGAAATCGTCTACCTATGTGGTGGCAGAGCCGAATTGGATCGCGGTGTATCCATTCGGGAAGAATCCTAGAGTAACGTGGGGGATCGCTTCCATCTTGCCCGAAATCACCATCGAGCGAATGATCGGTGATGGCCCATGGGCGGAATTGGCCACGGTTCCTGCATCCGACAGTCTTTATGTGGATGATTCCGTGACTCTGTATGCGCCACTCACCTACCGATACCGCTTGCATGCGCATAAAGCTGGTCAACGATCCGATACCTTGACGAGTTGGCCGATGGTGGTTAGCCCCGAAGTGACGTTTCCCATTACGATATTACCCGAATCCTACCCAAGTTTATGGTTCAGGAAGCAACCCAGTGCGATCGCGTCGCGGATGGAGAATGATACCCTGTTCACTTCGGTCCGATTCGACACGCTTCAGGTGGAGCGCCGTATCGACGACGCACCATTCGAGGTGGTAGGCACAACCATAGCCGATTTTTATTACCATGATTTGAACGTCACGTCCAGCGGCGTTCAGTACCGGATCACACCCCGGGTGATGGGACAACCGCACCATGAGTCGTTCACTACAGCGTATCTCGATCGATATCTTGTCGGTGGCGTTGCCCGCTACCGGTTCAGAACGACACCGTGACCGTCGGATAGGGATTGGGGCGGATGCGGACGTTTCGATAACCCATCGGATGCGGAATCAACGCATCCACCACACTTCCAACATACATCACGGCCGCAGCACCGAAGGACACATCCCGCAACAATCCTAAGATTGCGGCTTGTGATCGCAAGTTGTCCGTTTTGTTCCCAAGAGCCTCGGCTTCGGCCTCACCCGCATTCCGATAGCGTTCACGCGTAAACAAATATTCATTGTTTTTTCGCTTGTATCGATCGGTCAGATACATGCCCGACAGGATGCCGCCCGTAACCACGCCCGCGAATACAGCCCCTTTCCGCTTGTCGCGCTCATAAAATTGCGTTCCGCCGGGTAGCAGACTCAAGGCTTGCGACACGCGCCGATCGGGCAGCAGATAATCCACCACATGCATGGATCGACGTGGATGGAATGTGAACGGATGCTCGGTAACTCGAAAATCCTTGTGCACCAAGCGCAGGGTATGTGATAACGAATCGATGGGCAAATTGTACCAAACATGGCCAACACCCAGGCTTTCCCCATCAAGCCATATTTCGGTTTCATCGTCGGTCTCCACATACACATTATGACCGTTTCGTAAGGGGTACCAGCTGGTAAAACCCGCGTATTCTCCTATGGTTTGGCCAGGAAAGCCGATTCGGATCACCGTGTCTTGAACCGCGGAAAGATCCACATCCAACACCCGATCGAGATAGGATGGGTGGATGATCCTGAAGCGATACGAGCCCGTACGAAATGTGAGCGTATCTCTTGATGTGATTCGTCGAACCGAGGCGGTGTCTTCGTCCACCATCAGCATCGCTTGAGGGACGCGGAGCTGAAAACGGACCGAAGCCGAATCCTGCGGCTGGAGGAGCATACTAATGAAAAGTAGAGCGAATATCATGGCATATTGTATAGGACGAAGATAGGGTAAAAAGACATTATCTTACTTCGTATGAATCGCTTGTCACTGCTTTTATTACTGGTGGTACTGATCTCGTGCCGCGAGGAGCCGGCCGCATTTGAGCATGTGAATCCGCTCGATCCGGAGAGTCCATCGTTTCAATTGCCTGAGCTTGGAAGCGTGGTTTTTTCCATTTCCTCTTCGCGGGCCCGTTTCAATTGGACAGGCACGTTTCCAACTGCACGGGTTATCATTGAACGAAAGGTGGGGAGTGGCGACTTTGACCCCATCGGAGATGTCTCCGCAGGTGCCAATTTTTGGCAGGATATGGACCTTCAGCTTCCACAACCGTCTGAAGTTCGGTATCGATTGTTCTCGATTTTGGGTGAGCGCTCGTCCGATACCTTGATGTCACCGGTGTTGATGTCCACACCTTGCGAATGGCGTTATGAAATGGAAGAAGCCCCGCTCAATAAGCTTCAACTGAAAGAGAGCAGATCCTGCACGGCCGTTCAACAAATCATAACACCCGATACCATCACCTTTCGTCATCCGCCTTCTAGCGCGCAGTTATCTCGCAGACAACCGGGCGGTCCTTATGTGCCACTGCAACAACTGGTTGGGACGAGCAATCGAACGTTTACAATATCCGATACCGTGCACACTCAGTTTCGTGTGGATTTGACCTACCGGTTTGATCACAATGTAACATGGGAATCGCCACCATATATCTTGCGTCGAAATGCGTTTATGGATTCGGAATTGACCGTTCGAGGCGGCGTGGATCCATCACGACCGAACGTCGAGGTACCCGATTTCGGTCTGATACTTCCCGTCACCCAATGGCTTCCTGCGGTTGGCGCTTCGCAACACGGGTTCTTTTTGATGATACCTCGCTGGATGGAGTGGGGGACCTTCACCACGTTACCGAGCATCGATTATACGATCACCAGCTTGGTCAATGGGCGACCTTCGTCAGCAAACGATCAGCATATGGTCTATGTGAGCAGCAAGGGCAATATCGGTGAAATTCATCCCATAACCGGTACTCACACCCCTTTCACATTGCCTGCAAAAGACATTCCGCGAAAAGTGTTTTCGAAAACGGCACAGAATCAGTTTCCGATAGCCATTGAAGATCGCGATACCGGCGCTTTGTCATTATCGATGTTCTCTGCATATCCGTTTGCCGAAGCGTGGCGCATATCGATTGATGTAATTCCGTTGCACGTTGTGTACCGACAATCGAATAACCAAGTGCTTCTTTTCGGGAAAGGATTGCAAATTCGAAATGCGATATCGGGAGCGGTTATCCAAGATTGGGACCAGTCGGATATCGCATATATGTTCCACCCTGTACCGAATGCGATTCGAATGGCCTTTAAATCGACCGGCCAAATCGTGGATTATGATCTTTTATCGTTCACATCCACAACTATCCTTACCGGTTTGACTTACGATGACATCATGATCGATTCCGAATGCGGAGCTAGTTTGATTCTCGGCTCAGACATCTGGGGCATCGACGTGTGCGACAACCAGTACCGCGTATACCCAAAATGGGAATTGGCTCTTAATGGAATGACCGATGTTCGTTTTTTCGGGAACTCCGACCTTTTTACAGGATATCGAGAGGGATTGCTGCACATTGGTCGGTTCCGCTTGCAAAGACAGATTGTTGCCGATTCTACCATCCCCGATTAGAACGACAAATGAACGCCCACCGCCTCGTAGGGATCGGGGCGTATCACCACCTTCCGGTATCCATGTTTTGGAGGGATGATCGCATCAATCAGATGGAATGAGTACATAACTCCCAACCCCACCAAAAAGGTTTTCCGATCGTGGTTGAAGCCCCTCATATCCTCATATCGATCTTTCGCTATCTCCGAATAATTCATTGCTTCTTCAAAGGTTGTGGCAGACAGATACAAACGGTTTGCCGCGTTATACCGTGCCACCGACCGATCGTACCTGTAGTAGGAATCGAGAACCAATCCCATTGCTAGCCCGTTCATCAACGTTATGAGAACGGCTTTCTCTTTATCCCCTTCCACCCACTGAGTGGCGCCAGGTAGCAGCAGGCGCGAGTAGGAATCGGCTCTCGATGGCCGCACATAGTGGATCAGCTGAACCGATTCGCGCTGATCCAGCGAAACCCCGCCATACAGCGTTTCTCCGTGTTCCGACTCGAACCGAACCGCATGCCATCGGCGGCTTTTCGGCAAGGTCAACCACGCCGACCCCCTTCCCACCAATTCACCACCAAAGTGGATGGTCGTGGTGCTGTCCGTTTCCACATATACATTCGCTTCATTTCGGATGGTGTACCAGCTGGATTGATGTCGAGCCGATTTAGCGAGAGGAAAACTGTTTCCGACGTTGATCGACCGAACATTCTCATTGGACGGACGAAGCTGGATCGTTACATCCCTGAATTTCGGATGGGTGAAGGTCAGACGTTTTGTGGTACTTGGAAATGTCAGTGTGTCGCCGTCGCTCACATTCATCCAGTTGGTCACATCCCCATCCATATACATCACATAATCGGCAGGAGAGAGGACCAACCTCACCGTTATGGAATCAGATGCCGACGACAAGTTGAGAAGCAGTAGTGCAAGGAATGCAAGCATAACCCAAATGTACTGTATTCCGTGCGCGTTCGAAAATCTGACGGTTTCGTTATCTTGCACCCCATGTATCGTGTTCAGCTTACGAATTTCGAAGGTCCGCTAGATTTGCTCCTGTTTTTCATCAAACGGGATGAACTCGACATCTACGACATCCCCATCGCCTACATCACCGACCAGTTCCTTGAGTATCTGCATTTCATGGAAGAACTGGACCTTGGCGTGGCGTCCGAATTCATTTACATGGCCAGTTCGTTGATGTCGATCAAAGCGAAAATGATGTTGCCACGCGACGAACAAGACATCGATACCGAATTTGATGAAGCCGATCCGCGATATGAATTGGTTCAAAGTCTGATTGAATATCGCCGATTCAAGGAAATGGGGGATGAAATGCGATTGCTGGATGAGCATGAGCGCTTGTACTTTTCCCGTGGAAACACAGATAACGATCGTGTGGACGTGGACCATGACTCCGGCGAATTGCTCAAAGAACTCACGTTGTTCGATCTCATTTCCGCGTATCAGCAGGTGATTAACCGAGCCACGCGTCCGAAGCCCGTCCATTCCGTCGAGTTGGTCAAAACGTCCATCGAAGAGCAGGAAAAGCGCATTACCGAGGCCTTGCGCACCGGTGGACGACAATCGTTTAAAGCCCTCATCGAAAGTGCCACATCCCGCATCATTATTGTAGTGATGTTCCTCGCCATCCTCGAAATGATCAAAGAACAAAAATTGGTTCTTTTTGTGGACGAGGACGTCACCGAATTCCATCTAGATTTACCCACCGTATCCGAAACCATCTCCATATGAACCGTCTTCTCATTGTGGCCGCCTCCGGCCTTGTCTTTCTTTCAGCGTGCAAAGCGCAGGAAATTCCTCTCACGCCCGCTCAACGCACCGAAGCGGGATATACGCACACCAAACACATCACCGCCGATTTCATCAAACCGCTTGTGTATACCTTGGCGGATGATTCGATGCGGGGTCGCGACACCGGTTCGCCCGAGGAAGTCAAAGCCGCAATCTATTTGGCAAACCATCACATCCTGAACCGCTTGTTACCAGCGGGTGACGACAGCACCTACTTCCAGTTTTATGATTTGGCCACAAGCGTAACCCTCGGGTATACCTTCAAATTCACCACAGGCAACATCACACAAACCCTGAAAGTGGATTCCGATAATCTGGATCCGGTGCTGGTCACCTCAGGCTCGCCAGGAACCCATCAGGGACAAATTTATTTCGCTGGATTCGGGATTGAAGACAGCACCCTCGGCATCCGTCATTTGGACGGAATCGATGTCAGAGGAAATTATGTGATGATCTTCAACGACATCCCGGCATCCGCTACGGGATGGACGGCGCAGCGCCGGTTTCGTGACCTGATTTTGACTCGCGGCGCTTTGGGTGTGATCACGATTTCGCTCGATTCGCCTGCGGAATTCCTCGACAATCTGAACATGATGCAGCGCAACTTCAATTCGCCCACGGCGATGCGGTTGGCATACCAAGTGCGTCAGCCTCGCTTCACCTACCAGTATTACACCATCACGCCGTTCACTGCGTCGCAATTATTGGCCGAAGGAAACGAGCAACACCTGCGCGATCTGCATACCCGACTTTCAGCCAATCCGCGCACCTTTTCCCCTCGCGTCACTCCATCCAGCCTTTCCGTTGACGGCGTTACCGGCGAAGAAACCATCCAAAGCCGCAATGTGGTGGCTGTATTACCTGGTTCCGACCCAGAATTGGCGCATGAAGCTGTTGTTCTGATGGCGCATTACGATCACGTGGGCATCGGTTCGCCGGATGCATCCGGAGATCGCATTTATAATGGTGCCGATGATAACGCATCCGGTACCGTCGGACTTCTGGCCATTGCCAATGCGTTGGTTGAAGCCAAAAAAGCGGGTCATGGCCCGCGTCGCTCGGTAATGTTCTTGCATGTGAGTGGCGAAGAAAAAGGACTTTTGGGTTCGCGCTATTACTCCGATCATCCGACCATCCCCATCGAAAACATCGTAGCCAACATCAATGTGGACATGGTTGGTCGCATCGAAGACAAACGTTATGAAAGCGGCGATACCAATTATGTGTACCTGATCGGCGCATCGCTCATATCCTCACGTATCGACAGTCTCGTGCGCGTGGCGAATGACAAAACCACGAAGATTTTCCTGGATCCGGGCTTGAACGACCTCAACGACCCACAGCAGATCTATCGTCGCAGCGACCACTGGAATTTCGGTCGCCTCGGCATTCCGTTCGCGTTTTTCTTTTCGGGAATCCACGACGATTACCACCGTCCGTCCGATTCGCCAGATAAGATCACCTACGAAGCCATGGCCGACCGCCTCAAAATGATTTACGGCCTCACCATCGAGATCGCGAACGATACCGAGCGTCCGGTTGTGGATAACAAGGCCTTCATCGAACGCACGCAGGCAAGCCCGAGATAATGTCCGACCCCGTATTGAAAGAAGCGTCCATTCGGCGCACCTTCGCCATTATTTCCCACCCCGATGCCGGGAAAACCACCCTCACCGAAAAACTCCTTCTGTATGGAGGAGCCATCCGTGAAGCAGGAGCCGTGAAATCACGAAAAGCCTCGAAAGCCGCCTTAAGCGACTGGATGGCGATCGAGCAGGAACGCGGCATTTCGGTGACGAGCTCGGTGCTTCGTTTCGAAAAAGACGGCGTGAAATACAACCTGCTCGACACTCCGGGCCACAAGGACTTTTCCGAAGACACGCTGCGCACCCTGGTCGCCGCCGACTGCGCGCTGATGGTGATCGATGTGGCCAAAGGCGTGGAAACGCAGACCGAAAAATTATATGAAGTGTGCAAACTGCGCGGAACGCCGGTGATCACCTTCGTGAACAAATGCGACCGTCCGGGGATGTCCCCGCTCGAAGTGATGAGCAACATCGAAGCCAAACTCGGCCTCCGCGCCATCGCCGCCACCTGGCCCGTGGGCTACGGAAGCCAGTTCGAAGGCGTGTACGACATCAAACACGACGAATTGTACCGATACACGAAAGTGGATCATGGCGCGCACGAAGCCTCGGCCGACATCACCGATCTCGAAACCGGACTCGCCAACAGCAAAATTTATAACGACGACAAAGAAGAGCTTCGCGAAATCGTGCAGCTCATCGGCGATGAATACCGAGACATGGACTTGCAAGATTTTCTCAGCGGAAAAGTCTCTCCTGTGTTTTTCGGATCGGCTTTGAACAACTTCGGACTCGACCTGTTCTTGCGTCATTTTTCCGACTTGGCGCCATCACCGCAACCTTATGAAGGCGATACGGGCGACATCCGCGCGCTCGACACCCCGTTTTCCGGCTTCATCTTCAAGATGCAGGCCAATATGAATCCGGATCACCGCGATTGCACGGCGTTTGTCCGTGTCGCATCCGGAAAATTCCGGAAGGGGATGGATGTGGTGCTCAGCGACAGTGGAAAAAAAGTGCGTCTCAGTACGCCACATAGTTTGATGGGCGATGAGCGTTCGATGGTGGACGAAGCCTGGCCGGGTGATATTCTTGCGCTGTTCAATCCGGGGGATTTCCGGATCGGAAGCACCCTGTATGAGAAATCGGCCGTGCGGTTTGATGTCATTCCCCTGTTTTCGCCCGAGCATTTCATGAAAGCGAGCAGCAAAGACCCGTTTAAACGCAAGCAACTGCGCGAAGGACTCCAGCAGCTCAGCGAAGAAGGCGTGGTGCATGTGTTCGAAGTGCCGAATGGCGTGGGGAATGAGCTTTTATTAGGAACGGTTGGCGCGCTTCAGTTTGATGTCGTGAAGCATCGGATGGCGGCCGAATACAACGTCGAGATCACAATGTCGCCCGTGCCGTATCATACTGCGCGTTGGCTTCCGAAAGATGATGCCGTGATCGGTCGCCTCTCGAAAAGCTATTCCACCGCCGTG
This sequence comes from Balneolales bacterium, assembly GCA_041749075.1. Lineage (GTDB taxonomy): Bacteria > Bacteroidota > Rhodothermia > Balneolales > HLUCCA01 > CAMTWZ01. The sequence goes on along the minus strand of JBGTBY010000034.1, from coordinate 84,419 downwards.
ACCTACGACCTGGACAAGAACCCCATCGTGCTCTTCGACAGCGCCTATGCGCTGAATCAGGCCACGGAAGCCGTGGGGGCGGGAAATCTTTATAAGTATAAGTCGGGCTAGGGTCTCCAGTAAGGGCGGATGCCATCCGCCCCGACAACCGCCCCGACACATATCTAAATGTACGGGCGCATCGCATGCGCCCCAGACATATGCACACACGACTCGCTAACTACCACAACCCGACCGATCTCGACCTCGTGATCGCGATGCTCGACCTCTACTCGCAAGACCCGATGGGCAATGGCAAGCCATTGGTCGACGACGTGAAACAGAAGCTTCGCGCGGATCTACCGAGCGTGCCGGGCGCGTTCGCGATCCTGGCCGAAGACAACGGCGCGCCGATCGGCGTGGCCATCTGCTTCACGGGGTATTCCACCTTCGGCGCGAAGCCGCTGGTGAACGTGCATGACCTGAGCGTAGCGCCCGATGCGCGGGGACGCGGCGTGGGCAAGTCCCTGCTCGATGCTGTGGCGCGACATGCGCGCAGCCTCGGATGCGGAAAAGTGACCTTGGAAGTGCGCGACGACAACCCCGCCGCGCGCCTCTACCGCCGCGAAGGCTTCACCGACGGCGACGCTCCCATGCGCTTTCTAACGAAAACGCTTTGACCTCGGTGGGCGACGCGTCGTGATGGTACTTCAGATAATCGTATAGGGCTTTTTCATCGCGCAGCCCGAAGCGGATCGCCACCTCGTAATGCTTCGCATTGGGATGTTGCGCCAGATAGACCATGATGGAATCCACCCGAACGCGGTGAAACATTTTCTTCGGCGACATGTCGTGGGTCTTCTTGAAATACCGAGAAAATTCGATTCGGTTATATCCCATCAATTTGGCCCATTTCGTGATTCCGGTGATGTGATTCAAGTGCGACATCAAGATGGTTTTGGCTTTGCTGATATCTAATCGTCTCATAGGGGGTGTTTCCTGACTGGTTAAGGGTGACTAAGAACAATGTGCTCTTTCTATATAGAGTCGGAAACTGGCAAAATCTTACATTAGGGTTTCTTAATGTTCTGTCATATAAGTAAGGGGGCTCGCTAAGCTCTTGAAAAATATGCACAGATTTAGGAACGAAACTTCTTGATTCGCGAGGAAATGTTCGTTAGTCTTGCGCTAGGGCATCTGCAAAACAACCAATAACCCTCATATCAAAACAAAGGAAACCTATCATATGAAAACGCTCAAAAAGTGGGTCGCTACGCTTGCCCTAGCGCTGATGATCTATACGATTTTGCCGACGATGTCGGCTAATGCTCAGGAAGCGGGAGTCGTCGAATCGTATATGAATTGCGTGAACTATTGCATTGACACCTACGCACCATGGAGCCTACGTAGCATGGCATGTAGCTTCGACTGCTACATCGCCTTTTATGGCAACGTGATCAAAGCCATTCTCGGTCCAGTCGTGTCAATGGTTTGAATCGATTGAAAGTCCGGGCATCTGCGACTTAACCCATCATTCAAAGCCCAAAAAATCATATGAAAACGTTAAAAAAACTCCTCTCCATCCTCATGATCGCCGCAATAATGCTCCCTACGATTGGGGTGACAAGCGCTTTTGCGGAGGAAGATGAGGGCATTCTGTTGTTACTAGGAAAGTGCCTCGTGGAGTGTTCCATCTCGACACTCCCCTGGACTTTTGCAAGAGTCAAATGCAATACGTCGTGCTACGGTCAGGCATATGAGAGTATTGTTCTCGAGATCTTTAACGACCTTGTACAAGCAACCTAATCCTCAACCCTTGGTCCCCAGGGTTTATTTTTTATGAAATCCCCCACAATTCTACTACTACTCGCATTGGTTTCATGCGAATCTCGAACCTATCCCCTGAATTTAGTTGAAGCCCCCATTCTGCCCAAAGATTCTACTAATCTAGTCGGATTAAATGTTGATGGCATGAGTGGTTTGGCTTATCAAAAAGATTATTTCTTCTTCATTGATCATAGTCGTAATTCTATACACCAAGTCAACAAGTTTTTCGAACCAATTGGAACGTATAGCTCAATAGGCAGAGGTCCTGGTGAACTAAATAAACCTCATTCTCTTTCAACAACTTCAACCTTTTTGTTCGTTTCCGACCCCTCTCAGCAAAAAATATTTCGGTTAGGCCTCGACATGACCCCTGGCATTGAATTAGTCGTTCCCTTTAACCCCCTAAGCATATTTGCAGTTAATGATTCAATCGTCTGGGCCGGTACCCTAAACATGGAATATGAGGACATATATGAGATTAATTTTTCAACTAAGCAGACCGTCCGCCTCAAGAGTACCGCAATTATAACTCACCCTCCAGAAGGGATTGTTTTTCATTCGTCCAACAAATTTGGCGCCGTATTGAGATATCGGCAATTCAGCAATAGAGCCGAAATTTTTCAAAACAACAAGCTGGCCACTTCTTTTTTGAATTCCACTCAACCGAAGACACCAAATTTTACCATTAAGTATGATTTACCTTTTTTTAATAGCAAAACACATTCTGCCGCCTTCCTCACCGAATCGCTGGCATGTTTTTTAAGCGGAGATATCGGTCCTCGGAGGCAGCCGATTCAGTGCTTTGATTTCGATGGAAAATTGGTCTCGAGATATGTGATTCCGACACCATCCCCTTTCGCGACCTACCACGATTCTCTCCTATACACCTATTCCCCCGAAACGAATCATATATATGTCTATGACCTTGGATTTTGATACCGTCCGAAAGTCCTTCGGACGATTGGTGGCTCTCAGCGATGCCACATTCTCCCTAACGCCTGGAACGGTAGTGGGGCTGATTGGTCCGAACGGATCCGGGAAAAGCACCACTCTGAAACTCCTATCGGGCGCGCTATTACCGGATACGGGCACCATCCACATCCCGAAAGAATTCATGCGGATGGGGGTACAGACCGAGACGTTCACGGTTCCCATCCGAACCACTGGCGCGGGTTGGCTGACGTTCCAACGGCGCTTGGAAGGATCGTCGCAAAGCACGTTTGAAGCCGAAATGGTTCGGCGTTTAGGCATGACGGATCACCTGAAAAAGGCGGTCCGGGGTTATTCCAAGGGCATGCTGAAGAAGCTCGGCATCCTGGCTGCGTTCACTGGAACTCCGCCCGTTGTGCTGCTCGATGAGCCTTTCGAAGGGCTGGATCCGATCGACCGACACGAATTCATGCTGCTGGTCCGTGATTATGCCTCGCTAGGAAACCTTGTGGTGATTTCATCCCACTTGCTTTATGAGCTCGACGATGCCTGCGATCGAATCCTCATTTTGAAGCGTGGAGAGCTCATCCACGATCTCGGCCGCGACCGCGACCGACAAAACCTCAATTCCTTCTACTTAGACCTGTTCCGGGGGGACCGATGATCGCATTACTTCGATACCAACTGGTTCTGCATCTGCGCATGCTCAGCAGCGCCCTGCTTCTGATGTTCATCCTGTTAAGCTGTTGGTTTGTGTACAAATCTCCACCACCCGAGATCGTGATCACGATCCTGATGAACACGATCACCTCCTACCTCCTTTTCATCAGCCTCCTCTTCGTCTTCCAATTGTCGAACATCCACACCGTGTTCTATAGTCCGGAATCGATACAATTCCGATTGGGTCGATTCCGAAACCGGTCGATGGTGATCGGAACGACATTGTTGCAAATCGGACTCCTGAGCATTATCGTGACCCTCCCTTATGCGACGTTGTACATCGGTCTATTCTCCGACATCGGAAATGGCCTGATGGCGACCGGAAATCTGTTCCTGTACCATCTTTTCGTCGGGTATGGGGCGTTTCTGATCTTGCGCCTCGTAGGAGGCGGCTCCCTCGGCACTTTCCTTGTGCTGGCGATCCTGTTTCTCATGCCGATCACCGTCAGCATGGGAAGTCTCATGACTCCGGGATCGGCGCTTCATGGATTTTGGTCCATTTTACAAGACTGGGGAACGAGCCACCTCACACTCGGCTCCAATCCCATGTCGCTGTATCTCCGTGGCATCCAAGACACCAACGCGATCATCCGAGTGTTGATCCTAACCCCCATCCTTATCCTGACCAACTATGTCCTTTTCCTCCGCAAGGACCATCATTAATGTCCGCCTAGCTCTTCTATTGATCGTCGTTTCGTGCGACACGCATCAGACCCCCGAGATGTATCGAACGCCCGACAAAAGCCAGGAATGGAGCGCCTTGCTGAATGAGCTCGATGCCCCGCTCGATCCCGTGCTTCCTACCGTGCTGCTCGTGGCGCCGCCTACGCATTGCCAGTCGTGTTTGGATGAGCTGAGCCTTTGGATGCGCGATTACTGGACCTATCCCATCCGCCTCGTCTGGGTTTCTCCGGCCAGAAGCGCGGATGAGGTCTCGCAATTCCTGGAGACTCAAAAATTTCTGTTCCCAGTTCGCGTATGGATCAATGGGGATCCGAAATCCATGGGACTTCTTCCCTTCACGCCGGCAAAAATTCTGTTCGGACACGATCGGCAGATCCGCCGAATCCATGTGTTGGGCGGGGATCCGGATTTGGACGGGTTTATTGAGGCGTTGGGGGATTGATTTTCAGACCGATCCGTTTGCGGGTATCTTGTCCCATGCTCAAAACCCGCCTCCGCCTGAACCGCATCTTGCTGCTTTTGGTCCTCATCCCCACTATTCTGGCCGGCATCGCCACTGAAATCAATCATCGTCGGCAGGAAGCCAATTTCGCGACGAGCCAACAATTGAGCGACGAGCTAGAAGCCTACAAAGCGGAACAACAATCCCTGTTGGAGGCGTTACGCAATGCGGATTGATCCCATATCCCTTGTTGCCGCCCTTGGGTTGGCCCTTGTGGCAATCCTCATCGATTCGACGGTGGCTTCGGCGGCGCTGGTCGGATCGGCGCTGGGTGTGCTCCTGTTCACCGATTCGTCCCGGGCCCAGCAATCATTGGCCTTTGCCGTGTTTTTCTGGGGGATCTTCACCATGTTTTCCCAGGTAAACGACTGGTATCGCGCGCAGTACAGCATGCCGGCCATCGAGCGGGAATATGTGCTGATGCGGGCCGGAACGGAAGCCGGGGTGTTCATGGCGGCCTGGGCTCAGCGACCCGTGGAAGAAGGAGGGGGAGGCGGATCGTTCCGCTTTCTGCTGTCGAAATCCGCCGAGGAGTTGAATGTGCTATCGAGCAATTCGGTGTGGACCTACCGGATGGAGATGCCGAACGACACCTTGCTGACGCTTTATATGGTGCTGAAAGAAGACAATGGAGCGGAACCGCTGTTCAAAAACGCGAACGGCGATTTGGGTCGCCAGCAGTATAAGATGGACATCACGCCGGGGCAGGTTCCGGATATCGAGCTTCAGAATTAGGTTTCGTCGTCGTCGGTGTCCGCATCCGCACTGACTCCCGTAATCGCTTTCGTGGCCTTCGCACCGAGTTTTTTCATCTGCTCTGCACGACGCAGCACGTTTCCGGTACCCGTTCTCAGTTTGTTATCAGCGGATGAGTACGTGTTGCGAAGCGTCTCCAACTGCTTGCCCACTTTCTCGAAATCATCCACGAATCCGTGGATCTTGTCATACAATTTCCCGGCTTCCTCCGCGATTTTCTCGGCATTCTTGATTCCTTGCTCCTGCCGCCAAATATTGGCCACCGTAGTGAGGGTGGCCATGAGAGTGGTCGGACTCACGATGATGATTTTGCGATCATAGGCGTTCTGCCATAGGGAGGAATCGGCGCGAAGGACCATCGCGTACGCCGGCTCGATCGGCATGAACAGAAGAACGAAATCCGGACTGTTGATGCCATATAATTTCATATAATTCTTGTCGGATAGGCCGCGCACGTGGTTCCAGACCGAGGTGGCAAAGGCTTTTTCAGATCGTTGACGCTCCTCATCCGTTTCCGCGGCAACCCAATCGGAATAGCTCAACAACGAGACTTTCGAATCGACCACGATATGTTTGTCACTCGGCAGGGTGATCACCACATCCGGCATGTTGGATCGTCCCTCTTCATCGCGGAACGAGCCTTGGGCCACATAATTGACACCTTCCTCCAGTCCCGAGCGCTCGAGAAGCCGTTCGAGGATCACTTCCCCCCAATTTCCGGCCGCCTTGTTATCGCCTTTGAGCGCCTTCACGAGATTCATCGCATCCGTGCTCATCTGCTGGTTCATCAGCGCCAGTTGCTGGATCTGTTCGCGAAGACTCGCTTTTTCACGGGTTTCCTCGGTGAACGCATCATTCACCTGCTTCTCGAAACGTGTGAGATTTTCGCGCAGGGGACCCAGCACCTGATCCAGATTCACCTTGTTCTGCTCCGTGAACTTCGAGGTTTTTTCATCGAGGATTTTTTGCGCCAGGTTCTCGAAATCGGTGCGGAAGCGCTCGCGGAGCTGGGCCACTTCCTCCTTATGGATGGAATATTGGGCTTCGAGGCGGGCGTAGTCCGTGGAAAGCTTCGATAAATCGGATTGAAGCGAGCTGCGCGAGGCTTCCGAATCGGACAGTTGTTTCTCGGTGAGGGAGAGGCGGGTGGATGCGTCGTTTGCCCGGTCGTTCGCGGCCGAAAGGGACGTGGTGGCTTGGGATTTGGCGATAAGCCAGGCAATGACGGCGCCGACGGCCGATCCGATGAGGATGTATAGGAGTTCCATGATTGGAAGGTAGGAAATGGCCGTGACAGAATACGTCACCGGTCGGAATTCCATGAGAAATGGTTAATTTTCCGTGCACAGATTTCGTAACGATTTCGGAGATTTTTTACTGTAAATATTATACTTAGCACGTCCTAACGGCTTGTTAAGTACCGCTGTCCGCAAGTATCACTTATTTCCACCCCCTTTATTCTTCTTTCCCTTTGTCCATGCCCGCACTCACCTCCATCACCGTCGAAAAAGAGGCCCAGACCCTGTCGCTGTCGTTTGCCGACGGCCTTTCTGCCGCGCTCCCGCTCGATTCATTGCGTCGGGCCTGCCCCTGCGTGATGTGCCGTGGCGGACACGAACTTATGGGCGTCCCCATCGACCCCGAGATCTTCCTCGAAACGCCGCACAAAATCCGCACTGTGCGCGCGATCACCCCGATCGGCACCTATGCGTTGCAATTCACCTGGGAAGACGGCCACAACTCCGGATTGTATCGCATCGACACGATCCGGAGCTGGGCGGAGTTCCTCAACGCGCGATTGTCGACCCGCTGATGGTGTGACCGAAGAAGATCGCGTTGGCCAATAGTTTGTCAGTGCCGAACCAGAACGCGCGGAACACGGGGTTATCCGTCGCGGCGATGACTCGTCCGCTGCCCTGTCCACCAACGACGATGGCCGCGGTATTCTTCAGCCGGGCCAATTGCGGCTTCGAGATGTACCCGCTCAATAGCGGCTCGGAGGTGTAGCGCATCGGCGCGGCAAACGAATTGGACGGAAGTTCGAGCATCAGCTCGGTGTTTCTGAACGTCGCGAGGGTGGCATTGCGGTATCCGTAAAAGAGAGGATGCGTGGGGTCGATGGTGGTCTGGAAAATGCTTCCTCCGATCCGCTGAGCGCCCATTTCCGAACTTGCGCTTTCATATGGGCGCATGCTTTTGTCGTCTTTCGGTTCCGATTCCACCGACTTCGCCGCGACCAACCCCTGACGTATCGCCCAGCTCACAGCCGACCGATACACCACCAAAGTGCCGCCTGCCGAAACCCATTGTTTGAGTTTTTCCACCGCGCCCGAACTCATGTTGCCATATGAACCGGAAGCCAGGATGATCGTCGTGTAGCGGTCCAGCGACACGCGGTTGAACACATCCACATCCAACTGGGTCATTTCCATTCCCCATCTCACATCCAACTGATGCCAGATTTCGCCCGCATCATTTCCGGCAACGCCGTCTCCGGTGAGCATCGCCACCTCTTGTTTCTTCAAGGTTTCGAAGCTCGGACTACCGAGGTCGATTCCGCCCTGCGCCAAGCCCGTGTTCACGGCATATACCTGAACGGCGTCGTTCGTGGCGATGGATTCCATGATGGCGTGCACGCGTCCGGGGTTGTCCTGCGTACCCAAGGCGACCAAAATGGTGCCGTAGGTGAATGTTTTGACGGATGCATCCGCCAACGGAAGTGTGAATTCTTTTGTGGCCACTTTCACGCGAAAACCGGCCTCCAGCAGGCGGTTCAGCGCACGCGGAGCATAATAACTGTCCCATTCGAAGACATAGGCGTATTCCGAAAATCCTCCGATTACGCTTCCTTTCGGAAATGCGGGAGTGCCGACTTCTCCGCCCAATAATCCAGATGTGAACGAGCGCGCCGCGAGTCCCGAATACTCCAGATTGAACGCGATGGGCAACGTCCAGGAACTCACATCATAAAACAAGCTGTCTTGAAATGTGGTGATGGTTTCGAAAAATCCGCGGATGAGGCGATGCTGAGGTTGGTCGAGCGGCACCACGAAAGAGGATCCGGATTCGAACGTTTTTCCATCCACGGTCGTGTTTCGAGCCAAGCCATACACCTTGATGTCGTGATGGTTCAACATGTCGAGCAAATGCCATACCCGCGCCGGATCGTGCTTGTCGCCGAACACATACGCTTTCACGGTGTTCGAGGCCGCTTCACGACTCGCGCCATTCACCACATCGCGCTGATGCGTGAGCAACTCCATCCGCAAATCATACGAGGCTTTCAGTGTGGATAACGTTGTGGTAAACTGGTTTTTGATGGTGAACGGGAAGGTGACCATTCCATGCTCACTGTCTTGCTTCATTCCACGGCTGCTCGCCTGTTCGAACAGGATTCCGACCGCGCCATTGATGTCGGGATAGGTAGACCCTTTTCCGATATAAAAATCATCGAAGCTTTCTTTGGTGTAATACAGGCTTCCGATTTTGTTCAAATATTGGGCGTGGACTTCGCCGATTTTGGATGTTAGTTCGAATCCGCGCGCGGGAGATAATGGGAAATTCCGGCTCGGAATTCCCGGCTGAAAAAAGAAGGTCGAGCCGGTGCCCATTTCGTGATGATCCGTCACCACATTCGGTTTCCATAAATGATAATTCCGCAGCCGCGCACGACTTTCGGGCTGTTGTACCGGCATCCAATCGCGGTTCAAATCAAAACTGTAATAATTGGTGCGTCCACCTGGCCAGGTTTCACCATGCTCACGGTCGTTCGGGTCGCTCGAGGGATTGCGACCTTTCAAGGTGTTCGTCCAATGCGCGAAACGGTCCAACCCATCCGGATTGATGCTCGGTTCGATGATGATCACCATGTTTTTGAGCATGGTTTCGATTTCCTCACCTTGCGCCGCGGCCAAGTGATACACGACTAAGGGCACGGCATTGGTTCCACTCGCTTCATTTCCATGCACCGAATACCCCATCCAAACCACAACAGGAGAAGTCTCTGTCGGCGCGGACATCGAGACATGTTGCTTGCGGATGTCCTCGATTCTTGCATGATTTTCGGGCGATGTCACCGTCAGCAAATACAACGGACGTCCGCCATGCGTTTCACCGGTTTGCGTCATCGTGATGCGGTCCGATACCGCATCCACCGCCTTTAAATACGCGATCAATTCATGATGATGGATGTGGCGATCGCCGGGCACATGAACCGGAATGGACGAGTCATAGCTTACTCCATCCGGCAGATAATAGGATAATTGGGTTTGCGCATGCGCCGATGCAAGGAAAACAAACGAAAAAAGCAGACTAAGGAGTGGTTTCATGGTATTTTCAGGTGATGTAGAGGCGGAAGTTATCCGTTCACCTTCAAAATCCTAAGGCTTTTTGCAACCCTTAACAATCCCTCTCTGGGGGTTTCGCGACCCCTTCAACGCCCTTTCCCACCTCATCGGCTCGGCTGTGGCCTTGCTATTGGGCGTGATGTTGCTCGCACAGCATCCATCCTGGGAGATCGGCATTTTTGTGTTCGGCATCACGACCATGCTGGCCGTGAGCGGCATTTATCATAGCGTCAAGAAATCCACACAACGGATTTTCTTATGGCGCCGCCTCGATCATATGTGCATTTATTTGCTCATCGCGGCCACCTACACGCCGTTTTGCCTCATCGCCCTTCCGAATAGCACCGGTTATGCGATTCTCATCACCGCTTGGGTGTTATTGCTTTTGGGATGGATCCAGAAATTAATGTGGATGTCGGCCCCGAACTGGGTCAATCTGATCATTTATTTGGGGATGGGCTGGATGGCGGTTCTGCTGATGCCCGAATTATACCACGCCCACGGACCCGATATGATCATCGGCATCGCTGCTGGCGGCGTGTTTTATACGGTCGGAGCCGTGGTTTACGGACTCAAAAAACCCAACTTTTTTCCTGCTTATTTCGGCTTCCACGAACTCTGGCATCTGTTTGTGCTTGGTGGCGCGTTCTCCCATTACTTCACGATTTATAAGACCTTGGTACCCTTATTATGATGCGTTTCTATCTCTTTATTTGCTGGTTTTTGGTTTTGCCGATCGTGACGATCGCTCAATTTCATCCAACCATCCAACGTCCGTCTGCCAAATGGATGGAGTTGAAAACAGAGCATTTCCGAATCTTGTATCCCGAAGGCACCGATTCCATCGCTTGGGCGACGGCTAAGATTTTGGAATCACAGGTGGAATCCACAACGGCCATGTTCGGATCCGACATCGACAATCTTCCTGTCGTGATCGATCCGTATTCACACGCCGGAAACGGATATGTGACGGTATTTCCCTATCGCATCGAGTTCAATACCGCGCCGGTGAAGGGGTATTATATCAATCCGCGATCCGGTACCTGGTTAGAAGCCATGTTGCCTCACGAATTGGTGCATGCGGCTCACATCAACGCCATTCCGCCTTATAGCGTCCCGGCTTTTCTTAGCATTTTTTCACCGGATGCGGGACGCGGCATGCATTTCACGACTCCATTCGGAATCTTGGAAGGCTTAGCCGTTCATTATGAATCGTCGTTGGAGCCAGGTTATTCGGGCCGCTTGAATTACCCCTATTTCAATTTGCAGTACAACGGATGGGGGGTGTGGTCGTCCATCATGCCGTCTGGCGCTACCTATCCGGGTGATCGCCATTACATCGGTGGTGCGCAGTTCAGCACGTACTTGATTGACACGTATGGCGAAGAAAAGGTGAAGCACCTCGTCCGTTCGCAAGCCGCTTGGCCATTTTTCGGATTCGGATTTCAGATGAAGCGTACACTCGGCGATTGGTCGTGGGACATCGAAAAAGGCTATCGTGCAAAAATGGGTGGCGAAAGTGCCTTCTCAACGCATGGAGAGCAAATTTCGCGGCCATTATGGCTCGACGACAATCGCATTCTATCTATTCGCACCGGGTATCGCATGCGACCCGGATTTTATGAGACGGATGTGACCTCCGGCGAAACCCATTTCCGACACGAAGCCCGCCTCACCGAAGATTCCTTCTACTCGTTGACGAACGACCGCAGAACGGCCATTTTCAGTCGGTATCGTCCGCATCCGCGCTACGATGGCCAAGCGCAGCTCATCAGTCACACGTTGGATCTGGAAACCTGGTCCCGCGCCGATCTCGTCGAAGGAAAACATCGCGTGGTGCAGACGCCCGATACCCTAATCGGGTTTGAACCTGTCGACCAATCCAAGCAATGGGTTCTTCCGAATCCGGTGTTTGCGTCCATTCAAGCCGTAATTGCGCGAAAAGGCGGCATGCAAGCCGTTTGGCTGATTTACCCCAAGCAAGAAGCCCTGATTTTGTCGTTGACACCGGACATCAGCTTTCCGATGGCCTCGGTGTTGGACGCGAACTGGAGCGCAGATGGGCTTCGATTGATGCTCACCTCAGACTTCGATCAAACGTTGCAGGTTTATGAGTATGACTATGAGAACGACCGTTTGTTCAGGATCACAAACGAGCCCGGTGGCGCACTGGAAGGATCGATTTCGCCGGATGGAAGTCGATATGCATACATCTCGATGCATGGCGATTGGTCCGAGCTGAATGTCATACCACGGAATGATGCCACCAAGACGGAAATCCCGCGTGAAATTTGGACGAAAGGGTATATGCAACACCCCGAGCCGATGAGGCTTGGTTCCGACACGCCGACCGAAGGATGGAGCACGGCGCCATATAAGTCTGCCACCGACTGGTTGCGGCCACGGCTCTGGCTACCGACGTTTAACCGGGCGTCGGGGGGGGTCATTTTTTCCAGCGGGGATGTGCTTCGTCGCCACGCCTATGATCTGTATCTCGGCTATGGAACAGGCGAGATCTTTTATGATGCGGCCTACACATACGCCGGCATCTATCCATCCATCACCCTACGGACATCCAAAACCATCATTGGTCCAAACGAAAAATGGGATGCGCCCTATTACGGCTATGAAACCTCGAACCAAATCGAAGCCACCTTCAATCGCTATCTGGATGGGGATGCGCGCTTAAGCCTGCTACAGGTAAAACCGTTTTTCGGATATCGGTCTACGATCTTCCAACGGGACCTTTTGGCCGGATTGGAATTCGACGCATGGTATGTAGGCGTTTCCACCATTTACTCACATCGCTTGCGCCAGCACCTTCGCGATCCGCAGCCCACCTCCGGACTCTTTTTCTATGGGGATGCGGATGCGGATCTAACCTATAATCGTCGATTTACAACTACCTTACCAACGGTTGATCCTGTCCGAGCAGCCCGTGGAATCATGTATGTATATACTCCGCTCAGCCTCCGCTTGGAAGCAGAGATTTATACACAGAACCGTGGCTATTATGCGATGGATGAGGCATTGACCAACCACTTTTTTGCAAATCAAGTGGTGGATCCATCGGTAAATACAGCAGGGGCTTTGGGTGCGCGTTATGCGTTTCCGCTATCTCATCCCGACACGAAGTGGCCGTTGATGCCGTTCTATTCCGAACGCTTTTATGGTGTGCTGTTCACAAAAACCGTGATGGCATTCTCCGGTCCCGCGTCAGATCCGGCAACCGTGATCGGCGGCGGACTACGATTTAAAACCCGCATCGGGAATTTCGGATTGGACATCGGAGCCGGCTTGGCTTGGGAGCCTGCCTCGAACGACGTTGTATTCATCACTGGGTTTTAATCCTATGCATACCCTCATCACCGGCGCATCGGCCGGAATCGGACTCGAGCTGGCGCGTGTTTTCGCCTCCCACAACCACAACCTTGTGCTCGTGGCCCGCAACGAGGCGGCGCTGCGTGAATTGGCGTCCGAACTCAGCACGCAATATGGTGTCGATGCGAAAGTCTTCGTCGCAGACCTTTCAAAGCCCGATGCCCCGCGACTTATCCACGAGTTTTGTGCACAATCCGGCATCGTTGTGGAACACCTCGTGAACAATGCGGGGTTCGGCGATTACGGACCCTTCCACGAACTCGACCGGCAGCACCAGCTCGACATGATCGCGGTGAACATCGCGTCGTTGGTCGACCTCACACATCGCTTCCTGCCCGGCATGGTCGACCAAAAATCGGGTAAGATTTTGAATGTTGCGTCCACCGCGGCCTTCCAACCCGGCCCCTTCATGAGTGTCTATTATGCCACGAAATCCTTTGTTCTGCATTTCAGCGAAGCGATTTCTGTTGAACTTGAAGGCACGGGCGTCACGGTAACGGCATTATGTCCCGGCGCCACGCGTAGCGAATTCCAAGAACGCGCGAATTTGAATGGTAGTCGCATCTTCGACGGACGAACACTTCCCACATCCAAAGATGTCGCGGAATATGGCTATACATCCATGATGCGCCGAAAACGAGTCGCTATTCATGGGTTTTTGAACACCGTACTGGCCAATTCCGTCCGTTTTTCGCCACGTGGAGTTGTGCTCCGCATCGCCCGCTTCATCCAAGGAAAAAAGAACTGAGATGGTGAAAGAACTCACGCTTCGGTTGCTTCCGGAGATCGCGAACGAGCCGGCCGAGCTGAACCAAGCCGTGGCGCGCAAGGCTGGAATTTCGATAAAGGATTTGAGTCATGTCGAGATTCTGAACCGCTCGATCGATGCCCGGCAACGCACCGTTTTCGTGCAATTGCGCGTGAACGCCTATGTTAAAGAGTCGTTTGTGGAGCGTCCGATTGTTCCTCCCGATGCGCCCGATGTGTCGAATTCAGAAGAGGTGATCGTGATCGGAATGGGTCCGGCGGGGCTGTTCGCGGCGCTGCAACTCATCCGCAATGGAAAAAAACCTGTGATTCTCGAGCGCGGAAAGAATGTGAAAGACCGCATCGTGGATCTGAAAGGGATTAATGTGAAGCACATTGTGAATCCGGATTCAAACTACTGTTTCGGCGAAGGCGGCGCGGGCACCTATTCGGATGGAAAGTTATACACCCGCTCGAAAAAGCGGGGAAACATCCGCGACATCCTCGAAACGTTGGTCGCTTTCGGTGCGGTGAGGGAGATTTTGGCCGATGCGCACCCTCATATCGGCACCAATAAATTACCTGCCATTATCGCCAACATGCGGAATTACATATTGGAGCATGGCGGCGAGGTGCGGTTCAACACGCGGGTCACGGATTTCCTATTGGATGGAGACAGAATTATCGGCGTCGAGACCACAAATGGTCCGGTGAAAGCGAAACATGTGATTTTGGCAACGGGACATTCCGCGCGGGATATCTTCGAGCTGTTGCATCGTCGCGGAATCGAAATCGAGCTGAAACCTCTGTCGATTGGTGTGAGAGTGGAGCATCCGCAGGCGCTGATCGATTCGATCCAATATCATTGCGAGGTCCGCAGCCAGTACTTGCCCCCATCCCCATACAGCATTGTTCGACAGGTGAATGGGCGGGGTGTGTATTCCTTTTGCATGTGTCCGGGAGGTGTGGTGGCGCCGTGTGCGACGGCACCGGAGGAGATTGTGACGAATGGTTGGTCGTCGTCGAAGCGGGCCAGAAGCACGGCGAATTCCGGAATCGTGGTGGAATTGCGGCCGGAGGATTTCAAGGAATTCAGCTCGTATGGTCCACTTGCCGCCATGGAATTTCAGCGCGCGATCGAGCATAAAGCTTGGTTGGAGGGTGGACGCACGCAAGTGGCACCCGCGCAACGACTGGAGGATTTCGTGGCAGGAAAGGTGTCCGGCTCGTTACCTGATTCATCCTATGCGCCGGGAATCACGTCGGTTGAGCTTGGGAGCGTGTTGCCGGGATTCATCCATACCGCGTTGAAAGACGGATTTCGTGAATTTGGTCGGGCGATGAAGGGTTACATGACGAACGACGCCGTGGTGCATGCGCCGGAGACGCGGACATCTTCGTCTGTGACCATACCGCGTGATGCAGAGACGTTGGAACATGTTCGCATCCGCGGACTATATCCATGTGGCGAGGGTGCGGGCTACGCGGGCGGCATTATGAGCGCCGCGATGGATGGCATCCATGTCGCGAACAAAGTATCTTAAGTCATGAATCGAATTTTCAAATACTTGCTGCAGGGAATCTTATACATCGCCCCGATGGCGGTCACCGTGTACATCATTTATATCGTATTCGACTTTCTCGACAACATTTTAAGCGGGGTACTGGTGTACCTGCAACTGGATTTTCCCGGAATCGGATTGCTTGTCATCATCTTGTTTCTGATCATGGTCGGGTATTTCGGTCAGACCATCTTAGCGAATCCACTAAAGTCGTTTTTCCGAGCCACCATCATGAAAATCCCCATCCTGAATGTGGTCTATTCCGCGTTTTCGGATCTTTTTTCGGCATTTGTGGGCAAAGAAAAGAAGTTCAACAAGCCGGTATTGGTGTTGATGAATCCTGAGACGAATGTGTATAAGTTGGGATTCTTGACCGAAGACGACCTCACCGTTTTGGGCGAATACGATAAGGTGGCGGTGTATTTTCCGCACTCCTATAACTTTTCGGGGGAGATGTTCATCGTGCCGAAAGACCAGGTGAAACCCGTGAAACTCAACGCCGGCGAGGTCATGAAATTCATTGTTTCGGGCGGGGTTTCGGAATTGTGATGGGGCGGATGTCCCGTCGCGATATGGAAACGATATAATCACGCGGAGATGATATATTGGCGGATGTGATAAGGGCGGATGCGATCCGCCCCTACGTTTCACCCTTCATCCTTTCATCTTTTCATCCCTTCATCAAATCTTCCTTCCCATGAAATCCATCCTATCTCTTTTTCTTCTTTTGGCCTTCGCGACCACCATCATCGCGCAACCCCCACATCCACGCAAAAGTCCGATTTCGTTGTCGGCTGTGACGGTTGATGGGGGGTATATGAAGGTGGTTTATGGCGCACCATATATTAACGAGCGCGATGTGTTCGGCGGATTGGTGCCTTTCGGACAAGTATGGCGCACGGGTGCCAACGAAGCGACTGAAATCACCTTCACGAAAGATGTTGTGTTTGGTGGAACCGAGGTGAAAGCTGGAACCTATTCCGTGTTCAGCGTGCCTGGTGAGGGCGAATGGCAGATCATTTTGAATAAAGACCTCGGCATGTGGGGCGCATATACCTACAAAGAAGCGTCGGATCTGATTCGCGTGAAAGGTGCTGTTTCGGCATTGGCTGAAACCATGGATCCGATGCGCATCCAACTGAAAAACGAAGAGGGAACCGTTCAGTTCATTCTTACGTGGGCCAAAACCGCGGTTACCGTTCCGATTACGGTGAAGAAATAGGTTAGAGATCTAAAATCACTCGTAGCGAGTGTATCATTTTCTCTTGATCCGAGTCTGACAGTCGACCGATTTTTTGAATGAATCGGCGATTGTCAAGTGCTCGAAGTTGGTCAATCATCACATCACTCTTTTTTTCGATTCCGCTATCACCCGGTTCGATGGTAAATCGGAGCACCCCTTCCTCCAAATCGATAATTTGTGTAGTCAAGGGGCACACAATTGTGGATGGGTGTGTTTCATTAATCAAATCTGTTTGAACCACGACCACAGGTCTCACCTTTCCGGGTTCTGTTCCTTTTCCCGGATTCAGATTTGCCAACCAAAGATCAAATCTGTTCATCCCCATCTCCCAACTCTTCCAAGATTTTATTCATCTTCATCGACTCTGCAGAAACGAGATTGGATTCTCTCGTGAGTTGGGCTTTCATCAGCTCTCTTTTTTGGATGAGGTTGTAGTGGGCGACGGCTTCGTTGATATAGCGATTCCGGGTTTTACCGAGTGCCTCGATCACCTCCTCGGTGTCGATATAGACCGGCTCATCTAGTTTTAGGGATATATTTTTCATATCATTAAAGTATATACTATTGGGGTATAAGGCAACTTATTTCGATTTTATACCCAACGAATAGGAGGATCACATGGCTACCAATCTTTCAATAGACGAAGGTTTACTCACCGAGGCTCTCAGAATCGGGGGATTGCATTCAAAAAAAGACACTGTCAACCAGGCATTGAAGGAATTTATTCAACGCCGTAAAGCTATGGATATCATTAAGAGTTTCGGAACGATCGATTTTGATCCCAGCTACGATTACAAGGCCGAGCGCTATCGTATATAAGCTAGTTCACTACCACGAACTTTTTCGAGCAAGTCATCCGGCACATCCACTTCCATCCGAAGCAGAGCGGTCGCGTGGGTTTTTCCTTGGGCGTCGAGTTTGAGGGAAACCGTGCCGCCGCCCCCGAGACTGTCGTGAAGCAGGAAGTTCAACGCTCCGATGTTGGGTAGTTCAAAGCGTTCAACCGGACCTTTGCAGATTTCCGACATATGGGCTTTGACTCGGGCTTCGGTCAATGTTTCCATCAAAAAAGGATACACCTCCGGGATGCGGGCGATGATGCCGACATTGCTGGCATTCCCTTTGTCGCCGCTGCGCCCGTAGGCGAGCTCAATAAGCTTCACGCGAGCCATCAGACCACCTCCCCAATCACGCGTCCCCCAACCCCCAACACAGCATCCACCGACGCCGCGTCTACAATCACTACCAGACCGATTCCAAGGTTCAAGGCACTTCGCATGTCCGATTCGGGCACGTTGCCGGCAGATTGGATCAACTTGAACAAAGCCGGACGATCCCACGCCGCGTAATCAATCTTTAAAGACAATCCAGTCGGCACCACTCGATTCGTATTCCCTTCTATGCCTCCTCCCGTGATATGGCTGAACGCATGCACACCATCGATCTTTTTCAACAATCTGATTTCTGGCAAATACGATTTATGAACCTTCAATAAGGAATCGCCAAGGGGAATACCGATTTCCGGAAGCACGTCTGTCACAGAGTAGGTAGGAAATAACACGTTTCTAGCCAGTGAAAACCCGTTCGTATGCAATCCTGTGCTGTCGAATCCGATCAACACATCTCCTTTCTTTACCTTTTCTCCCGTATAAATCTTCTCCCGATCCACCACGCCAACGATTGTCCCGGCTAGATCGAATTCACCTTCTTTATACAAGCCTGGCATTTCAGCGGTCTCACCTCCGACCAAGGCACATCCATTTTCTTTGCAAGCAACGGTGAAGCCTTTGATCACTTCATACCCCACATCGGGCTTCAGCTTTCCTGTTGCGAAATAATCGAGGAAGAACAAGGGTTCCGCGCCACAGACCGCGATATCGTTCACGCAATGGTTCACCAGATCCTGGCCAACCGTATCGTATCGCTCCATCATGAAGGCGACATTCAATTTTGTACCAACCCCATCCACACTGCTTACGAGTACTGGATCGGCATATGTGCTGAAATCGGGGCGGAAAAGTCCGCCGAATCCGCCGATATTGCTCAGAACAGAGACATTATGGGTTTCTTTGACAATTCCTTTGATCGATTTGACCAAAGCATCACCGGCTTCAATGTCGACACCGGAATCTTTATACGTGACAGATTTCATAGTCATTTCCAAAGATACCCTAAGTTTTCCACAGCTCTTTACGATAATGAAATGATTAAACCCTTTGTCTTTAAGATATAGGGGCTGTGGATATGTGGAGAACTTCTTTCTTCACACCCTTGACACCCACTTCTTTAAAGGATGTGGATAGAGGTGTGAATAACATTTGTTGAGAATGAACGAGTTAGACGTAATCAATTTTGGTTGTCCACACGCGCATATGTGATGCACCTATATGTAGTGTTTTTTTCATCCACACGAAAAGTTATCCGTCCCCGATGTGATTGTCTATCTTAAACTGTTGATAGAGTTGTATAAGTATTGATGATTTAAACCGCACACATTTTATCCACATGGTTACCAACAAGTTATGAGATGTGTTGTGCAGCGGGTTTCGTCCGCATCGGTGAGCGTGGATGGGAAGGTGACGGGTAAAATAGGTCACGGACTGTTGATCTTTCTCGGCATCCATATCAGCGACACATCCGCCCAGGTGGACTGGATGACCCAAAAAGTATCCAAACTCCGAATCTTCCACGACGATGATGGAAAGATGAATCAATCGGTGATGGATGTGGGTGGCGGACTCCTGGTTATCTCCCAATTCACCTTATATGGAGACGCGCGCAAAGGCAACCGACCCAGTTTTATCGAAGCGGCTCGTCCTGAACTCGCCATCCCCTTATATGAGCAATTTGTAGCGGATTTGGCTACCGTTTCGGGATGCGACGTGCAAACCGGAATCTTCGCCGCGCATATGGATGTTCAATTGGTGAATGACGGACCTGTAACGATTATTATCGATTCCTGATGGCGGTTTTTTTCTGTTTTATTGATGGCGTCGGGATTGGGGATGTTGCCGATCACAATCCGTTTGCGAAGCGAGATTTCAAGGTTTATCAAGAAATTACCGGTCGGGAGCGGATGGTGAAAGAAGACCTTCCGGACGACGGACTGGATGCGTGCCTTGGCATAGAAGGACTTCCGCAAAGCGGAACCGGACAAGTCACCTTATTCACGGGCATCAATGCGTCGAAATTAATCGGGCAACATTTTGGTCCATATCCGCATTCCGGAACGAAACACATCCTCACAACCCATTCTTTGTTTCATCAGGTTCGGGAGAAAGGAAAATCACCACTTTTTCTGAACGCGTATCCGGAGCGGTTTTTCCAGTATTCCGAAGCGAAGAACCGATGGAGCGCCACCACTCTTATGGCAAAAAGTGCGGGTACAAAGCTTCATACAGTAGACGATGTGCGCAGCGGAACCGCCATCACAGCCGAAATCTTGCAAGATGTGTGGAAATCGGTCTTATATGCCGATATCGAATCCATTACCGCAAAACAGGCCGCTGGACGTGTGTTGAAGGCGGGTTTGCAACATGATGTGGTTCTGACGGAGTACTATCTCACAGATAAAGCCGGCCACGAGAGAGATTCGGAAAAAGCGAATGAGGTGATTTCTCGCTTCGATGATTTTGCGATCGAAATTCTAAAGGGGCTGGGTGATGACGATACACTCATCATCACCAGCGATCATGGAAATGTGGAGGACTTATCCACCAAGACCCACACGTTCAATCGAGTTCCGTTTTTGGTCGCAGGAAAAGGTCGCGAAGCCGCCACATCCTGCAAGGATCTGGCTGACGTCACACCATTTATTTGTTCACTGCTTTAAGCAGGCGCTGCTGGATCTCGTCGATCTCACCTAATCCGTTCACGGCCAGGAAGCGTCCTTTGTGGCGATAATATTCCATCACCGGCGCGGTTTCATCTTTATAGACTTGCAGGCGGATGCGGACCTTATCCGGAGAATCGTCTTCGCGACCTTGTCCGCGATTCACCAAGCGTGAGATGAGTTCTTCATCCGGAACTTCCATCGACACAAACGCATCAATCTGTTCGTCGCGCGATTCGA
This sequence comes from Balneolales bacterium, assembly GCA_041749075.1. Lineage (GTDB taxonomy): Bacteria > Bacteroidota > Rhodothermia > Balneolales > HLUCCA01 > CAMTWZ01. Next base: position 63,670 of record JBGTBY010000034.1, on the reverse strand, counting down.
GCCAGGCATCGAAGCCTTCGGCTTGCGCGATGGTGCGGGGAAATCCGTCCAGGATGTACCCTTTTTTGAATTCCGGCTTTGCCAAGGCTTCCGCCACGAGCTTCATCACCACATCATCTCCGACCAGCTTTCCGGAAGCCATGATGGCCTTCACTTCGAGTCCGAGTGGGGTTTCATCTTTGATGGCGGCACGAAACATGTCGCCGGTTGAGACTTGGGGAATGCCGAGAGCGGATTCCAATAATTTGGCCTGAGTGCCTTTTCCTGCACCGGGAGGCCCGAATAAGATCAGTTTCATGGGGCAAAGATACGATTTCCAATGTTAAGTTTTTCGCGGACACTTGTCCCTCATGACGCAATGCGTTATTATGATGGTCTGATGAAGACTGTGATCAAGCGTTACCAGAACCGAAAACTCTACGATGTGGAGCAGAGTCGCTATGTGACAACCGACGACATCGGCACCATGATCCGCGAAGGACAAACCGTGCAAGTATTGGATTATGACACGGATAACGACATTACGAACACCGTTTTGGCGAATGTGCTGCGGCAGACCGGACTGTCTGAAGCGCTACTGCATCAGATGATCCGCTATGGATCAAAATCCGTTGAGCTGGGGCTGGATCAAGCCCGTCGAGGGATTACCGAATTGCAGGAGGATGTCCGCCAGCAGGATATGGACGAACTTGAAGAAAAGATTGAACGATTAGAGCGGCTGATCAGCGAATTGGTTGGTCAGCACGATGAAACCGAACACTAAAACATGCAGCTATGTCAAAATTAGATGATATCTACCGCGCCGGACTCGGTGCCTTGAAAAAAGCGAGAGAAGAAGGAACAGCCCTATTTGACGAATTGGTCGACGAAGGTCGGAACATTGAAAAAGAAGGGAAAAAACGCGTCAAATCGTTGATGGATGATTTGGCCGACAATATGAAAGAGACGAGCGCCGCGATCAAAAAAACCTCTAAGAAGGAATTGAAAGATTTGAGCTCGCGACTTGAGGCCCTTTCCAAGAAAGTGGAAAAATTGACCAAAGGCGAGAAAGCGCCGAAGGCTCCGAAAGCACCAAAAGCACCAAAGGCGGCTAAAACCGAGAAGGCGCCAAAGCCCGCGAAGTCCGCTAAAGCCGCTAAGGTGCCAAAGGCTGACAACGTAGAAAAAGCTCCGAAAGCGGCTAAAGCTCCTGCCAAGAAAGCGACTCCGAAAGCCGCCAAGACACCCAAAGCATAGCATCAAAATGTGATGAAATGCGGAGGCAGAGGCCTGGGGAAATTCGTAAATTAGGACATCTATTGACGACTAAGACCCAGGCCTCGGCTCCTGAACAGGGACGAGGCCTTTTTTTATGGGAATATGCCGGAATACTTGTAGTTCCGAGCGATTTTCTCAATCGCACTCACAAAAGCGGCAGTCCGAAGATCAATGTTATGCCGGTCGCGGATCTCGCGTATTTCCTGGTACGCTGTGGACATCGTGTTCATGAGTCCGGTATCCACGATCTTGCGCTCGTCACCACCTTCCATCATGCGGCCATAGCGCACATGTTGCAGGTTTTTGAGCCATTCGAAATAAGAAACGGTAACCCCACCGGCGTTCAGATAGTTATCCGGGATGATGAGGGCTCCGCGCGATTTGATGATGTCGTGCGCATCGGCTGTGGTTGGGCCATTGGCTCCTTCCGCGATGATTTTCGCCTGAATTCGGGGAGCGTTTTCCACATGGAGCTGGTTTTCAAGCGCGGCAGGCACCAGGATGTCGCATGCGAGTTCGAGCCCGGCAGCGGAATCAGGGAGATTGGTAGCGCCCGGGAACCCAAGTATGGATCCGGTTTCCTTGCGGTGCGTCATTACGGCGTTCACATCGAGCCCTTTCGGGTTGTATATGGCGCCTTCGTACTCACACAGCCCGACGATGGTCGCACCGCCTTCCATGAGGAAACGCGCGGCGTGGTAGCCGACGTTTCCGAGTCCTTGCACGACGACGGTTTTGTCATCGAGGCCGGTTTGCAGCCCGAGAGCGTGCATGTCTGTTGCGTCGGAACAGGCTTCCTTGATGCCGAAATAGACGCCTCGGCCAGTGGCCTCGGTCCGGCCCCGAATGCCGGATAAATGAACGGGTTTCCCTGTGACGCACGCTTCCGAATCAATTCCTGGACTCAGCGACCGAAACGTATCCACGATCCAGGCCATCTCTTGTTCGCCGGTTCCATAATCCGGCGCCGGAACATCCAAGCCCGGCCCAATGAAATTCTTGGTCCACAATTCATAGGTATAGCGGCGGGTGATCCTCTCGAGCTCGCGAATCGAGTAGTTCTTCCGATCGATCTTCACACCACCTTTCGCTCCGCCGAAGGGGACATCCACCACCGCGCATTTATAGGTCATCAACGCGGCGAGGGCAGTCACTTCGTCTTCATTCACCATCAGGCTATATCGGATCCCACCCTTCGTTGGTGTTTTATGGGATGAGTGCTGTGCGCGCCATCCGTGGATGACTTCAATCTTCCCATTGTCACGTTCCAACGGAAAAGTGAAATGATAGACACTGTTGCATGATTTGATCTGGTCCAGGAGGCCTTGTGGGTAGTTCACATATTTCGCTGCACGGTCGAAATTGCGGTTTACCTGTTCAAAAAACTTGAAATGTCCCATGTAGTTAATAGTGGCTAAAGGGTGTGAAAGCGCTTTTCGAATGTAAAATAACAATTATTTTTTTGTCGGCAACCGGGTTTATGAAAACGCTTTTCCAAATTGGAAACCACTATGGAAGCGCTATTGGAAGTGATAGAAAAGTAATATGATAATAATACATTAATGTATAATCATGTTGATTTCATGTGATTCTGCGTAAATTTGACGTATGAAAAAAATACTATTCTTCCTCATGCTGACGCTGGCCATCGTGCCGGCCCAATTGGTTTCCCAGTCCATCGATCTGAAGTCGGCCCGCCAAAATTATCTGGTTGGTCTGCGTTCGGAAAACACGGGCGTGGTTGAATCATCCATCTACAATGTCCTTCAATTGGTGAAAGCGGATCCCGCTCAGCCGATTGCCGAAATCCGTAAACAACTCACGTACTTGAGCACATCCGCCGATGCCAACCGTGTTCGGTACAAAGCCGGTGTGGCACTACTTCTGCTGGCTCAACCCGAGATCCTGAACAGTATGGTGTACGACCGTTCGATTCCTGCCGAACAATACTTCGTGGAAGCGATGGAGCGGATGACAGCGACCTACCTGGTGGTCAACCCTCAAACAACGCATTGACGAACGCATCTCGGTCGAAGACCTGAAGATCGTCGATTCCTTCGCCCACGCCGATATACTTGACCGGAACATCCAATTCGGATGAGATTCCGATCACAATGCCGCCCTTGGCGGTGCCGTCGAGTTTGGTGAGAGCGAGGCCGGTGATCTGCACCGCTTCGGTGAAGGCTTTGGCCTGTTGCATGGCATTCTGACCCGTGGAGGCGTCCAGCACGAGAATCGTTTCGTGGGGGGCGCCTTCTACGATTTTCCCCATCACGCGCTTGATCTTGCCAAGTTCACCCATGAGCGCGGTTTTATTATGCAGGCGCCCGGCCGTGTCGATGATCACCACCTCTGCGCCGCGCCCCTTCGCTGCCGCAACGGTATCATACGCCACAGCAGCGGGATCCGCATCCTGCCCCTGTTGCACAATCGGTACGCCCGCGCGTTCGCTCCAGATGGTGAGCTGCTGAACCGCAGCCGCACGGAAGGTGTCGGCCGCGCCAAGAATCACACTGCGACCCGCTTGCTTGTATTGTGCGGCTAGTTTGCCGATGGTTGTGGTTTTGCCCACACCGTTCACGCCCACTACCAAGATCACATGGGGCTTGGTCGGAAACGTGGCGTCGAATTCGGCCGGACGTTCTTTCTCGTTCCCCTTCAACAAGTCAACAATTTCCCGACGCAGCATACCCTGAAGCTCATTGCTGTTCAGGTATTTTTCCTTTTTCACGCGTTCTTCGATCCGCTTTATGATGGCGAGTGTTGTTTTCACGCCCACATCCGAGGTGATCAAAATATCTTCGAGATCATCGAGAACGTCTGCATCAACCGTGTCTTTTCCGGCGACGGCGCGGCTCAATCGCCCTAACAATCCTTCACGGCTCTTTTCAAGTCCGACCTTGAGCTGCTCTTCCTGCTTCGCTTTCTTGAAGCCCAGTTTTTCTAAAAATCCCATAATCTCTTAGTTGAATTCCGCGCCTTTCAGGATTGCCCTGAAGCGGATGATATAATCGTATGATGAATACACGAGCAGGGTGCAGGTCGATATCAACAGAATGTAGCCCAATCGGCGCTCGGTCGGAAATGCCATCACCACAATCCAATAAATAGCCAGCAGATTGACGAAGACTTTGCCTGATGTGACCGACATCGCCACTTTTCCACGTTTGGTGCGGATGTACAACGATGCGGCGGAAATGAGCAGATCGCGAAAGACGGAGATGCCGAGGAACCAAACAGGAATGCGTCCGAGCCAGACTGCATAGATAAACAGGATGAGAGCCATGAGTTTGTCTGATACCGGGTCCAAGGCTTTCCCAAGTTCAGAGACTTGGTTGAGGACCCGTGCGGCCCATCCATCCAGATAATCGGTGAAGATGCCGGCGACAACGAGGGACCAGAACAGGAGTCCGGGGCCGTGAATTTCATGCGCCGCGATGATGAAAAACGCGAATACAATTCGGGAAAGCGACAACAGATTGCTGATCGTCAACACCTTATGGGTGACGTTTATCCTCACTTTATCGATATTCCGGCGGCGTCTGAATTTCATAGGGCAAACTGGCTTGCCAAAAATAACGAATCCGAACCGGCTTACACGTATGCGAAATGTCACAACCTTGGTGGAAACGAAAGTAGAATCGACGTCTGTGTACAGCGGCGCCTTGTTGAATGTGTATCGAGATATGGCGCGGCTTCCAGATGGCAGCACCTCCGTTCGTGAGTGGATCAAACACCCGGGAGCGAGTGCGGTGGTTCCTATTTTCGAGAACGGCGACATCCTCCTATTGAAGCAATTCCGCTATCCGGTGGGACAAGTGTTCATCGAAGTGCCAGCCGGAAAATTGGATCCGGGTGAAGCCGCCGATGTGACGGCAGTGCGGGAATTAGAGGAAGAAGCCGGACTTCGTGCCGAGTCGGTTTCCTACATCGGCCACTTCTATCCAGGAATCGGGTATTCGAACGAAATCATCCACATTTTTGCGGCAACCGGACTTTCAGAAGCCCCATCCCATACCGATGCGGATGAGTTTGTCGAGCCATTTCGGATTCCGTTCGAGCAAGCCATACAATGGGTTCATGAAGGCATCATCAACGATGCGAAAACCGTGATTTGTTTGCTGCGCACATGGAATTGGTGGGTCTGAGAAAGATCATCCATATCGATATGGATGCTTTTTTCGCATCCGTCGAGCAGCGCGATTTTCCGGAGTACCGTGGCAAACCGGTCATCGTTGGTGGCGATCCCAAGAGTCGTGGCGTGGTCTCGACCTGCAGTTATGAGGCGCGCAAATTCGGGGTGCATTCTGCGATGCCTACATCCCGCGCGTATCGGTTATGTCCGAATGGAATCTTTGTGAGTCCGCGTTTCGAGGCTTATAAAGAGGTTTCGAAACAGATCCGCGACATCTTTCATCGCTTCACAGATAAGGTAGAACCGTTGTCGCTGGATGAAGCTTATCTGGATGTGACCGAGAACAAACTCGGGATGGTTACAGCCACAGAAATAGCAAAGGAAATCAAGCGCCTCATTCTGGAAGAGACGCAACTGACCGCATCCGCAGGCGTGGCGGACACCAAGTTTGTAGCGAAAGTGGCATCTGGATATCGGAAGCCTGACGGACTCACGGTTATTCGTCCAGAAAAAGCACAAGCGTTTATTGAAGCCTTACCCATTGGCGCGTTTTATGGAATCGGGGATGCGACCGAGAAAAAGATGATCGCCCTTGGAATCCATAATGGTGCCGATCTGAAGACGTGGGAAGAAGCAGACTTGGTGAAGCACTTCGGTAAATCAGGACGATTTTATTACAACATTTCGCGGGGGATCGATCCGCGGGAAGTGGAGAATAATCATGTGAGGAAGTCGGTCGGCGCAGAAAACACCTTTGCGGAAAATCTCATAGACTTGGATTCGATGCGGGCAGAACTTCTATCGATTGCGGAAACGGTGTCGCGACGCCTAAAGAAAATTCCCACATCCGGCAAGACCATCACTCTGAAAGTGCGTTATGCCGATTTCGAGATCGCGACCCGAAGCGTCTCCCTTCCCACCATGGTCAATGATGTGGAAACGCTGTACAACTCCGCCATTTCGGCGCTTCCGCTGACAGAAGCCGGCGTGAAAGAAGTGAGGTTGTTAGGGATTTCGGTGTCGAATCTGGATCTCGCGAGAGAGGAGAAAAATGATAAAAGCGGACAATTAGATCTGGGCTTTTAGCCTTTTTTTATACTCGGATTCGGAGATTTCCACGCATCCGAAGGGCTTCAAAAAGTTGTTTTGAAATTGGACGTCCCACAAGCCGAATCCGTTTTCGTTCAAATAGTTATATGTGAACCATAGCGCCGCTTTCATGGCTTCGGGCTTGGTTTGGAATAAGGATTCCGCGAAAAAGGCTTTCCCTATCACTAGGCCATATAAGCCGCCGATGAGCTCCTCATCTTGCCAGACTTCGATCGAATGGGCGTGTCCGGCGGCATGCAGCGCGTTGAATAACGATTCGATGTCGTGATTGATCCAGGTGGTGCTGCGGCTCGCGCATCCGGCGATGACAGACGGAAAAGAGGTGTCTATGCGGCGCTCGAAGCGGTGGACCCGGAAATGACGCAAAGCCCGCTTCGACATATGAAAGACCTCGAGCGGAAAAATGCCTCTGCGTTTCGAAATGAACCAATCGGTCTCGGCGCTGTCGCGCGAATCGGCCATGGGAAAGGCGCCCGTTTTGTACGCCTCCAAGACCCAATCGAGGTTCATGGCTTCATTCGCTGCAAGTAATCCGTGAGCGCTTCTCTCACTTTTTTGCTTAGCAAAATGCTCGACACCATAGTCGGAATGGCCATCATGGCGAAGGCCCCGTCGATGAGCCCGATCACGGCATTGATGGAGGTCACCGCGCCGAACCAGATGGAAAAGATGTAGAAATAATTGTAGTAGTGCTGCCGCTCGGCACCGATCAAGAAGCCCAAGCACTTGGTTCCATAATAGGAGTATGTGAACATGGTGGTCAGGCTGAAAATGAGCACACAAATCATGAGGATGACGGTGCCGATGGTGCCGGGGATGCCGAGCTGGAAGGCGTAGGATGTGAGTGTGACGCCGTCGAGGCCGGGAACGAGATAGGCGTCTGTCATGATGATGGCCAAGCCAGTCATGGTGCAGACAATGAGCGTGTCGATCACAGGTTCGAGCATGGCCACGAGTCCTTCGCGAACCGGCTCATTGGTTCGGGCCGCGCCATGGGCGAGGGCTTCTGTTCCGATGCCGGCTTCATTGGAGAATGCGGCGCGACGGATGCCGGTTCGAATCACTTCACCTACGGCGCCGCCCATCATGGCTTGGCCGGTGAACGCATCATGCACGATCAACCACAAGTGGGATGGGATGGAATCGTAGTTCGATAACACGATGTACAAGACCGCAGCGCCGTACAGAACCACCATAAGGGGGACCAACTTCGCGGCGACATTGCCGATACGGCGGATTCCTCCGAAAATGACCAACGAGACGAGACCCACCAAGACCAACCCGGTGATGAAGTCGCTGGTGAAGCTATCGCCCGCAACGGAGAGTCCGTTCGGAACCAGTACCAAGTCGCGAACGATCTGAGTGAGCTGATTGGCTTGGAACATGGGTGTGCATCCGATTAGTCCGCAAAACGCGAAGAAGTACGCCAGAGGAAGCCATTTTTTGCCCAATCCTTCCCGAATCACATACATCGGTCCGCCTTGGATTTTCCCCGAACTGTCTTCGCCGCGGTACATCACAGCCAGGGTACAGGTGTAGAATTTCGTCGCCATCCCGATGAACGCGCTCACCCACATCCAAAAAAGAGCTCCTGGTCCGCCAGTTGCGATGGCAATCGCCACACCGCTGATGTTCCCCATCCCCACAGTGGCGGCTAATGCGCTTGCCAAGGCTTGAAAGTGGTTCAGGTCTCCGGGCGCATTCGGGTCGTCGTATTTGCCGGTGAGGATTTGGATGGAATGCTTGATGTAGCGATAGGGACGGAATCCGGAGGAAATGGCGAAAAACACGCCTCCGCCGACCAACAGAACCAACAAATGGGTGCCCCAAGCCCAATTTCCAAAGGCGACCAGACTGGTTTCGAGAAATTCTAACATGTGAATTCTATTGACCCAAGATTGGGCGGATTCCATTGATGATGAATTGAACGCCGATGCACAAGGCAATGAAACCCATCATTCTTGTGAAGCCGTTCATGCCTGTTTTACCGAGCACGCTCACGATTTTCGGCGCGAGTCGGAGCACCACATATGCGCCAAGTGCGGTGAGCACGATGGCCGCGATGATGAGGATGTAATTCGTGATGGATAATTCCTGCGAGGCGAAACTCATCACAACCGCGATGCTTCCGGGACCGGATAGCAAGGGCATGGCCAATGGCGAGAACGAAATGTCGGGTTTTTCACGGGCTTCGTTTTCGGAGGCGCGATCGAGCTTGCGACCGCCTTCTTTCGGATTGAGCAAGGAAAACGCCCAGCTCATGATCATGATGCCGCCTGCGATCCGGATTCCTTCCATGCTGATGCCAAAAAACGAGACGATGTAGGTACCGCCGAGCAGAAAACTGATCAAGATTCCGATCATGAAAAACGCTGCTTTCATGGCTTGGCGGTTGCGTTCCGCGGCGGTGTTTCCCTCGGTCAATACAAGAAAAACCGGCATGGCGGTGATGGGATTCACGATCGCGAAGATCGCGATGAAATACCCGAGAAGTAGACTAATGATGTGTGCGGACGTGTCCATTCCGCCAAAGGTAATGGTTTTGAGCCGTATCTTTGAAGCAAAAACAGACCTATGCTTCACTCACTGCCTTCTTCTGTCCGGAAAATCGTTGCTGGCGCCGGTACGCGCGACGAAAAACTTCAAGCCGTTTCGGCGCTCATCCACGATTCACTCGAGGCGTATGATTGGGTCGGATTCTACTTGGTGGATCCATCCCAACACCGCATGCTGAAACTTGGGCCATATGTGGGCGCGCCGACCGATCACGTCTTTATTCCCTTCGGAACAGGCATTTGCGGACAAGCCGCCGAAACCCTCGAAACCTTCGTGATTGATGATGTGACCGCGCAATCCAACTATTTGGCGTGCAGTATTGATGTGAAATCGGAAATTGTCGTTCCCATCATGAAGGGCGATGAGTTCATCGGCGAACTCGACATCGATTCGCATCTCGCAGCCCGCTTCGGGAAAGACGATCAAGCCGTGATGGAAGATATCTGCGTTATCCTGGCAGATCTTTGGTGAGAAACGCGCCGGTGTGACTTGTCGGATGTTTTGCAACGTCTTCGGGCGTTCCTACACATACAATCGTCCCACCGCCGTAACCGCCTTCCGGACCCATATCGATCACCCAATCGCTGGCTCGAATCACATCGATATTGTGTTCGATGAGGATGACCGAGTGACCATTATCGATGAGTCGGTTGAAGCAAGTAAGTAATCGCGCCGTGTCTTCGAAATGAAGACCTGTTGTGGGTTCATCAAAGAAGTACAAGGTATGTTCGTCGTTTTCTCGAGCTAAAAAACGAGCCAATTTTACGCGTTGGGCTTCACCACCGGATAAGGTCGTTCCACTTTGTCCGAGCTTGAGATACCCAAGTCCAACATCCTCCATCACCTGAAGTTTTGATGTGATGGAGTTGTCGCCTTCGAAGAATCCTAGAGCATCACTTATGGACATTTCAAGCACTTCGTAGATGTTTTTTCCGCGATACTTCACGCCCAAAACATCTTTGCGATAGCGCATGCCATTGCAAGATTCGCATGGAAGAATCACATCCGCCAAAAATTGCATTTCGATGGTTTGAACACCTTCGCCTTGGCAAGTTTCGCAGCGTCCGCCGGGTACATTAAAGGAAAAATGTCCGGCGGTGTAGCCCATGAGTTTGGCTTGGCGAGAATCGGAAAACACATCACGAATGCCATCAAACGCTTTCGTGTAGGTAGCGGGATTCGAGCGTGTGGAACGTCCGATGGGAGATTGATCCACCATTTCCACATTCACGATGGATGAATAACCGCTCAGGCTTTTATGTCGACCCACTTTCTGCACCGCATTACCCATTTCTTTCATGAGTGCGGCATATAGGGTGTCGTGCACCAACGTGGATTTTCCCGATCCGCTCACACCGGTCACACAGACCAGTTTTCCGAGCGGGAATTCGACATCCACATGCTTCAAGTTGTGTTCGGCGGCACCTTTCAGTTTGATGGAATCGCCGGTTCCTTTCCGTCGTTTTTCGGGATAGGGGATTCGCTTGCGTCCGCTCACATATTTCCCGGTGAGGGATGTGTTGGATGTGAGAATTTCGGGGAATGTGCCTTCAAAAACCACTTCACCACCATAGCTACCGGCGAATGGACCTATATCGATGATGTGATCCGCCGCCGCAATCATTTCCGGATCATGTTCTACAACAATGACTGTATTTCCGATATCGCGCAGGGTTTTGAGAATTCGGATGAGCCGGTCGTTGTCGCGGGGATGTAGGCCGATCGTGGGTTCATCCAGCACATACAGACTTCCGATGAGTGAGCTACCTAACGCGTTCGCCAGGTGAATGCGCTGCGCCTCTCCGCCTGATAGTGTATTTGTGAGGCGGTCGAGCGTGAGATAATCCAAGCCCACATCATTCAGGTATTTCAGTCGCTTGCGGATTTCAAACAGGATCTGATTGGCCACACCGGATTCATACTCGGTAAGAGTGACCGTTTCGAACCAATCGCGGGCATGACCGATCGTCATTTCTGAGATCTGACCCAGGTGCATGCCGTTCACCATCACATACTGGGCGTCTTTCCGGATTCGATAGCCATCGCACTCCGGACAGCGGGAATAGCCCCGGTAGCGCGCATAGAACACGCGCATGTGCACTTTGTAGAACTCCGTTTGGATTTCCTCAAAGAATGGGAAAATGCCTGCGTACTCCTCTTTTCCTTTCCATATGATGTCTTTCAACTCGCGCGACAGATCTTTGTAAGGCGTGTCGATGGGGTACTGATACCGCGCACACACTTTCACCAAGTGACGGAGATTCGAGCTGAACTTGGGTCCTTGGTACGGCGCGATCGCCCCACCACGGATGGTCAGCTCGGGATCTGGAATGACGAGGTCTTCATCGATGCCCGCCACACGTCCGAATCCTTCGCATTTCGGACAAGCCCCGAACGGATTGTTGAAGCTGAACATTTGCGGTGTGGGTTCCACGAACTCCATCCCATCCAATTCAAAACGCTCACTGTAAGGGGTCTCGGCACCGTCTTTTACCTTCACGAAACAGCGACCGAGTCCTTCGCGGAATGCGGTTTCAAGCGAATCGGTGATGCGGGTGCGCGTGGCGTCGTCGGGTTGGATCACCAATCGATCGACCAGCACACGGTCTTTTTTTGATGAAATACTGCTGCGATCGGCTTCCGGATCGGTGAGCTCCAAGATGCGTTCATCCGAACGAAGGATTCGGGTGAAGCCGCGCTCCACCAGCACATTCAGCTCGTCGACGATGGATTTGCGTCCATGGTCCGGAAGGGGAAAGGTGATGTAGAACCGGCTTCCCTCGGGCAAGCGCGAAAGCAGATCCACGGCAACGCTACCGGGACGATCTTTTTTTACTTCGCGTCCGCTGATGGGGGACATCGTGCGACCGATGCGGGCGAACATCAGTCTCAGATAATCATAAATTTCTGTGGTCGTGCCGACTGTAGAGCGCGGGTTCGTGGTCGAATTCTTCTGCTGGATCGCCATTGCGGGGGAAATCCCTTGCATGAAGTCGACATCCGGCTTGTCCATCCGCTCCAAAAATTGACGCGCATAACTCGAGAGGCTTTCCACATATCGACGCTGCCCTTCGGCATAAATGGTATCGAAGGCGAGGCTCGATTTGCCGGAGCCGCTCACACCGGTAATCACGGTAAGCGAATGGCGCGGAATGCTCACACTGATGTTCTTCAGATTGTGGGTCCGAGCACCGCGGATAATGAGCGGGCGGTCTTGTTTTTCAGGGAGTTGCGTTTTCATCAGCCGAGTAAGTTACGCATCCAAATCGTCCCAAACGATGTTAAAAAATCTTGTTTAATCGCTTGCAATGCCGATTTTCGGTAAAAAATTGATGAAAATTTGATATGTTCGGAACCGGTCATCTATCGACACACGTGAAAAAACGATCCTATTTCAGTTTAATCGTGTCTTTCAGCTTTCTCATGTCTTTCTGGCTAGTCATGAGTGGTTTTTATGATGTGTTTCACATCGGCATGGGTGTGGTATGTGTGGCCATCGTGATGGGAATCGACGCCAAGTTGAAAAGCCTCAAATATTTCGGTGACGATGAAGACGTGTTGTCACAAATCCGATATGGTTACGGTGTCTATTATATCGGATGGTTGGTGGTCCAGATTGTGATTTCAGGAATCCATGTTGCCGGTGTGATTTTATCACCCCGCCTTGCGAATCGAACCTGCATCGTCAAATTCAAAGCGGATCTTCCGAACACGCAAGCCCGTGTGATCTTGGGAAATTCCATCACACTCACGCCAGGAACCTTGACGCTCGACATCCAAGACAATGAATTCACGGTGCATGCTTTGGTACCTGAATCGTACGCCGGCATCATCGATGATACCATGCCACGAAATGTCTTGAAATTATTCACATCGGATGTGCGCCAAGTGGTGAGTGATGTGCGCATTATTTATGATGGGGAGGCGCTCTGATGGAAACCTTTTTTCTAGGTGCGGCCATTCTGCTTACCGCCATCATATGGATACCCGTTTATCGCGTGGTGAAAGGACCAACCATTTTCGACCGCCTCGTTGGTGTGAATGCCATCGCAACGAAAACCATCGTCCTGATTTGCTTGATCGGATATGTGTATGGCCGCATCGACATGTTCATCGACATCACGCTGGCTTATGCGATTTTGGGATTTGTGGGCTCGATCGCCATCGCCAAATACATGACCACGGATAAGGGGGAATTCTGATGGGTGAGATTCAGAATATCATCAGTATCGCATTCATCGGAGCTGGAATCTTTTTCATTTTCGTGGCTGGGATTGGAGTCCTGCGACTTCCGGATTTTTATTCCAGGACACATGCCGTGAGCAAGTCCGACACATTGGGTGTTTTGTTGGTTGTGATGGGATTGATCGTATTTGAAGGATTCACCCTCAACAGCCTAAAATTGTCGTTCATTTTCATTCTGGTGGCCTTGTCGAATCCGATTGGGTCGCATGCCTTGGGGATGGCGGCATTGAAAAAGGGATTGAAGCCGGTGTTGGGTGAATCCAAGAACAAAGAAGAGGAGGAGAGCAATGTGGGGTCTTGAGCTCATCATCTACTTTTTCATCTTCATGATGGCCGTTCTCGCACTGGAGTCGAAGGATTTGTTGGTGGCGGTTGTGGTGCTGACGGTATTCAGTTTCGCGATGGCCCTTTTATTCACAACGATGGGCGCGGTGGACGTAGCATTCACTGAAGCGGTTGTTGGGGCGGGCATCACAGGAATTTTATTTGTGGTGGCCATCTATCAAACCAAGCAAAAGGCGGACGATTGAAGTACTACAAACTCCTTCTACTGTCGATGTTCGGGGCATTGCTTATTTATGGCGCCTCGGATTTACCATTACGCGGCGATGCCACGAACCGAATGCATGCGCAGGAAAGCGTATCCGGCACGGCGGTTCCTGGAAATTATTATATCAGCCAGGCCTATGTGGATGCGAAAACCCCGAACATGGTGACGGTCATTCTGGGTGATTACAGGGGAATAGATACGCTCGGCGAAGAAGTTGTGATTTTTACGGCAGGTCTGGTGGCCTTGCTATTGCTGAGGGGGGCGCGCAAGCCATGAGAAGCGAAATGACAAGCCCGATCATTCAGCTCGGGGCTCGATTTCTGAGTCCGTACATCATGCTGTTCGGCCTGTATGTGATCGCACACGGGCATTATAGTCCGGGAGGTGGATTCCAAGGGGGCGCATTGTTGGCCGCATCCATCCTGTTGGTACGACTGGCATCCAGCCCGAATGTCGGCAACTCGCAATTGAAAGAAGCGCTCACGATGCCCATGGCCTTATTGGGAATCGTGATTTATTTCGGTACCGGACTCGTTTCCGTTCTCATGGGAGGCTATTTCTTGGATTACAGCGAGCTTCCTATACCTGGACTTGAACCCGCCATGCTTCGGTTTTATGGCTTGCTCATCATCGAAGTGGGCATCGGCTTAGCCGTGATGGCCATATTGGTGATGCTGTTCGATAATATGGTGAAGGGGGAAGACTGATGGGTGAGTTTCTGATCGGACATTATTCCTATTGGCTGACCATCGCACTGATTTGCGTCGGTTTATATGGCATCCTATTCAAGCGCAATCTGGTCAAAAAGGCAATCGGGCTGTCGATTTTGCAATCCGCCATCATTCTTTTTTGGGTTTCCATCGCCACGAAGTGGGATGCCACCGTGCCGGTTCGCGATCCCGGTATCCCGACGGCCGATGTCGCCAATTATTTGAATCCGCTTCCGCACACGCTCATGCTTACCGCGATTGTGGTGGGTGTGGCCACATTGGGTGTCGGTTTTGCCTTATTGATCGCCATTTGGAACCGGTACAAAACCCTTGATGAGACCGAAATCCTGAATAAGATCCAGTGAGTATTTCGCAACTACCCATCATCATTCCGTTCGTCTTTTTGGTTTGGGCTTTGCTCATTCCACTGGTCGGATTTTGGAAATCCCGCTTATCTCAGCCCTTGGCGCTGATCGGATCCGGACTTTCTGCCGGATTCAGCATCTACGGGTTTATCTCCCAAATCGGAATGGATCCCATCCGCTATCGTTTCGGTGGATGGGAACCGCCCATCGGCATCGAATTCGTGTACGACGGACTCTCATCCTTCATTGTGATGGTGATCAATGTCGTTGCATTCTTTGTGCTGATGCATTCCAAGCATGTGTCCCAAGCCGAGCTGAAAGGCAAAGAAATGCCGTTCTTTGCTCTGGCCATGCTCATGATGCTGGGTTTGAATGGCATTGTGCTTACCGGTGATTTGTTCAACTTATTTGTCTTTCTCGAAATCTCATCGCTGTCGGCTTATGCCTTATTATCGATCGGTCGGCCAGCCGCTCCCTTTGCAGCCTTTCGTTATCTGATCATCGGCACCGTTGGCGGATCCTTTTATTTGTTGGGCGTCGGGTTTCTATACACGGTAACCGGTACGCTGAACATCATCGACATGAAAGCGATGCTGCCTCAATTCGCGATGCAGCCTGCTGTCGTTACCGGACTTATCCTCATCACCGTGGGCATGGGCATCAAGGCGGCTTTGTATCCGATGCATGGCTGGCTACCCGATGTGTATACCAACGCGAATTCAACCGCATCCGCCCTGGTGGCCCCAATCGGCACAAAAGTGGCGGCGTATGTGCTCATTCGAGTTCTATTGATGATGTTCGGAATCGACCTGATGGATGCCGTTGTTCCACTGTCCACCATCATCGGCGTGTTGGCTAGCGCGGGAATCATTTATGGATCGATTTTGGTGATTCGTCAGACCGATCTGAAGCGGATGTTGGCGTATAGTTCGGTGTCCCAGATTGGCTATATCCTGCTCGGAATGAGTCTTGCAAACCCGATCGGATTTGTGGGCGCGGTACTTCATGTGTTGAATCACGCCGTCATGAAAGGATGCTTGTTCTTGGTTTCCGGGAATATCGAATTCCGCGAAGGGCATACGGATGTGACTCGCTTCGACAAATCGTATTCCAAGAAATACCCATGGACAATGATGTCGTTCACCATCGCAGCGATTTCCATGATCGGATTGCCACCATTGGCAGGTTTTTTTAGCAAATGGTATCTGGCGATGGGAACCGTTCAAAACGGAGATTGGCTGTTCCTTGCGGTGATCTTGGTGAGCTCCTTGCTGAACGCGGTGTACTTCTTCCGGATCATCGAAAACGTGTATCTGACGAAATCGGACGCATCCACCGAGTACAACGAAGTACCTGCATCCATGCTGATTCCGACAATCGTGTTGGCAATCGCTTTATTGGTCATCGGACTCGCGAACGCTTGGATCGTGTCCACAATCCTTCCTATGTATGGTTGAGTCCTACACACCATTATTCGCGGTTCTGGTGTCGCTTGCGGCGGTTCCATTCATTCTGTTCAGCGATAAGAAGCCGAATCTGCGTGAGTTCTGGACCATATTGGCATCGATCATCAAATTCGGATTGGTGATGTCGCTTCTGCCGGTGGCTTTGAGCGGCAGCTCGGTGCAAACCACGTTGTTCGAAATCATCCCCGGCGTTCCGATTGTGTTGAAAGCGGATGCGTTTGGCATTTATTTCGCCATGATCGCTTCCGGTTTGTGGATGGTGACGTCGTTCTACTCTATCGGGTACATGCGCGATAACGAGGAGAAGAATCAGACACGGTATTTCGCAAGCTTTGCGGTGTGTTTGTCGGCCACGATTGGAATCGCGTTCTCGGGAAATCTGATCACGTTCATTCTCTTTTATGAGATGCTGACCTTGGCCACCTATCCGCTTGTGATCCATAAGGAGAATGCGGCGGCGATTTCGGCGGGGCGGCAGTACTTGGTGTACACGCTCACGGCGGGGGTTCTGTTGATCGCGGCGTCGGTACTGACCTACACCTACACAGGTTCGATGGATTTCACTCCAGGTGGGTTGTTTGCGGGCACAGATATGTCGTTTGCGATGATGGTTGTCATATTTCTACTTTTCGTCGGGGGAGTGGGTGTAAAGGCAGGGATGATGCCGATCCACTCTTGGTTGCCGAGCGCAATGGCGGCGCCTACGCCCGTGAGTGCCTTGCTTCATGCCGTTGCCGTTGTGAAATCCGGGGTATTCGGCGTGATCCGCGTGGTCGGGTTCATCATCGGGACCGATGTGATGGCGGAATTCGGTTTGAATGACATCTTGATGGTGCTGGCCGGAACGACGGTAATCGTCGCGTCGCTCATGGCGTTTAATCAGGACAATCTGAAGCGTCGGTTGGCGTATTCCACCGTCGGACACCTGTCCTATATCGTAATGGGCGCAGCCATGCTCACCTCCCTCGGCTACATGGGAAGCATGCTGCACATCGCGGCTCACGCGACCATGAAAATCACTCTCTTCTTCTGCGCGGGTGCGATCTATGTGAATTTGCACAAGGAAAACATCAGCGATCTGAATGGCATTGCAAAAGCGATGCCCTGGACCATGGCGGCGTTCACCATCGGAGCGATGGGCCTTGCCGGCGTTCCACCCCTGAACGGCTTTGTGAGCAAATGGACCTTGGCTTTGGGATCTTTACAGGGCGACATGCTGATTCCGGTCGGCATCCTTGTCGTCAGTGGGTTATTGAACATCGGTTATTTCTTCCCCATCATCCAACGCGCCTATTTCCGCGAAGGAAAGGGCTTGGAAGGCTATGGTGAAGCATCCCCATTCATGGTCGTTCCCATCATGATCACAGCCATTTTGTCGATCGTGTTCGGACTCTTTCCGAACCTGTTCTTCCATTTCTATGAATTGGCTGAAGCGATCTCGAATACTTTAATCACAGGAAACTGATATGAAAACGTGGCATTGGCTTGCGCTTGGAATCCTGACTCTCATCAGCCTCATCCTGGAGTTCACGCTTCTTTCGGGTTACGATTCGCATTGGTGGAACAAGATTCCCGGATTCTACATCATTTGGGGCTTCATCAGTTGCATTCTCATCATTTATATCTCGAAGTGGATCGGCTACGCCATTCTTTTCAGAGACGAGCAGTACTATGAGCGCTGAGATCCTCTTTTCCCCGGCTTTGATCCTGATTGTGGGCGCCGCTGTGCTAGGGGTGCTTCCTCAGAGACTGCGTTCGCCGTTTTTCGTGCTGGTTCCGATGTTGGCGCTTGCCGCGTTATGGATCTATAGCGATGCGGACAAGCTGAGCCTGGTTTTTGGAACCATCTTCGCGATGATCGCTTCTATTGGTGGGATTTACGCCTATCACATTCGCGACACCTTGCAACAGATATCGGCGATGGTGTATGCGGGAGGCGCGATGGGAGTCGTTCTTGCACAAGATTATTATACACTATTTGTGTTTTGGGAGCTGATGGCGATCAGCTCGACGTATCTGATTTGGGCCAATCGCACCACGGAATCGCAAGAAGCTGGTATGCGATATCTGGCGGTTCACATTTTCGGGGGCAGCTTGCTGTTCGCTGGAATCCTGATGCTGGTCAGTGAAACAGGCTCGACCCTCATCACCAGTCTGCCAGATGCGTACTCACTCTCATCCGTGCTGATTCTTTTGGGTGTGGCGTTGAATACCGCCATTCCACCTTTGAATGCGTGGTTGCCGGATGCCTACCCGAAAGCGACTATCACCGGAGCGGTTTTCATGAGTGCCTTTACAACAAAATCCGCTGTGTTTGTGCTGATGCGCATTTTTCCGGGTTGGGATATCCTGATCTGGTTTGGTGTGGCAATGGCCTTGTATGGTGTGGTTTATGCGGTTTTGGCGAACGACATCCGACAAATCCTAGCCTATCACATCATCAGTCAGGTCGGTTATATGGTGGCGGGTATCGGTATTGGCACCGAAATGGCGTTGAATGGAACCGCGGCACACGCGTTTAGCCACATCCTATATAAGTCGTTGCTGTTCATGGGCGCCGGAACCGTCTTATATGCGACCGGCAAATCGAAATTGACGGAGCTAGGCGGCATCGCATCCAAGATGAAGATGGCCGTCTTCTTGTACATGATCGGAGCGTTTTCAATTTCCGGATTTCCGCTGTTCAACGGCTTCATCAGCAAATCGATGATTGTCTCTGCCGCAGGAGAATCGCATTTAGAGATCGCGATGTTGCTGCTGATTTTGGCTTCTGTCGGGACTTTCTTGCACACCGGACTCAAACTTCCCTACTTCACGTGGTTTGGCGAATCGAAGAGCGATATCACGGTTGGTCCCGTACCGACGAACATGCTGGTGGCAATGGGCTTTGGCGCGTTCTTCTGTACGCTGTTCGGCGTGCATCCCGACCTGTTGTATCGATTCCTTCCGTTTGAGGTCACCTACAAGCCCTACACGGTGTATCATCTCGTTGAAATGATCCAAATCCTGGTCTTCACGTTCATTGGTTTTTGGATTTTGCGCAAGAAATTGGAAGGGGAGGCGAAAATCGCGCTTGATACCGATTGGTTTTATCGCCGCTCGGCACCCTTTGTGCGCGTCGTGTTTGTGAAGGCGGTTGCAGGGTTCTTTGACGGCTCGGAGCGCGTTGTGAAGCAACTCACGGAGCGGACGATTGGTGTAGTGAACGGAGATGGCTCCCGCTTGGAACCCGATATGTATCGAATACTCGCTGGGGTTTTGATCGTCTTCGTTGTGCTGGGCTTTCTGATGGTCTTCAGCTAAAAAAAAAGCCCCGAATCCGGGGCTTTTCATTTATTGGTATTGGATGCGAACGCTTCCGCCACTGGTTCGAAGTCGGACTGGAATGCCGCCTCCGTTGATGGTTCCGGATAGACGATCTCGCTCGGACCGACCGCTAAAGCTGACATCGTCCATGCTCACACGATTGCCACGAGCTTCGATGTCGTAACCTTGTGTTTCTGGCAATTGAACCGTGATGGATCCGCCGCTGGTTGCCAGGTTGATGGTGCCTTCCGCTTCAAGGATGGTGGCGTTGATCGATCCGCCGGACGTTTCGGCATTGAGTTTCCCACGGGCACCTTCAACTCGGATACTTCCGCCGGATGTTTTAAGACTCACATCACCCGTCACATCGGTAGCTCGGATGGTACCGCCGGATGTGGACGCATCCAGCATCCCATGAACACCAGCGATCGTGATGGTTCCCCCACTGGTTTTGGCAATCACATCACCTGTAAGGGTTTCAAGGTTGATGGAGCCACCACTTGTGCGCAATTCTTGTTTTCCGGAGAGCTTGCTGACACCGATTCGTCCGCCCGAGGTTCTCAAGTCAGAAGAATAACCTGTTGGGACATACACCGTGAAGGATACGCTCTCATTGTTGTATCCACTCCAGATATTGCCGCCACGGCTGTTCCGCTGCGCTTTTGCGATTACATTGGAGCCGTTTGCTTCAATGGTGATATCGTAGTTCGATAAATCGGTGTCGCTTGGAGTCAAATTCCGACCGCTTTTGCGGACATGCATCTCAACACGGGCGGTTGATTCGGATGTCCCCATCACCAATATGTTCCCACCGGATGTTTGCACAGTGAGAGTTCCGGTTCCCGAAACGTTGAAAACCTCAACCCGATAGGGTTCGTCGCCATAAAATGACCGTCCGTTGGTTGTTGCCATTGCGGAGGTGGTCATCAGTAAAAGTATCGTACCGAGAATCGAATAGTTCATGATCTTGAATAAAGTTTGTTAGTGATCTGGCTTGTGTACGCCATGATGCGATTCGTTGTTGCTTTCGGTAACTTTGGACGATATGAAACTACCCTTCTTTCTAGCCAAACGGTTCGTTGCCGGCGAAGTGCTGGCCGATGCCATTCCCAAAGTTAAAGCCCTGAATGAGAAAGGAATCCGCGTGTCTCTGGATCTGTTGGGCGAAAATGTGACGGATCGTCACACCGCAGACCGCACCCTCCTCGAATATGTCAGTCTTCTCAATACAATTCGCGACAATGGCATCGATAGCAATATCTCCATCAAAATGACTATGATGGGATTGGATATCGACCATTCTTATGCCCGCCAAAATCTGTTTCATTTACTGGATGTGGCCAAAGCGAACGGACAGTTTGTGCGCATCGACATGGAAGGAAGTCCTTACACCGCCGTGACAATCCAGATGTTAAAGGAAGCTCACGAATTGTACGCCGGCCACGTCGGAACGGTGATTCAAGCCTATATGCATCGTACGGACGCTGACATTAAGGATTTGGCTTCGATGGGTGCGGATATCCGTTTATGCAAGGGCGCTTACAAGGAATCATCTCAAATCGCACATCAATCGATGGATGAGATTCGCGCATCGTATCGTCGCAATGCCGAAATTCTGCTTGCAAACACATCCTATCCTAGGTTTGCCACTCACGATGACTTATTGATCGATTGGGTCAAGTCGTACACCACCGAAAAAGGAATAAGTAAGGACCGATTCGAATTTCAAATGTTGTACGGACTGCGCCAAAACACCTGTGAGCAATTGGTGCGGGATGGGTACAATGTTCGCGTGTATGTGCCATACGGTACGATGTGGTTTCCCTATTTCAGCCGTAGGTTGAGAGAACGCAAGGAAAACATCTGGTTTGTGCTATCTACGCTTTTTCAGAAATGAACAGTTGACAATTTGGGGATAAAGTGCCTAAATTACCCGTCTAGCGTTGGTCCGGTAGTTCAGTTGGTTAGAACGCTTGCCTGTCACGCAAGAGGTCGAGGGTTCGAGTCCCTTCCGGATCGCACAAAAAGCCATGTAGCACCTGTCGTTACATGGCTTTTTTTTCATCAACACCATGAAGCTCCCTTCCTTATATCCGGCTTACGATGTGATCGTGGTTGGCGGCGGACACGCAGGTAGCGAGGCCGCCGGTGCCGCGGCTCAGTTGGGTTGCAAGACATTGCTCATTTCGATGAGCTTAAATGCGATCGGGCAGATGTCGTGTAATCCCGCGATGGGTGGCGTAGCCAAAGGGCAGCTTGTTCGTGAGATCGATGCTCTTGGCGGGATATCCGGACTCGCTACGGATGAAGCCGGTGTCCAATTCCGGATGTTGAATCGTAGCAAGGGTCCCGCCATGTGGAGCCCGCGTGCGCAATGCGACCGTATGCTTTATGCCGAGCGCATCCGACATCACCTCGAGCAAAAAGAACATCTCCAGTTTCGTCAAGACAATGTGGTTCGGGTTCTGATTGATGAGGACAAAATCGTTTATGGCGTTCAAACTCAGACTGGGCAAGTTCTTCATTCCAGAACCGTAGTCCTCACTTCTGGTACGTTTCTAAACGGCCTCATCCATATCGGGGAAAAACAATATGGCGGTGGGCGGTCGGGTGAAAAAGCCGCTCATGGAATCACTGAAAGTTTGTTGGAGCAGGGGTTTGAAGCGGGTCGACTCAAAACGGGAACCCCACCCCGCCTTGATGGGCGATCGGTCGACTATTCCAAGCTCGAGGAGCAACCAGGTGACGAAAAGCCCGAGGCATTTTCGTTCATGACAGACGCCTTAGTACAACAAAAACAACAACTTGCGTGTTGGATAGGATATACGACACCAGAAGTTCACGATGTTCTTAGAACGGGCTTCGATCGTAGTCCGATGTTCAACGGATCCATCAAGTCGACGGGTCCGCGGTATTGCCCGAGTATAGAAGACAAGATCAATCGCTTTGCCGAGCGCGACCGCCATCAGCTCTTTTTAGAGCCGGAAGGATGGAACACCTATGAGATGTATTTGAACGGCTTCTCTACCAGCCTGCCAGAGGATGTCCAATACAAAGCGCTTCAAACAATTCCTGGTTTTGAGAATGTGGTGATGATTCGTCCGGGTTATGCGATCGAGTATGATTTCTTCCCTCCGCATCAGATCTATCGCAGCATGGAGACAAAGTTGGTGAGCGGACTCTTCTTCGCTGGGCAAATCAACGGCACCACGGGTTATGAAGAAGCGGCTTGCCAAGGATTGATGGCCGGTATCAACGCGGCTCAGAAGGTGAAAGGATTGGATCCGGTCGTGTTGAATCGTTCGCAGGCTTACATCGGCGTGCTCATCGATGATCTAGTTGGGAAGGGGACCGACGAGCCGTACCGCATGTTCACGTCCCGCGCCGAACATCGGATTTTGCTACGACAAGACAATGCCGATTTGAGGCTGACGGAAATCGGACATTCGATCGGATTGGCAACACCGGCTCGCTATGAGCGCTATCTCCAGCGGAAACGTGAAGTGGAAGCCGTTCAGAAATTCGTGAATGAATACAGCGCTCAGATGGATGTTTACAATCCGATTCTCGAATCACTTGGCACAGCCCCGTTGAAACAGACACAGAAATTGCCACAGATTGTGACTCGTCCGCAAGTGTCATTACCGGCGTTGATGGAGCAGGATGTGGAGTTGGATTCATCCATCCGGACCCTCACACAAAATGATTCCGTGATCGAGCAAGTTGAAATCCAATTGAAGTATGCCGGCTATATCGAGAAGGAATTCGAGATGGTGGCAGAGGTGTTACGGCAAGAGGATTTCGTAATTCCGGACAAAATCCAGTATCAGAATCTCAAAAGTTTATCCAAAGAAGGTCAATTGAAGATGGATAAGATTCGCCCCGAGACAATCGGTCAAGCCAGTCGCATCAGCGGCGTGACCCCATCCGACATTGCGGTTCTTATGGTCTATCTCAAGAAGTGATGTTTCACGTGAAACATATTCCGGTTTCCCCGCTCGACGTTTCACGTGAAACATGGGAATCGTTAAAGACCGACATCACCCGAAAAGCATGCGCGTTCCAGGAATATGGTGAAGTGTTGCTGATGTGGAACGAGCGCGTGAATGTGGTGAGCCGTGGCATGAAGATTCAAGAATTCGAGGAACATCAACGTCATAGCTTGATGATCGCGCTAAGCGACGTGTTTCAAAAAGGGGAGAGATTCATCGATATCGGTAGCGGAGGTGGACTCCCAGGGATCCCACTTGCTATGGCATTTCCAGAGAAAGAATTCGTTTTGGTGGATATCGTCCTCAAAAAAACCATGGTATTGAAGGAGCTCGTTCGGACCTTCCATCTGAAAAATGTGCGCGTAGAATGCATCGATATAAAAAAACTGGTGACCGAGCCGGATCAAGTCATCCTCAGCAAACATGCCTTCAAGTTGGATGACATGAGCGCGGCGATGTCGGCACAGCCTTGGAAGAACGCCATCTTCCTGAAGGGACGCGATTTCAGCTGGGAATTGGAAGGAGTGGACGAAAATTGGTCTGTTCGATATGCCGATTTGCAGACGCTTGAAACGACATCCTTCTACGAAGACAAATGCTTGGTTGAGATCCATCGTTCATAGCATAAGCAATTGTTATTGCTGTTCTTAGGCAGAAATTGCGAACGGTGTGCAAAAGTCGCATTTTGTTGCCTATGAAAAGCGCTGAACGGCGGATGAAGCTCTTGCTGATGCTTCAATCTCGCAAGAAAAACATCACTCCAGATTATCTGGCCGAGTACTTCGGCGTGAGTCGCCGCACCATTTTCCGCGACATGAATGTGATGCAGGATATGGATGTGCCCGTCTCACACGAACAGCATGAAGGCTATCATATTCCGCGTGGGTACAGCATTCCGCCGCTCATGTTCACGCCCAAGCAGATGGCGACCATCATGATGGGACTTTCATTCGTGAAGTCGCAAATCGACAAAGACATGGTGGAAGATGCGCGCGATGTGGAGCTAAAAATCAGAAATGTGGTGCCTGGGGAATTGAAGGATCTGATGTCGGCGCTGGACGAACATACCGTTGTGAACCCATTTACTGTGAATGTGCCGGAGAAGAAGCAGGGTGGAAACTGGTTCCTCATTGCCAATGCGATCGCCTATCGGCAGGTCATACACTTCGCCTATCGTGACGAAGTACGCGATATGGACCCGTATCAACTCGTTTATTTCACCGACCATTGGAATGTGATGGGGTATTGCCACCTTCGCAAGGAGATCCGGAATTTCGTGCTGGATCGGATGTCGGATGTCCAACTCACCCCCGATTCCTTCACGATGCCGAAGCTCGACAAAGAGGACATGATTTTCAGGCTGGATAAGAAGCCGCATCTCATCGAGTTGGATGTGGATGCGAACGTGGTTCAGCCCTTGCTTCAAAAGTTACCTGCAAGAGTCTTGGACATGAATGCCGGAAAGGAAAAGACCCGGATTCGATTCGAGTTCGATAATCTCACCTTTCTGAATGAATTTCTGCTTCAATATTCAAACCACATCACCATCCAGGCGCCGAATCAACTAAAGCTGATGAGGGAAGTGTTGATCAAGGATATGTTGGCGCAAATCAATGGAATCGTGCAACAAGACTAAGCATATCCTATTGTTTTTATTACTCATACTTGTGGAATTCCAAACGGTTGTGGCCCAAACCAGCATAAAAGAATACAGGCTGCCGCATCAACCACAACGGATGCTGGTTCGAGTGCGTTTCTAATTGACGAATCTCATTCAAATAACCCAATTCCTCACGAGTAATGAAAACGTTCATCGCATTGATTATCATCGGACTAGGTATGTCCACCCAAGGGTATTCGCAATCCATGATGGCAGAGAATCGCATCCCTCAGCAGGTGCTTGGCGGTGTGGTTGGGGGAGCAGTGGGAGGTTTGGCCGGCGGACTCACCGGACGCATGTTAGCTGGCGATAACTCAGAGGGTTTTAATGATATCGCTTCCGTTGTGGTGGGAGTTTTGGCTGGATTTTCTATCGGCAACGGTGCGGGTGTGTATTACATGGGAAACACGTCTGATGCTCAAGGCCGGCTATGGGCCACGATGCTGGGGTCGACAGTGGGATTAGTGGTCGGAGTAGGCGTAGGAGCCAACATGGGAGAAGCGTTGCTTCCGGTAGTGGCCACATCGGTCACCATCGGGTCGATGGTGGGTTACAACCTGACTCGGCGCTCAGTAGTGGCGTACTTTCAGCCAGCGACACCTTCAAATACGCAAACAGCATCCATCCGCACACCAATGACGGTTCCTGAGGCGAGCGTCGCGCTGATTCGAATTCGAATATAGAGAATTAACAAAAAGCGTGCTGTCCGCAAGTCCATTTACCCCTGTTTCCATCAAACTGACAGCGATTTTTGCGAATATTTCATCGAAACACTGTGAAAGTTGTGCAATGACAGATCGATTTGCACAAATTCCACAGAGAAATTACGTAATAGAATCGCTCGATAAGGCATTGTTTTTATGTCATATAAGAAGATTTGATAGGGCGATAAGTATTGCTGTCCGCAAGTGACATACCATACCTATCAAATAGACACAGAGTGAGCAGGATCTTCACGACCACTAAGGAATGATCGTGTAAAAACGTAACGGATCGAGCCTCAAATGGCTGTTTTTAGTTGGAATTAAAGATTGGCACTGCGATTGCAATCACGCATCTGAACCATCCGGATGCATGATGAAAACCGACCTATTTACGACAACCCCCCAATCCGCCCTATTCACTGATGGCAGTTATGCCAATCAGGTGCGAAACATCGCCCGCCATAGCGAGGCGCATGGGTACAAAGGAACTCTGATCTATAGCGACAATCGTCTTGCAGACCCTTGGTCTGTTGCCGGCTACATCATTTCCCAAACCGAAACCCTGCTTCCGATGATCGCGCTTCAGCCCACCTACATGCATCCGTACACGGTAGCGAAGAAAATCGCGACGTTCGGATTGTTGTATCAACGGCAAATCTCGCTCAATCTCATCGCTGGCGGTTTCCAGAACGACTTGAATTCCCTGAGTGATCACATTGGCCACGACAACCGGTATCACCGATTGATTGAGTACACGGAAATCATCCAGCAATTGCTGACATCCAAAGAACCCGTGACATATGTCGGAACCTATTACAAAATCAACAATCTGACGCTGTATCCGCAATTGCCCGAGAACTTATGGCCATCGTATTACTTGTCGGGTTCATCCGATTCGGCACGACTCGCCGCACATATTCTGGGTGCCAAGCTGATCGAATATCCCGAACCATATGCCGAGGAATCCACGATATCCACGACGGATCCGCGCAAGAGATCGAGGGGGATCCGAATCGGAGTCTTAGCCCGCGATTCGCACGAGCAAGCATGGATCGATGCCCGACTTCGATTTCCTGAAACGCGAACCGGTGCCATGACCCACCAATTCGCTGCTAAAACGTCCGATTCAGCCTGGCATAAAACCTTATCGGGTCAGAGGAAGACTTCTCCGGGCGAGGAGCCGGTCTATTGGCTCGGACCGTTTCAGCATTACCAAACCTTTTGTCCGTATTTGGTCGGTAGTTATGATGAAGTGACGGCCGAAATCTCGCGTTATCTGCAATCCGGCTGCAATACCTGCATTTTGGATATACCGGTATCGGAAACAGAGTTGCAACACACCCGTCGCGTATTTGAATTAGCCGAAGCGAGGATCGCATCATGAACATGGTCTACGATTATGCGCGGATGCAAGCCGCCATCCAACCCGATCAGATTGCGATATCCATGTTGGATGATGACCTCACGTTTGGCGAGCTGGAATCGGAAAGCAACCGCTTAGCCGGTGTGCTGATCCGAAACGGACTCAAATCCGGCGATAGAGTGGCCTTGTTGCTCGAAAAAACACCGGATGCCATCATCGCTATGCACGGAATCGGAAAAGCGGGCGGGGTTTACATCCCGATTGATATTCATAGTCCGGCAGATCGTGCGGCAAAGATCCTCATCACATCCGATATTTCCTTGCTGATGGTGGATGTTGCCGCGAATCCACTGTTCACACAACTCTGCGACCATCATCTTAAAGCGATTTCGGTTCCTTGGATTTGGTGGAGCAATGAGGTCCCTGAGAAAAGCACGTGCGGCCGATTTGTGGCCGAACGTTCGAGTCTGATATCCGAGCCGGATCTTCCTCATTCCATCACAGACGACTCCACACAGATGGCGCACATTCTGTTCACATCCGGGTCAACGGGCGATCCGAAAGGCGTGATGATCACCCATCAAAATATCCGGACGTTCGTGGATTGGGCCGTACCCCATTTCGGGATGAAGCCTGGCGACCGGGTGTCGTGCCATTCGCCGATGCACTTCGATTTATCGACCTTTGATATCTACGGATCGCTAGCCGCAGGCAGCCGCTTGTTCCTGGTGCCACCAAACATCGGAATATTGCCATCGAACATCTCCAATTTCATTGTAAGAAACCATTTGACGCAATGGTTTTCAGTACCATCCGTGCTCAGCTATCTCGCACGCTTCCAAGCCATTCCGAAAGGCGGATTTCCGGATCTTAAACGTCTCATCTGGTGCGGGGAAGTGTTTCCCGTGCAATCACTTAAGTACTGGATGGACACATTGCCGGATGTCAGCTTCACGAACTTATACGGACCCACTGAAGCCACTATCGCAAGCAGCTATCATCCGATTCCTAGCGTACCGGCGGATGGTGACGTGATTCCGATCGGAAAAGCATGCGACGGCGAAGCGTTATGGATTCTGGATGAGGAAATGAAGGAGGTTTCCACGGGTCTCATCGGCGATTTGTATATCTCCGGGAAAGGATTGAGTCCGGGATATTGGCGAGACCTGGAAAAGACCGACGCCTCATTCAAGATTTGGGAAGATGTGAAAGACAACCGGATTCGGGTCTATAAGACGGGTGACCTGGCTACGCGGGGCGAAGACGGACTCGTTTACTATCACGGCCGTTCCGATGACCAGATCAAAAGTCGTGGCTATCGGATCGAACTCGGCGAAATCGAGTCGGCAATTGATGGCCTCGGCATTCTTCGGGAATTTGCGGTCGTTCCGGTAAGGAATGGCGGATTCGAAGGACTATCCATCGGGTGTGCATATGTGCGGAATGGGGATCAGGAGTTAACGCCAGTTGACATCAAAGAACGGCTGATGACCAAACTTCCATCCTACATGATGCCCCATATATGGACTGTATATAATGAGCTACCCCGCAATGGAAATGGAAAAATCGATCGAAAACGCCTCTCCGATCATTTTGAAAACACTCAAACACATGCACTGAATGGATGAGTCGAATCTGAACCGGGTCCACAAATTGGTTTGTGCGAGTTTGCAGATGGCGGATGTGCCCATCGACAAAGATCTGTTTCAGGCGGGATATTTGGATTCGCTCGCGATTGTCACGTTGCTGGTTTCGCTTGAAGAGTCGTTCAACATTCTGTTCTCGCCAGAAACCATCGAATTGGATGAATTCAAAAGCGTTGAATCGATTTGCATGTACATCACCCCCATGATCCACGTTTCACAAACAGCGTCATGACCATCCGAATCATCAAAGCAACCGATGTCGCCGCTGTGGTTGATTTGGCGAATATCTACTTTCCGACGTGCAAGCCCACCGATCCTATCACGCAAGCGAACCGTTTTGTATCTCCTTCATTGGTTTGCCAGGCGAAGGACGGATCGATCCAAGGGTACATCGGCATCAAATATGTCCCGTTCCAATTGAAAGGAGAATCGATCACCATCGCCATTTGCAGTGATTTCATGGCGACAGATGAGGCCCGAGCCGCTCTGATGCCGATGCGCATGCTTCAGGTGATGCTGAAAGGACCGCAACACGCATCGTATACCGAAGATGCGAACATCACAAGCAAGCTTTTGTGGATGCGGATGGGAGGCGTCATTGCATATCCCTATAGCGTGTATTACACGACGCCATTGCGTCCATTGACACTCGCGCTCCGAGTGGTCGGTAGCCATGCGCTGCAAGTGGTGGGGATGGGAGTCGACAAGGTGTTGCAAGTCTTACACGTGCCATACTTCCATACAAAAGGGCAAAAAGGGCTACGAGTGGTGCCGCTCACCGGCGCGTTGCTCGCGGAAGGAATTACGGCATTGATGCCGGGGTTCGATCTCATTCCGGACCTGAATGAACATGCGTTGGCCAATACGATGGAAGCCTTCAAAGTAGAATCTCAGTTCGGGCGACTTCAATCCATGGCCTTGCTCGATTCGGAGAACCATTGCGTCGCCTGGTTCATGTATTACATGACGTTGAATCGCCGATGCGAGATGATTCAGGCCGAAAGCCTGCCCGGATATGAGCGTCCGCTGATCGAAGCCTTTCGTCACCACGCCCAAGTCAATGGCGGCGTGGTAGGTTCGGGCAGATTATCGCCGAATCAGATCGGAACTCCATTCGCCGAACAGGTGATGTGCCGACCCGGCCGAAACTGGGCGTTGATCCACAGCAAGCGCCCGGATGTGCTTCAAGCCGTACTCACCGGCAAGGCTTTCATGAGCAAGAGTTGGGCATGAACATCTTCGAATCGGTAAAGCATCGCCTGTCGAAGTTCACGTTGGGTGAGCATCTCGCCGGTTTATGGGTATCTCGAAACTTCACGAAATCCGGAATCTTGGTTGTGAGCGGAGGTAGGCCCTATCCCACCATCATCAACAAAAAAGGCACACTGGAGGCGGAAAATTGCCAGTTTTATTCGGGTGTTCGTATTGAAGTCGGGAAATATGGGCGTGTATGGATCGGAAATGGCACCTACATCAACCGCAATAGTACCATTATCGCAGAAGAAGAGGTTCACATCGGTAGGGATTGCAAGATTTCATGGGATGTGATCATCATGGATAGTGATTTGCATGCGATCGGCTCACAGCCCTTGGTCAACAAGCCGGTTCATATCGGGAATGATGTGTGGATCGGCTGCCGATGCATTATCCTCAAAGGAGTGACCATCGGGGATGGAGCCGTGCTTGCCGCAGGCGCCATTGTCACGAAATCGGTTCCCGCCTATGCGATCGTTGCGGGCTCACCGGCCCGACAAATCGGTGAGAACGGGTCGCGTTAGACGAGTCGACCCTGGAAAGCGGGATTTCGACTTCAACACATTCATCGCGAAACGGGGTAACCGCATCATGCGGCGCCATCTTGATGGCTGGAGATATAAGCGATACAGCCATTCCACACCCATTCTCTGCATCATCACGGGCGCACGCTTCACCGTTCCGGCGATGAAATCAAAACTACCGCCTATTCCGATGATGAGCTTGCAGTTCGGAAGTTTGTGCAAATTCTCATCAATCCATTGTTCTTGAGCCGGAGAGCCCAGCGCCACAAAAATCACCGAGGCGCACATCATATAGTATTTGGTATCGAATGGATGATCTTCCAAAGGAATGTTCGAGTGCGCCGGTGAATACGATCCTTCGACCCGCAACCCATCAATCCGTTTTTGCAAGACTAAGGCCGCTTTCTCGGCTACGTGAGGCCCTGCACCATACAAGAAGACGGATTGGCCATGCCTCGCACACAGAGTGCAGATGGCCTCGAGAGAATCGGATCCGGTGATACGTTCCACCAATTCACCATGCAAGTATTTGACGGCCCAGCTGATGCCGATGCCATCCGCGGTGTTGATGGTTGACCTGTTCAGAATCTTTCCGAAATTCGTATCAATCAGGGTTTGCATGGCGATTTCCGGGTTCACCGTCACCACGAACACGGGCGGGCTTTCGCGTTTCGAATCCATCAACCGGTCGTTAACCACGTTGTAAAACTCAGGCTTCGATAAGGTCGAGATATCGATTCCAAGAACTGGAAACGTATCACTTTTCACTAATGACATCATAAAATTTGTCCAAATACAGATTGTAGTTATCTGTATAACAAATCATGTGCCAAGTATCTAAATGCCTATTTGCAAACCATCTGAGTGTGTATCGTAACAAATATACACAGCATCCTTTTTTCGATTGGGTAATTCCGACCCGGACTTAGCGCGTCGTCCGAATCCAGTTCAACTCTTTGCTTTTGGTGAGCGAGCGGATCGATACTCCGATTTTCCACATCGCATATAGCGGAATGTAGAGGAGGGATCGATACAGGGCTTTGTCTGCCCGACCCGCGATCATGCTGGTGATCAGATGGAGGATGCCCATCACGAACAACCCAGTCCATAGGAGCGCATAGGTGATGGGGATGAGGCCGAACGCCGATAGCAGCGCGGAAACCACACCTCCGATCAACGTCCACATCATCAACGTGACAAACGGAGGGGTGATGAGATCGACCCAGATATCAAAAAAGATGAAGGATGGGCGTCGGATGGCTTCCTTGAAGAACCGCTTGGCATAGGCCTGCTTGACGTCGTTTCGGCCGGATTCCCAGCGTGTGCGTTGAGAAACCGCGTTCGCGGAAATCAATGGCATTTGTGCCCAAACCGTGGCTTGCGGTGCGAACTCGATGCGGACGTCCTGCAGCATCAGAATGAGGCCGTATTCCAAATCTTCGGTCAATGACCACGCCTGCCAGGGAATTTCACGAAGCAAAGAGGTGCTAAAACACATTCCATTGCCTCTCAAGCCCATGTTCATACCCAAAATGGCGCGACCGTGGGGCCTAACGTAATTCGTCATCAGAAATCCGATCCGAATGGCTTCGCTGCTCCAATTTCCAGGTTGAGGCAGCACCAGATCCGCGCTTTGAATCACTTTTGATCCGTTTTCGAGGTATCGGTTCATCACATCCAGGAAATTTCCAGAAACCAAACTGTCCGAGTCGATCACCACCACGGCATCGTAATTTTTTTCGGAAGCAAGAATTTGATCGAAGCCCCAGCGCAAGGCATATCCTTTTCCTTTCAGGGTGTCGTTCGTTCGTTCCAGAACCGTTGCTCCGAGATTGCGCGCGATTTTCGCGGTTTGATCGGTGCAATTATCAGCGATCACGGTCAGGTCGTATTGTTTCTTCGGATACAGTACGCCGGATATGCTGTAGATCGTTTTTGCGATCATCTTTTCCTCATTATGCGCAGGAAGCACGATGGCGAACCGACGTTCCCTGTCGGGCACAAAGGTCGGCAAGCGCAATGGAATAAATGCCAAGAGTCCTAAAATCGTCTGATACGCCAGCAGAAGGCCTACGGCCGCCAGAAGGATGAATTGGATGATGTCGAAGAGGATCATTTGCTGTGGACCGGTATGTAGTATTTTTCTTGAACCACTTCATTCACCACCAGTTTGATGCTATCCACGAATTGTTCGAGACTATGATGATTTTCGATGTACTGGCGTGCGGCCGTTCCCATCTCTTCGCATCGTTCGGTATCATTCCATAACTCGACGATCGCCGAGCGCAGTGCTTCAGCATCCCCCTGTGGCACATAAATACCGGTGATGCCTTCTTGAATCACATCCACCTGACCTTTCACACGCGAACAAATCACGGCTTTGCCCATGGCCATGGCCTCGAGCAGCGAGGTGAGTCCGTTATCGGAATCGGTCTGAACCAATGGAATCACGACAAACCGGCTTCTCGCATACAATTCGCGAAGCTCTTCATAGGTTTTTAATCCTACCGTGATATTGTCTGGCAGCGATTCGATCTCATACAGTCGTTTGATGGTGCCGAACAACTCACCCCGTTTCAGTCCGGCGGCGATATGGCACGGGATGGTGAGCGTGCGCAGGGCTTCGACCATGGTGGGATAATCGCGTTCTTCCATCCCTACCGAGCAAATCATGTCGGTAGGCACGGAAATGGGTCTCAGGAAGTGCTGATCTGTGCCACGCTTGATGAGAGTGATTCGTTCGGGATCCACGCCAAGTTCTTCGATGGCAATGGTTCGCTGAACCGACGACCAAATCAGAAACCGACTCACCATGTCCTTCACTTTTTTCATGAACCACATTTTTTGCATCGCTTTTTTCTTACTCGAAGATGTGATGCGGGATAGGATGAGGATGTGCGGCGTACGCATTCCTAATAGATTCATCGTGTATGCGAGTGGCAGTCCAACCCGCTCCGATTGTGTGAGAATCACATCAAACTGATGGTGGATGAACAAGGCTTCTATGATCTGTGCCGTCTGAATCGGCAACTTCGAATATATGTATCGCCGGATGAGTGGAGGCTTGCTGGCGAGATACCGTTCGTCGAGCAATTCGGCAGATAGCGCGCGTTCCAATAAAGACGTTCGAGGCTTTCGATTTTCAACTTCTAGTTGGTTGTTTTCTTCGTCAGAATGCCGTTCGAGTCCCTTTGCTATGATATACAGTGTTTTCAATGTGTCGCACTTTTATACTTCATGTTGGGTTGAAACCGACCTTCGATCACATTGGCGCTCCGATGCCCAAGTTGCCTGGTTTTGGAATACATCCACTCCACATATTGATAAGGGGTGATGAGGCGCATCATGAAGCCTACCATCCCGATCTGATGCCGGATGGCGATGCGTCGGAAATCAAACAAGTTTTCAGCGAAGGCCGGCGGACCGGTGAACACCCCGCATCCGAACCGGAATCCAGCATCTTCAACAATGTTGGATATGCGCTCATCCACCATCCCATAGGAATAAGAAAAACTGTGGATGGGTTTGCCAACGAGCGATTCGATCGACCGTTTTGAATTGGTGACCTCCTTGCGAACTTCGTCATCCGATAATTTGGATAACGGATAGTGGTTCATGGAGTGAGATCCGATTTCAAACCCCATCGAGTGGGCGTGAATGATCTGCTGGTCGGTCATCAACGGGCATTCGGTGTCGAAAGCGGATTCATCCCAGACCGCCCAATTCAATTTTCGGTTTCCTAGAACGAAAAGGACCGCGCGGATACCGAGTTCGACCATGATGGGGATGGCCAACTCATATGTGTCCAGGTAGCCGTCATCGAATGTGATGATGATCGGTTTTTTGGGCAAGGCCAAGTTTCCGTCCAAGTAGAGCCGGTAGTCGTCGAACGTGATGGGGGTGTAGTTCAGCGCATGCAGGATGGTCATCTGCTTCCTGAAATCATCGACGCTCACGTAGTGCCAGCTCACATCGTCGTTCGGCTTGGTTTCCACCAAGCGGTGATACATCAGGATTTTAATCGTCGAAATCGAATTCGCCATAATCGTACTAGGTTTATACAAAGGTGAATCGCAATAAGCGTGCCACTATCATGTAAGTTTTGATTTGAGGATTTTATAACGGAATCTCACATAGCCTCCGGTCATGGCAATCAGGCCAGACGTCTTCCGTTGGACATGTAAGAGTCGTGATTCGCGGGAAATCACTTTGTGCAATTTTGCGATGAGAGAGACGATACGCCTCGCCACGCGAGTCATTCCTGCCCGCTTGGAGGGATCTTCTACCCACAGCGACCAATTTTGGAACGTGTGATGGGTGAAATCAAACTTATACTCTTCCTGACCACGCAACAGCTCGATCCGGCCGATGTCTTGCGTGATGGCATCTTGAATCAAGTTCAACAGCAAGCCGATGCCGGGGCGGGATTTGGAGGAGGCGGGTCGATCATCAAACCCGCTCAGATAATCATAGTATGTGTTGTTGTGTTTGAGCACCAACCGAGATGCGCATACACCCTCGTCATCCGTCATTTGTTTGAACCACAGTCTGTTCTGGTGCCGAGCTTCATAAATGACCTGATTGAAAAACGTGGCAAAGCGCTGATCATGGAACAATCCGGGATATCCGATCCGATTCCATCGGGTCTGATGCAAATGGATCAGTGTTTCCGTGGCCGTATGAAGGTCTTCAGCCGATTCTGGGGTATCGAGAATCTTCATCGATCCCGATTCCAAGGCTTTCAACGATTGCCGGAAGCGTCGCCTCGCATTTGGTTTGACTGATTCCACATAAGCTTGAATGTCCGGATGCTTCTGAAGCGGGATATATGGACAGGTATCCAGGTGACGAACACCAACGACCAAACCCGCTTTATGCATCGCGGGCTTCAACCGGCGAAGAATGAAGCTTTCATCGCCCACTTGTTGGAATAAAATGGAATCGATGGAGGCGACTTCCGTCCGCAAAAAATCGGCGAAGGACGAAGCCACGGCGTCTTCATGATTCCGATCGACCAAGACATCCAGAAAATCGCTGATTCCATAATCATCGACATACCCGATCGTCTCGTTCGGACTTCCGCCGGTGCCCATGATTCGCAACCGCGTTTCGATGATATGCGAACCGATGCGCGTAGTTCCTTTGAACAAAGGCGCGAGGCCAACCAACTGTTCGTCGTTCCAAAAACCGATCATGTATATGCTTCGGGATGGATGCATGCCGAAATGGGTCCACCAGGCCTGGATCCACATCGGCGACAAATAAATGTTCGAATCGGAACGGACACATAAATCCGACCATTCATCTGTGATGGCGATCATCTCCGACTCGGTTTTCAGTACACGTAGCGTCATAGCAAGGAAGAGTATGCGAGTTCCATTTGCTTGCCAACATGGGTCCATCCGTATGATTCGTTGGCCAGAACCGCACCGTTCTTAACCAATTCATTTCGTCGCTCTGGATTATGAAGCAAGTCGATCACGGCTTCCGCGAATTTGGTAGGGTCGTCTTCGATGATCGCATCCCGACCATTCACCACATCAATTCCCTCGCATCCGAGACTGGTTGTGACGATGGGAATGCGCATGGAAAGAGCTTCCATCATTTTCAATCGGGTTCCGCCACCCATTCGCAACGGAATCACATACACCGTGGCTTTGCGGATGTAGGGGCGGATGTCGTTCACGAAACCCGTGACCACAACATTTTTGCTGGCTCGATTCTTGATCGCATCGGTCGGATTCTTACCCACGATGTAGAGCCGGATGTCAGGAATCTTTTCCACGATGATGGGAAAAATGGTATCGAGGAAATACAGGATCCCATCCACATTGGGTACATATTGCATCATGCCCACAAACACGATGGAATTGGGCTCTGGAGTGGAATTGTCGGGAAGGAAGTAGTTGAGGTCTACGCCATTCGGAACCAGGAACATCGGTTTTTCGGGGACATCCTGCTTGAACAAGTCGATGTCGCGCAAACTGGTCGCAAAAATCGCGTCTTGCTTGCGAGCCAAAGCGATTTCCTCATAGTAGAATTTGAACGACTCGAGCCGATAGTAGAATTTCATGATCGGATTCCGAATGGCCGACATCCGCTTGAAATTGTCATACTCCACATTATGGGCGTCCAAAATGCGGATGCCACGCGTGTTCATCTCATAATCGGCCATGTCGGGAAACTCGCTTTGGATCACATCATACTCGTTGTGCTGCAGGATGAGATTGAGCAAGGATTGGAATTTTTTCGAATTCGCCACGAAATGCCAATGACTTTTCCGGCTGAACAAGGACCGCAAAAACAACCATTTTCTCCAATGTTTGCCCACGTTGCGCGGAATCAGATACGTTTTTCCATGAAGCATCGGAAAGCGGTCCAATAAAGGTTGAATCTCGTCGGGCTGGCTGAATCCCGCAACGGTGACATCATGATGCCGCGTGAGATGTTCGAGGAGGTGGAATACCCGCAAAGCGCCTCCAAAGGACGGATTCACGGGGTTATATGGAATTAGCAATAGAATTTTCATGATGGGGAAGCGTTGTTGAACAACAGATTTTTTAGGGCGCCTATGGAGGCCATGCGTTTCATGGACGCGACTTCGGCAGCGGAGAATGTTTTCGCGAGAAAGAGTCCGCCGACATAAACCAGACCCGCAAGGATCGCACAAAGCATCCAATGCAAGCCGAGCCAGATCAGGATCATGAGAACGAATCCCATCATCACAGCTACGCCGGCGGGTTTAAGCAGATAAGACTGTTTGAAGGTTCTCAAATAGCGCTTGGGCAACAGAACGAAGGCCGTGGACATCACAAACAATTCGGTCAAAAAGGTGGCCACCGCCGCGCCGATTCCGCCATTGCCCCACATGTCTTGCGAATATGGAATCATCCAATAGTTAGCGGACACATTGATGAGGATGGCCAAAAATCCCACGACAGCCCAACTATGTTGTTTGTTCGCGGCACCGAGAAGCGCGCTTCCAAGGATGATGTCCACATAAATAATGGGGATGCTCACCGCGAAAATCTGGAGAATCACCACGGCTTGACCGAATTCCTCCAATCCCATGAAGAAGCCGATGATCGGGCTCGCCAGCATGTAAATGAGGATGGATGTGGGAAGTCCGATGATGATCATCAATCGAATGCTTTCCCCGATCGTGGTTTCGAGAGTGCCTTCCTCGTTGTCCCATAGTTTGGAGAACACCGGAAAAATGGCTGTCTTGAACAGCAGCGGAAGCACCATCACCATGTCGAAGAACCGGAAAGCGCCGCCATACCAACCGGTT
Source organism: Balneolales bacterium (assembly GCA_041749075.1). Taxonomy (GTDB): domain Bacteria; phylum Bacteroidota; class Rhodothermia; order Balneolales; family HLUCCA01; genus CAMTWZ01. Next base: position 25,536 of record JBGTBY010000034.1, on the reverse strand, counting down.
ACCGTTTCGGTGGTGAGGGCGGAGATCATCACCGCATCGATTCGGTAATAGACCACGGAAAACAAAGAGAAAAGGAAATAGGACATTCCCGATCCGAGAAGTCCGAACACTTTGAAATCGAACTCCACACGGATTTGCACGAACGGTCGCGCATAGATCATCAACACAACTAAATTGAGCAAGCCGCCAAGGGTCATGATGACGGCGATGCCGATGGAGTCGGCACCGAATAAAAGGGCTGCGATGGCGAACACCGCCACGAATAGTCGTTCGGCCATAGATCCATAGGAAGGATACTCCATCCGCTCGATTCCTTGGAAGTAGGCGCCGATCGCGGTGGATCCGCCTTCCCAAAGTTTCCCGACGGCCAGAACCAAAATGAGGATGTGGATATGCGCGGTATAGTCCATCAAATTGGAGATGAGCATGATCAATCCGATGGAAAACACCCAAAGCACGATCCGAAGCACGAAATAACTGTTCAATATGCCGGCGCCGGTTCGTTCGGAGCGGGCCACTTCTTTCGGAATCAGATAATTGCCTCCGAAATCGATCAGCAATCCCAACATGGATTTGATGGATAAGGCCAGGAACAGTCGTCCGAAATCATCGCTACCCAGAAATCGGGGTAGAAAATAGAGCAAGGCGAAGCTCGAGCCCCACAGCACGACCTGGGCCGCGAGCATCACCGTGATGTTTCGGGCCAGTACGGTTCGCATGGCCGATTTCATTTGGATTCCGAAGATTCTGTCGTGGCAATGGCTTCAAGCGCGGGCAACAATCCCATCAGAACACCTAAAAAAAGCATGTTCCGATAGTAGGTGAGCTGCAAATCGAAGTAGGAAACCACCAATTGGTTGATCACCGCGACCGCGACCACCAAAGCCACGGCCTTCAGATAGGGATCTTGCAATTTGGTGAAGACCATCGCGCTTTTCGCGGCGAAGGAGTTGAAGAAGAGCCAGAAGGCGAGGAACCCAAGCCCGCCCATTTTGATCAGAACCCATAAGATCTGATTGTGAGGGATGTAATCTCGCAAGGTGAACCGGATATTGACCAGCGGAATGGGCTGTTCGTACCGTTTTCCGAACCCGATACCGATCAAGGGGTTGTTCGCCACCGTTCGAGCCAAATTGTAATTTTCGTACTCGCGATAGAGATTGGACGAGTAATCGCGGAAATTGGTCTCTTTATTGGGGGTTTCGAAACCGGATTTGATCATCTGCACCGGACGCGCCAACGCGCCGCTGCTGTTCCAGAACACCGCCGAATACACAAGAATCACGCCCAGGATGGGCAGGGCGTATTTCGCGAAGGTCCATCGCTTCGCGACGGGAAGCAGCACAACAACCGCCGCGATGCATACCATGAAGGAGGCGTACGATGCCCGCCGCATGCCTGTGTAGAATCCGAAGATCAGCGGAAGCAGCAAGAGCAACATCCAATACCGTTGCGGGTGTTTCACATTGAAGACCAAAAATCCGATGAGCAGGATGAACAGCAAAACCATGAATACGGGATCTTCATGATTGGTGAGCACAGCGAAGCCACCTGTCGTGAAGCCGAGATCGACGAATCGGGCCACACCTTGAAACGCCTTTATGGCGATGCCGAAGATGGCGATCCACATCACGACCATAATCTGTTCACGCGTCTGAATGATCTGCGGCACAATGAGATACATCAGGCATAAGTAAAGCAGCGCCCGAATCTCCCATAGCGCGATGAGGAAATCGCCACCACCTCTCATCCCATACAGAAAGGCGAAAACCAGACTGCCGAGGAACAGGATGTAAGGCATCCATACCGGGATGGCCCGTAGGTGGAAGTCGCGCTTCACCGCCAACCAAATCAAGAGTGAAAAGCAGATGAACACGAGATGGATTTCAACCGGGTTCACAACACCCGCCTCAAAAAAAGGCAGATAGGTGTTTTCTTTGAGATTGCTGAAAAAGTGGAGCTCCCGCGTGATGGGTGTGAATCCCGGAATCGCGTACTGATCGTTCACCAAGATGCCGGCGAGCAGTAAATAAAGGCTGAAATCCAGCCTCATCACACTCAATATCATGATTCCGATCAGATAGAGGATGCTGAGCACGATGGGGATGTCTCCGCCGAAGTGGTTCAATCCCAGAAAGGTGATGGCAGCAAGCAGAATCAACAACCATAAGGCGCTGGCGTTCTCACGGTTCAGCCCGAAGGGTGACAAAATTAGCGTTTGGTATAACATTATGTTTCCGGAACAGCCATGGTGAACATCATGAAGACGACGAATGCCACGGTCAGAGACGAGAGGGTGAAAATCGTGTAGTAGGGTACCGAAGGACTCGATTTGGTGCGCGCCCGCAGAAGAATCAGGAAATGGAGGACAAGGATGCCAAAAATGACGTTCATGGGAATCAGACCTTTTTATCCACTTTGTTGAAGACATATCCGATGATCCGCTTCTCGTCGATATGTTTGAAAATCCTATCCAATGCGGCTTTTCGTGTGTGGCGCGTATCCACCACTGTGATCAACCCATCGATCTCATTGATATAATGGACCGGAAAATCGTTGATCGGGAAAACCGAACACATGTCGATGATGATGAAATCGAACTCGGATTTCAGCGTGAACAGCAATTCGCGAAGCGCCAACGTCTGTTCGATTCCGGGTTGATGCACTTTGTAATCGCCCGCCGGCATCAGATACAAATGTTCGATGCCGGTCGGTACGACTTTCAGGATGCGCGACATCAACGCTTCCGTGACGCCAGGCTCCAGTGGAGTTCCGAACACGGAATGAAGTGTCGGCGTCTTGAAGTTCAGATCCACCAGAACCGTGCGACGTCGGAACGCCTTGGCGAGGGAAACCGCCATGTTGGCCGCCACATGGGTTTTCCCCTCACCTTTGTTCGCACTGATGATTCCGATCGTCATATGCAGGTTTCCATACGCGCTCGACAGCTTCGGAAAGTTGAAACTGTTATAGTATTTCTTGGCCACCGTTTTCGGGTTGATCTGGTCTGCCACATTCGGCGAGAAAACGATTGGCAGTTCGTGTGCGGGCGCTTTCTCCAGCGCGAATGTGGGTATGCTTTTATCCATTTGGGAGATATGCGATGATGGGTTTGTCGTATTTCAGGTCTTCTTCGGCTCGAACCGTGGAATCGAGGGCTTCAGCTACCGAGCTGATCACAATGCCGACCACCAGCCCAAGCGCCAATCCCAATCCTAGGATGAGGCTTTTCTTCGGCGATGAGGGCTTTTGCGGAACGAAAGGCGGATCCAGAACCACGAATTGCTCGGCGCCGCGCGTTCCGATGTCCCGAGTCATGCGGGCCTGCTCCAGCTTCACTTTCATCTCATTGTAGAGCGCTTCGTAAATGCTGAAATCAGACTGTTGCGTATTGGCTCGTTGAACCGCCACATAAGACCGCTCCATATCGTTGATCACTCGTGACCGCTGACTGGAAAGCGTGTTTTTTTGAAGTTTCAAACGAAGCAACCCCGCTTCAATAGCCGGCGGAATACGCTTCGCGGTCTGATGGATGCGGTCGGATACGGCCCGAACTTGCGGATACGTATCGGTAAACTGCTGTCTCAGATCGTCATGTTCTTTGAGCAGACCACTCAGTTCTGCGCCGAAAGGCGTTTCATCAAGTGGCAGACGATATAAGATCGAGACGCTTCCGGCTTGTGCCGCCTTGCTCAAATAATCGTTCACGACGGCGAGCTTTTGCTCCTCTTGGTAGATGCCCCAATCGTTGGCGCCCATTTGGGTGTCAATTCCCTGCAAACGCAGTTGCATCGCATCGGCATCCACTGGCGATTCCCGCATTCGGTTGGCGGACACATTCACGGCTTGATTACGCTGTTGCTCAACCACTTTTCCGAGCTCGTCCAACTTGTCGCTGAAAAAATCAACGGTTTCGTTGTTGCGGCGGTTTTCGAGTTGCAGACGGGTGGAAATGAAGTGGTTCGCAAGCAATGCGACGCCATCCCGCGCCCGAACCGGATCGGTGTCGTAGTAGTTGATCTCGAACGAATCCGAAGCTCGCGAACTCGTTCCGATGTTCTTGCGAAGCGTCAGGATCAGAGCTTGTTTGTCCAGTTCCGATACGATATCGGTATCCAGAGCCAGGCTGTCGATGAGCAATTCCATCGTCGACCGGCTATAGATGATCTCGTTGAACGACTTGAGCCGGTCTTCCGAGGCGATACTCACAGCCATCTCATATAACACCAGCGGATTGAGAGTCTCCTCTTTCTGGACGAGGATGGATGTGGCCGACATATACTTCGGCTCGATCATGAATAAAGCGGCGATACTGATCCCTACGAACAGGATCGGAGTGATGATGAGCAGAGCTCGACGTCGTTTTAGCGCGCTTCTGAGGTCTTGCGCGACTTCTTTGGTTGTGTTCATAGTAGTTGTGTTTTTGATTCCCGAGACACGCCCATTGCAATAGCTGTGCCAACACGTTTGTATGGATTTCAATCAAGATTCGGGTCCATTCTTACACAAAACAGAATTATGACCTCGTGTAATAAGTTCACACAAACTCAGCGTGGATGTGTTGGAATGGGTTTTTGGGCCTTTGGCATGCTTCTTGTAAACGGGTATCTCGATTCAAGACATGATCCCATTCAAATACAAAACCATGATGACGAAACGATTTACAACACACGGCACCACTCTCGCCCTTTGGGTGCTGATGGGCATCTTAGTCGGGTGCTCACCCGCTAGGCAGGTTCAGGAAACAGGCGCGCGCCAGATGGCCACTACCGGTTCGAAGACGAGCCTGATCGACGATCCAACCTATTTGATCCGCCCAGGCGATGAAATAGAAATCCTAGTTTGGGAGCAACCTAGCTTCAATACCCTTACATCCGTCTCCAGCCTTGGCACCATCGCCATGCCCCTGATCGGCGAGATGCAGGTGAGCGGCTTAAGTAAGGATCAACTCCAACGTGAGTTGCTTCGCCGGATGGGAGAATTCATCCGTGGCGACATCAGCCTTACCGTTTCCATACGCAATACCGACAATCTGATGGTGGCGGTTTATGGGATGGTGACACGTCCCGATAACTACCCCGTGGTTGATGAAACGTCGGTTTTTCGGATTTTGGCGCGTGCCGGTGGACCCACCGAAGAAGCCAATATTCGCAGCGTCACCATCTATCGGAAGAATGGCAATCCGGATGCCGTGACGCTCGATCTCACCCAATACTTGGACAGTGGCCGAATGGAATCGCCCGATGTGTTGGTACGTCCGGGCGACATCATATATATCCCCGCGAAACAGAATGCCGTTCGTGAAATGTCGGATTTCATGAGAGATGTGGTGTTGCTGTTCGGAATCTTTAGAGTCTTCGGCTAATGAATACCATCCGAACCATCATGCTGTGGATGGCGGTCGCCTTCACGCTTCAAGCCCAACCGAGCGATACCACGTTCACACCCAGAATCTATGCGTTCGATACCCGAACCACGGCAATGGGTGATGCGACGGTCGCGGATCCGCATAGCCTCTCGGCCATAAGTGTCAATCCGGCGTCACTTTCCTTCGTTCGGAATCTGAGAAGCTTCAGTTTGTACGCCGTCCAGAATGTGAACAACAATCGGATGACGGAGATCGTGACCTTTCCTGGAATCGGAAATGGCTCGCAACGCATCGCCTTTCAACTCGGAATCCAGCACGGAGGCACAAACGCAAGCAATTATTTCGGAGCGGGGACGTACCCCGAACCGACTCTCACGGCTTACTCAGCGAACATGGCTTATGCCGTTTCCTTCGCGAATGTGCTGAGCCTCGGGATTTTGAACAATGTGACCTTCGCACGCAATAATGACGCCCAATATTGGACGTACTCCGCCGATCTGGGACTATTGTATGCCCCATCCGAATCGGTCCGATATGGAATGGCGTTCAGAGGGCTCGGTCGTAGTGTCACCTACGACATCATCGAAGACGATCGCACCACCTTGGGTAGCGAAAAGGGTCGAAATGCGCTTGAATTGGGCGCCACCCTCACGTTCCCAACCAACACCGATCGAACCTACTTCTCTTTGTCACTGGCCAATGAAAAGAGGTTCGGCGAAGATGGAATTTGGTACAAAGGTGGACTGGAGCTCAAACCGGTACAAGCGCTGTCACTCCGCTCGGGCTTTGTGTTCCATCCCGAAAACAACGTGTACATCCCCCGACTGGGCATTGGTTTCAATCAGAATCGGTTCGCCCTCGACTATGCCGTATCGCTCAGCAAAGAACTGAACGAACGCTTTCATCAAATCGGCATTCTAATCGAAATCTGACCTTATGCCACTCCCTCGTTTAGATATGGATGCATCCCTGAAAAGTCTGTTGATGAAGGATATCCTTCAAAAGATCGAGAGTGTGGCCAAGCTCGATCGGCATGTGATCATCATCGGCGAGATGGGCTCCGGGAAAAAGGAATTGGCCCGCATCCTGCATGAAAACAGCAATCGGTCGAATGGTCCGTTCCACAGTTTTTATTGCATTGATGTGAACGAATCGCTGTTCAAGGATGCGTTCTGGGAAAAATTGCATGTCGACAATGATCATTTGATCCTTAAGTACGATGCCATCGAGAAATCGAGCGAGGGTTTCTTATACCTCGATCAATTCGGGGAATTGTCGCATCAATTCATGATTCGGATCATCGAATCGTTCCTGAGCGGTTGCAAACATGTGTATCGGAACAAGAAGGCCGATTGTCCGCGTCTGCTGATTTCGATCAATCAGGAATCCTATACGAATCTGCTTCATTCGCCTACGTGGGACACCTTGCTGCAGATGCTGGATCCCATCGCCATCATGCTCCCACCCTTGCGCGAGCGCAAAGAAGACATTCCGGTATACATCGAGTTTTTCCTGAATGAAATAAGAGAGCGGTATCGGGATTGGACCAACCTCAGCATTTCGAATCATGCGCTGGCGGAATGCCACTCGTATGGTTGGCCGGGCAACATCCGCCAGTTGAAGAACGCCTTGTTCCAAGGAGCCTTGTCGTGCTCGGGTCAAACCATTGAGAGCCAACACCTTCCATTTTCGATGAAATGGACATTGCCATACGCGTTCGAAGGAAACCCATGATTATCGGCTACGCCATCGCTTTCCTCGCTCCGGTACTGTTGATGCTGATGATCACGCCTGGAGTGATCGTACTAGCCAACAAGATCGGGGCGATTGATACGCCAGGAGCAAGGAAGGTGCACACGACCGTGACCCCGAGACTTGGCGGACTCGCCATTTTCATCAGCATGACCATTACCACGCTCATTCTGCTTTTGTTGATGCCGAATGTGTTTAAAGACATCATGCAGAACATGTTGCAGGTGTACATCATCGCCGCGTCTGTATTGGCCATGTTTGTTTTGGGATTTTGGGATGATCTGAAATCGTTGAAGCCCGGACTCAAGTTCGCCGTCCAGTTGGCCGTCGCCATTGCGGTGTACTATGCGGGATTTCGGATTTCGAACATCACGCATCCCCTAGGATACGGATTGCTGAATGTGGAAGTGATCGATCTTCCGCTCACGGTGATCTGGATCGTGGGTGTGACCAATGCGTTCAATCTCATCGACGGGTTGGATGGATTATCGACCGGCGTAGCCGCCATCGCAACGGCCACCATCTTGGCCATATCCCTTTTCTCCGGCGAAATATGGTGCGCGTTTCTAGCCATCATGCTGCTCGGAGCCCTGATCGGTTTCCTGCGATTCAATTTCAATCCTGCACAAATCTTTCTTGGCGATTCCGGAAGCCTGTTGATCGGCTTCAGCCTGGCTTTGCTGTCGATTCAGAGCTCAACGAAAATCACAACGGGGTTTGCCCTGTTGGTTCCCTTGCTCATTCTCATTTTGCCGATCACAGACACCTTGGTGTCGATGGTGCGCCGCTTTCTAGGCAGTTATTTACCCGATAAATCGAAGCCAGCCCCGTCTCTCAGAGGGAAATTGCATCGCATGTTCACGCCCGACAAAGCCCACATCCATCACCAGTTGATGACGCTTGGTTTGTCGCACCGGAACACGGTATTGGTGCTGTACTTGGTGTCGGCGTTGTTCTCGGTGGGTGCGCTGGCCATCATTCGCACAGAAAGCCTCGAAACGGCGATTGTCATCTCCATCATGGGCGCGTTGACCTTGCTTCTGCTCATCAAACGCCTGAAATATCGCGAAATCGCGATCCTGAAAAACGGGGTGTTCATGCCGATCTATGAGAAATGGGTGCTTAATCAGGGATTGTCGATGGTCGTGATCGATCTGATGTTCATTACTGTAGCCGGCGCAGCCAGTGTGGCGATGTGGCCCTCGGAACCGGCGGTCTCGTGGCCATTCTTGATCAGCATTCTCATTCCCATCCAGTTCGTCACGTTCTGGATCACCGGGCTGTACCGCGAAAGCGGGAAAGAATTCGGGATCGGAACCGTGATGACCATCGTCTCCATCACCGCATACGCTCAAATCGCGACCGGTTTGGCGATCTATGCGCTAGACGCGATTCCTTCATCGGTAATCGTGTCGTTTCTGATCATGGATTTCTATTTCCTGCTCACCCTGATCCTCGGAATCCGCATCGCTTATTCCGCCATGACTTTCTGGTTCAATTTGGAGCGGCCAGCGAAGAAGAGCGTGCTCATTTATGGTGCGAATGGAGACAGTTCGATGATTCTGCATCAGATCAATGAGTCCAAGCCGGTCTCCGCACGAGTATTGGGATTTCTAGACGATGATCCAGACATGGAAGGCCGGTTGATGTACGGATACCCCATTTTCGGCGGGCATTGGAAGCTCACCCATAAAGACCTCCTCTCACAAGTCGACTCCATCGTGATCTGCGAACAACACATCAAACCAGAGAACCTGAAGCGAGTGACACGATTGGCCGAGCGGCATGGCATCGCTATCCAGCGTTTATCGGTGAGGTGGGAGGAGCTGGAACCGGAGGCTCTCCTATGATGTGTCGCCTCATCGCCATTCTGTTGCTCGTGTCGGCATGCGACCTGTTCGAAAACCAATCCGGCGTTCCGATCAATGAGAATATCTGGGTGAACGGGTATCTCGCCGCATGGCAGCATAACCCCGAAACGGTGCGCATCAACTCCGGAATCCTAAAGACACCGGATATCGATTGGAGCGCCATCACGCATCTCACCTACTTTTCGCTCGAAATCGGTCTGGATGGGACTCCATTGCTGAGTCTGGATCCCGACGACCGGTACACGTTCAATACCGATCGGATGGAAGCGATTGTCAGCGCTGGACATGCGCACGACACCTTTGTGCTGTTCAGTGTGGGCGGAGGCGGGAATTATGATGGATTTCAATCCGCCATTCAAGACACGAACCGGGCTCGATTCGTGCAAACCATTAAAGACATCATTCTTCTATATGGCTTTGATGGGGTGAATCTGAACATGACCCCCATTGAGGAATCGGATTACGAGAATTACAGCGCATTCGTGTTGCAACTTGGCGACGCGTTCGACTCCATCCGAACCCTTCGCGGCGAGCGTCCGCTGCTGACCGTCGCCGCACTCAAAGCCGAGGGATTGTTCAACGTTTACAGCCGGTTGCAACATCGGATCGACCAGATCAACATCCTCACCTATCACATGGTGCAACCTTGGCGGGCGTGGCAGGCCTGGCATCATTCCGCCCTGTATAACCGCAATGCGACGCTGAACAACGCCACGCCGATCAAATTCCCATCCACCGATTCGAAAGTGCATGAAGCGTTGGATGCCGGAATTCAGCGCTCAAAAATCGGCATCGCCATCAGTTTTTATGCGACGCGTTGGGAAACGGTGAATCTGCTCGAGACCTGGGCGAGCTGGCCAACGGAAGACAGCCGCATCATCAGCATCATTCCTTTTTCGGAATTGGCACAGACCGAAGACTTGTCCGCAGCCCAATGGGATAAGAATGCCCGGGTTCCCTATTTGAACCTGACGGACCCCAAAGTCTTCATCTCCTTTGAAAATGAACGATCCGTGGCAGGCAAAATCCGCTACGCAAAAGTGAAGCGGATTGGCGGCGTGATGATTTGGGAACTCGGTGGCGGGTTCATCCCAACGCTCGAGCCGGAGAAACGAAATCCACTACTAAACGCCATCAAAAGCGAAACCAATTAACCTCAATTCTTATGAAACTCATCAGCAGCATCCTGTTCGGATCGGTTATCCTGATCTTGATCGCCATCAATCCCTTTTCCGCTGGAGCGGGGAAAAAAGCCAACGACAGTCCGCATCGCGTGGGGGATGTGTGGGTGAGCGCCTATCTGGCCACGTGGCAACACAATGCCGGCACACAATACAGCAATTGGGGCTCGATAACCGTCGATGATCTGGATTGGGATGCGTTCACGCATCTGATCTACTTCGCGCTGAATATCGGTCCTGACGGACGCCCTACCCATAGCCTCGATCCGAAATTGAGGCTGAATCTAAACATGGACCGCATCAAAGACATCGTTCCCGCGGCGCATGAGCACGGGAAAATCATTCTGCTGAGCGTGGGCGGATCGGGGAATTACGATCAGTTCAAATCGGCGATCCTTCCCGAAAACCGAGCCACATTCATCGCGACGATGGTCGAATTCGTGACCACACATCAATTCGATGGGATCGATCTGGACATGGAACCCATCCAGCGATCCGATTATGGCAATTACACCGCTATGGTAAGGGAATTGCATGCCGCCTTCGCCCCGCTGAAGACCGTGAACGGTACCGCGCCGCTTATCACGATTGCCGCACTGAAAGGGAAAGACCTCTCCGAGATGTATGCCAGCATCCAGCAATATGTGGATCAGATCAACATCATGACATACGATATGGCGCAGGCGTGGTCTGGATGGCAGGCATGGCATAACTCGGCCCTGTTCAGCGAAGGTGTGCGGTTTGATCGCAATGGACGGCAGATGTCGAGTGTGAAACAGAAAGTTGATGAGGCCATGAATGCCGGAATTGAGCGCAGCAAGATCGGAATCGGCATCGATTTTTATGGCTACATCTGGCATGGTGTCCACTATCTCGGCAAGTGGGACTCCTGGCCCGTCGAAAACCTCGAAATCATGGAGCGCAGCGGCGGAGTGCCTTACTCCGAATTGGCCGAGCGGTTCGATTTGTCCAAAGCGCAATGGGATGCCACCGCCCAGACATCCTATTTGGAGGTGGATGAACCCCGGCTGTTCGTGTCGTTCGACAACGAGCGCTCGGTGCAACGAAAAATGGAGTATGTGCGGGAGGAGGGCCTTGGTGGGGTCATTCTTTGGGAATTGGGCGGCGGTTACTTGACCGATGCACCCAACGGGTTCAAATCCCCGCTACTCGACGCCATTAAAGAATCCGCAATCTTAAAATCGAATCCACAATGAACGCTCTCATCAAATCCATTAAAAATGCCATTGAATTGCTTCAAAATGGCCATTATATGATCATTCTCAATGAGATCAAGAAGCGGATCTACCATCATTCCATCTCTTATGGGCTGAAGCGCGACCTGACACAGCATTTCCAACCCCCATCCGCCAGTGTTCCCATCACCATCCGCCGTATCAAAGAAAGCGATGTGCAATCGATGTTGATTCAAAACCAGTCGATCACGGATACCGATCCGAGATTGGCAGCGCACCAAGTGGATATGGTGCGGGCCAACATCCCAACCTGTTATGTCGCAACCACCTTCGACGACATCGCCTGTTATATGCAATGGCTGATGGGGCCGGAGCAGAACGATCAGATTCAAAACTATTTCAAAGGCGTGTTTCCGAGACTCAAGCACAACGAAGCCCTCATCGAAGGAGCTTTCATGCATCCGGGTTACCGTGGACTTAAAATCATGCCGGCCGCAATGTCGCGGATCGCGGAGAAAGCGAAGCTCGTGGGGCTGCGATGGGTCATCACATTTGTGGATGTCGAGAATATCGCATCCTTGAAAGGTTGCGAACGATCCGGCTTCACGCCCTATATTATTCGTGAAGAACGTTGGATCTTTTTCGTACAAATCGTTACGTTTCTCCCACTAAAGAACTACACAAAAACAGCGCCCGCCCCACTTGTAGCGCAGACCTCATATCATAGACAATCTGTGCCCGTGTAATAAAAAGATATACATAAACTTTCATAATTCGTTACGTTTCCATCATAAATACTTTGTGATGGGTTTGATGCGTTGTATTATTTCATTAAGAGATTTTAATATTACAACTTTGTAGTATTAATTCATACAACATATCAATCGACATAACGAATATCATGAAGAAAAACATCTCAATGGGATTTATCGGACTTATAGCCATCATGGCCTTGATTCAATGCGATACCGCATCTGTAGCAGGCGAGCGTGGGAAGAGTGAGTTGAAAGGGGGGCGCAAGCCATATACAGCCCCGGTCATTACGAATCCGCCGGTAGTGGCAGGATCATTTGTTACCACGCAAAACGCCGATTTTGTTGTGAATGGCCAGGTTCAGCGCTTTTCTGGAACCAACGCCTACTATTTGCCAAATTATATGAAGATCGATTCGACGGTGGTCAACCGCGCCTTCGATTCCTTCAGGGGAGCCGGTATCACGGTCGTCCGCATGTGGGCATTTTATGATGGCTACAATTGCGGTTACAGTAAAAATGATGCGAACGAAAACGTCATCCAAACCGCACCAATGGTCTACAATGAGCGCGCCCTTCGCGACTTGGATAAGGTGATCGCCAACGGCAAAGCGTCTGGTATGCGCTTCATTCTTCCGTTCGTGAATTACTGGGATGAGCTCGGTGGAATCTGCCAGTACAATACCTGGGCAGGAGCAGCCACTCCATCCAAAAACATGGATTTTTTCATGAACAATGCGGATACGCAAAAATGGTTTAAAGCCTACATCACCATGCTGTTAAACCGGGTGAACACCGTGACCGGCGTGGCATATAAAGACGAGCCTGCGATCCATTCGTGGCAGATCATGAACGAAGGTCGCAACAGTGGAAAATCGGCAGTCATCTTGCGCGATTGGTATCAATCCATCGCCAAACACATCAAATCGATTGATACGAACCATATGGTGGCCACTGGAGAAGAAGGGTTCGATGAAGGAACGCCTGCCGTCTACTCGGTAGCGCAGTACAGCAACACCTATGCGTTGCGCGCCAACGAAGGAACGAGTTATGTGATGAACATCGCCATCCCGGAAATCGATTATGGCAACGCGCATTGGTATGGCGCGGATTATGGCTTCGGCAGCTATGCCACGGAAGCGTTTTTGAAAGGACAGACCGCGTGGGTTGCGGATCATCAGAAGATCGCGGCATCCGCCGGCAAACCGTTCATAGTGGGTGAGTACGGCTTTGCTGGATGGGGAGATGCTCGAGTGCTCACCACCTATGGGGCGCTCTGGAGCCAAGCCGAAACCATTAACTTGGACGGACTCATGGTCTGGCAGCTCACGGCGGATTATGTGAAATGCTCCGAATCAGGTGGAAATATCTGCTGGCCTGGTGGACGTGCCGACGCGGAGCTGTACTCCGGCTTCAAATCGATCACAGACATCCTGAACGCTAGCCGTTAATCGGAAGTACTCCGAGGTTTTTCGGGTCCATCAAGCAAATCTCCGGGTTTATTTGATGGACCCTTTTCTAATTTCCTAAAGTGTGGTCCGATCGGAATACGAATGTATGACAATTCAATATCAGTGTAATAAAAATCCATACATCAACTTTCATAATTCGTTACTTTTCTTTCATAAATACTTTATGGTTCTGATAATGCGTTGTATTATTTGTTAATCATGTTTTAATAGTACATGTTTGTAGTATTAAATCATACAACCCAATACATCATTGGGTATACAACTAACATCATTGGACGTAACAAAAAATGAAAAACAACTTCTTGATTGGCGTTATCTCAATAATGGCCATGATGACCTTGATTCAATGCGATACCACATTGATCGCTGACGCGGTGAAACCTCTTATTCCCCCCGTCATTACGAATCCGCCGGTAGTGGCAGGATCATTTGTTACCACGCAAAACGCCAATTTTGTTGTGAATGGGAAGGTTCAGCGCTTCTCGGGAACCAACGCCTATTATTTGCCAAATTATATGAAGATCGATTCGACGGTGGTCAACCGTGCCTTCTCTGCATTTGAAGGAGCAGGCGTAAAGGTCGTGCGGATGTGGGCATTTTATGATGGCTACAATTGCGGTTACAGTAAAAATGATGCGAACGAAAACGTCATCCAAACCGCACCAATGGTTTATGATGAACGCGCCCTTCGCGACTTGGATAAGGTGATCGCCAAAGGCAAAGCGTCTGGTATTCGCTTCATTCTTCCGTTCGTGAATTACTGGGATGAACTGGGCGGAATCTGCCAGTACAACACCTGGGCCGGAGCGACCACTCCATCCAAAAACATGGACTTCTTCCTGAACAATGCGGATACGCAAAAATGGTTTAAAGCCTACATCACCATGCTGTTAAACCGGGTGAACACCGTTACCGGCGTGGCTTATAAAGACGAGCCTGCGATCCATTCGTGGCAGATCATGAACGAAGGTCGCAACAGTGGAAAATCGGCAGTCATCTTGCGCGATTGGTATCAGTCCATCGCCAAACACATCAAGTCGATCGACAAAAATCATATGGTGGCAACTGGAGAAGAAGGGTTCGATGAAGGAACGCCTGCCGTGTACTCGGTCGCCCAGTACAGCAACACCTATGCGTTGCGCGCCAATGAAGGAACGAGTTATGTAATGAACATTGCCATCCCGGAAATCGATTATGGCAACGCGCACTGGTACGGTGCGGATTACGGATTCGGCAGCTACGCAACCGAAGGATTTCTGAAAGCACAGACCGCCTGGGTTGCCGACCATCAAAAAATAGCGGCAACCGCCGGAAAGCCATTCATATTGGGTGAGTATGGCTTTGCTGGATGGGGAGATGCTCGAGTGCTCACCACCTATGGGGCGCTTTGGAGCCAAGCCGATGCCATCGATCTGGATGGCTTGATGGTCTGGCAACTCACGGCGGATTATGTGAAATGCTCCGAATCAGGTGGAAACATCTGCTGGCCTGGTGGACGTGCCGACGCGGCATTGTACACCGGCTTCAAATCAATCGGTCAAATCCTGGACGCGAGCCGTTAAGGAATACTTGTCGAGTTTGTTGTGAAGGGTCTTTCGAGCAAATCCCAGCAGTTTGGCGGCTTCGGTTTTATTATCGGCCACAGACAACAGGGTTTGCTTGATGACCCTTCGCTCAATTTCCTCAAGTGTGGTACCAATCGGAATCCGGATATACGATTCCGGATTCAATTCGACCTCCACATGATCCAACGCGCTTGAATGGCGCATCCGCAACGGAATCGAATCGACCAAAACGGTGCGTCCTTCGCACAAGATCACCGAGCGTTCCACCACATTTTTCAATTCACGCACATTTCCGGGCCAATCGTAGGTCATGAACATGCTCATGCAGTCCTCATCGAACACAATTCCGCGGGTTCCATGCTTCGTCACGAAATAATCGGAATAGAACTCGATCAGCAATGGAATATCTTCTCTGCGATGCCGTAAGGGTGGCACATTCAGCTCAATCACATTCAAGCGGTAATACAGATCTTCTCGGAAACAGCCTGATTTCACCTGATCAAGCAACACCTTGTTTGTGGCCGAAATCAAACTCACATCCACTTGGATCTCTTCTTTTCCGCCAACGCGACGGAACGATCCTAACTCTACAGCACGTAATAACTTCACTTGGGCTGCGAGTGGCATTTCGCCGATCTCATCCAAGAACAAGGTCCCTTTGTGGGCCATTTCGAAGCATCCGATTTTTTGGGAATGGGCGCCGGTGAAGGCTCCTTTCTCGTGACCGAACAATTCGCTCTCCACCAGTTCGGATGGGATCGCGCCGCAGTTGACGGTCACCATCGGTTTGTTCCGATGATCGCTATAATAATGAAACAGCTGGGCCAGAACCTCTTTGCCGGATCCGTTCACTCCTTGGATCAGTAACGTCGCTCGCGTTTTCGCTACCAACTTGATTTTGTGAAGGAGATCCTCCATGAGGACGTTTCTTGTGATGAAAATGGGCTTCTTACAGCCCATGGTTTCCGACTGGGTATGTGACGCGGGAATCATGACTTTTTGGGTTGATCGAGGAGATGATGATTGACCACATAATGGGTCAGTTCGACATTCGTTTTGAGCGAGAGCTTCGACATGATGCGGGATCTGTAGGTGCTCACTGTGCCGATGGAAATCGACAGTTTTTCGCTGATGGTATGCATCGTCTTGCCTAAGGCAAGGAATCGCAGAACTTGCATCTCGCGTCCCGATAGGGAATCACGTTCTCTGCTGCGCGCAGGGTTATTGAGATAGGAGGAGAAATGCTCCATCGCGGCGTCGCTCAAATAGCGCTTGCGATCCACCACGATCGTGGTGATGGCTTTTTCAAGATCAGCCGGATCGTTGCCCTTGTAGAAGTATCCGGCCGCGCCGAGGCGCAGGGAGCGAACCACATGCGACTCTTCCGTTTGCATGCTCAGGATGAGCACGGCGATGTTCGGATGCAGCTGCCTCACTTTCTTCAGCACATCAAAACCGGTGATCCCCGGTATGAGAAGATCCAGCAGAATGATGTCGGGTGTCATCCGGTCCAACAGCTCAAACAATTCCTCTGAGTTGGCCGCTTCACCGATCACCCGTATCCGCTCGGAACGAGCTAAGACATTGACCAGACCCACTCTCAGAATGGGGTGATCGTCGGTGATGATGACGGTGATAGAATCCATACATCAACCTATCACCGCACCGCCCAATCCTAAATAAAGCTTAGTGGGATATCCCTGTAATCAATCAAGCAGGTTGTGTTGTATAACATATAATGCGAATTCCACATTCGATCTCATGTTCATCTTGTCTTTCAATCTCGCCCGGTACGTATGGATGGTCTGAACACTGAGCGACAGTTCTTCTGCGATGAGTCGAACCTTCTTGCCTGAGGCGATCATACACAGGATTTGATACTCACGATCGGAGAGAGATTCGTGTAATAATTTCGCTCCGCTGTTGTCGAGTTCATCCGCCAATTGCTCGGCCACGGCCGTGCTGATGTAGCGTTTTTTCTGCTGAACGATCATGCGTATCGCCGCGACCAATTCATCTGCCACGCTCGATTTCGTGAGGTAGCCCGAGGCTCCCGCTTTCAGCGCGCGAACCGCAAACCGGTTTTCCGGATGCATGCTCAAAATCAGAACCGGTATGGTCGGAAACTGGATCTTGAGATCTTTCAACACATCAATCCCGCTTTTTCCAGGCATGGAGATGTCGAGTATGATGATGTCGACTTTCGTCTTGCTCAGCAAACGCATGATGTCGTCAGCGTTCGTGGCTTCTATGACAACTTCAAGATCGATGGTGCCGCTCGCCATCACCCTCTTAAGTCCTTCTCTCACCAATGGGTGATCGTCTACAATGGCTAGTTTAATCATATCGCGCTCCTTTTAGGAATGTACATCTTTCTTGAATCTTCTGTTCTTGGTATGGATAGCTCAATCATATCGTCGAATGCCATACGCCCTCCCAATTGTTCGCTCCGTTGAACCAAACTAAGTCGTGTGAGGGGGTCGGGAAAAGGACGGGTCTCGCCCGGTCGATTAGGTGCGTCGTGATGGATGGTGAACCGGAACCACTTTGGATCCAATTCAACCTGAATATCCATTCTCTTGACGTTCGAGGTTTGCTGGATATTGATCAACGTATCCTGAATAATTCGATAGATTGTGCCCGACTCCGGAATTTGGTTGCGCGGGTCATCATTCAACTGCTTGACCAACGTGATTTGGATACCGGACCGTTGTTGAAACGACATCGACAACCATTCAATGGTTTCGATCAGACCCAGATTGTCCAACTCCGCCGGACGCAAATCGGATGTAATACGATTAACCGAATGGATGATCGTATCCACACGACGTATGATGCCCTTGATTGCCTCTTTGGATTTGGTTGGAAGCGATGGTTCATTCAAAAGATAGATATCCATTTTTAGCACGGCCAGCATTTGACCGAGATCATCATGGATCTCGCGGGCGATGCGGTCTCGCTCCCTATCCAATAATTGATTATGATGAAGCGACAAGTCCCAAAGCTGTTCATTGTACTGCGCCAATTTTTCTTCTGTTTTTTTGCGCTCCGTGATATCCTGCATCGTTCCGATGGTATATCCGTTCAGGGTTTGCCCAACGCAATGCATGATCAACCGGTCCTCGCCAACGCCTTTCGCTCGAATTTCGACATCGATGGGAGCTTCGGATATCACCGCATCGTGCAGGATGGTCGAATAGTGCTTTGCATCGTCGGGCTCCAAGAACCCAATGAAGTCTGTCAATGTTTTCGGGGCTTGCTCATGTTCCATATTGAACATCCGGCTCACTTCCCTCGACCAATGGATGGAATCGGTTTTCGGATTCCATTCCCAGCTGCCCAGTTTCGCGATGCGCTGCGCATTGACCAACTGCGTCTGATTCCGTACTAGTTTTTCTGTCTTCGCCATCTGATCGGTCACATCGCGTGCACTCAACAAGATGTAGTGTCCTTCGACTTCATGTGAGACGACCCTGGAGAAGCATTCGAAATGTCGCCATTGACCTGTTTTATGACGAAAGCGGTACTCGGCCAGCGAGGTCGTCGTCGGCATTTGATCCAAGGCGGCCAAATGAGCGGAAAATCGATTTTGGTCATCAGGATGCACATAGGAAAGGACATCGGTGCCGATCAGATCGGTCGGCTGTTTCTCCAAAAACAGGTTCCAAGAATGGCTTGCGTAGGTAATGGATCCGACATTTTTCAATTCCAACACCAACGTAAGCGTGGTATTCGCTAGATAAACCATTTGCTGATTCTTCTTTTCGATAGGCATCAAACAGGCGGAAAGAAACAACGAGGCACGCGCCCAATCCGCACGACGAACATATTTCATGGCCATGGAGCAGGTGTGGATAAACTCCGATTCCTTATATCCCATTTCCAAGGCTCGATCACCGATTTCATGCGCCAGGGTGAGCCGAGAGCCACTTTTATCTGATAGGTATTGTGTCAAGCCGTTGTGAAACAGATCATATAAGTCCTTTTTCAACGGATACATGTGATGGTTTTGATAGATTTTTAAGCAGAATTGTATTACATAATAAACACCCGATATGCCATAAATCGTACTACATATCATCAAAGGCATGTGGTATGATTTATTACAGGTTAGTTTATGAAAACCATCGACTTGGAATCTACTTTCTAATGTTCAGATGTTGACTGAATTGATTAAGTTATTGTATCTGAATATCATAGGTTTTTAAACGAAAGGACAAGGAAGTATGGCAAACCGTCCAAAGGTAGATCCGGTTGTCGTAGTCGGTGTTGGGGCTTCGGCTGGTGGGCTGGTCGCCTTGCAATCATTTTTCAAACACCTGCCGGAAAATACCGGCATGGCTTATGTGGTGATCGTTCACTTGTCGTCCACACATGAAAGTCATTTGGCGGATCTGCTGCAGCTAAAAACGTCGATGTCGGTCGTGCAGGTCACGAAATCGGTGAAAATTGAAGCGGACCATACCTACATCATCCCTCCTAGCAAAAACCTTGCGCTAGAGGGTGGGCGATTGGTCTTGTCAAACAAAGAAAAGGTCCGGGATCAGCCGGCCACGATCAATTTGTTTTTCGAATCCATGGCCAATGTGTGCGGACCGAATTGCGTCGCGATTGTGCTCTCGGGATCTGGGAGTGACGGTGCCCATGGATTATCGGTGGTGAAAGAACGTGGTGGTCTTACGTTGGTGCAGTCTCAGGAGGAAGCCGAGTACGATGCGATGCCCCAAAGCGCCATTGTGACCGGAGACGTCGATTTCGTGCTACCGGTGGCCCAAATGGCAAGCGAGATCAAGGTATTGTATGATAACCATGCCAATCATCAGATTGCCGAATCGGATATTACCGCTCTGGAAACCCTGCTCGACCAAGTTCATGCCGTCAGTGGGCATGATTTCAGAAACTACAAGCGTCCGACGCTCATCCGACGCATCCGCCGGCGGATGCATCTCGCTGAATTGAACTCCCTTTCCCAGTATGTGGATTATGTTCAGACGAATCCTGGCGAAATCAAGAAGCTTCGAAACGATTTTCTGCTGACGGTCACCCAGTTTTTTCGAGATACGAAATCGTTTGAAGCCTTGGAAACCAATATCATCCCAAAAATCTTCGAATCACTCAATTCAGATGAGAGTATTCGGATTTGGAGTTGCGGATGCGCCACCGGAGAAGAGCCGTATTCTCTCGCGATTCTGCTGTTGGAAAGCAATGGCGTCCATCCGGATAATCGATACGACATTAATGTGTTCGCATCCGACATAGCCGAAGATGCGATGAAAGTGGCGCGAAAAGGGTGGTACCCGGCGTCGATTGAACAGGATGTGTCGGAAGCCCGCCTCCTGCGATTCTACAAAAGAGATGGCGAAGGTTATCGCGTACGAAACGAGTTGCGCGAAACCATCCTGTTTTCAAACCACAATGTGCTGAGCGACCCTCCGTTTGCGAAGTTGAACATGGTGGTCTGCCGGAACCTTCTCATTTATCTGGATCGGTCCGTCCAAAAAAAGGTGTTCGAACTCTTCTACTATGCGTTGAAACCAGGTGGATTCCTGTTTCTTGGCAATTCGGAATCGATCGACACGAACGACCTGTTTATTCCGGTGGACAAATCCCATTCCGTGTATCGCAAGAATCCGAATCCGAAGACGTCAAGCATATTGCCGCAGCTAGGTAAAGGTACCAAAAGACGCTACGATACGTATGAAAAGCCACAATCGGCGTCCAAAACAACGACGAACAATCTGGAAGCTCTGCATTGGAAATCCATCCAGCCCTACACGCCTGCCGCAGTGTTGCTGAATTCGGATTTCGATGTGCTTCACAGTATCGGAGGAGGAGAACGTTATTTGCGGTTTGCGCCAGGCAAGCCGACGCAGAATATCCTGATCATTGTGCGCGAAGAGTTTCGGTTGGAATTGCGGACAGCCTTGTATCAGGCCATCAATAAGAAGAAAAAATGCAATACAAAGCCGATTCATGTTCAGATCGACGGCAAATCCCATCTCGTAAGCATGATTGTGGAGCCGGTCGAAGACGCCGAGTCGAACGGCAACATGGCCCATGTCCTGTTTATTGAACATGAGCAACCCGAGCCGAAAGAGACCGAAAGCTCGGGTTCTGACGGTGTGGTTAGGAGTTCTGCGAAACCCAAGAGCGTGCAAGAAGCCGATCGTATCATTCATGAATTGGAAGGTGAGCTGGATCGGTTGAAAAATCAGATCGAAGCGAACATGGAATCACACGATTCGGCCATCGAAGACCTGAACGTGTCCAATGAGGAGCAGAAATCGATCAACGAAGAGTTGATGGCGACAACCGAGGAGTTGGAGACCTCCAAAGAAGAGCAACAATCGATGAATGAAGAGTTGCTTACCGTGAACCAGGAGTTGAAGCACAAAGTCGAGGAAGTAAGGCACGTCAACAGTGATCTCCAGAATCTGATGAATGCGACGCAAATCGCCACGTTGTTCCTGGATCGGAAATTGCAAATCATGCGGTTCACACCAATGGTGACAGAGGTGTTCAACATCATCCCAGCGGATATCGGTAGGCAGATGTCGCATGTGACCAACCTTCTGGACTATAAAGATCTATCCGTTGATGCGGAGAAGGTGTATCGCGAAGCGATTATGCTCGAACGCGAAATTCAGAATACAGTGTCAAAACAGTGGTTCCTTGTCCGGATCCGACCTTATCGAACTGTGGAAGACAAGATTGATGGGGTTGTGCTGTCGTTCATCGACATCACGACCATCAAAACCTGTGAAGACAAGCTTCAAGCACTGAACAAAAGCTTGGAAGAGATGGTCAAAAAACGGACGACCCAAGTGCGCCGCCTGGCATCCGACATTGTGTTGACCGAGCAGAATGAACGTCAGCGAATTGGACAAATGCTGCATGATGATCTTCAGCAGCAATTGTTTGTGATCAAGACGGAACTGAAGCTCTTGCAGAAAACGTATCCGACATTGAAAGGTGAAGATTGCAGCGACCTAATTCAGAAGATTGTCTTGATGCTGGACGATTCGATCCAAGCCACGCGTGATTTATCGTCGACCATCGGCTTGCCCAAATTCAAGGGCAAGAATCTGGTAGAGGCGATGACCTGGCTCTCCGATTACATGGAAGGCATGCACGATCTTAAAGTGGTCGTGAAAGTGGACGACCAGATCCGACTTCAGCGCAATGAATTGATCATCTTGCTGATTCAGATGATCCGTGAACTGCTATTCAATATCGTGAAGCATGCGGGAGTGGATGAGGCTCGGGTCTCGATATCACGGATACAGAACAATCTGAGGATCCGTGTGGAAGATGATGGAGCGGGGTTTGATGTGTCCACCCTCTCCCAAACGAATGGAGACGTGGTTTCGTACGGATTGAAAACCATCCGCGAGCGATTGAGCCTGTTCGACAGTCAGATCGATATCGACTCGAAGCCAAAGGGTGGAACTCGAGTGACGTTGCTGATGCCGTTGGATCAGATTCAGAGGTAGGATGATGCTGTCCGCAAGTCCCCAAACCCTCGATTCTGATCAACTGGACGTGATTTTCTGAGCAAAAAATCCAAAATACTGTGAAATCTGTGCAGCGCGTAGCAAAATGCACAGATTCCACAGAGAAATTACGTAGCGATTTCGGTCGGTATGCTACTTAATTTCATATACTTACTCCAATTTGATAGGTCAATAAGTATGACTGTCCGCAAGTGACATGCTACTTCTATCAAAAAATTCATAAGTATATGCGATTCAACGAATTGTGGCGTTTCCGCTTCCGGATTGAATCACAACACGTTGGTCGGATGATCCGAAGACTTTGATGCTTTCGATCATCCGATTGCCACCATTGCGGATCTCGTCCGTGCGATCGAATTGGAACGGTGCGTCGATTCGGCCACGACGCACACCCACGCGCATCACAAGTTCACCCGTCAGCTCATATCCATTGCGTCTCAGCTCGCTGCTTCCGGAACCGGTGTTGAGGCTGAGATCGCCCTTCAATTCACCTGCAAGCGAAACCAAGATGTCACCCGAGCCGGTGGTCAATTTCACATCCCCCATCACCACAAGATCCGTCGCAGATACGTCTCCACTGCCTGTGGTTGCGCGAAATGAACCGTTGGACCCTTTGACGTCGACATCCCCACTACCGGTCGTGATGGTCACATCGCCGTCCACATCACTCGCTTCAATGTCGCCGCTACCCGTGGTGGCGCGAAGGGTGCCATTATAGGTTTTGAGATCCAGATCGCCGCTGCCGGACGTGAAACGGATGTCGCCCGTCACATAAGACAAGGACACATCACCCGAGCCGAGCGTGGCTCGGAGATTGAAAAGAAGATTCGTCGCTTCGACATCGCCGGAACCGGTTGTGAATTTAATATCAAGCCCGTCAGGAATGGTGAGCGTCCAGGTAGACCGGCCGCGATTGTTCCGCTGTGTGAATTCTTCTTCGAGGATGAGCATACTACCGGATTGCCGGATAACGGGTTCAAAGGAGGCATCCGAAAAGGTGTATTCGAGGTGAAGCTCGACGGTCGTCCCGCCTCCCTTTACGAAAATGGCATCGCCCGAGGCGGTGGACAGTTCGATGTGAGTCACATCGCTGAAGGAATTGGTAATCACGCCTTGCGCGGATGAGAAAGCCGGGACAGAAAGAAGGAGTAGTGTAGGAAGTAGGTGTTTCATAGTATATCTGGATGGTTGGAAGATGGACTACGAGGCGATTGCAGTTAGGTGGCTAGGTGTGCTGTCCGCAAGTTACGATACCTCCGATTCCGATAAACAGACAGCGATTTTCGAGACGAAATTTCGCTTTTTACTGTGAAATCTGTGCACCAACGTAACAATATGCACAGATTCCACAGAGAAATTACGTAATGATTTCGTCCAGTAAGTTGATTAATATTAGCGACATGTGCTAATTTGATAGGACAGTAAGTATGACTGTCCGCAAGTTACTTGGTATACATATCAAATGGTGTTTTTCCATCATCCATTTGCGCATCCGGATCGGCACCATGGGCCAAAAGCAGATCGAAGATATCGGTCCGATTGTTATGTGCCGCGGAATGAAGCGGCGTCACTCCCCTCATTTGTTTGGCGTTCACATCCGCACCCGCCGATAGTAATTTCTTCACGATGTCGATGTTCGATATGGCGCATGCCGAATGCAAGGGCGTCACCTTGAATGCATTTTGAGATGCCGCATTCGGATCGGCAACCGCGGCGAGCAAAAGGTCCACAAGCGCTTCACGTCCAAAAAAGCAGGCCAATCCCAACGGACTGAATCCATCCGCCGAATTTGTATTCACGCAATCCGGATCGGTTTGGATGAAGTGGGCTACTCGGCTCGCATCCCCCCAACAACAAGCTTCGTGGAGATCCATTTCCGGCCTGTGAGTTCGCAGGAGATCAGCCGCGGCCTCGTTCCGGCAATATGCGGCATATTGAAGCAAGGAAATCCCATCTGCTGTCTTCTCGGCCGCACGAGAGGGAGCCATGGCCAATTCAGACTGAAGCGCCTCCATATTGTTGGTGCGGATCAATTCGGCTAAGTCGAGAGGATGGGTCATTCTTGTCTCCAAATGGGGGATGTTCAGATGCGCCGAAAAGCCTCTTCCACAGATAGGATCTGGCCCGACATCGCCGCTTGATAAATACAATCGAACAACTTCTGCGCATCATGTCCATCGTGATGCGCTCTAAGTAGTTCGGTCATGGTCGATTCCAGTGGAATACCCAGGCGTCGCAATGTCACGATTTGCCATTGGGTTAGCTGGATGCCGGCCCAATAGGCCTTCAGCCAGTGCCGAAGCAAGAATCGATAGTAAACATAGAAGACGATCGTGCTGATGAGAAGCATCAGAGAAGGAAAGTCCGGAGTCGTGAAAAAGCCCATGCAGTGGATGGTTGAGGGTTTAGATGCCTAAATGTGCACAAATTTCACAGTTTTTTTACGTAATAAATCCGCGAGATAAGCAATAAATAATATTACACTTGTGTCTATTTGATAGGATAATAAGTATGACTGTCCGCAAGTCCTCGAACGAAAAAAGCCCCTTTCGGGGCTCTTTTCTTGATATTGGAAATCGGTGATCGGTGATCAGTCATCGGGAATCGGGAATCGGGAATCGGGAATCGGGAATCGAGAATCGAGAATCGGGAATCGAGAATCGGGAATCGGGAATCGGGAGCCGGAAAATCGGGAACGGGAATCGGGAATCGGGAATCGGGAATCGGGAATCGGGAATCGGGACATGATCAAAGATCAGGAGACCAAAGGTACAGATTAGCAGCGCGTAGCGTCGAGAAGCGCGAAGCGAACCGAGAAAAGGGGAGCGTCTGAATCCTGGATTCCACGTCCGATTCCCCATTCCC
>JBGTBY010000033.1:0-182472 GCA_041749075.1 Balneolales bacterium | reverse complement strand
GATGACTACATTAGGTTCTATAACGAGGGTCGGGGGCATTCCTCGATCGACGACATGACGCCTATGCAGCGCTACCGGCTTGCCTCATGAGACAATTATCCAAAACCAAAACGCTGTCCGAAAAAGCGAACCACCTCATCTTCTTTTGCAATATCCAATTTAAGCGATTAATATTGCGTCAATAGATAACAATCGCACAGCGTTATATGATAACAAGTGAACATCGCTTATCAATAACGAATGCACGTGATCGAATGAGTGAATACATGGAGTTATGAATGGCTACGCCCGGAGTGAAATTGGCGGAATCCCTGAAAAAGCTGAACGAGCTTCAGACGAAGGGAATTGTGGGTATCAAGTCGGATGACCTGTCCAGGGTGCATAAAGAGCGACTTATTAAAAATGATTTTATCCGTGAAGTCGTAAAAGGGTGGTATATCTCTGCACCACATGATGAGCAGCAAGGAGACAGTACGTCATGGTATGTCTCTTTCTGGGGTTTCTGCGCGCGATACCTTGAAGATCGATACGGAGATGATTACTGCCTTTCTGCAGAAAACTCGCTCCTGCTTCATGCAGGGAATAACACCGTACCGTCTCAATTGATTATTCGAAGTACGAGAGGCAATAATCGACCGACGGATCTGCTGTTTGGAACATCCATCTTTGTCATGAAATCCCCACTTCCTGACAAGGCGGAAATTGACATAAGAAATGGACTCCGAATCGTGAATCTAACGTATTCAATCGTTCATAGTAGTCCGAAGACCTTCACAAAACACCCGACAGACGCAAGAACGGCGCTCTTAATGATCAAGGATGCGTCCGAATTGCTCGGCATACTTTTGGATGGGGGTCATTCCAAAATAGCAGGACGGCTTGTGGGTGCGTATCGAAACTTGGGGCAAAACAAAATGGCCGACGACATTCTCCAAACCATGAAATCCGCAGACTATGATGTACGAGAAACCGACCCTTTCGAAGAACCAACCCCAATCACATTCGATTCTCGGGAAAAATCACCCTATGTCAATCGAATAAAAATCATGTGGCATGACATGAGGATTGCGGTGATTGATGTTTTTCCAAAAGCACCAGGAATTCCCCGTGACAAAGAGGCCTATCTCGAACGGATTGAGGAACTTTACGCGACAGATGCTTACCACTCCCTATCGATTGAACGATATATCGTAACCCCGGATTTAATCGAACGGGTGAAATCAGGTGAGTGGGCCATGGACGGCACGCTAGAGCATAAAAAGCATAAAGATGCGATGGCCGCCCATGGTTACTGGCAAGCGTTCAAATCGGTGAAACAGAGCATTGGTACCATTTTAGGTGGGGAGAATGCCGGCAAGGTGGCGGGCACACACCATGGCGATTGGTTCCGGGAAATGTTTGGACCAAGCGTTACGGCCGGGTTATTGAAGCCATCGGATTTGGCTGGATATCGAAACCATCAAGTCTATATTGGTCAATCCAAGCACACTCCCATGAATAAAGACGCCGTTCGAGATGTGATGCCGGTACTATTCGAGCTTTTGGAATCCGAGGAGCATCCGGGTGTGAGAGCGGTTCTAGGTCATTTCTTCTTTGTCTATACACACCCGTACATGGACGGGAATGGACGTATGGGTCGGCTTCTAATGAATCTCATGTTGGCCTCGGGGGGATATCCTTGGACAGTGATTCCGGTTGAAGAACGGAGTACTTATATGAATGCCCTGGAAAGCGCAAGTGTGGATCAGGATATCAGGCCGTTTGCAGAATTTGTTGCGTGGCTTGTACAAGCCGGGCTTAAAGGAAATCCCATTGCAAAGTGAACCTCACTCATGCAACGCCTTCCCGCAATGTGGACACGTCACGACATCTTTTTTCTCTTTCGCCACGCGGTTCAGCTCCACGGTGATGATGCCCGTCGGCACAGCGATAACGGCATAACCGATGATCATGATTAGAGAAGCAACAAATTTTCCTAATGCGGTGGCTGGAACGATGTCGCCATAACCGACGGTCGTGATGGTGATCACCGCCCAATAAATGCTCGATGGAATACTATTGAAGCCGTTCGTGCCCCCTTCAATCACATACATCACCGAACCCATCAGCGTGACCAGCAACAACACAGACAGAAAAAACACGCTGATCTTATAAAAACTGTTCCGAAGCGCGGTGGTCAGCACCTGAGCTTCCGTGAAATACCGAGCCAATTTCAGAACCCGGAACACCCTCAGAAACCGCAAGATTCGAATCACGATCATGGCCTGCGAACCGGCGATGAAAAAACTTAAGTAGGTTGGAAGTAGTGCCAATAAATCAATGATTCCCCAGAAGGATAACGCATACGAACGTGGTTTGGGATGCGAGTAGATGCGCAGCGCATACTCGACAGTAAAGATGATTGTGAACCCCCATTCGAGGAAGCGGAACGCCATTCTGAAATCAGAATCAGCGGAGAGCGACGTCTCCAGAATCACCACAAGCACACTGGCCAAGATGATCCATAACAGGGCCACATCAAACCGACGTCCTTCGGGTGTGTCCGTTCCAAAAATGATCGTATAAATGCGTTCTTTGTTCATTGGATGGTGGCTAAGAATTGGGATGGGGTGAGAACGGGAATCATTGATCGACGGTAATCGCGCAGGTTGCGGGATATCAACGCCGTAGCGCCTGCATACACGGCAGTGGAAACTTGCAGGGCGTCTTCGAAATCGGCGATCGGCGAATCCAGCGCTTGGGACACGACCTCAGCTGGCATGGTCACTACCTCCACCACATCGACCATCTTACGGACCGCTTCCGTGGCTGCCGTTTGGCCTTGACTTTTTGAGAGATTGTAATGCACATTCGCCACGCATAGCACGGACGTGACCATTCGTCGGGATCCACGTTCCGCCTCCCGCATGAAACGGATGGAATCGTCCGCATGGGGGACACGCTTCAAGAGCACATCTAACAGCACATCTGAATCCACGAAAATCACGTTCATGAAAGCCCCTCATACTTCCGCATGAAGTTTTCCCTTCGGGCCGCTTTCGGGTCATCATCCAGAGTCACCCCTTCCGGAACTTTCACAATTCCAATTAAGGCATCCACTTTGGGTGTCGGCTTGGGTTCAGTCTGGATTTCGGACCCTCCAAGGTTCGACACCACTGCCAAGTACGTCTCCACCATGTCGGAGACGGATGTACCCCGGCGCTGAGCTTCCTCCTTGGCCCGGGCGATGACCTCCGGATCGATCGATAACGTGAGCTTCGTTTTCATACGTATGATGGATTTGAATTCATACGTATAGAATAGCAATGAATTGGTTCATTGCCAAGTAAACGTTCAGTGACTAACTTGATATCATGTACAAAAATCATATGCCATTACCCCGCTTCGTTTTCCTTTCCATCCTGCTGGCTTCAACCAATGTCGCTTTGTCACAATCGACCGACATCACTCGTGGCGGATTTCGCCTCGGCGCCTCCCTTAATTACAGCGAGCTGGTCTTCGACAAAGAGGTCGATGCCTTAAACGACGTTTGGGGCGCATCACCTGGATATCAAGTCCATGTGTTGTTCGAATTTCCAGTCTCCAAGCGAATTTCTTTGCTATCGGGTTTGGAGCTCATTTCCAACCGCTACAAATACATTGATTCATCCACTCAAGCGACGAATAACCAGGGCGAACCTACAAGCGACAGAATCATCATCTGGATGAAGAAAACAGCAGGCGTAACCTACCTCGGGCTGCCTGTCCATGTTCACGTATATCCATTGAAATCGCGATCCCTTTATCTAATCGCTGGACCAGAACTCGCGTTTAAAATCGGACATCAAAACAGTACGTTGAATACACGGTTTGAAAACGAATCCGGGGATGAGGTTTGGTTCCAGCACTCCCTAGATTACGACATCCCTGAACGCTCCCGTGATCTCATGGTTTTCGCTAGCGCGGGCGTAGGATATCGATTGGACTCGAAACGCTTTCCGATCGACATCCAACTCAAAGCCCGACATTCCATCACGACCTTCATGGCAGATAAATCGTTTATCGATCATTGGGTCCGTTCGGCGATGGTGACGGTGTCGTATGGGTTTTGAGGTTGGGATACATAGAATTGGAGGTAATCATCTATGAAAGCTGAAGAATTTGATCGAAAACACGACGCGAACGACGTTGACATCGTGGATGATCTTAATCTGTCCACGGCGCGACGTCCGAATCAATCGCACGACGAGTGAATGTCGATTTCCCAATCTGGATGATTGATTCATTAGACAAGGAAGCCCGCCGTTTGGGAGTCACTCGTCAATCGGTTATCAAGATGTGGCTGTCGGAGAGGCTAGATAAAACTGCGCATTCTGGAGCATAAGTAAATTACCTCCCATCCCCCCATCCTCCTGTTAATCTATCCTAACAGGATTGATTTTAACCCATCAAACTCCGCTTTAATCTCCACACTCTGCTTCGGATGCCGCGCTCGTTCAGCCAATCGTTCCGGAATACTCACCACTCCCGGCAACACCTCGTCCATCACGTCTTTGAACTTCGCCGGATGCGCCGTGGCCAGCACGATCCCCTGTTTCCCGGCATAGCGCGGCTGATCCCGGACCTGCGACCAAGCGTACAATCCCGTTGCCGTATGCGGATCGGCCACATACCCGAATCGATTGTAAGCGTCTTTGATTGCAGCTCGTGTCTCCGCATCCGTCACACCCAATCCACCGATGTCCGCGCGAAGTTTCGCATCGTCGCCATCGAACATCCATAACAATCGCTCGAAGTTGCTCGGATCGCCCACATCCATCGCATTCGACACGGTTTGAACACTTCCACGTGGCGTGAACGGATGTCCATGCAAGTACTGCGGCACCACATCGTTCGCATTGGTCGCCGCAAAAAACGTGACATCCGGAAACGCATCGCGCGAGGCCATGAGTCCGGCCGTCAGGTTTCCGAAGTTGCCGCTGGGCACGATAAATGTCAGCTCGGATGCGGGCCGACCGGCATCCTTCACCGCGCGACGATAATACTCGCCTTGCGGAAGCAACCTCGCGATGTTGATGGAATTGGCGGATGTGAGCGTGAGCGCCGCCTGAAGTTCCGCATCATTGAAGGCGAGTTTCACCAAGCGCTGGCAATCATCAAATGTGCCGTCCACTTCCAAAGCCGTGATATTGCCGCCCAAGGTCGTGAATTGCGCTTCTTGCAACGGACTCACTTTACCCGACGGATACAACACGAACACATGCACCCCTTCCACCCCATGAAATCCTTGCGCGACGGCCGCTCCGGTATCGCCGGATGTGGCCGTTAATATGGTCAATGGTGCGCCGGATGTGTGCAGTTTCGGCAGGATGCGGGCCATGAACCGGGCTCCGAAATCCTTGAAGGCCATGGTCGGACCATGAAACAGCTCCAACACGGATGTGCGCTCATCCAAACGGACTAGCGGGGATGGGAAGTTGAAAGCATCGTCTGTGATTGTGGCTAATTCTGTGTTACTCAACTCTTCGATATACGTCGAAAGCCAGTGGGAATCGGGAATCGGGAATCGGGAATCAGTGGTCTTCCGGTCTACGGCCCTCGGTCTACGGTCTACCGGTACAAAGAGCCCTCCATCCTCCGCCAAGCCGCGCTTCACGGCCGTAGCAAAGTCCGTGGCCAACGACGGATTCCGGGTGCTGGTGTAGATCATAACTTCCGGTCCGACACGCGGGTCGGACCCTGACTGTTGATCGGCGACACATACAAATCACTACCAAGCCCATACTGGTTCAACGCCGACTGCATCGCGGCGCCCACCTCTCTAGCATGGTCCTCACCACGACATAGTGCGAAAATACTTGGTCCCGAGCCAGAAATGCTGCACCCCAACGCATTCCGTTCAAGAGCGGCCGCTTTCACGGCATCAAATCCTGGTATGAGCAAACTCCTGATCGGCTCGATCAAGGTGTCTTTCAAGGATCGACCGATCAGATCATGATCATGGGTGATGAGGCCTGTAATCAATCCAGCCAAGTTGCTCCATTGCTCGATGGCATCATCCAATCGGATGGTTTTCTTCAACACATTGCGCGCATCGGACGTGAGCAGTTCGATTTGCGGATGCAAGACGGCGGCAACAAGATCTTTCGGATAGTCAAGCTGGATCACATCCAACGGACGATAACTTCTCACCAGCACAAATCCGCCTAACAAAGCCGGCGCCACATTGTCGGCATGAGCCGCACCACAAGCGATCTTTTCGGCCTGCATCACAAATGGTAGGAGTTCCAAACGAGTGAGGGGCGAACCTATAAGTTCATTTGCGGCGACGACGGCTGCAACGGCACTGGCCGCGCTGGAACCGAGTCCACTACCCAACGGCATATGCTTATGCACATGAAGATCGATGCCGACATTCGTGTCGCCGATATGAGACAACAATTCCAGTACCGCCACGCTGGCCGTGTTCTTCATGGAATCCAGCGGCAATTTCCCCCCATCCCCAGTGATGGATTTCACCGTCACACCTTGTGTGGAACTCAACACCGCCTCAACGATATCACCGGGTTCGTTCAGGGCGAAACCAAGCGAATCGAAGCCGCAGGCGACATTCGCGACCGTAGCCGGAGCGAAAATCGACACGCGGTTCATACGCGCACCTCAGCCACTCTGAGGATATCTGATAACACGCCAGATGCGGTCACTGCCGGACCCGCGCCAGGCCCCATCACCACCAGCGGACGAGTGGAATAGATGTCACTTGTGATCGCAAGTAGATTATCCATTTCACGCAGGTGATAAGCCGGGTGGTTGGCATCGATTTCGGTCAGGCCGACCGATGCGTTTCCATTTTCCACTTTCGCGATATAAGCGAGTTTTTTGCCGGATGCGGCGGCTTTGTTGCGACGAGCCGATAGTTCGGCATCCGCTTCTGGTAACATCTTCCAGAACGCATCGACGGTCGGAGCTTCAAAAAAGCGAGCCGGAATGGCCGGAGTCACATGCACATCATCCAATTCAAGCAACCATCCCGCTTCTCGTGCGAGGATGAGGATTTTGCGCGCGGCATCGAGTCCGTTCAGGTCGTCGCGCGGATCGGGTTCGGTATACCCCGCATCAAACGCTTCTTTCAAGGCCTCGCTGAACGAAGCGTCTTGCCCGAACCGATTGAATAAATAACTGAGTGTACCACTGAGGATTCCTTCCATGCGGATGATGGAATTCCCGCTTTCGGTCTGGTCGCGAACGGTTTTGACGATGGGTAGCGCCGCGCCGACATTCGTTTCATAGAAGAACGGAACCTGCCGCTTGCGCGAAATCTCGCGAAGCGCACGCCATTGCTCCATCGAGCCGGCATTCGTTGTCTTATTTGGTGTCACAATCGCGATCGATTGTTCCAGTACCTCGGCATAATGCGCATTCACCTGCGTTCCGGCGGTGCAGTCAACCAGAACCGAGTTCGGAAGATTCAGCGTTTTGATGTGGTCCAGATACCCTTGAATATCCATTTTGCCGCCTGATTGCGCCAAGTGTTTGCTCCAGTCCGGATCATCAATGCCATTCAGATCAAAATACATCTGCTTCGAATTCGCGATGCCGACCAAGCGAACATCCACCATCATCCGATCGGAAATGGATTCCCGGTTTTTCTGAATCATGTCGACCAAAGCGGCACCCACACGACCGAGACCGACCAAAAACACATGGATGGTTTTGCTTCCTGGAGCGAAAAACGCATCATGAATGGCGCGAAGGGCTTTTGATTCATCCGCGCGCGATAAAACCACCGAAATATTGAACTCGGATGACCCCTGCGCGATCGCCATCACATTCACGCCGTTCTGCCCGAGTGCTTGGAACACACGTCCGGCGATGCCCGGAACATTGCGCATGTTTTCACCGACAATGGCGATGATCGAGGTATCCGTATCGGCTGTGATGCGCGCGATGCGGCCCAATTCCCGCTCTGTCGTGAATTCCACCTCTAAAACGTCAACGGCCTTTTGCGCCACATCCGGTGCTACCGCAAAACAAACGGATTGCTCCGAACTGGCCTGCGAGATAAGAATCACGCTGATGCCGTTCCGTGCCAATGTTCCGAAAATGCGTTGCGCTACGCCAGCCACGCCGATCATGCCGGCGCCTTCCACACGAAGCAGGCCCACTTGTCCGATCGAGCTGATGCCGCGGATCGGATCCGGATTCACCGATGCCAAATTCGTGATGAGTGTGCCGGTTCCGGTGGGGAAAAATGTATTGCGGATGCGGATGGGGATGTTCGCCTGCATCAGCGGTTGGATGGTAGGCGGATAAATCACTTTCGCTCCGAAATGCGACATCTCCAAGGCTTCGATGTAGGTCATCTCGGGTTGGGTGAAGGCGTTCGGCACTTTACGCGGATCGGCCGTCAGAACGCCGTCCACATCGGTCCATATATGAACTTCGCCGGCCTTGAGCGCGGCTCCGAGAATCGACGCAGTATAGTCGGACCCACCACGGCCCAAGGTCGTGGTATCGCCGGATGACGTAGAGCCGATGAAGCCTGTGACGATCTGAAGCAGTGGATGCGAAGCGAAATGAGCTTGGATCAGGGCATTGGTCTCCGGGAACTGGACAAGAGCTGAGCCGAATGTGGCGTCGGTGCGGATGACGGTTCGGGCGTCGAGATATTCGCAGGGGAGGTTCGACGATGTGAGCGCGCGTGAAATGATGAAATTCGATAAGCGCTCTCCGAAACTCTGAATGAAATCCAAGGTTTTCGGGCTGCACTCACGAATGAGGAACACGCCCTGCAGGATGTCTTCCAACTCGTTTAGAGTCATCTTCACCACAGCAGACGCATTGCTTTGCTGGTGAACGGTCACCAATTCACGGACCGCATCGAGATGGCGGCGCTCCAATTGGCGGACTTCCTCCACATATTCCGGAATCCCTGCCGCGGCACGTCGCGCTGTCGAAATCAACTGGTCGGTAACACCTGAAAACGCGGAAAATACGACCGCTCGAACGGGATTTTCCCGAAGCAGGTCGATAATGCCTTTGATGCGGTCGGGTGTTCCGACCGACGAACCGCCGAATTTGTATATGATCATGAGTCTAACTATCCCTAAGTGCGAATTGCCAAAATACTGACTTGCTCGCATCCCCACACCATCCGTATATTTGGTGCTCCCGCGGGAATAGCTCAGTTGGTAGAGCACGACCTTGCCAAGGTCGGGGTCGCGAGTTCGAGTCTCGTTTCCCGCTCAAGAAGGCCCGGTTCTGATTTCAGAGCCGGGCTTTTTTCGTTATGGGGCGTCGAGAACGAGGGTGAGTGCGCGTCCACCTTTGGAAAAACGGACATCCTTGCAATACATCTTCATCAAATAGACGCCACGTCCGCCTTGACGAAGCAGATTATCCGACTCAACCGGACTCGGAAGCATTTCCGGATTGAACCCATCCCCTTCATCTTCAATGGTCACTTCCAGATCATTTCCGTTCTTGATAGCCCGAACATAGACCCATTTACTTGGGTCCTGTTTGTTTCCATGCATGATGGCGTTGGTGACTGCTTCCGACAATGACAACAGCAATGCACCATGAGCCTCCTCACTCAGGTTTGCGGCCTTTGTGAGTTCATCGACCATCTGATCGACTTGCTCGAGGCTGTCGAAATCAGAGGTGAGGCGCACATCTAATAGTGATTGCATGGGTGGATTCGGTTAATTCGTTAAGAAACGAATCCTACGCGTAAATCCCACGCAATTTCAAGGTATCTGCGACTTTTTTAATACTGTACACATAAGCCGCTTGGCGAAGAGTGATATTGTACTGTTCTTTCACACCATAAATGATGTTGAATGCATCGCGCATCATGCGGTTGAGGCGACGATTTACGCGTTCTTCTGTCCAGAAATAGCCTTGACGGTCTTGCACCCATTCGAAATAAGATACCGTCACTCCACCGGCATTCGCGAGAATATCGGGAATAATGAGGATGCCTTTTGATTCCAGGATCGCATCGGCGTTGGCCGTCACAGGTCCGTTGGCACCTTCCGCGATGATTTTTGCCTTGATGTTCGGAGCATTGTGTTTGTTGATCTGATCTTCTTTCGCGGCCGGAATCAGCACATCACAGTCCAATTCCAGTAATTCTTGGTTCGAAATCCGCTCACCACCTTCAAATCCTTCCAAGCTGTTCTTATGGGTGCGGCTGTACTCGATCGCAGCCGGAATGTCCAAGCCATTGGCATTGAAATACGCGCCAGACACATCACTCACCGCGATGATTTTCGACCCGAGCTCGTGCATAAGAAGTGCCGAGACCGAACCCACGTTTCCAAATCCTTGCACCACGGTGGTGGAACGGTTCGGCAACATCCCGAGCTTGTTTAAGGCGGCCAGAGTAACCGTGACCAAGCCACGTCCGGTCGCTTCACGACGTCCTTTGGACCCCCCGATCAGCAATGGTTTTCCTGTGACCACACCCGTCACCGTTTTGCGAGCATGCATCGAATAGGTGTCCATGATCCATGCCATCACCTGCTCATTGGTATTCATATCAGGCGCGGGGATGTCGGTATCCGGACCAATCATGTCGATCAGCGCGGATGTGTACCGCCGCGTGATGCGTTCCAATTCACCTTGCGAAAGCACTTTCGGATCGCAGCGGACTCCGCCTTTTGCACCACCGAACGGCACATTCACCACGGCGCACTTCCAGGTCATCCAAGCGGCGAGGGCTTTCACCTCATCCAGATGAACATCCGGAGCGAATCGAATGCCACCTTTGCCAGGACCAAGCACATTGGCATGCATCACTCGGTAGCCTTCAAACACTTCGATACGTCCGTCGTCCATGATCACCGGGATCGACACGATCACCTGTTGCGCTGGGTTTGACAGATACTGGAACATACCTTCATCCAGTCCAAGGATGTCCGCGGCGAAGCGAAAACGTTCCATCATGGATTCGAACGGACTTTCAGCGTCGAGTTTGGGTCCGTCTTCTTTGTAAAAGGGAGAGCCGAGGTGAGGTTGGGACATAAAAAGATGGGTATTTTGGATTCAGCTACCCAAAATTAGGGGGAAAAGCGCTTTCAACCCAATAATCCTTCGTAACAATTCAATAACATAATCGACGTACCTTTTCAGACATCTATTTCTGCGTCACACCCTAATCGATTATGACTGAAGTCAACCCGGGCAACGCGCCCCGCACGTCACTTTACCAATCGTTCAGAGCAAGCGGCTTAAACGACATCATCCGCAAAGAACGGACCTTCCTCATCTTCATCGGCCTGTCGTTTTTCATCGCTGGAGTTGTCTTTCAGCGCCCTGATTTGGCGATGTGGGTTGGATTCATGTTCGCAGGCTATTCAGCCATTGCGAACGACTCGATCCAAACCATTGGAACGTTCCTCGCATCGAATTCGAAACGGCCTTGGTGGATTTTATGGCTGTTCATCGGAGGCATTTTCCTGGCCACCGTGTATTACAGCTGGGTTATTTACGATGGGGATGTTTCGTATCAACGACTCACCTCGAAGGGTTTTGAGATCGCACCCACATCCTTCTCCTTCCTTCAAGTCGCCGCACCGATCTTTCTGCTGATCATTACCCGTCTGAGGATGCCGGTATCTACTACCTTCCTCATCTTAAGCTGTTTTTCAACCGACATTAACGGCATCACCGACATGCTCGGAAAAAGCTTGAGTGGCTATGGAGTAGCCTTTATCACGTCGATCATCATCTGGGTCACATTATCCCGATTGATGCGCAATTGGTTCACCGGTGAAGCCGCTTGGTATTGGACACCGATTCAATGGATCACATCCGGCACACTTTGGGCCATTTGGCTGATGCAGGATGCGGCCAACATCGCCGTTTATCTGCCACGAAGCCTAAGTGTGGTCGAATTCATCGGTTTCGCCTGGTTTATATTCATGGGCTTAGGAGTTTTGTTCTACCTAAAAGGCGACCGAATCCAAGAGGTGGTTACCGAAAAATCATTTGTGGCGGATATGCGTCCGGCCTCGATCATCGATTTCGTGTATGCCTTCATTCTATACTACTTCAAAGTGGTGAGCGTGGTGCCGATGAGCACAACCTGGGTATTCATCGGATTGCTAGCTGGCCGTGAGTTGGGAATGAGTATCGTGGATCAGCAAGGCCATGGAAAACCATATAGGAAGACATTCGAACTGATTCTCAAAGACATCAGTTATGCCGGAATCGGTTTGCTGGTCTCCATCATCTTGGCCGTCAGCATCAACCCGCTCATCCGTGCCGAATTGTTCTCTTATTTTGATTGACCTGTTGACAATCTCGCAGTAAAAGCGCATCATGGGTTGCTATGGCAACATCCAACCGATACGGCATCATTACCTCAGGCTTGGTTCCGGTGCGACGCGACGCAAGCGACGCATCCGAAATGATGACGCAATGCCTCCTCGGTGAGACGTTCCGCATTCAAGAGGAAACCGAGCGCTGGGTTCACATTATCGCCGATCATGACGGGTATGCCGGGTGGATCAGCAAAAGCCAAGCTCGTGAAACCGATACGGCCGATTATATCGCATGGAGCAACCATCCTGAACGCAAACGGTCCGGGTTTTTCTCGTATCGGGTCAGCAATTCAAACGAGACGCTTCTCGTGCCGGCTGGCGCTCCGGTGATCACCACGAGCAACGGCATCGAACTACCATCCGGGAATTGGGAGCGAATCACATCCAGACAGCCCATTCTGGAGCATTCCATCCTCGATACAGCGCTGAATTATCGGGGAGCGTCGTATTTATGGGGCGGTCGGTCGGATAACGGCATCGACTGCAGCGGGTTCGTTCAAGCGGTTTATGGATTGCATGGGTATGCCATTCCGCGCGACGCGTGGCAACAACACGCCTTCGCAACCCTCGACGGCACCACTCTTGAGGAGGCGTCCGCGGGTGATATCCTGTATTTCAGTTATGGCGACAACCGCATCCATCATGTCGGCTTCTATCTCGGTGATGGATATCTGCTTCATGCGTCCGGTTCTGTCACGATCCATACAATAGATCCGGCGAAACGCTTAAGCGGCCGATATCTGTTCAATGAACGACTGGGGTCTACGTTGGTGGGCTTCCATACCTCGAAGACCTTGAAATCCGCTTCCACTAAAAAACGGACCTGATGAACGGACATGTGCTCGTACTGAACCAAGATTATCAGCCATTGAGCGTGTGCGGCGTCAAAAAATCACTCATGCTTCTATGTTTGGAAAAAGCGGAATTGTTGCATCCGCTGCTTGATCGAAAGATCCATACCGTGAATACAGAGTACGATTTTCCATCCGTCATCCGCTTGCGGCGTTATGCTCGCATCCCGTTCAAAACGATCGTGCTCACACGCAAAAATGTGATGAAACGGGATGGAAACCGCTGCCAGTATTGCGGAACGCACGAAGATCTGACCATCGACCACGTGATTCCTCGGAGCCGAGGCGGGTTGGACACCTGGGAGAATCTGGTGGCCGCCTGCAACCGTTGCAATCACAAAAAAGGGAATCATACACCGAAAGAAGCTGGGATGCCATTGAGACGGGAGCCGTTTCGTCCCCATCACATTTTATTTCTGCAGGAATTCGTCGGAACGGTGGATGATCACTGGCGTCCGTACCTGTATATGGGCTGAAAAATCGTATCTTGGGGGATGTCTGACAAACCCAATGACTACTGCGGCATTTTCGGGATTTTCAACCATCCTGAATCCGCGCTTCTCACGTACTTAGGGCTTCATGCTTTGCAACATCGGGGACAAGAATCGGCAGGCATCGTGACCTCCTGGGTCGATCCGGTGAAAGGCATCCCGACCATGCCCATGTACAAAGATTTCGGGCTGGTACTTACTGTATTTGACGATCGCACGTTGTTCACGCGAAAACTCATGGGTGAGTCGGCCATCGGACATAACCGCTATTCCACAGCGGGTTCATCCAATAATCCTTCGAACATCCAGCCCTTCCGCGTGCATTACAGCAAAGGGAACTTGGCGCTTGGGCACAACGGAAATTTGACGAATGCCCGGAAATTGAGAAATGATTTCATCAACGAAGGAGTCCTTTTCTCGAGCACATCCGACACTGAAATCATTCTTCATCTGATATCGCACAGCAAGAAAACAAACCAACTCGACCAGATCGAAGACGCCGTGAATCAGATCGCCGGTGCTTATTGTTTGGTGATCTTGACGGATGACAAATTGATCGCCGTTCGAGATCCGAACGGATTTCGTCCGTTGGCTTTGGGCAAACTTGGCGACAGTTATGTGGTGGCCAGCGAAACCTGCGCCTTCGACATCATCGGAGCGGATTATGTGAGAGATGTGGAACCGGGTGAGATTCTGATCATCGATCGGAATACGGTTGAGACCGGACAAACCCAATCGAGATTCATCAAACCGTTGCCTGGGACCGGTTCTGCGGGATGCATTTTCGAGTATGTGTATTTCTCGCGTCCAGACAGCAAGATTTTTGGCGAGAATGTGGATAAAGTTCGTCGCCGCATCGGTCAATATCTGGCCAGGGAATTTCCGGTCAGCAGTTTCATCAAAGACAAGAACGGAAAGCGGCCTGTGGTGATTTCTGTGCCCGATTCAAGCAATACCGCCGCTCTTGGTTATGCCTATGAGAATGAGAAGATGGGGGAAGTGTGCCGGTTCGAAATCGGACTGATCCGGAACCATTACGTGGGAAGAACCTTCATTTCGCCCGGACAAGAGCAGCGCGAAACGAAAGTGAGAACCAAATTCAATACCGTTCGGGGCGTGCTTGAAGGACATCCTGTCATCATCGTCGACGATTCGATCGTACGTGGTACCACATCGCGCTATTTGGTGGATATGATCCGCAAGGCGAATCCGACCGAGGTTCATTTCTTGGCCAGTTCACCGCCTATCGTGGAACCCTGCCATTATGGAATGGATTTCCCATCGCGTGATGAATTGATCGCCAATGTGCATAATCGGGATGTCGAACGCATCGCCAAGAGTTTGGGTGTCGATTCGTTGCATTATTTATCGGCTGAAGGCTTGGTGAATGCGGTGAAAGACGCCAATGCGAGTCCGTTCAACTATTGCACGGCTTGCTTCACCGGGAATTACCCGGTACCGGTCACCTCCGGCGTCGAGAAAGAAGAAAACGAATACAATTGATGATTATCCGCGACGCGACGTTTGTGACTAGCGCACCAACCATCGACGAAACACCTGCGCCCGACCGCCCCGAAATCTGTTTCGCTGGGCGCTCGAATGTGGGGAAATCGTCGATCATCAACGCCATCACCGGTCGCAAAAAACTGGCCAAAACGTCTGGAACTCCCGGCAAAACGCGCCTATTGAATTATTTCGATATCGACGGCACATGGTATCTGGTTGACATGCCCGGATTCGGCTATGCCAAGGTATCCATGACCGAACGCAAAAAATGGGACCATGAGATGGCCCGCTACTTGACCGGACGTACGAACCTCAAGCTCATCATGCACCTCATCGACGCCCGGCACGATCCGACCGCGTTG
The DNA here is from genome assembly GCA_041749075.1 of Balneolales bacterium. Taxonomy (GTDB): domain Bacteria; phylum Bacteroidota; class Rhodothermia; order Balneolales; family HLUCCA01; genus CAMTWZ01. The sequence goes on along the minus strand of JBGTBY010000033.1, from coordinate 166,954 downwards.
GATGAGGCCTTCATCAGCCAGTTGGTGGATCATCGGCTCCCCTTCTGTTTGCTTCTCACCAAGACCGATACGCTCTCGGGCAACAAGATCGCCCAGCGGAAGGCGCAGATCCGACGCTTCATCAAAGCGGAACACATCGATGTTCCCATGATCATGACATCCGCCGTCACGGGGTTAGGGCTCGACGAGACCCGTGCACTCATCCATGACTTCATCACCGACAAATACCAATTATCCCAATCCAACTTATGAGTTACAAAGTCTTACTGTTAGACGGCATCGAATCCATTTGCAAAACCATTCTTGAAAGCCGCGGCATCGAAGCGGTAGAAGCACCAAAACTGGCCGGAGCTGAATTGCTCGACGCCATCCAGCATTATGATGGTGTGGTGGTCCGCTCTCAGACCAAAGTGACGCTCGACTTGTTGAAAGCCGCGCCGAAACTACAAGTGGTGGGTCGCGCTGGAGTTGGGGTGGACAACATCGACCTGAATGCCGCCACCAAAATGGGCGTGCTTGTGATGAACACTCCGGACGGGAACACGATCTCGACTGCCGAGCATACATGTGGACTGATCATGGCCTTGGCTCGGAACATCCCGAACGCCGTTCAGTCGTTGAAAAACGGTGCTTGGGATCGCAAAAAGTATACAGGAACGGAATTATCGGATAAAACACTCGGAATTGTCGGCCTTGGAAAAATCGGATCCGGCGTGGCAACGCGCATGATATCCTTCGGGATGAATGTGGTGGCGTTCGATCCGTTCACCTCCGAAGAACGGGCCGCTGAATTGGGTGTGGAATTGGCGGATTTGGACACCGTGTTGGCCAGAGCCGACTTCCTGACCGTGCATACTCCGTTGAATGAAAAAACCCGTGGGTTGGTCTCGAAAGCCAACGCCGGAAAACTGAAAAAAGGCGTCCGTTTAGTGAATGTGGCTCGTGGCGGCATCTTCACGGAAGAAGATTTGCTGGATCTGCTCAACGATGGAACCATCGGCGGATTGGCGGTGGATGTGTACTCGACCGAACCAACGCCTGCTGAACTGCTCCCGTTACTTCAACATCCGAAAGTGGTCTGCACGCCGCACTTGGGCGCATCCACCGATGAAGCACAGGAAAAAGTGGCCGAACAGATTGCCGCACAGATCGCCGATACCTTGGAGCGCAAAAGTTTCAAAGGCACGTTGAATGGCAAGAGCATCGCATTGTCGACCAACCGTGACGTGCAGCCGTTCCTCAAATTGGCCGAGCATCTTGGCTCATTCGCTTCGCAAGTGGCTGCGGATCATAACGACACCATTCATGTGGAATATTCCGGTACATGCGCTCAATACGCTGAAGTACTGACCGATGCCGTGCTCAAAGGCTATCTCAAGCACAGTTCGGATGAGGCCATCAATCTGATCAACGCGCGGTACAATGCCAATCTGAAAGGATTGAAAGTGACCGAGACCGTGAGCCAGGATGTGAAAACCTATGCTGACAAGATTCGCATCCAGTTGAACAAAAAAGGCCAGTACGACGACATCGCCGGCACTATTTTCGGTGAGACGGATTTCCGGATCGTCCGAATCGGTCACCACGCGATTGAAATCCTATTGGATGGAAGCATGATGCTCTATACGAACATTGACAAACCGGGCATGTTGGCTGCCGTGAGCGGATTGTTGGCCAAACATGGCATCAACATCGCGGCGTTGAGTTTGGGTCGCACAGACAACCAGGCCGTAACCGCGGTCATGGTCGATTCCGACCTATCTGCCAACATCCTCAAAGATGTGGATGCTTTGGAAGGCGTAGACAACGTCACGTTTGTTCGAATCACATCCTGACATTATCATAGACTTTCATCGCACCTACTGAGATCAATTTATGTCACTTGCTTATCAGAGATCCGAAATCCATCAATATGAGCGGATTCCGGTCGTCACCTTCGAAAACAACCTTGCGGCATCCAAAGCCATCGCCGCGGACATCGCCGCTCTGATCCGGGCGCGTGCTGCCGAAGGCAAACACGTGGTTTTGGGTTTGGCAACGGGCTCATCCCCTACTCGTCTGTATGCCGAGCTCATCCGTTTGCATAAGAAAGAAGGACTCAGTTTCAAGAATGTGGTCACATTCAACTTGGACGAGTACTTCCCGATGCAGCCCGATGCCTTGCAAAGTTATGTGAGGTTCATGAACGAGCAATTGTTCGATCATGTAGACATCGATCGCAAGAATGTGAACATCCCTGACGGCACTCTCAGCCGTGATGATGTTTATGCGTTCTGCCAGAACTACGAGCGCAAAATCGACGAGATGGGCGGCATCGACATTCAGATCTTGGGTATCGGTCGCACGGGTCATATCGGATTCAACGAACCGGGTTCCACGAAAGACTCGAAAACCCGGATGGTGACCTTGGACATCCTCACGCGTCGCGACGCCTCTGGCGATTTCTTCGGCGAAGAGAATGTGCCACGCCGCGCCATCACGATGGGTGTTGGCACCATCCACAAAGCCCGCAAAGTCTACCTGATGGCTTGGGGCGAGGGCAAAGCCGGCATCATCCGCAAAACGGTCGAAGGACACATCAGCGATCTGGTTCCAGCTACCTTTCTTCAAGAACATGCGAACACGGTGTTTGTGTTGGACGATGCGGCCGCATCCGATCTTACTCGCTTCAAAACGCCTTGGTTGGTCGATACCTGTGTGTGGGATGCGTACATGACGCGTCGCGCCGTGGTCTGGCTGTGCCAAAAAGTGAACAAAGCGATTCTCAAGCTCACCGACGAAGATTACAACGAAAACGGATTGGGCGAATTGGTTACCGAGCACGGTCCGTCGTACAGCATCAACATCCGGGTGTTCAACCAGATGCAACGCACGATCACGGGCTGGCCGGGTGGGAAGCCGAAAGCGGATGATAAAAACCGTCCCGAACGGCAAAACCCATTTCCGAAAAAAGCCATCATTTTTTCCCCCCATCCAGACGATGATGTGATTTCGATGGGTGGAACATTCATCCGTTTGGTTGATCAAGGTCATGAGGTGCACGTAGCGTATCAGACATCCGGTAACATCGCTGTTTTTGACGAAGACGCGATGCGGTATGCCGAATTCGTGAGCGATTATGCCACGAAATTCGATCACAATGATTCATCCGCGCTTCATTTGTTCGATGAGGTCCGCAATTTCTTGCAGAATAAGAAGACGGGGGATGTGGACTCTCCGGAAGTCCGCGCCATCAAAGGGCTCATCCGCCGGGGTGAAGCCAAAGCCGGATGCCGGTATGTGGGCATCCCCGACGAGCAAATGCATTTCCTCGACATGCCGTTCTATGAAACCGGTCGTGTGAAGAAAGCACCATTGGGCGAAGCTGACATCCAGATCATCATGGATCTCATCCGAGAAGTCAAACCTCAGCAAATTTATGCGGCAGGTGATTTGGCCGATCCGCATGGAACCCATCGCGTCTGTTTGGATGCGATCATGGAAGCCGTTCGTCGCTTGAAAGATGAGCCGTTCATGAACGATTGCTGGGTCTGGCTGTATCGCGGCGCGTGGCACGAATGGGAATTGGAGAAAATCGAAATGGCCGTGCCGATCAGTCCGGTTGAATTGCTTCGCAAACGCCGTGCAATCTTCAAGCACCAGTCGCAAAAAGACAATGTGATGTTCCAAGGATCCGACAAGCGCGAATTCTGGGAACGTGCGGAACATCGGAACCGCGAAACCGCGAAACTCTACGACAAACTCGGCCTGGCGGAATACGAAGCCATGGAAGCGTTCGTGCGTTGGAATTTCTGATGTGCCTATTATGACATAAAAACGCATAAGATTCCGCCAAATCAGGTCGCTTTAGTAAATTTGCTTATGCGACACATCCTATTTTTTGCCACGTGCTTTTTATTCCTGTCATGCGTCCGGACCACGCATGAATCCCATCAGACCGATGTCTTGATCATCGGAGGTGGTGCGAGCGGAACGCCTGCCGCCATCCAAGCCGCCCGACTCGGGGTGAACGTTTGGATCGTCGAGCCCACTCCATGGCTTGGCGGCATGCTGACGGCTGCTGCTGTGAGCGCAACGGACGGAAATCATTTGCTTCCATCCGGCTTATGGGGCGAATTCCGTGATAGTCTGTATGCGCGTTATGGCGGTGCGGGTCCGTTGGCAACGGGATGGGTGTCGAACACGCACTTCGAACCTTGGATCGGCGCCAAGATCTTTGCCAATATGGTTGCCGCGGAAACGAACATCACGGTCACTCATGGATTTCGTGTGATCGAGGTGCATCGGGAAGGCAACACCGTGACCGGCGCCACCTTCATCAACGATGATGGCAACAAACTGACGGTGTCAGCGAAAGTGACCATTGCTGCCGATGAGTTCGGCGATGCGGTTCAATTGTCTGGCGCTCGGAATCGATTCGGTTTCGAAGCACGCAGCGAATTTGGTGACGATATGGCACCGGAAACCGCGTTTCCCCACATCCAAGATCTCACCTATGTCGCCATCCTGAAAGATTATGGTGCGGATGCGGACAAATCGATCGACCGCCCTGCCAGCTATGATGCAGCCGATTTCGACCATACGTGCAAGCAGTTGAGTAGCGATCCGGATCGGAATGTGGTGAATTGCGGACCAGAAGCGGGCAACTCCATCCATATGCTCAACTATGCCCGTTTGCCTGGCGATCATTATCTGATCAACTGGCCCATCCATGGAAATGATATGTATGTTCCCGTGGTGACGATGACGCACGAGGAACGCCTGAAAGCCTTTGAACAAGCGAAAGAATTCACTCTATCGTGGATCTATCACATACAAAGCCAGCGCGGATACACGCATCTCGGATTGGTGGAGGGCAAATTCCCGACCAAGGACAACTTCCCACCTATTCCTTATGTCCGCGAATCCCGGCGTATTTATGGCGTCGAAACACTTACCGTCCGAGACTTGGTAGACCCCTACTCCGACCCAGAACGACCCCTTTACAAGCAAGGAATTGCTGTGGGAGATTACCCGCTGGATCTGCATCACGAGCGCAAGCCGGATTCCTTGGCAGTGACGGTCACGACAAGTGACCTCCCAAAAATCCCGTCCTATTCCGTGCCCTACGGCGCTCTGATTCCTGAAACGATCGACGGATTCATCGCCGCGGATAAAAGCATTTCCACCACGCACGTGGTCAACGGGTCGACCCGCTTGCAGCCCGTGGTGATGGGAATCGGTCAGGCGGCAGGTGCTGCCGCTGCTTTGAGCGTGTTGCACAAGTCCCAGCCTCGTGATCTGGATGTGCGTTCCGTTCAGCAAGTGTTGCTGAACAACCGCTGCTGGTTGCTTCCTTTTGCGGACATTACTCCAGATGATGCCGATTTCCAAGCCATACAACGCGTTTCCGTCGTGGGATGGATGCGCGGAACTGGAGAACCATCCGCTTGGGCGAACCGCACTTGGTTCTATCCAGATAAAATCGCATCACGTTCCGATGTGGCGCTTGCCGTATCCCAATTGAAGGAACTCGGCATCGAAGCCACGTTCGAACGCGGACTCACACGTCGGCAGTTGGCCGCATTGCTCGATACGAGATACTTCCCCTTTCCATGAAAACATGGGTGTTCCTGGGCGATAGTCATACCTATGGCCAAAGCGGTTTTCCCATTTGTGATGCCATTGCCGAAGCACGACCCAATGTGACGATCGTCAACGCCGGGGTGAATGCCGATTTGGCGTGGAACCTTGCGGAACGCTTGGATGAGGCATTGAAACCATCACCATCACTGGTTCATGTGATGATCGGCACCAATGATGTGAATGCGGGGCTTCATCCGGATCATGCGGCTGGTTACATGCATGATAAAGGGTTGCCTCAACTACCTATACTTGAATTTTATCAAATCCATTTGCGGCGAGTTTTTAGTCGGTTGCGACTGACTGGGGCCATTCTGTATGCGAGTCAGATTCCACCTATCGGCGATGACCGAGCATCGACTTGGAACGTTGCGGTTGAGCGGTACAACACGATATTGGACGAGGAAGCAACGATGGCGGGTGTGATTGTGCTTCCGTTATTTGACCGTCTGATGGATTCTGTAGACGCAAGCCGGGTCCGATCCATCGACCGATTGGATTGGGGAGTCTGGATTCCCGAATCCCAACGTCTTCATGATGAGGACGGATTGACGTGGGACGCCATCGCCGACCAGCGCGCGTTGCAACTCATGCATGATGGGTTGCACATGACCGAACGCGCCGGGCGGATATGGCTGGATCTTTTATTGGAGGAATTCGACGCGGCCGGTTGACACGTCGTACATCGCACCGACAACCAGAAGATTTCCGGCATCGATCAGGGATTTGAGAGTCGGGCTCTGGGCGGGGATTCGAGCGACAATGTCACGAACGTTCTCTTCCGCTACCGCATCCACAAAACCGTAATTGGAGGCCTCGGTTTCACCGGAATAGTTGGCACGAACCCGATTCGCCACCGGTCGGATACCGGAGAGCAGTGTGTTGAGATTGTCTTTGAACGCCGTGGTAGCGCATGCGCCTTGCACCGCACCGCATTTGGTGTGGCCCAACACCACGATCAATTTGGCACCGGCAGCAGCTGTGGCGAATTCCATCCCGCCGAGAACATCGGCATTCAGAACATTGCCTGCCAATCGTGTGCTGAACATGTCGCCGATACGCATATCAAAAATCGTTTCGGCCGGGATGCGGCTGTCGATGCAGCTCAATACTAGAGCTTTGGGGTACTGACCGATGGACGTTTCATCGACCTCAGTCATGAATTTCCGTTCACGAAGAATTCCGCTGAGGAAACGTTCGTTGCCTTGTTGGAATGCGACAAGCACTCCTTGCGGGGTCATGGCATCGCGCACGGTGGCGGTCAGCACATTGTCGGCGGCAGGTGTCGACACGCCGGGTGATTGGTCGGTGGAGCACGCCAGAAGGAAGATTCCAACGGCGGCGATAGCAAAGTGGTTCATTGTGTTTTTCAGTTTGTTTTCATTGTAGTTATGGAAATGACCGTGTTGGTTCACCGTATATTTCCTGTCATAAAAAATACACTATTTCTGAAATTTCGTTTCCGATATGAGTCTAACCGTCATTATTCTGGTCAGCGCCGTCATCCTGCTGATCGCTTACCGAACCTATGGGTTCTATCTGTCGAAATTGTTGTCGATGGATGATTCGAATCCAACTCCTGCTCATACTCAACGAGACGGCGTGGATTACATCCCCAGCAAAGTGCCTGTGGTGTTGGGGCATCACTTCGCATCGATCGCGGGCGCCGGACCGATTGTTGGTCCGGTGATTGCTGTCGCGTTCGGATGGATTCCAGCACTCATATGGATCCTGATAGGCGGCATCTTTTTCGGTGCGGTTCATGATCTGACGTCGATGATGGCGAGTATTCGTCATAAAGGAAAGTCCATCGGTGAAGTAATTCAACGATATATCGGTGAGTCCGGAAAAAACCTGTTTCTGGTGTTCGCATTCGCCACGTTGATCCTCATCATCGCGGTGTTCATGGATATCGTGGCTCGCACCTTCGTGAACGTGCCATCTGCAGCCAGTGCGTCCTTGATGTTCATGGGCTTGGCTGTTGTTTTCGGTCAATTCATGAAACGGCAGAGCATCCCCTTCTGGGCCCTGTCCGTCATCGGCGTGGCGGTGATGTATGGCATGATTTGGCTCGGCACCGTTTATCCGGTGGAATTATCTTACAACACCTGGGTCTTCATTTTGTTGTCGTATTGTTTCGTCGCGGCCATCGCACCGGTGGATGTCTTGCTTCAACCGCGCGATTACTTGAACAGCTTTTTGTTGTATGGGATGATGCTCTTCGGAATACTGGGCATCGTTGTGGCGAATCCACAGATTGAAATGACATCTGACGTCTCCTGGGAAGTGGCCAATCTCGGGTATTTGTTTCCGGTTTTGTTCGTGACCATCGCCTGCGGCGCGATCTCGGGATTTCATTCATTGGTGGCGTCGGGAACCACGAGCAAGCAGTTGAATCTCGAGACCGATGCGAGGCGTGTGGGTTATGGCGGGATGTTGATCGAATCGCTGTTGGCCGTGGTATCGGTTGGAACCGTTGTTGTGATGACCAAAGGCGAATATTCAGCGAATCTATTGGTGCAGGGACCGGTGACGCTGTACTCGAACGGACTCGGAGGCTTCATCTCCAGTCTTGGAGTGAATACGGCCTTGGCGGTGTCGTTTGTGGCGCTCACCGTCAGCGCGTTTGCGGTGACCACCTTGGACACATGCACCCGTTTGGGAAGATTTGTTGTGCAAGAAGCCATGCAGACGCAAACCTCGAACCGAGTCACATTGGCGTTTCAGAATCGGAATGTGGCGACCGGCTTGGTAGTGCTGCTCAGCCTAGGGTTGCTCACAACCGGGCAATTCCAGGAGTTATGGCCCATCTTCGGATCGGCGAACCAGTTATTGGCGGCCTTGGCTTTGCTGGCGGTAACGGTATGGCTCACCAAGATGAAGATCAACCGATTGATCACCCTGATACCGATGGTGTTCATGTTCGCGGTGACGCTGAGCAGCTTGGCCATCTTCGCGTGGGTCAGGATTCAGAGCGGGGCGTATGTCTTGGCTGTGGTGGCTGGTATCCTGTTCGTGTTGGCCGTCGCCCTCATATTGTTAGCAAAAAGAGCCTTACAGAAGGAGCAAATCGATGGAAAAGCTATACCTTGATTGTATCCGTTTTGATTACAAATCCCTAATCGACTACTTATGAAACAAACTACCACGATTCTACTGATTTTAGCTTTAACACTCACCTCGTGTTCCAGCTGGAATAACCTCACGAAGGGAACTGTAATCGGCGCAACGGCCGGTGCTGCTGTTGGTGCCGCAGCTGGAGCCTATTTCGGTGACACGACCAAAGGTGCCATTATTGGTGCTGCTGTTGGCGGAGCCACAGGCGCCATTATCGGTCGCAATATGGACAAGCAGGCTGAAGAACTTGCCAGGATGGAAGCCGCCAAAGTCGAACGAATCGGCGAAGGCATCGCGATTTCGTTCGAGTCCGGACTTCTGTTCGCGACCAACTCGGCTGATTTGCAAGCCGCTTCACGCGAAAACCTGACCACGCTTGCAACCAGCTTGAAGAACTATCCTGACTCGGATATCCTAGTCGTTGGACACACCGACTCCACCGGTTCGGCCTCTTACAACCAAACTTTGTCTGAGCGCCGCGCGGCATCGGCAAAATCGTTTCTGATGAGCCAAGGCATTGCCGAATCGCGCATCAAATCGGAAGGACGCGGCCTGAACGAGCCGATCGCCGACAACAACACGGTTGAAGGTCGCGATGCGAACCGTCGTATCGAAGTGGCCATCTTCGCAAATGAAGAGTATGTCAAGCACTTGCAAGCTCAGCAAAACTGAGTCTCCTGCCTTTTCGTTGAGTCGAGCCCGGGGTGCGTTGCATTCCGGGCTTTTTTTTTACGTCCATCAAGCGATTGATTATATGAGAATTATGTAAGATTCTCATGGGTCATATATAACGAGTAAGGAGGATTCATAAACTACCTTGAAGAAGTTCTATTTAATAGAACAATCACTAATCCTTTGTTTATGAAACTTTTTCCTACTCTATTACTTGTCCTCGCGATCGTTATCACATCCTGTTCCAGCATGAACAGAATGACCAAAGGTACTATCATCGGATCCACAGCCGGTGCTGCCGTTGGTGCTACTGCTGGCGCCTACTTCGGCGACACAGCCAAAGGCGCGATCATCGGTGCGGTTGTTGGTGGAGCCACTGGTGCCATCATCGGTCGTCACATGGACAAACAAGCCGAAGAGCTTGCTCGTGAAGTCGATGGTGCTACCGTTGCCCGTTTTGGCGAAGGTATCGCGATTTCATTCGAATCCGGTCTTCTATTCGGATTCGACTCAGCCGAACTTCAACCTGCGGCACGTGAAAATCTGACCAAACTGTCGAGCAGCCTGAAAAACTATCCTGATTCGGAGGTCATGGTATTGGGTCACACCGATTCCAGCGGTTCCGATTCATACAACCAGACCTTATCTGAACGCCGCGCCAATGCCGCCAAAGCGTATATGGTCTCCTTGGGTATCTCCGCAAACCGGATCAAATCTCAAGGCAAAGGCGAAGCCGAGCCCATCGGAAGCAACGATACCGACGCGGGACGTGAAAGCAACCGCCGCATCGAAGTGGCCATCTTCGCAAGTGAAGAATATGTCAAACGAATTCAAGCAACCAATCCATAAGGAAACACAATCATGGGAAATCTATTATATGTAGTCGCAGTGATCCTAGTCATCGCATGGCTCATCGGCTTTGTCGGGTACTCAACTGGCGGAATTATTCACATACTTTTGGTGATCGCAGTGATTGCGGTACTGTTGAATGTGATCAGTGGCAGAAGGGCCATTTAATATGAGAGCGCTAGGAATGGTTCTTCTCATCATTGGAGTGGTGATGACCATCATTACCGCTGTCAATTACACCACGAAAGAAGAGGTTGTCGATATCGGCAACCTGAACATAACCCACGATAAACCACAACAGCTCAATTGGTCTCCGATTGTAGGTATTGTGGTCATCGGAATCGGTGGGCTCATCGTTTGGAAATCAAAAAAATAACTATTCTATCATGTACAAACTTACGATTACAACCCTGCTGACCGCTTTGCTAATCACGTCCAGTGTTGGCATTGCCAGCGCTCAATATCAATCCGACACCAGATATCCTGATCTGGACCGCCGGAATGATTTCACGTTCGGTGTCAAAGTCGGTGCGAACCTATCACGGATGTGGGATGCCGAGTCGAACGACTTCGTGGCCGATCCGAAAGTGGGTTTTGCCGCTGGTGTCTTCGCAACCATCCCTATCACAACATTTCTAGGAATTCAACCAGAAGTGATGTGGTCGCAGCGCGGATTCATCGGCCGGGGTTCCTTCCTTGGTGGTGACTATCGCCTTAGCCGTACTCACAACTACTTGGATATTCCTATCATGATCGCATTCAGACCGTCTCCGGTTGTGTCGATCTTGGTCGGGCCGCAGTACTCCTATCTGTTGAGCACGAACGATGAGTATACAAGTGGAAGCAGCTCTTTCGAAGATCAAACCAATTTCGACAATGACAATGTGTTGAAAAACACCTTGGCGTTGACAGGTGGATTTGACTTCGCACTGGATCCACTCGTCGTTGGATTGCGTGCCGGATGGGATATCCGCAAAAATGATGGAGACGGTACGACGACCTCCATCCGATACAAAAATATGTGGTATCAACTGTCGGTCGGATTTCAATTCTGATTTGACACAGCCACACGAACCCGAAGTGCCAACCCACTTCGGGTTTTTTTATGTCTTCCAATACCACTTTCTTCGAGCGGTTATGGCCGTGAGCCACGCCACGATCAAGGTATAGACCAAGCCCCTGAGCGCACCGATCCATGGCGATGCGGTGTACGAGGCGATGAGTTCGGCCAAGCCCGTGAGCGCCAACACAGGGAGTAGCAGATTCATGAAGCCGACATACGCCACCATCGGATTGCGTCCGCTGCCACTCAGCAGGTCTTGTATGCGAGTGACGTACCCTTGATCTTCGATCCATTTTAGTCCGAACCAGATCCAGATGGTGAGTCCGGATGTCACGAAATAATAACTGAAGGTGGATGGATCTTTGTGGATGCCGCCCTGAAACGGCTCCAAGACATACCCAAGTACGAGCCATGCCATCGCCCATAGCATCATCGGATGCCGGTTTTCCTTCTCGAGCCACCATGCGAGCGACATCAGAACCGCACAAATCAACCCAGCGAAGACGACCCAACGCTGATGCAGCCCGATCACAGTGACCAACGTGATCAGAGCTCCTATACCTGCTGTTGTGCCCGAAGCACGGCTTTTTCCTGCATCCTTAAGTAGCCAATCTCCGAAAATAGTGCCTGGAAGAACGATGAGTAGGTATTTGAGGAAGTAAATCTTCGTGAGCCAAGGCGCTGGCGACCACGTTCCCGAATCGGTGGCGAGCATCAACAGGGCTATCACACCCATCACCGCGAGCCGCAAGGGAACCGAGGTTCGGGTCCAATACCAAGCCATGCCACCATAAAACGCCATGTTCGCCAACACGAGGATGATGATGTCGCTGCGATACAGATCAAACGTGATGGACGTATATTCGGGTAAGCATATAATAAGTATGATACTGGCTGGAAGCGCCGCTATCGCATTCCAATAAGGCTTATCCGTTTTAACATATGCTAGCCATAGTGTGGCGAAGCCCGCCAATGCGATGAGCCAGGTGGCCACATCGGGAGATGCGTTCATCGTGTATGGACGCACATGTTGCAGAAAAATGGCGAACGCGGCGAGGAGGAGTCCACGCTTGAGCAATTGCCCGTGAAGCGCCAGTGCACTGAGTTTCGCCTCGTTCAATCGGCGCGTGAGGGCGAGTGGAATGGCGACTCCCATCGTGAACAGGAACATCGGAAACACGAGGTCGACCCAGGTGATACCGGCCACCGACGGATCGAAAATGTTCGTCGGTGGAGGAAGCTGCGCGTGGTACATCCACGCCGGTAGCACCTTGTAAGGGATGACGCCCGAAAACACCATCATGAGGATGGCGAGGCCTCGCAACGTATCGATCGATGCGTGACGCATATCGACGTTCGGGCTCACTTCAGCAAGGTCATCCGAATCATGTGTGTTTCGGAGCCGGATGTCAGTCGAACGAGGTAGATGCCGGATGCGAGTCCGGATCCGTCGAAGCTGACTTGATGCGAACCTGCCGACATGACGCCATCGATTAATACGGCCACTTCCCGACCCAACATGTCATAGACCGCGAGACGAACTTGTACGGACGCAAGATCTTGCGTCCCCACTCGAAAACCGATAACTGTTGATGGGTTGAATGGATTCGGATAGTTCTGTGACAATTCGGTTTTGATGGCCATCTCATCATCCGATTCGATTGAGACGGGTTCGATCACACGCGCTTTGATCAGTAGATTCCGATTGAAGGCGCTCCATCCGCCATTGTTCGGACGAAAGGCGCTGGTGCGAAGGTTCTCCGCCGGTAGGCCGTTATCGCCGGCGAGGGCGAAGGAATTCGTTTCGAATTCGGCGGTGACGGCGATGTGAACATCTTTTCCTGCCGTGAATACATAGTTCCATGCCGATACGTCGATCGCATTGAATTCATCGGCACGAAGATCTGCCAATGGGATAAACGCCGCGTTCAGAAACGCTCCAGGAAGGTTTTCGGGTGTATTATCGTACAAGATAAGCACGATGTCGTCGTTCACGCCGGTCTCGTCGTCGATGCCGAATGTGGTACGCATCCGGAAGATGAACTCACTTCCGAACTGGGTGTTTTGCATATAGCGCCAATTGCCGGTGTTTCCTCCTTGCGAGATGAACGCTGCTGAACGGAAACGAGGGGTCGGCTCCGCGAAATGGGAAATGAAAGCGACGATGTCTTGACCACCGACCTTAACCACTTCCGCAGCCGCCCAGATTTCCTGGTTTTCGGTCACTTCGATGGGTGTTGGTATTTGGATGGTGTTCCAATCGCCACGGGTGAGGGAGCTGAGTACGACCGTGACGGAACCAAGCGGCGCATTGTCATTCGGTGTGAGGGGATCGTTTTCAGCAAGGGCCGCATCCGCCGGATCCAAAAAGAGGGCGCGGGTCCATAATTCGGCGTTCTGCGCACCACCACCGGCATAAGCCGTAGATACATCGATGGTTTTCCAAACGCCACTTTCCAAAATAAGACTGCGTTTGAGCGGTGCGGGATTGGATGCCGCACTGGCCAAGGCGATATGATCTGCTATGCCAACCACAATCAGATCGAAGGTGATGGCCACATCTTGTCCGCCTTGAACGAAATGATCGATTCCGAACAGATCCACTTGGTTCCAAGCTTTCAGGGTGAGGGTGTTCATGTGCACCTTCACTTCATCGATCATGGTTTCAGGGAGTTTCGAGGTCGCATTCAAGGTCCAGACTCGAACTCTCAAGGTATCGTTGGGCACCGCATCACCTGCTGGAAGGAAGGTGTTGTCGTTGATGCCATTCACAAAAAACTGCACGCCGCTCACTCGGAACGAATCGGCCGTTGCCGGTGCCGTATAACGGGTTCCATAACTGGTTCTGGCGGTTCCAACTGGAAAATAGAAGTTCCAAGTCGGGTTGTTCGTCGCACTTTCCGTGCCGTACTTCACCACCAGATTATTGGTCCGTATTTGCGGCAGAAAGGAGATTTTCAGACTGTCGTTGAATCCGTCTTCGGATGAGGAACTGTTACCGATGAACACATCCACACTGCGCAAACGTCCATTTCCCGGTGCGGTGAAGCGCACCGCTTGTTTCTCGAAGGTCTGCGGGACATGCGTGAACGGGAACGGCCATGCAAAGGCGGCTTCCGCGCCATGATAGGATAAAAGTGTGTCGTAAGCCCCACCGACAATTCCATCCAGCCAAAGATTGACTTGGCTCAAGCGCTCACCCCCTGCCAAAGGCGAAAAGCGGGTGGCGTATTGGGTGACGGATTGTCCGGCATCAATAGGCATGGGAAGCGACGCGGCACGAGGTCCGTGGTATTCGAAAATCGGTTGCGCGTATAGCGGAAGGATGCTTCCAAAAATGAGTAGGAGAGTACATACATGTTTCATGAGTCGGAAGGATCTAAGCCGGCTTTGTTGAGGTGTTTGAACCAGGAGAAATACAAAATGATCGTGAACACGGCGAGGATCGATGCGGCATAACCGAAATAATCCCATTGTTTTGTGACGAAAAGCATGGGTGTGATGCCCATGAACAACATCCATGGCACGGCCACGAATGTGGAAAAAATATCACGGCGGTTTTCTTTGTTGACCGCATCCATGTCCACTTCGTTGCGAACGAGAGCCCGAACCGGGCCCCAGAATCCGAACGGACGCGTGCGCACATAAAACGTCTTCAGTGTGTCCATATCCGTAGCGGGGAAGAACAAGGAAATAATGATGCTCCCCATGAAGGTGACACCAGCGGTTGTGAAAAACATCTGCATTTCGGTGAAGTCGCCGATCACGAACCGCATCACGATGGCAACGAGCATACCAACGAACGTGCCGCCTGCATACCCATACCCATTGAAGCGCCACCAGTACCATCGGATGAACTGCGGCACGATGAGCCCGACGCCGAAGCCCATCGTCAAGAATCCCCATACATCATTCAGGCTGCTGAACGCATAGGTGGACATCAATCCCAGAATCACAATCGCAACCGAAGCCAGACGGCTATGTAGGATCAGTTCTTTGCGGTCGGCCTCCGGTTTGATGAAGCGTTGGAAAATATCGTTCACCCAGTAGGCGGCTCCAGAGTTCACAATGGCGACATAGGTGGACATCGCCGCGGCAAGAAGTCCTGCAACCAGTAGTCCTTTGATGCCGGCTGGAAATAACTCCATCAACACGGTTGGAAGCACCACTTCCGGGTTTTCGATTACTTTGCCGCTCGCACTAAGGGACACGGCCAGGATGGCGATCGCCATGATGAACGGCCAGCGGAAAGACAACAAGAAAATCCAGAACACGCTCAAAAGTCCCACTTCACGCTCGTTTTTCGCCGCCATGAAGCGCTGGATCATATACCCGCCGCTACCGCACATGCCGTCGATGGTGGAGCGAAGCAGGTAGAACATGGTAGCTAGTCCGATCAGATTATACTGACTGTATTCACCAGGCATGGACATTTCCCACTTCGGCATGAAATCCACCCAATTGGCCAATGTCTGTTTCACTTGCACGAAGGTCCCATCCCCTGCGGGTACCGAAACTAAAAATTCGGGAGGTAGTGTGATGTTCATCATCACATGGGTGACGGTGTAGATCACCACCACAAGGATGAGTCCGCCTTGGAACACTTCGGTGTAAACCACACCATATAAGCCGCTCAATGCCGCATAGAACGCACAAAGAGTGATCATCAGGATGCCGGCCAGGTCCGCAGAAATGCCCAACATCTGGCTAAGAAAGATTCCGGCACCTTGAATGAAATAGGAAATGGCCCAGATTGCGAACGTTAATTGCGCGATGGCCGCCAGCATGCGTGCGGCTTGACCCTGTTTCCCAGTTCCGAAGCGGAATTCCATCCATTCGGCGATGGTCATCACATTGGCGCGACGGTTCCATTTGCCCATGAAAATCATGAAGAACGCGAGGATGAGAACCACACCGCCTCTGATTTCGATGAAGAAGCCTTGCACGCCCATGGCGTACACCAGCGCAGCGATGATCATGGTTCCGCTCACATCGAGGTTCGACGCCATGCCGGATGCACCCAGCGCCCACCACGGCAAGTTCTTATCGCCTAAGAAAAAGCTTTCGGTGCTTCTCGATGCCCGATGTTGCAGGTAAATGCCGATTCCAATCAGAATCAGCAAATACCCGATGATGATGATGTAATCGATGAGGATCATTTGATAAGCGTCATGCGTTTCATAGCGGATCCACCGGAAGATTCAAGGCGATACAGGTACACGCCCGAAGCCAAGTTCGAGGCGTCAAAATCCACGGAATGTTCACCTTCCGGTAGCACCTCGTTTACGAGTACGGCGACTTCTCTACCCAGCAAATCATAAACGGCCAGGCGTGCGAAGTCCGACGTGCGAAGTGCGAAGTGGATGGTCGTAGTCGGGTTAAAAGGGTTGGGGTAATTCTGCTGGAGCGTAAGTTGTGAGGGCGATTCAGCATGTGTATCGTCACGCTCGACGGACGTCGGAACCGGAACCACCACATCCGGGGATGCTTGACGATCGATGAGGATCATCACGGCATCGGCATGGATGGCTTTTCCATCGGTGATGTCGCTGGTGCGGATGCGGGCAACCGTTTGTGTGCCGGCATTCAGATTCACTTTACCGATCGGCATCCAGCCGCCATTACGGGCGAGGGCTTGGTTGATGGTGGTGATGGTGCTGTCGCCGGAACTGTTGAATGTGGTGTATTTGGCCGTTGTGGTTGCCGCCGCGTTGAAGGGGACATACGCAAATACACGGTAGGATGCGGTGTGCGGGACATTCATCGTGTAGACGATCTCGGAATTCGAATTGGCTTCGGCGCGAAGCGAACGGTCGGTGTAGCCCGCCGGAGTGAGACCGGTAGGACCCACAAGCTGCCAGTTGCCCGATTTTGCCGCGCCACCATCGGTCTCGTTCACGATCGTCGGTGGGGGGCGACGCAGCGTGCGCTCACGGAATGGCAGGACAGCGGGTTTGCGGTAATGTCCGGCGCCCAGGGTATCGGCCAAGTATTGGTTGGATGCCCCCATCCCTTCATAGAAGAAATAGACTTCGCCTTTCAGATTGAATTGGCGGTTGTAGGCAACCATCCCTTTTACAATGGCCGGAGAAACCAACTCATTTCCTACGCGGATGAGCATGCCTGGGAACAGCTTGTCGCGGTATTGACGCTTCACGTAGCCACCACTGGAATTCGGAACAGGTCCGATCGCGGAATGCACCAAGTTCTGATAACTCTGCAAGTTCCGTGTGTTGGGATACAATTGCGGATGCAGCATGTCCACGTAGTTGGAATCCAACCAGAGGGGTGTTTCCTGTAAGTATTCTTGGAATCCGAACGGGTAATTACTTGGTGATAGGGACACGATGAGGTTCGGGTCTTTTTCCTTCACCATCCGATACATGCGTCCCAAAAAATTGACCATTCGGTCCGAACGCCAGTACAACCAGTTGGAATCTTTGGTGTTGGTTGGCGGAGTGAAGCCACTGTGCTCGGCTTGGTATTGCGCTACCGTCCAGGCGTCGTACCCGCCTTCGGATGGCATGGCTGGGAGGCGGTCGTCGCCTTGGATTCCATCCACATCATATTTCGTGATCACTTCGTCGATAAGGCTTAACATGAATGCTTGAGGCCCCGGATGCAATCCGTTCATCCAATCGAAGCCATTTTTGACAACAAGCTGGCCAGCTTGGTTCTTGGCTGCCCATTCGGGGTATTTGGCGATGATGTGGCCACCATTCTGAGAAAAGGATGTTGCGAACCCGAATTCAAACCAGGGAATGACTTCGATGCCGTTGCGATGGGCTTCGACAATCAGTTCAGCCAAGGGATCACGACCTTGGTTCTGGAAAAAATCTTCAATCGGGCGGTTGAATTCCGCCTGCATGATCGGACTCCAATACTGGGTCACCCCTTTGTTCCAGACTACGGGATAGACCACATTGATTCCATTTTTACCCAGATAATCCATCGCATTGGCGATGCTGGTTTTGCTATGGAGCACATTGCTGGCCACATTCGTGATCCACACGCCGCGCACTTCATCCACAACCTCGTCGGTGGTTTGCGCAACACCAAGCGAGGTGCTTAGAATAAAAATAGAGGTGAGAAGAAATCGGTTCATGGTCATCAGGGTTTGGATCGGTCGATCAAGTAAAGGGTAGTTGTACCAGTCGGCTTTCGTTTGGAACCGGCTTTCAGAATAAGAGTTTCGATGTAGGTCCATCCTGACTCGTTGGCTTCGTATCGGCGGTAATGTCCGGTAACAGGCACGGTTTGAGCGGTTTCACGCACTTCAATACCGGGAAAACGTCTCGGCTCTCCATTGCGATATGGGAGCCCGGCCGGCTCCGCATAAAACGTGGCTTTGAGGGTGTCGCCGAGTTGCTGGTTCTCATCACGAAGCCCTTCATAGAAAAAGAACACGTCGCCATGCATGCCTAAAGAACGGTTATAGGCCATCGCTTCTTTCACATACTCGGGTCCGTTGTAATTCGTGCCGGATTTGATCAGAATGCCCGGTGCGATGAACACAGTGGTATTGGATGAATCGGTGAGTCCGCTGTACAAGGCCACTTCATCTGCTGTCGTTTTATATCGTTCTATCTCATATCGATAGGCTTGCGGATGGAGGATGTCGACTTGCTTGCGTCGGATCCACTCCGGATAATCTTGCAAGTATTCGTCTTTCGACCATGGGTAGACAGATGGGGACATCGAAACGATCAGATCTTCATCATGCGCTTTCACAAGGGTGTATAGTCGTCCGCCGAAATCAGTCAATCGATCGGCTTTCCATTGCAGGAAAGCGGGTTCGCGCGGATCATCTGGAACCGGGTTTCCGGTTTGATCCAGATACATGGCTCTGGTGAGGTCGTCGTAACCACCTTCTGCGGGATTGGCTGGGAGGCGGTCGTCGCCTTGGATTCCATCGACATCGTAGGTTCGGATCACTTCATCGATCAGATCCAACAGAAGTCGTTGGACATCCGGATGATTGGGGTTCATCCACTCGAAATTGTTTTTCCTCAGCAGGTTGCCGTTGAGGTCTTTTGCGGCCCAATCGGGATTTGAAGCCAGGATATGGCCCCCATCCGCATTGTAGCTGCTTGAAAAGCCGAATTCGAACCAAGGCATCACTTCCATCCCATGGCGATGCGCTTCGATGATGAGCTCGGCCAAGGGGTCGCGACCTTGGTTGGCGAAAACGGTGTCGATGCGGTAGGCTTCGCCGAACGTTCTGGCCATCACCTCACTTGGATACAAGGTGTATCCCTCATTCCACACCACAGGAAAGACAACGTTGAAGCCACGATCCGCCAGGTACTTCATGGCTTCGGCGGTGGCTTCTTGCGAGAACATCACGTCCGAATCGATATTGGTGATCCAGACGCCTCTTATTTCGTTAGTGGTTGGTTGTTTGTGGTTTGTTGTTTGGGAACAAGCGGCAACCAACCCTATCAGCGCAATGAAAAGAAAGAGCTTTTTCATGCGGAGGTGCGGATGATGAGGGTTGGATCGAGGAGGACTCGCTCGGGAATCATTGGAGCGTTGGTGCGCACCAAATCCATCAGTTTATGGAACGCCTGCACACCCAGATCGTAGCGGGGCACGCTGATGGTGGTGAGCGGAACGCGGGCTTCGCTGCATCGATCGATGTTGTCGAAACCGACGATGGCGATGTCGTAAGGAATTTTGAAGCCTCGTTCCAATACCGCTTTCTGGAATCCCATCGCCACAAGATCGTTGAACAGAAACACGCCTTGCGTTTTGAGTCCTTTCAGATCCAGGCACATGCCAAGCTTATATCCTTCATCAAAGGCGGTGGCTTCGGAGCCGAAGGAGCACCGCAGGATGAGGCAATCTTCTTCGATGGATACGCCAAAGGTTTTCAGTTCATCAATAAAGCCTTGTGTGCGGTTGTCATCTACGCGATACCCGGTTTCGCCCATGATGGCGGCGAACTTGGTGATGCCGCGGCTGGCCAGGTGACGTGCGGCAAGGCGCCCGCCCAGATAGTTGTTCACATCGAAGCAATAGGTGGGTGAATCGTAGATATCGTGAAGCAGCACGAACGGCACACGGTGCTTCAACAATTTGTCGAAAATGCTGACACCATAGAGGGATTTACGACGACTCGTGACCAGAATACCTTCCGATTGGTCGCCCAGCATGCCATATAAAGCCGATTCATGCTCGTGTTCGTCCACGGAAAGCGTCACCAGCAAGCGTTTGTTGTGCTGAGCGGAGCCTTCCGACAACCCACGATAGATGCCTGAGAAGTAAGGTCCGTCCAGATCTCGGATCAACAATCCGATGCGGTCGGTTTCGGGACGTAATCGTATCCCTGGGATGGCATCCATCACCGCGAACGATCCTCTACCTACCCGCGATGTGACCACACGCTGATCGGCGAGCATCTTCATCGCTTTTTTGATGGTGGCCAAGCTAACCCTGTACTGTTGGGCGAGATCACGGTAGTTCGGAATGCGACCATCTGGATCGAAATCACGTCGAGCGATGCGTTCACGGATGTCGTTCGCAACTTGATCGTAGAGCGTATCTGTTGATTCTTCCAACAATTGGTGCATGATTTAAAATCCGATGGTTAAGCCGATGACATTGGTGCTGCCCAACAATCCGCGGTCGGACCAGGCATAATCTGCGGCGATGCGATTGGCCAATTTAACACCGAAGCCGAAGCGTAGTGTCCCTTCGGCTTCATCCAGAAAGGTTTTCACCATTCCGCCGCGAAGAAACAGCAAATCGTTGAATCCGAATTCGGCGCCGGCGTTCAAATACGGATCGTTATTGTTCGGGTACATCGCGTCGGCGTTCAGACTGAGCGAATAAAGCCCTGACTGTATCCCATAAGCCGTTCCGATTCGAAAATGAAGTGGAAGATCCCAAGAACGGACCAAGATGTTGGCCAAAAGTCCGTCATTGTTTCCATCCGAATTCGGGTCGATGTCGACTCGGACCAAGGTATTGTCCCCATCCAGCCTCATCTCTCCACCGAAGTTCGAGATGTTGAACCCAAGTTTCAGGTTTTTGAGTGGCGTGTCGTACTGCATCCCGAGGTCCAGACCGATGGTGGAGGCCGACATCCGCCAAATGCTGGAGCGGATGTACTTGGCAGAACCTCCGATAGCGAAACGATTGGTCAGTTTACGTGCGACGGTGAGTCCGATCATCATGTCTTGCACTTTGAACACTTCACCGGTTCCATCTGGAAAAATGATGTCGGTCACGTCCATCGTACCGGAATCGAAGAGATAGACTTGAAGGCCGACCGTGGCCACGCGAGGAATCGGGAATGCGAGCGCGGCATAACTCAAATTTGTGCCGGCAATCCATTGATTGTATTGGAAGGTGGCTTGTCCGCCAGTGAGATGTGCGATGCCGGCCGGGTTCCAATACAAAGCTGTGACATCATTCGTGGACGCCACATTCGCCTCGCCCATGGCCACGCCACGGGCACCGGCGCCGATTTCGAGGAAGGGTGCTGCGGTGGTTCCAACTTTGGTCTGAGCCGACGCCAGAACTGGAATCCCTATCAAGAGGAGAGCGGAAAAGATGGGTTTCATGATGGATCTCCTCAGTTGATAATGGCGAATTTTCCGATTTTCTCACCGATACCATCCGCCTTGAGATGGTAGAAATACAAACCGAACGCGGCTTCGAGATTGTCTTTGGTTCGCAGATCCCAAACGGCATACCCCAGATTTCCCGAATCCAGTTCCCTTACAAACACGCCGCTCACGGTGTAGAGTCGGATTTTGCTGTTCACCGGAACATTGCGGAATTCGATGCGACGTTCTCCGCGTCCGCTTAAGAATGGCCGACCTTCGGTGATGTTGGCCGCCACATAGGGGTTTGGCACGACTCGAACCGCATCCAGAATAGAGGCACCCAGTTCTGTGCTTTCGGTTTGGGCGAAGCTATCGAAACGATACGAATCATTCGGGCCGTATGGAATATTCGACCGCATCACATATCGGTCACCAGGAGCCGGAATCACGATTTGATTTCCTGTAAGCGGATTTCCAGACGCATCGTTTGGAACATTAAAACGGATGCGCCAGGTGAGCTGGAACCGGTTGTCGCCGGGATCGTCGCGATACACGATCTGAAGCACTTCATCGGGTTCGATGATGCCGTTTCGCGTAGCCGCGGGCTCGTTGAAAATGAAATCCAAGTCGCGCTGGGTTCCAAGCTCACGGACTTTGAACCATACCGAACGGCGCACATTCCCTGTTGTGGATGTGAAGGCCGAATCCAATGGTGGACCGTTCGGATCACCTACTAAGATTTCCAAAGACAATGGCCACTGGATTTCGCGATTCGGATATTTCACAGCGATATCCTGCGAAATGGTGGTGAACAGATTCGTTTGGCTGCCTTGGGCCCAGCCAGAATTCTGTTGTGTGTTGGATAGGGTTGGAAACCGATTATTGAATTGCAGGATCAGACCTTGATCGATGAGCTCGTGCGTCCAACTGCGCTGATAGGTGCTATCCAAGTTTTGCGGAACCGGCACTTTGTCCGCCAAAACCTCACCCGTGCTTTTTGTGATGGTGAAGGTGGATGTCTCACGCTCGACCGATGCCCGAACGCGTTCGTCTTCGAAGGTGATGGTGAAGGAGGCATCATCGAACAAGGTGGGCGATACCGCGATGGCAGAAACCGTACCCGTTGCGAGTCCAGAGGTTTTCACGGTCGTATTTAACGACCCGGAAATCAGATTGCTTGGCTGGGAATTCGGACGTGCCGCCGCCGTGTTCGGATCGAAGCGCGTGATCACACCATTATTCAACGTGATGCTCGCCGGCGATTCGGATGGGGAGATATTGAAACCGGTTTCAATGGTGGTGATGCCACGATCGAAAAAGTCTTGAGCATAACCCGCATCATACGCGATGATGGCATAGTAGTAGACCCGGCCGTTGATCACATCCTGGTCGATGTAGTAATGGCGTAGTCCGGTATCGTCCCCCATATAATAATGGATGCCGGTTGGAGCATCGATCTCTTCGCCGAGTTGGAGCGGATGCGGACCTGTGAGCCCGTTCAGTTTGTCATATTGGGCGATGGAAACCTTATAACGAGGCGTTCCCAATGCGTCGGTGATATCCTTCGCATCACGGAAGCTCGGATCGGTGGCTTTGATGACGCGATATCCTTCGAAATCGAATCCATAGATGGGATCATAACTCATTTCGGAGATCGCATCCCACTGGAGAACCACGCGTCCGTCATCAGGAATAGCTGTGAGGCGGGGTTGCAAGGGTGGACGGGCGAAGCGGTAATCCGCATCATAAATCCGTTGTGCAACCTGCGCATTTCGGAACATTTCCCGCTCGTTCGCACCGAAAACCAATGCCGTGGAGAATCGCTCGGACTGATTGGGAAGCAGACTGAATGGTCCTGATGCGAAAATCCAGATCTGGTTTTGTCCTTGCAAGGGTACACCAAAGAACCCTGGTTGGAAGAACGGCCATAAGTTTTGTTCGTTGTTCGGACTCAGAGCCGTGTTGAACGCTGGCGCATAGAACGCCGTGAGGCCGATTTGATCGGATTCGTTTTTATCGAGGCGGCCGAAATTGGGTTCGCCTTGATCTGGGCGGCCATTGCCCTCGGTTCCATCCGCATCTGGACCAGGATAATTCGGATCCAACGGACCGATACCATCCGCGCCCACATCATCGATCAAAGGGTTCCAGTTGCAATTCTCATCCCCTTCCCATCTCATTTGGGCTTCGGCGTAGATACCGCACGTGCCGAACACATAGTTGCCAGCGAGATTGTCGCGACGTTCGTCGATGAGGCCATCGTCGTCGTTATCGATGCCATCCACGGCGATGCCGGGGCTTTCCAAGAACTTCCAGCCGATATAACCGGGTGGAACTTCACGGAACTGAGTCCAGAGGCCTTGACCAGTAGCCGACCAGCCATACACGATGTTCGTGGATTGATTGAACGCGGCGGCGTCATCCGAACCACCAGATCCTTGCGGGTTCACATCGGTGTATCCGCCGAAGATCATCGGATTGTCGTTCATGTTGTAGGTGAACGGGAAGGTGCCGGTATTCGACACCTCGTACTGCATGAAAATGAGGTCTTTGGCCAAGGCTTGCGACCATTGGAACAGACGCACATTCACTTGAATGCCCATTCCTTTGATGGTGGTGTCGGACGGAACCGGATAGACAGGGAATTTCGATTCCCAAGAATCGTCCATCACATAGAACACTTCCTGGTCGGCGTTGAACTGGTTCAGGCCGAAGAATCCGTTCCAAGCTCCATCCCATGAGGCATCTTTGCCGGGCCAAGTAGTAGGCCAACTTTGTGGATTCCGCGAATTCGCGATTTCGCCACTGGTTGCGGAGCGGTTGTAATACCCCGGCACCGGTTGGAACTTTCGTTGAACACCTGTGACCGGGTCGGTGTATTCGGCCACATTTCCTTCCTCATATCCTTCCGATAGAAGAATCTGAGTGGAATTATCGGGTTTCGTGACACGAGAGGTTACCAAACCTGTCAATTGATGCAAATGGCCATGGCCCGTACCTCTCGGCCATACGCCGGCTTGGTTGATGGAGGCATTACCGCGTCCGATCGTCCCATAGTTGGTGATGATCGATTCGGTATTGTTGCCGTTCATGTTCATGGCAGTGCGCCAATCCTGATTGCTCCGGTTCGGATCCACATACACTCCGCTTTGAGCGGAGGCGACGGTCACAAATCCAGCGGCGAAAAGAAGAGAAAGACAGATGCGTTTCATGGATTCACCTTAAAAGTCGAATTGGATGCCGGCGCGGATATTTCGTGGGGATGGCTGAATGGCCGGGTTCCGCTCGAATTCGAGACGTGTGTTCACGCGTTCGAGTCCGTTTTGACGGGAAAACTCGATCTCATCGTCACGCAATGGCGGATAGCGGTCGTCGCGAAGAAATCCTAACAGGTTTTCGCCGATCATGAAGAACTGACCTTTCACATTGCCGATGCGGATGACGCGCGACAAGCGGGCATCGAAATACAGTTCGGATTGGTAGCGCGAGGCATTGCGTTGCTCCACGATGCGCTGGCCGCGGATGTCGTTGGGTGTGAACGGATACCCGGTGCGGAATTCGCCCGTCACACCCACGTTCCAGTTTCGCAATTGCAGCGCCACTTGCGTGGTCAGATTGTGTTGTGTGTCCCAATCCAGCGGAATGAGAACGGCATTGGCCTCGTTCGAGCCTTGAGCGTCGAAAAAGGCTTGAAGGGGATCAGAACCATTGCCTCGGGCGGATTGGAAGGTGTAATTGAGCCCGATGTTCACGCCGCTACGGGGATCGGCATAACTCAAAGCAGTGGTGACACCACGGACCGAGCCAAAGTCTTTGTTTTCATAACGACCGTACGAATCGCCGCCGAAATAGCGGGAATAGAGGGATGAACCCAGCAAGAACCGCACATCCCTATGATAGACGGTCAGATCCATGGCCAGATAATCGCCTAACTGTTGTTGCAGACCGATTTCATACAAGACGGAGCGTTGCGCTTCGAGGTCGGCATTGCCCAATACCGTATTGAAGGTTCCACCGCGAACGTTGAACGTTGGATTCTCATATAAGCGCAGGAATTCCGGAATCTGAAAAAACTGACCGTAGGACGCATAAATGACGCCCGTCGCGGTAATCGGAAATGCGAATCCGATGCGTGGGGACACTTGCTGTTTCGGTTTGGCCATGACGTAGGCCTCGTCTTCCGGGCGCTCGAGGAAGGAGTTGTCTGGGTCGCGGATGTCGGTCGGAACGCGGCTATGCGGATCGAAATAATCGTACCGAAGACCGATGTTGATGATCAGGTCTTCGATCTCGATTTTATCTTGGATGTAGGCGGATATTTCGACCGGGGTGCGCGTGAAATTGGAATAAAGACGGGAGTCGTTGCGATTTTGGCGGGGCGTCAGGTCGCCGTAGAGAAAGGGATCGATGATGACGGAGAAATCTTCCACATTCAGCTCGTTCCAACGATACTCGAATCCGGTTTTCACGAGATGCGATTTTCCGAACTGACGAGTGATGTCGAACCGGCCCGCATAGGTGGCGCTCACACGGTTGATGTGGCGGTTGTCCACTCCACCGGTCGCGAACATGAAGGAAATACGCTGATTTCGGCCGAAGGCGTCGCGATAGCGAGCATCCTGCCAATCGGAATACTTATGCTGCTGGAAATTGGTGTAATTGGCCGTGAAGCGCAGATTGTAGAAGGTGCGATTGTCTATCACATGGTTCAGTGTGACCAAATGATTCCAGTTCTCACTGAATTGGGTAGGCAGTGAAAAGGGACTGAGACGGTATAGATGGGAGTAGGCTTTTGCTTTCGTATGGCCACGGGTGACGGAATAGGACACCTTCACGTCGCGGGTGACATCCCACGTGAGTTTTCCCATCGTCGTGAGACCCGTCACAGGATTCATGGCCACTGTGCTGGAATCTCCAGACGATTCGATGTACCAATCATTGAAATCTGTCGCGCTGAAATTGGATGAATCCGACGGACTAAATATGTGCCGCCCGAACAGATAACCCTGATTATCGGTGTAGCGCGCATTTACAAAAAACTTGAGTTGTTTTGCGAATGTGGGTCCGGAAAGGGAGCCTTCGTAGGACTGAATCCCGTACGGGCTCGCTTTGTTGATGCGGTGATATGTATCGCTTTCGTCGGACAGATATGTTCCGACGCTCGTGATGAAGGTTCCTTGAAGGGATTCGCCACCTTCGCGGGTCACGATATTGATGATTCCGGAATTGGCTTGGCCGAACTCGGCATTATACGTGCCGGAAATGACTTCGACTTGCTGAACGGCGGTGTTCTCGACGGGAACGGAGAGTCCGAAATTGAAGGGATTCGATACAGCGATCCCATCCACATAATATTTCACTTCGCTTGTTCGTCCGCCGCGGATATGTAAGCTACCTCCTTGGCCACGGGTGACGCCGGCCTGGAGGCCGACGGCTTGAAGAAAGTTATCGACCGGAAGCACTTGCAACTGCTCGCCGGTCACTTTGGACGATGAGCTCGTGCGATCCCGTTCGATCCGAACCGCATCCGCCGAAACCACAACTTCTCCCAAAGTGAGGGATTCTTCTGTCAGTCGGAAATCGATGGAGGTGGTGCGATCGACGGAAACGTCGACGCCGGTCGTGCGCGCCGTGTTGAATCCGATGTAGGTGGCCATCAAGGTGTAGGTACCTGGCCTCACATTCAGAATGAAATAATAGCCATCGATGTCGGTTGAGCTACCTCGAGTGGTGCCTTCCACAAACACATTGACCCCGACAAGCGGTTCGCCGGCTTCATCCAGTACACGTCCCTCGATTTTTCCGGTTTGGGCGGAAACGGAACCCGCCATGAGGACTAACATGACGAAAGCGAGACAGGTGCGCGCGACGTTCATATGCGTGAAGATCAATTGGAGATAAAAAAGGTCCCGGCGGCTCACCCTAAGAGCCACCGGGACAACCATGAAGAGCCGGTCAATTACTTGACGAGCGTCATCGTACGAGTCACAACCTCACTACCGTTCGTGAGTCGGTAGACATACAATCCGCTTGCTAAGCCTGTAGCGTCGAAATTCACACTGTATTCGCCCGAGGCTTTGAATCCGTTCACCAAGACGGCTACTTGGCGGCCCAAAAGATCATATACGGTCAGGTTGATCGGACCGGATTGATTCAAGCCATACACGATGGTCGTTCCAGGGTTGAATGGATTCGGATAGTTGCGGTCGATATAGATGGATGCGGGGCGATCAGTGTCGCGTCCGATCACATCATTATTTTCGATGGAGGTCGAAATGACCGGAATACCGCCCGAAATCACATTTCCGCGCATGCCAAAGCTTTTCGAATCGCGCCATAAAGCAGGTTGACGTCCGAGGCGGATATAACGGTTCAAGCCACGGTCGCCTTCATCCGAGTCGGTCACATCCGCATCGAATGCGATCAAATGCCCTACAACAGGGGCATATTGCGGCCAGTTGAATTTGCCAGCGTAGGGGCCAGAACCTTTCGCCACATTACCAGCCAGCGATGCGAATGGAATTTTCCATTCGAGGAAATACCCTAACTCTTGAGCGTCCAATGCCGATGCGGCCACGGTTCCACCGATGGTGGTATCCATATATGCTCCGGAATAGGTATGAGCGCGGGAATTGAAGGTGGCCGCATTATGCTCGATCGCACGGATCAACAATTGATAATCGGGACCTAATGTAGACGTGGTATTATCTTGGCCAGGACCAATACGATAGGTTCTGTTTGCCAGTACGGAATCTTTTGCTTCGTTTTGGGCGATGTGATAGAACGCTCCAGGACCTTCCACATGTGGTGAAGAAGCCGCATTACCCATGTTAAACAAGCCAAGATACACCGACATGTGGTCGTAGTTGAACGCCAGGTTCGGCGCATCTGGCGTCTCAATCATAGGCGTGCCTTCATCGCGAACTCGCAGGCCCACATAGAGGTTTTCGTCGTCCATTTTCATGGCGTAGAAGAAAGAGAAGTCAGCCGGACCCGCAGGCAGACCTTGGATTTGGTTTCCGTTCATATCCAGAAAATGCGGGTGATCTTGGGATTTTCCGACAAACATGGCATCAGACCAATCGGCGATGTTGCCATCAACGGTCACATTCTGAACCGGTTTGTAATCGATATAGTATTTGTTGTTTGGACGATCATAAGCATGGGCCGACAAATCGACCACTCGCCCACGCATGCCGAAACTTTTCGAATCACGCCATAGGGATGGATATTGACCCGCGCGAAGGTAACGGTTCAGGCCACGGTCGCCTACATCCAAATCGGTAATGTCCACATCAAATGGGATGATATGGCCGTGAGCAGGCTGATATAGCGGCCAATTGAATTTTCCTGCATAAGGACCAGAGCCTTTCGCCACGTTTCCAGCAAGTGATGAGAATGGGATGCGCCATTCGATCGTATAACCAGTTTCATCCGGGAAAAAGGCACCCGCTGCGAGAGTTCCACCAATCGTGGTGTCCATGTACGCACCAGAATAGGTGTGGGCACGTGAATTGAACGTGGCAGGATTGTGTTCCAAATTGCGAAGCAACAATTGGTAGTCGGCACCCAACGTAGTAGTGGTGTTGTCTTGGCCAGGACCAATGCGGTACGTGCGGTTGGCCAAGACCGAGTCTTTGCGTTCGTTCTGTGCGATATGATAGAACTCGCCCGGACCCTCCAAGTGTGGGGATCCCGCGCGGGTTCCGATATCATACAGACCGAGATACAGACTCACATGATCGTAGTTGAATGCCAAATTGGGCGCATCCGGCGTTTCGATCATGGGCGTACCCTCGTCTCTTACTTTCAACGCGATGTAGACCGCATCGTCTGTCATTTTTAATGCGAAATAGGCGCTGAAATCGCTGGGCGATGCCGGAAGTCCTTGAATCAGATTTCCATTGATGTCGCGGAAAAATGGAGAATCCTGACTCATAAAATAGAAATGTGCATCATTCCAATCGTTCAGATTGCCATCGACCACAACAGGTGTTCCCTTGTATGCGATGTCGATCAGATTATGGGCTGATTGAGCCGTCAGATGGGTAGCGCCTCCGAAAACAGCGAGGAGTGCCACCAACAGTATCCGTTTTTTCATAAGATTGTAGCCATAATTGTTGGGGTTTTAAATAAAAACCATCACAATGATCTCTGGATTGAGACGGTCTTGAACTAAAGTAACTCATGCCACTGTCAGGTGCAATAGCAAGAATTAAAAACTTCAAAAAGCGCTTTTTATTTGCATTTGCAACTCTCGACAACCCAACTTACCATTTGAGTGACAAGCCTGATCGACACATTGTAATCCTTGTGACGGTCTGATATATCACCTCCTTTTTCCCGTATCTTTGACGACTGAAATGGAATCCCCGCAAGCAAAATCCGCTATCGTTGTTTCCCACACGCATTGGGACAGAGCGTGGTATCTTCCATTTTCCAGCTTCCGATTCCGGCTTGTCCGATTGGTTGATCGGTTGATCGACCTACTCGAGTCATCCCCAGATTTTCATTCCTTCACGCTGGATGGGCAGACTGTTCTGTTGAATGATTACTTGGAAATCCGCCCCGAGAACAAGCCACGTCTCGAGAAGCTCATCAAAAATGGAAAGTTGATTTGCGGACCTTGGTATGTGTCGCCCGATCTATTTTTGGTCAGTCCGGAATCCATCATCCGAAATCTTCAGATCGGATTTGATACGGCGTCTCGTTTTGGCGGGTCGATGCAGGTCGGATATGTTCCGGATCCGTTCGGTCATATCGCGCAATTGCCCCAGATATTGAACGGATTCGGACTCACATCCTTCATATTCATGCGCGGATTGTCTGCCAAAGACAAAGAAGTAGCCGGATCAGTATTCACATGGCGCGGTCCGGATGGGTCGGATGTGTTCTCCATCTATTTAGCGGATGGATACTTCAATGCGGGATCCCTCGGCCTGCCCAGTGTCTACGGTCGACACGAAGGCCTCGAGGCGGATCCGCAATTGGCGGCGGACCAAATCCGCAAAACCGTTTCCAAACTGGGCGAATTACAGAAAGAGTCTGTTTTCCTGCTGAACAACGGCTTCGACCACATGCCCGAGCAAGCGGAGCTCCCATCCTTGCTCCGCCGCACCCAAACCCTAGTCCCAGACATCCACCTGACGCATGGCACGTTCGGAGATTTCGTGGATGCGCTTCGCTCCCAAGCCAAACCACACGCCGTTGTACATGGCGACTTGATCGGCAATGCCGACCAACCCATCCTTCTAAGCGTGTATTCCACGCGGGTCTACCTGAAACAACTAAACCATCAGGCGCAATCGCTGCTGGAAACCGTAGTCGAACCGATGGACGTGTTCGCCTCGACACTCCCAAATCGAGCCGAATCCACCTATTTCCTCGAGCGGGCTTGGAAAACCTTGCTTAAAAATCACCCGCACGACGATATCTGCGGCTGCAGCCATGATGGCGTGCATCAGGATAATGAAGTCCGGTATCGGGAAGTGGTCGAAACCGGTGAAGCTATTCTAGTCGAAGCCCTCGAATCCATGCGTCTCGCCGGCCTCCAACCACCCTCCTCAACCGGGCCGCGCTTTAGTGATGTTTTCGTGTTCAACCCGCATCCATGGTCCGTCACCACACGCATCACTACTCGGATTCTTCTGCCAAATGCGGATGCTGAAAAAGGTGTCCGCCTCCCAATCGAACGACTTTCCGCAATCGATGCACAAGGACATCCCCTCCCCTTGCATTTGGTCGGCTCCGTGGAGCACATTCTGCGGAACCATTACTTGGAACAGACCTGGGGACGCGCATACGATATCGAGTTCGATATCACCCTACCCCCGCTTGGCTATCAGATCGTTCACGTGTTTACCACCGACGCGCCGTCCGCAGAGCTTCCCGTCATGCCGGCTCCAGAAACCTTGGCCCACCTCCGAGACAACCTTTTCTTCGCTTATGAGCATGATTTGGGCGATACGTATAGCTTTGGTCCCGATCCATCCGGCGCAATGGTCAAATCCATCTTAGTCACGAAAAAATCGACCTATCTGCATCAGCATTCGATCACGGTTCCAGTCAAACCCGCATCCGATGAGCAGGTCGATATTCCGATCAACGTGTCCCACTCATACTCACACGGTTGTTTGCATTCCAACATTCGGTACCGGAACATCGCAGAAAACGGGCGGATGCGAGTGAACATCCCGTTACCTGCATCGCCGCATGAGTTCTTGGCCGATGCGCATTTCCGAATCGCGACACGCGGTATCGCCGATAAACAAACGCCCGAATCGCATCCCGAACGCTATGCGTCCTATCCAGGCGAATTGACGTACCCGACGCAGCATGTCAAGGATTTCGTGCTGGTGCCGTTTGGCGATCAGGTATTGCGAATTTCAACACATGGACTCCATGAAGCCGAACTCACACAAATAGACGGTCAACCGGTTCTGGCCATCACGCTACATCGCGCGGTTGGGGAATTATCTGTGGGTGGCGGACGCATCCGGCGCGTGCAAGCCGGTCCGCAGATTCCGACTCCCGGTGCCCAATGCCAGCGTGAACTCGATTTCTTGCTGCATATCGGAATCGAACCCAAAGCCGATGGACATGCGATTCGCAACGCAAGAGAGCAATCGCATCGCGCCTGGGTCCGCGAAATGCCCTATCTGCCACATGTGCCGTCCGGCCATACGATTTCCCGATCGCATTCCATGCTGGATATCGCTCATCCGGATATCGAACTGTCGGCATATAAGCGGGATGCGGCCACATCCGACCTCATCATCCGTTTATTCAATCATTCGTCTGACATCGTTGAGACATCGATCACCATCGATCGTAATCGTGGTTCTGTAAGCATCACCGATCTGTTGGAGCAATGGTCCGATTCAATGGCCACATCCTTCCAAAATCATCAGATTCCAGTAACGTTCGGACCGCATCAGATTGTCACATTGAGGATCCGGGCATGACATTACGACTCGGAATCTTCATGATTTTTTTGTTGATCGGATGTGCTTCCAAACCGGATCCGTTGGATGCACCCGTAGCATCCTGGAATGGCATTGAGGTCACGAAAAACCAGTTTGTCACGGAATATCGCCTCTATGGGACCTACGCCCCGATCTTAGATGACGAACAAACCCGTATCGAGTATGCCCACATCATGCTGGAGCGCCAGATCGTCGCGGAATTGGCACGCGTGGCCAAGCTCGATACGATGCGCATTGTCAGAGAAACGGTGCGTCGTCGCAAGCAACTGGCCTCACGCGCGCATCTGTTCAATACGGTTGTGAAACCGGATGTACCCTTGGCCACTGAATCCGAGCTTCGTGAAGCATTCCGTCGTGCCAACACGCAGATTTTAACACAACAAATTTATGCGCCGAATGCCGTTACCGCCGATTCCTTATATGCGTTGCTGCAACAAGGTGCCGATTTCACAGAGCTCGCCCAAAGCGCGATGGGCTTCGACGGAACGATGGGATGGGTAGGATTCGACATGATGGATGAAGCCCCGGAAGCCGTCCTCTTCGCAATGAAACACGGAGAAATAAGCAAACCCGTGCAATCTCTAGTCGGCTGGCACATCTTCAAAGCCCATGATGTGGAAGAAACCGTCTACTTGGATGAGGGCACCTTCAACAATCAGCGCGAAAGTCTGCGGTTCACGGTGTATCAACGCCGCTTCGATGAAGCCAGTGCGCTCTATCAACGCTCAGTGGTGATGTCCCACGAATTAGCGACCTATGTCCGCGCCTTGGAAGCGATCTATGCCCAACTCGATCCATTATTTCCTACGGATGCGACCCCGAACGAACTGCAACGCTTCAACAGCGAACTGTTCTTTCTTCAACCACGGATCTCGCCCAATACGCCGTTGGCCAGTGTGAACGGACGCCCTTTCACCGTTCGCCAATTCTTGTATCATTTGCCGGATATCCCCTATGCCTGGGTGCAGTCCAATCCGCTCGAAGCGCTTCAGATCGCCATCCGCGACTCCATCTTGTCGGATGTGGCCGAGAAAACGGTCCGACCCGATACGGCGCGCTCGGTGAGAACGGCTGTCCGGGTGGCCGAATCCACGGCGTTGTTCTATGCCGGACTCCAATCCGCCGCCGATACCCTATCCCTTGAACATCACACCGCAACCTGGTATGAGCGCTTCAAACACTCACACTTTTTGACAGACCGCATCAGCACCATCGAAACAGCGGTTTTTCGGGATAGCACAAGCGCGATGTCCGCGATCCGGACATATATGAATAGCAAGGTCTGGGCGCCGCAGACGAACATCCGCACCGAAACCATCCGCCAAAAGACATCACCGGACCATCCGGCGAATCGGATGCGGATGTCGGCCAGCACCCGCATCACCGGACCATTTAAAACACGTGACGGATGGGTGGTGTACGAATTGAAGGACCAGCGCGCGGAGTACCGAGCGTACGACGACGTGCGACCCGAGCTCCTCGCCTTGATGAACGAGCGACGCTTCCAGATCGCGCAAGAAGCGATGCTTCCGGCTGATTATCGGCGCGACGATGTGATCATCGATCTTACCAACCTCGACTCTGAACTCCCAAACTGAGATTATGCGACTTTCCGGCACCTTTCTGGATGAAATCACTCACGACATCCCATCCCAAAACTGGGGCCCGGTAGAATGGGCGGCGGATTTCGACCATATGAAAGCTGTAGGGATCGATACGGTCATTCTGATCCGCGCCGGGTACCGCAAGCAAGCCACCTTCAACTCGAAGGTGCTGCAAAAGGAAATGGATAGTTTTCCGGTGTACACCGATCTGGTCGACCTGTTCCTTACCCTCGCCGAAGAGCGCGACATGGACTTTTATTTCGGAACCTATGATTCGGGCACCTATTGGGTGAACGGGGATTTTCATCGGGAGGCCGAGATCAACCGCGCATTCTGTGATGAGGTGATGGAGTTGTACGGACATCGAAACGCCTTCAAAGGTTGGTACATCTCGCATGAAATCCACAGTTTCAATGAAGGGATGATGCGTGTGTACGAATCATTGAGTTCGCATCTGCGGGCCCTGAAACAAGTCCCTATCCTTATCTCCCCGTATGTGAAGGGATCGAAGCAATTCGGTGGCAAAGCCATCACCCTGAAAGAGCATGAATGGGAATGGGACCAGGTGTTTTCCCGCATCAAAAACCATGTCGACATCGTGGCGTTTCAAGACGGACAAGTGCAGTATCACGAATTGGAAGAATACCTGCATCTCAATAAGACCTTGGCTCATAAATACGGCCTGACGGCTTGGAGCAATGTGGAAAGTTTTGATCGTGATATGCCGTGGAACTTCCCTCCGATTCCATTCAAAAATCTTCGTTACAAAATGGAAGCCGCCGCAAGCGCCGGGGTAGATAAACTCATCACGTTTGAGTTTTCACACTTCATGAGTCCACAATCGATGTACCCGAGTGCCGCGCAACTTTATTCTAGGTATCAAGATTGGGTTAATTTTAAATGATGAATTTTAAATTTTAAGTGGGGAAATCCATACAACCTTTCGAGCTTCTAGCTAAGCAAACCACCTGATTTAACATTTATAATTTTCAATTTAAAATTACTCCTCCCCCACATTTAAAAATTATCATTTAAAATTCTCAGGACTATTTAACCCACGACTCTATGAACCTATCCGAACTTAAGCCAAGGTATGAGGAGGAGCTCTTCTCCCGCGTCATCCCATTCTGGGAAACGCACTCCGTAGATCGAGTGAATGGCGGGTTTTGGAATTGTTTGGATCGGGATGGGACCAAGTACGACACGAAAAAGTATATGTGGTTGAATGGTCGTCAGACGTGGATGTTCTCGAAATTGTATAACACGGTCGAGCAAAAACCCGAGTGGCTCGAGATTGCCCGATTAGGCGCCGAGTTCATCCGAGCGCATGCCAAACGCGACGATGGACGCGTCTACTTTTCCATGACAGAGGACGGTCAACCCCTATCCTTACAACGCAAGATTTTCAGCGAGTGCTTCACCATCATGGCCTTCGCCGAGTATTCGCGCGCATCCGGCGATGCATCCTACATGACCGAGGCCAAAGAGCTACTCGAAAAAGTATGGGAATGGAGCACGGATTGGACCAAAGTGGGGCGCCCATCCTATGCGGGTCAGCAGCCATCCCAAATGCTCGCTGTTCCTATGATTTTGCTCAATCTGCTCGAAGAAGTCGCCGGCGGAAATAAGGACGCCTATCGGATGGAAGTGGACGACTGCATAAGAAGGATGCTGCTCCATGTGCATCCGCAAGACAAAACCGTCTATGAAATCGTGACGCCCGACGGCGGATTCATCGACTCCATCGAAGGACGCCTGCTGAATCCGGGTCATGCCATCGAAGCGGGATGGTTCCTGCAACATTGGGCACAGACCCTGAAGCGCGACGACCTATCTAAAACTGCCATCGATATGGTTCGATGGAGTTTTGATGCCGGATGGGATGCGGAACACGGCGGCATCCTGTATTTCCTCGATAGCAAAGGGTATTCGCCTACTCCCTTGGAATGGGACATGAAACTGTGGTGGCCGCATTGCGAAGCCTTATATGCGCACCTGCTCAACTATACGATCACTGGGGCCGCCGAAGACCTCGAGAGGTTTCAGCGCACACACGACTACACCTTTGCCCACTTCCCCGATAAAGAACACGGCGAGTGGTACGGCTACCTGAATCGCCGAGGCGAAGTGACCCATCGATTCAAAGGTGGACCCTATAAAGGATGTTTCCACGTGCCACGCGCCTTGTGGCTGGTGTGGAAGACGTTGTGATTCAGCTCTTCATGTTGTCGAACTGAATCGGGACATCCAGATTCTCGGCTCTGAGCAAGGCCATGACTTCCTGAAGATCATCGATCTTTTTGCCGGAAACACGCACTTTGTCATCATGGATCGCAGGCTGAACCTTCAGCTTCGAATCCTTGATGATCTGGATGATCTTCTTCGCATTGTCGCGATCGATGCCTTCTTTGAGAACGACATCCATGCGGAGTCCGCCATGTGATGTGCCTTCTTCATCCTTGAATTCCAAGGACTTATGACTCAATTTCCGTTTGATGAAGTTCTGAGTCAGCATTTCCTTCACCGCTTTCAGCTTCATGCTGTCTTCGGTGCTCACACTGATCTTCTTCTCTTTTTTCTTGAACTCGACCTCGGTCTTCGATCCGCGGAAATCATACCTCGTGGCGATTTCCTTGACCGTATTGTTCACGGCATTGTCGATTTCCTGATGATCGATTTCGTTGACGATATCTACGCTGGGCATACTGTTTAAATTTTAAATTGTAAATTTTAAATGATAAGTGAGGGTAGAAATTTTAAATTCTAAATTTTAAATGATAAGTGAGGGTAGAAATTTTAAATTCTAAATTTTAAATGTTAGGTGGGGGTAGAAATTTTAAATTCTAAATTTTAAATGTTAAGTGGGGAAATCGAACCGCGATTCGTGGTTCTAGCCAAGCATAAAATCTAAAAACATCGATTTGAAGTACTAACCAAGCAATCCACCTGATTTAACATTTAGAATTTATCATTTAAAATTTCTTCCTATTTCAATACATCCCGAATCTCTTCCACCTTTTGAAACACGCTTTTGGCAAATGGGCACAAGGGTATGATCTTGAGGTGTTTTTCGCGAGCGAATTCGACAGCCGCCATCACCAATTGCTTACCGGCTCCCTGGCCTTTCAGCGCATCGCCGACTTCCGTATGGTCTATGATAAACGATTCCGGCCCGGCCCAAACATAGGTCATCACTCCATCCGGATTGGTCGAATCTCCGATGAAAAAGCGACCTTTTGAGCCGTTATCGTCGTGGTGGATGATCATAGGAGGAATTTTAAATTCTAAATGTTAAATGTCATGTGCAGAAAATTTTAAATTCTAAATTTTAAATGTTAAGTGAGAGTATTGAACGATATTTCGTGACTCTAGTCTGGCTTAAAAAATGTCGCTTTGAGGTACAAACCAAGCAAACCACCTGATTTAACATTTAAAATTTATCATTTAAAATTTCTTCCTCTTTCAAGGAAAGCGCCCCGCTCGGGCACCTCATCACTTGCTCGGCGATGGTTTTTGAATCCGAATTCTCCATCTGGATCCATGGTTTCTCACGAGGTTTGAACACGCTCGACAAACCGCGAGCACAGATTCCGGAATGCACGCATTTGTCAGGATCCCACTTGATCGTGATCTCTCCGTTGGTGTAGTGTTTGGACATATTTGTAATTTTAAATTATAAATTTTAAATGTTAAGTGTCAATGCAATTTTAAATTATAAATGTTAAATGGGGCAAGTTGAACACTATTTCGTGATTATAGCTAAGCAAACCACCTGTTTTAACATTTAAAATTTATCATTTAAAATTAACGAAGCGTCGCCTCCACATAACTCCTCACCCTCTTCGACCAAACCGCATATCCGGCCTCGCTCTGATGGAGTTGATCGCTCACGAACAGCTCGGGTTTGGGCTTTCCATCTTCACCGATGAACAAATCTTCGGTCGGGATGAACATCACGCCCTTATGCTCATCACACAACTGCGCGATCAATGAATTCGCTTGTTTGGTCTTCGACCACACCGCCCACCGACTGTTTGTTGGTGTGATCGCGATGATGAATATCGGCGCTTCGGCATTGTAAGAACGGATTTTCAGGATGAAGTCACGAAAACCATCCCGAACCTGTTCTGGGGTTTTGTCGCTTTCCGGATTCCCGACAATGTCGTTTGCAACAAAAACCACCATCGCCCGGAACGAGTGTTTTTTGATGTAACGGTCGGCGTATCGTAGCACATCGGTCATGTTCGATCCGCCGAATCCGCGATGAATCACCGGATAGGGTGCCATGTCCTGCGCCACCGTCTTCCACAACACAATACTCGAGCTCCCAGTGAAGAAAATCGATTCTGGCAGATAGGTGTTTTCCGCATCCAATGCCTCGAACGCCTTCATGGCGGGTTCCCAAATGTCTTGCGACCTCGCGGGTGTTGCAAGAATCAGAAGTAACAATAAGGCTATGAGATTTTTCAAAATGGTAGGAAGGTTGATGTAGGAAGTGGGAAGATCACAGTGTCATCGTTAAATATAAGATTCTCTTCCTACTTATATCTTCCTACTTCCCGCATCCCGCTTCTCACTGCTCCCACAACTCATTCCGAATCACATCACAACTGGTCTCGGAGATCTGATAGTGGATCATCAACCGGTTGCGTTCTGGCAGCACGGCTTCGACGGCCGATTTCGCATCCCAGGTGTACAGCACCAGGTCCACATCTTTGACAAAGTTGGGAAGATTGCGTCCACCCACAACCCCAGCCAAGATGGTACCCTCATAACTCAGTGCGTTCTGCAATTCATTGGTAAGGATGGGGATGCTGGCCTCATCCGCGGCGATGATTCCCAACGTCTGTACCGCCGAACGCTCCATGACGCTCATCAGAATGGAGGTGTCGAACCCATAAGCGATTGGGATCAGCGGGATGCTCTCGCTATCGTCGCGCAATTTTCTGAAGTAGCGGATGGGGACGAACAACGCATCGAAATTGACCACTTTATCGGTATCCCTCAATGTGAGGATGTTGCTTTTCACGCCGACCTGCTTGCGGATCGCCCTCGCGATCATCGCCGATAACTCCACCGTCTGAGCCACTGTGGCACAACTTTCGATGCGGTCGGGCCAATCCAGAAAGGTCAGTTGCTCTTCGAAAACGGTTTCGATTTCGGCTTCATCCAATCCATAACCGATCAGCTCTTCCAATAAGGAACGGATTTTCTCCGCACCTTTCTCCAGGCGGGCCGATTTATCCAATTGCACATTTTGCCGATGCACGATGAAGCCGCGTCCGGGCTCGGCGATGAGCAAGCCCTCATCCGTCAGCGTCTGATACGCCTTGCGAACCGTATGGAAACTCGAATTCAGCTGCTTCCCTAACACGCGCGTCGAAGGCAACACCTCCCCTACCTGGAACTGTTTTGTGGCAATCATCAGCCGGATGCGGTCGGAAATGTGTCGGGCGGTTTTCACATCCCCTCAAGAATCCCCAACAACTTCTCCATCGCCGCTGCCCTTGCCGCTTTATTCCCTTCACTGCCGTTCGGGTCTTCGCCACTGCGCATGAAGGCATGGCCCGAATCCGGAAAAATGCTGTACTCGAATGATTTTCCGTAGTGCATCATGGCCGAATTCACCGTAGGGATGGCGGCATTAATGCGTTGGTCGTTTTGCGCATAAAATCCATACACCGGTGAGGAGATGCCCGCATAGGTCGTGGTGTCGCTTGGTGCGCCGCCATAAAAGACGAACGAAGCCGTGAGATCCTTCGCAGTCGTAGCATAGCGGAA
The DNA here is from genome assembly GCA_041749075.1 of Balneolales bacterium. Classification (GTDB taxonomy): domain Bacteria; phylum Bacteroidota; class Rhodothermia; order Balneolales; family HLUCCA01; genus CAMTWZ01. The sequence continues at coordinate 126,708 of JBGTBY010000033.1, read as the reverse complement.
GGTCTGCGACCCGCCCCAGCAAAAGCCGATCACAGCGACCTTACCATTTGCCGCTTCGATGGTCGAGACATGGGCTTGAACCGCTTCCAACCCTGCTGTGATACGATCGGGCGGAACTTGGTAAAGGGCGTCGCGTGAGGCATCTTGGTTCGGGAAGTCGCTCGTGCGGGTGAATTCGGCGCTGAATCCGGACAGGAAATCCGGCGCGATGGCAATGTAGCCCGCCGCGGCAAGGTCATCTGCGAAGCCACGGACCCAATCCGTCAACCCGCGATTCTCATGAATGACGATGAGCGTGAGCGCTTTCTCGGAAATTTCGGGATAGGCCACGAAGGCGTTGACCGAGCGATCCGCTTGTTGGATGTCGACCCACTCATGATGGCGTGGCGATGCCTCGAGCTTGGCTACGGCGACGTCCTGCGCGTGGAGAGGGGATGTGAGGAGAAGAAGGAGTAAGATGTGTTTCATGGGGAAAATATAAGAAAGTAAGGGCGGATCGCATCCGCCCTTCAGTCAACGGACCACGGCATATCTGACAATCTTACAACACCTATCTATCGTCATGTAAGGATACTCCGAACCAAATTTTTTAGATTGTCGGGATGACGCCCACCTTCCGCAAAAGCCAAATCATGTTCCAAATCCTTGGAATTCTGTTCGGCTTTGTCGCAATACTGATCTTGGCAAAAGGATTTCTAATCCCTTTGGCCTTCGCCTTGTTGATGTCATTCATCCTGTATCCAGTCGTAAGCACATTGGAACGTTGGGGTGTGCATCGAATGCTCGCCGCATTCATTTCCATCCTGTTCATCATCACCCTCATCGCATCGGCGATTTTTTTGTTCACCACACAAATGGTCTCCTTATCAAGAGACTTCCCCGATTTTCAAACCAAATTCATCAAACTACTGGCGAATATCACGGTGTTCGTCAATGAAAATCTAGAAGTGGTACCTGACTTAAAGCGCAATGACCTACTCGACCATATCAATCAGTTCATCGCAGGATCGTCAGCGCGATGGTTTTCCACCACCTTCAGCAGCATGGCAACCTTCGCGACCTCACTAACTCTGACCATCGTCTATCTGTATCTGATATTGATTTACAGAACCGGACTCACAAAGGCGTTCACCCGCTTTTTTCCTGTGGATCAACGCAATCATGCAATGGAGGTGTTCCGGTCGTTGCAAAAAGTGGGGCAAGATTATCTGTTTGGAGTCTTGATCGTGATTTTCATCTTGGGATGTATCAATAGTGTTGGATTATGGGTGATCGGCATTGAACATGCGATCTTATTTGGTTTTATCGCTGCGACGCTTACGATCATTCCCTATATCGGAACCATGGTTGGCGCGGCGCTTCCGATCATCTATGCGTTTGTAACCTACGATTCTGTCGGAATGGCATTTACCATCGCCGCTTTTTTCTGGACCGTTCAATTGGTCGAGAGCAATTTGATCACTCCAAAAATCGTTGGTGGAAATCTTCAGATCAATGCCCTCACGGCTATCATGAGCATCGTGATCGGCGCGACCATCTGGGGCATTCCCGGAATGATCCTCTTTCTACCCCTCGCCGCGATGCTGAAAGTGGTATGCTCGGAAATCGAACCGCTCAAACCCCTTGGTGAATTGATGAGTTTGAGGGATTAGGCAGGATCTCCCTCAACCGCTCCCCAAGCCATTGCTCATAAGGAACCCCCTCCACCTCCGCCAAAATCGCGAATGTCTGATCCACCGCGAACGTCGGCAACGGGTTGATCTCCAAAAAAAAGGGGTTTCCCGCCTCATCGCACTTGAAATCGAGTCGTGCGAAATGCTTCACGCCGAGCTCTTCACATAGCCGCAACGACCAGTCCTGAAGCCTCGCTTCCAACTCGGGCGTCAACGACCCGCTGACCAGCACCTCATTATCTGATTTCATGACATGCGAGCCGAGCCGTGTCTCCGCATCCAACCCACGCTCCAGCACCGGGTACGCGTTTAGGGGTTGACCCAGCACCGCAACCGTGAATTCCGCACCATTCAAAAATGGCTCGATGATGGCATCCTGCCTGTAGTCATGGTGGATGCGGGCTACCACTTCGTTCAACTCCTCTTCTGTTTCGACAATATTGGCACGACTAAGTCCCTTGGCCGTGCCCTCATACCTCGGTTTTACGAAAAGGCGTCTCTTGTCGGGGTCGATCTCATCGACCCGATTCCTGGAATCGACACCACGTTCTGGGCCCACTGAAAACTGAAAACCGACAACCGACAACCCTATTGAATAAGCAACCATTTTTGTAAGTCTCTTATCTAGAGAAATGCTTAATGTCAACGCATCACTCCCCAACATCGGAATTCCATACATCTCCAATAACGCCGGACCCCAAGCCTCACGGTTCCTCGTTCCATAGCCTTCGGAAATATTCCATACAAGGTCCACATCCGGCCGATTCTTCAAAATGCTGAGCGGACCACCCAATCGCACCGCTTCATGTCCGCAATGACGAATCGCCGCTTCCATCACCTCAATCGTGCTTTCAGGCTCGAATTCGGCAAATCGGTCCGTGGCTCCATCCACATCCGGATACTCATCTTCTCGATCGTAGAGGATGCCGATTCTCATAACTCCGGATTGAATTCGCGCCAGGTTTCGCCTCCATAGGCTTTCACCACCACATGATCGCCGTCGCGCTCCACAAATCCGCTTGGCGTGAGCGGCACTTTGCCATGAGGCGTATCCAACACATACAATGGAATCGCGAAACCGGATAATTGTCCGCGGAGGCCGTTCATGAGCGACATCCCTTCTTCTATGGCCGTCCGGAAATGCTTCGTCCCGCCGATGAGCTGCGCCTGATACAGGTAATATGGCCGCACCCGCATCTTCACGAGGGATGAAAACAGTGTTTTGAGGGTGTCGACATCATTGTTGATGCCTTTCAGCAATACGGTTTGGTTTCCCAACGGCGACCCGGCCCGTGTGATGCGGTCGCAGGCTTCGGCCGCATCCGGCGTCAATTCTTTCGGATGGTTGTAGTGCGTGTTTACCCAGATCGGATGGTACTTGGCGATCATCTCGGTGAATTCGGGCGTGATGCGGAAGGGATTCAGCACCGGAAAGCGCGACCCGATGCGGATGATGCCCACGTGCGGAATCGCCCGCAAGCGCGACAAGATCCATTCAAGGTTCGAATCGTTGAGAATGAGCGGATCCCCGCCGGTCAGCAGCACATCCGTGATTTCCGGATGCGCCGCGATGTAATCGATGCCTTGCTGGATTTCGGCCTTGTTCATCGCGTAGTCGCCATCGCCCACCATCCGCTTGCGCAAACAATAGCGGCAATACACGGCGCACTCGGCCGCCACACAGAAGGCCACGCGGTCTTTGTAATTATGCACCAGATTCTTGACCGGACTGTGCGCCAACTCCTCCAGCGGATCCAGATCCTCGATGCCGATATCATCGCTCATCTCATCCATTTTCGGGACCACCTGTCGGCGGATGGGGCAATCCGGATCATCCGGATCCATCAACGACGCATAATAGGGCGTGATCTGCCACCTGAAATACGCCTTCGTAGCCTCGATGGCCGCACGCTCATCGTCGGTTAGATTGATGTACTTCGATAGTTCTTCGGCCGTGCGGATGCGGTTGCGCAACTGCCATTTCCAATCGCGCCATTCAGGGGAATTCTGCATGGGGGAAGATACGAGGGAATTATTGAACAGGAGGTTGGGGGGACGGGAGGTGATTTATTCTACTCCCATCCTCATGTCCTCCTGTAAATATTAATACGAACTCCGCACCGTGAACTCCACCTTCTTCTCCTCTCCAGCCCTCAGGCTCACCGAAAAGATGGCAACGTTTCCTTCCACTTTCGAAGGAATTGTCGAATTCGTGATGCTCGTGTTCGGCGACATCGGCATCGCCACTTCCACCACAATCGCTTCTTTTTTCGTGTTTTTCACAGAAACCGAATAATGGTTGTCGAAGACGTTGTCGCGGATGCGATCCTGCCGCATCATGTCTTCTTTCACCAGAATATCGAACGCCGTACCTGTAACCAGACGCACAAGTCCATCCACCGCCGTATGCGGGATGTTCGCTTCGCCGGTCATCGTGATACGATCGCCCGAACGCGTGAAGACGGAGACCTGTCCGGCAGGCAGGGGTTTGCCCAATCCAGCGGCCGTGGTATTCGGAATATCAACCATCACCTGTGCCAGACTTCCACGAAACACACCTGTCGCATTTCCATTGGCGGTATATCGATATCGACGCTGATGTTTTATGGCCGTTTCTTCCAATAAGGGGACACGGGTCTGCACGCCGTTCATCAGATCGAACGGCTTATCGAGCGTGTACAGATGCACATCACCGACGGACTCTTCCACCATTTTCCGCTCCGAATCCGCCGAAGCCATCGCCATTACTTCTCGATACATCGGGGCTTGATTGCGTCCACCACCTGTTCTATAAATATCCCCTGCCAACAATCTCACGGTCGCGTTGCGAAAATCCATCCCTGTATTGTTATCGATGCGGGCGAATCCGCTGAGTCGTCCCGTCGCGGCATTCTCGTCCAAGATCACATTGTAGGATGCGGCCCAGCCGAAACCACTCGTTTTGTATAAAAACGACACATCCTGCTTACCCGCGCGACGCGCATTCAAGTCCACTTTCACCATCGGAAACGTGGTAAATACCGCGGGTAAACTATCGACCGCCACATGAAACGAAGCCGGATTGTTGACCGACAACAAACTTCCATCCGTCAATTTCAAGATCAGAATCCCATTTTGAAACCGTTCCACCACGCCTGTGAACGTGTGATCAGCTCCAATTAACGTCACTTTTTTGCCGATGCGGGATGTGAGGATGGATGCGGATGTCGGCCGTTCCATCCCCATCGATGCCGAATTCAACGTGCCGTTGAACAAGGTGAACAGTGAATTGGGATCGAAGGCATGCGGAAGCCCGGTTACCTCAACACGGTTCATCCCCGCCCGAAGCGTGAACGAGCGGGTGTCCTTGACCACCCCAAATCCGGAAGAATACAGAGTGATGTCGTAGGGCTGGGCGGATGTGGTCAGTGCGAAACTCACAAACGCAATCGTGGCGATGAGAAACTTCATAAGAAGGCAATTTTAAATTGAAAATTTTAAATGAAGAACAAGACCCGGGGTCTTTATTTAATGAAGATAACCACTGCATAACGCTCAATGATTCAACTTCATATCCCACATCTTCATGCAGGTCAATATCCGAGTATCGATGCCTATCGACACTTCGTTAATTTTAAATTGAAAATTTTAAATGAAGAGTTTGCCCCCAACATTTAAAATTTATCATTTAAAATTTCTTCCCAATCACCACTTTAAGGGCTTTAAGCAGCGCAGAGCCATACGGCGGCAACAAAATCCTGAACCCATCCACTCCAAATCTTGGCTTCAGGATGGCGCGCTCGTTCGAGAAGGCCACGAAGCCATATTCGCCATGCGATTTTCCGATGCCAGAACCATTCACACCGCCAAATGGCAGATTCGGATGCGAGAAATGCGCCATCACATCATTGATGCAGGTCGCTCCGGCGGATGTTCGTGCGATCACGCGATCCGCAAACGCACGGTCTTTCGAAAACACATACAAGGCCAGCGGATCCGGCAAGGATCGGATGTTTGCCACCATCGAGGCTTCGTCGGTCCATGACAGGATGGGGATGATCGGACCAAAAATCTCTTCCGTCATCACCGACATCTCAGGCGTCACTCCTGTCAATATCGTCGGATTCATATGCGTCGGCGATCCATCCACTTGATGCGAAAATGCAGATGCACCGCGCTTCAACGCATCCTCAATCAATCCTTGCAAGCGTTTATGATGGGATGCGTTCACGATCGACGCGAAATCTTTTGCTGTGGTGATGCGGGACTTCAACTCATCCTTCACCAACTCCACGAACCGATCATGCACACTCGCTTCAATGAGCACATAATCAGGCGCGATGCAAGTTTGTCCGGCATTGAAGCACTTCCCCCAAACCAACTTCCGGGCAGATAAGTCCAAATCGGCCGTCGCATCGATCACCATAGGCGATTTCCCGCCCAATTCGAGAGTCACAGAAGCCAGGTGCTTCGCGGCGGCTTCCATCACGATTTTCCCAACCCGCGGACTCCCCGTAAAAAACACATGATCGAATGGCAGTTTTAGCAGCTCGGTCGATTCCTTCACGCCACCTTCGATCACGGCCACTTCATCCTCCTCAAACAACTCGGATATCATTTTTTTGATGAGGGCGGATGTGTTTGGTGCAAGTTCCGAGGGCTTTACCATCACCCGGTTTCCAGCGGCCAATGCCGAAACCAGCGGAATCATGGCCAGATTGAACGGATAATTCCACGGCGAAATAATCAGCACCACACCCATCGGTTCGCGATGCACCCAAGCCTGCGTGCCCGCCATCATCAGCGATGGGGATGCGGACTTCGGCTTCATGTAGCCCTTCAAGTTCGAAATCGTGTGTCGCAGCTCTTCCGTGACGGTCAGGATTTCAGATATCAGGGTCTCGGCTTCCGGCTTCTGAAAATCGGCTTGAAGCGCCGCCACGATCTCCCGCTCATGCGCTTGTACAGAGGCCAACAACCGCTTCAGAGTGGCCTTCCGCTGTTCGTATGAGGGTGGGCCATTGCGTAGGAAGGACTGAGTTTGGCTGTTGAATATTTTTTTCATGTTATTAACAAGTACTCAAGTACTCGAGTACTCAAGGACAGGTACTCAAGGAAGAACAAGTACTCAAGGAAAGACTCTGTGCACCTACCCTTGAGAACTTGAGTACTTGAGTACGTGAGTACTTGTACTGTTACAACTTAAATTCGGCTTTATACCTCGGCATTCCGTGACGTTCAAGGAAATACGTCAACGTCCCCGCCTCACGATCGATGGTGAAGGTCCACACATTCGTGATGGCTTCGGGAATCAAGGCTCCGGTTTCGGCATCAGCTGGAAAGGATTGTGAGAATTTGGAACCCGCATCATGCGCCCATCCGCCATAATTGGTCAGCGTGTCGGGCGTGCCATCTTCATGGCGATGATCGTGCTTGAACAGCAATCCTTTGTCGGATAGAGTGAGGATCCACGTGCGGCTCTTGTCCTCATTCACCTGAAACGGAATACGGATCTCATTGTCGGTGCAACTCACGAAATTGGCCTGCAAGGCGGCGCCATAGAGCATGTGGTTCGGATCATCCGGAAAAACGGATTCGCCGGTGATGGTTTGTCCGCAAAAGGTCTTCATTTCATTGAAAAAAGCGACTTTTGAGGTTGTGTACACCGGCGGCGGCTCGCATGCGACAATAAGTAGTATGACAGAAAGTGATGTGAGGATGGATTTCATAAGAATGACTTAGGTGAGGATGGTGCTCAATTTGGCAAGGATGTCTGCTATGACGGATGCGGACACAACGGCGGCAAATCGGACATTTCGTTCCCGCCAATCGACCGTACGAACTTGGTCTGCCAATATAACCCCTTCAATATCATTCGTTTCGGGAATTCTGACTTCGAAGGGATACCCTTTGATTTTGGATGTGATCGCGCAAACCACACAAAGACCGACTTTCGCATTGTATGATTCAGGGGAAAGTATAAGTGCGGGTCTTATCCCTCGAATTTCAATGCCTTTCTGCGGATTGAAATCCATCCAAACAATGTCACCTCGTTTCGGAACATAACTCATCAGATTTCCTCTTTTCCGACCGGATACCCGTAGTCCTGTTCCGGATGAATCGTCTCAGAAGTGACCTGATCCAGCAAATACTGCAGGGTATAGGAGTGCGGTTTTACGGGACGAACCAAGATGTCACCACCTTCTGCTGTGATGTCGACCTCGGCACCTTCGTACAACGTCACTTGATCCGAAACGTGCTTAGGAAGTCTCACAGCAAGGCTGTTTCCCCATTTTTGGACTTTCGTTTTCATATGACAATGTAGATACATTGTCGATACGAATCAAACTTAGAGCACCAACGAGAACGTACTACCTTCACCGACTTTCGATGTGGCCGATAACGACCCTCCCTGCGATTCCGCGAAACGTCGGCAGATCCAGATTCCGATTCCAGTCCCCTTCTCATTTTTCGTGCCACGACGGCTTTCAGGACGAATGGATCCGAATAGTGAATTCAAATCGGATTTGGACATGCCGATACCTGTATCCATCACATCAAACCGGACACGATCCCCTTCCGCCTGTACATGAACCGATACCTTACCTCCAGGATCCGTGAACTTGATGGCATTATGCATCAGATTATTCAGAATCTGTTCTGTTTTCGGGATATCGATATGCATGGTATGGTCGTACGGAAGATCGGACGTCATCTCGAATTGGATGCCTTTTGAATTGGCATGCGGCTTCATGTTCATCGTCAAATCATCCAAAACCACGCCTAAATTTTGGTACGACCGATTCGGCTCCACCCAACCGCTCGACACTTCGGTGTAGGCCATGATGTTGTTCATCAAGGTCATCTGTTTCTGGGCCGATTGCTTCAGGTACGTTGCCAACTCCCGGATCTCATCCAGATTCTCCAACTGACTAATGTCATCGGCGATCATCAGCGCACCCGATACATGAACCCGGATATCGTGCGACAACACCGAGAGCAAATCCCTCTTATGTCGGATCAGTTCCGCCTGTTCCGACAACGTGTGTTGCGTGTTGCGCATCAGTTCACCCGCTTCATCCTGATATTTTATAGGAAGATCCGGAACAATCTGATGATCCCGGAAGTCGCGCAAAGCCTCTATGGACTGCCGTATGGGCGACAGCAACTGGTATTGAATCCATAATGTGATGGCGGTTCCAACTAACGTCGCGATCGTACCCGCGATGAGCATCGGAAGATTGATTATGAAATCGATATCCGCCGAAATCAGAATGAATACCACGATTCCGATCAGCGGAATATGAATACCAATGAAAGAAACAAGCAGGAATTTTCCCACATAACTGCGCGGAAACGGCAGCTTCGATAGCAATGAATACATATGCACACGGTGTTTAGAAATAGACGCGATACAGCAGACTCACTGTACGACCTGGTTCAGGCATAATAGCTTTTACCCGCGACAAATGCATCCTGTATGCTCGATCTGTCACGTTTTCTACCTTCAATGATAGGGTATGCAGCGCTCTACCTACCGACATATGCGCCTGAGCGCTCAAATCGCCCACAACATATCCGCCTGTCGATTCTTCAAATTCTCCAAGACGGTTTTGTTCGGATGCGGCCCTCAACCCGGCTCCCAGTGTGAGTTGCTTCAACGAATAGTCCAAATTCACCTTTCCGCTCAATGGAGGCATGAACGGAATTGGGCGTCCGGTTTCGATCACACGTCCTTGTACCCAGCTGACCGTTGCCGTGGCGTGTAAATCATTCATCAATCGAAGTTCGGTCAAGGCCTCCATCCCGACCATGATCACATCATTGCCCGTGTATTGGTAAATGGGAAGCGGGCGTTGTACCGCAAATTCACCGGTATTTCGTGGATAGAGATAGTTCTGAATCCGGTTGGCGTAGGCGCTGAATTGAATACCATACCGATCGCCAGCCGATCGAACAAATAGTTCGCCACCCCATCCTCGCTCGGCTTGTAAGTCCGGATTCCCGACCTCATAACTATATGCCGGCAGATGCGGACCTTCACTAAACAACTCCTTCACACTCGGAATACGAACGGTACGCATTCCATTTAATCCGAATTCGAAGCCCGAACCGAACGTACGGGTAAATCGGATGGCAGCCGAAGGCTCGGCAAATGTCCGAGTTCGGATGCGACCGATGCGCGCGTCACGTTCCTCATCTGGCACCACCCATTGCATATCAAAGCGGAGGGATGCCTGCATGGTCCAATCGCCGAAGTGTACATCCTCGAATCCATATATGGCGAGAGTGGATTCATTCGTTGGGGGCGTGAACGAATAACCACCCACGGTCAGTCGGGCGATGCCGCCGCTGTATCCTAGTTGGCCACGACGAAAGAACGCGGCGCGGTCATGGTTCCATAAGCTGTGCATCTTGACCGACTGATACACGAAATCGCTCCCCACAATATCATGTTGCTGTCGTTGCGGACTATATTCCAGCTCCTCGTGGAAATAATAGGAATAGGTGACGTGATGTTCGATTTGGCGAAACAAGCCTGTTTTCGGCGTCAGATCCGCTCGAACATCCGTCTGAAACCGCTGCATGTTGATCTTCACACCATTCGGATGCGCGCCCACGAAATCTCCTGGAATGCCATACCGACTATCGAGCACATTCGTCGATAGTCCCACCAATCCCCAATTCCGGATATACGATGTCCCGATCGACGCATGCACAGTCTGCATCTCGGTATTATCGAGCACCCCTTCCGGCGTTCGGATGTTGCCAGCGGTTCGTCCACTCGCATCCGCCTTATACGCCCAACTTCCACTGGAGCCATACACATTCGCGCCAGCAGACAGTCCCGAATTCACGGTCTCCCCTTGCAAACTGACCGTTCCATGAGCGTGGTTGATGAGTGTGGTCGGGATTTGGCCTCTTACCACATTGATCACTCCGGCCAAGGTATTGCTGCTGTAAATAAGCGCGGCCGGTCCCCGGATGATTTCGATGCGGTCCGCATTCAACGGATCGATTGCGAGTGCATGATCGGGGGATGATGAGGACAAATCGCCCGTGGAACGTCCATCTTCCAATATCAACAAACGATCACCTGCCAATCCGCGCAACACGGGACGAGCTGGAGCCGGACCCATTGAACTTTGCGACATTCCGGGCTCATTGGTTAATGTTTCCGCCAATGTGCGGCTCAACTGCTGCCGCAAAGCGCGTCCGCCGATGACTCGATCCACATCCACATCCGATCCATTCGATTCTCGCTGACCTACGATTTCGATCATTCGAGATCGATAAACTGTGGGAGTCATCAAAAATTCGGTGATGGTAGTGTCCCCTTGCGACACATTCGCCAAAACCGTGACCGGTTCATACCCGATTCGACTCGCACGCAACGTATAGGTGCCGGGCGCAAGACTCCCGATTACAAACTGTCCATTTTCATGCGCCAACACACCACGATTCGTCTCAATGATGAGAATCGTTGCGAAGCCGAGGGGATCTGATGTGTCCGCATCCCTCACTTGGCCGGAAATCGCACCTCGTTCAGAGCTTTGAGCCTGTACTTCGGAAATTAAAAAAGGCATGGCAACCCATCCGGCTACCATGCCTACCAACAGAAATCGAAAAATTGGGTTCACGAACCAACGGTAACAGGAACCGGTCTCGATTCAAAATCCTTGTGACCGCCATGCAAAAAATTTACAACCACAGTCGTTGAACCGGTCGATTGCGGGTTCAAACCGAATTGCCATTCACCGGGTCCTGTTTGCACCGTTACCACGGCCGCGTTGGCCACATCGATCGACAAGCTAGCATCTTCTTCAAACTCCAGAATGTCGTGTCCATCTTCATCCACAAACACAACGGTGATCAGATCATTGGTGCCCGCCAAGCTAAGTGTGATGCTTCCAGTAACAAGAGTTCCGTTTTGTTCCGCGATTATCGTACTATTGCGCATGAGTTTAAAACCTGCGACTTCCTCATGATCGTCGTTCTGGTCGTTTTTCTTACATGCCGATGCGATCAGCAATAGGGTCAACAATAGGATCGGGGTTTTGAATCTGTTCATAGAATAAAGTAGATTAAATACAACTTAGTTGCATCTAATCTACCAAAGAGTCATCACATATGCAAGTAAGTTGCAATTACAAATACATGTTCGCCGGATTCGTGGGGATGTTTTTCTTCGCCACATCCTTTGCCAACGCTCAGACGCTGGTGATTGTGCGACATGCTGAAAAATTGGAACCATGGCCAGCGGCGGATCAAATGCAACCCTTGAGTCCGGAAGGCTTGCAGCGAGCCGAGCATCTTCGAGACGTTTTGTCTGATATCGAATTCAAAGCCGTGTTCACGTCCAACACCACTCGAACCATTGCCACAGGTCTGCCTATCGCATTGGCACATCAGTTGAAACCAATCGCTCACCCCGCCTGTGAGAAATCCGACTCCCTGTCTGTTTTCCTACATATGGTGATGGATCAGTACGAGGCATCCGATTTCATCCTCGTGGTGTCGCACTCGAACATCATCCCGCAATGGCTCGCGGCGTTCGGCATCGATTCCATGCAGTTGACGGATATGGGCATTACCTTCGACAGCCGCTATAATGGCTATCTGGTCGATGGATACGACGGATTGTGGCTTACCGCTCTTCCGAACGATCCCGATATGAAACCGATGGTTCGGTATGCTAAGATGACCGCTTACTGATCAGTTTCATGACTGGACGCTCCAAGAAGGGCGTCAAACGGGTCATGATATGTAGGATTTTGAGGCGGAGTGTCGGACGCCAATGGATTTTCGTGCCATGCACCGCTTTCCAAACGGTTTCGGCGATGTCAGCCGGTGTCGCGCTCACACCCAATACCTTCAATGATCCGGCTTTCACTTGCTGGCCCGCAATCATCGGTGTGTTCACATACGATGGCATGAGATCGGTCACAACGATACCCGCGTTTTCCAATTCCAGATTCAAGGCTTCTGTGAACCCGCGGATGGCGAATTTGCTGGCCGAGTAGGTCGATAAATCAGGTACACCATACATCGCTGAAGCGGATCCCATTGTGACGATGCGAGCCTGTTCCGCTTTTTTCAGATAGGGCAGACTCAAATACGTGCCGGTCACCACTCCTTTCACATTGATGTCGATGGTGCGTAGATGATCCTCTAGCGACAATTGCTCGAAACTCCCCATCACCATTACACCGGCGCAGTTGAACAGTGCATCCATCTTGCCACCCGTCTTGGTCACGAACAGCGACAATGCGGCTTGATATTCCTTCACATCGGTCACATCCAACCGGCGCCAGCAACACTGACCAGCCCCGATTTCTTGCTCCATCGATTTGAGAACAGCTGTATTGAGATCGAACAAACCGACGTACCAACCGCGTTTGGCGAATAGCAATGCGGTTTCCTTGCCGATGCCAGAGGCGGCACCTGTGATAAAAATGGTTTTTCGAGTCATGTTGAGATTAACGGGCGCTTTGAAGAACGGGTCGAAGATAGGTCCAAACGATTTCAGATATCAATTTATGACCTTCTGCGGTAGGATGGATGCCGTCCGGCAAATTTAATGAGGCTTCGCCGGCAACACCTTCAAGCAGGAACGGAATGAGGACCGCGGAATTGGATTTAGCTAGCTCAGGGTACATCTGCTGAAACTGGCGTGTATAATCCTTACCGAGATTCGGTGGCACCATCATCCCCGCGATCACAATCTTCACACGAGGATTCCGTGCTTTCACTTTGTCGATGATTCCCTGCAAATTCGCCTTGGTGGTTGACAGGTCGATGCCCCTCAATCCGTCGTTGGCACCCAGCTCCAAGACCAAGACATCCACGCGTCCACGAAGTAGCCAGTCGATGCGGCGCAGGCCGCCTGCGGAGGTGTCGCCGCTTAACCCGGCATTAATCACCTTATAATTCCAGTTCAACGCATCAACCTTCTGTTGAATAAGGGCGGGAAAGGCTTGCGACGATTGCAATCCATACCCTGCCGCCAAACTATCTCCAAGGAAGAGAACCATTTTCGGATCGTCTTCGTTGTTCAACGAGAATCCAAACGTGAAAAGGATGAACCAGAGGAGTAATTTGTTTTTCATGTTTTAACGCTTCAAGCTTTCGAAGATAACGTACCCTGACCCAATTTCCGGCTTTACCCGCATACTCATGCTATTTGCAGAAAAACTCACAAAAACTTACCACAGTGGCGACCGTTCGCTCACGGTTCTCAACGACATCTCCTTCGACATCGAAGACGGCTCTACCACCTCCATCGTCGGTCCCTCAGGCTCCGGAAAAACCACACTACTTGGACTGTGTGCCGGATTGGATCATCCCACATCCGGTACTGTCTCCATCAACGGGGTCTCTCTGTCCGGATTGAGTGAAGATGCGCTTGCATCCGTCCGAAACAAACATGTCGGCTTCATTTTCCAAAGCTTCCAACTCATCCCAACGCTCACAGCGCTTGAAAACGTGATGGTTCCCCTTGAACTGCGTGGCGAACGTGGCATCGAACCGAAAGCAAAATCCTTATTAACGGATGTGGGCCTTGGCGACCGCCTGCATCATTATCCGACACAATTGTCTGGCGGCGAACAGCAACGTGTGGCTATCGCCCGTGCGTTCATCAACGATCCTGTATTGTTATTCGCGGATGAACCGACCGGAAACTTGGATACCGACACATCCAATGCCATCGAAGATCTGCTGTTCGGCATGAACCGGAATTTCGGCACCACGTTGGTCCTTGTGACGCACGATCTGGAACTCGCCGCCAAAACCCAGCGCATCATCCGGCTTAAAAGTGGTGACATCTTGAGCGATACCCGCACGGAGCTCGGCGCATGAACCCATTCATTTGGAAGATGGCCTGGCGCGAAAGCCGTGGCAATCTGAACCGACTCGCGCTTTTCGTGGCCTGCATCGTGCTTGGTGTGGCGGCGTTGGTCTCCATCACCTCGTTCGGCGACAACCTGAACCGAGCGATTGAAGAACAAGCCAAAACCTTATTGGGTGCCGACTTAGTTGCCGATTCCCGCATGGAATTTTCGGATGAAGCCATCGCATTATTGGATTCCATCGGGGGCGAGCAAACCCGGGAAGTGCGGTTCACGTCCATGGCGTTCTTCCCGAAAGCGCAGAACGCGCGTTTGTCGCAGATCCGAGCCATTGAAGGCGGATTTCCTTACTATGGCGTCCTCGAAACCATGCCGGATGGAGCCAAAACCACATTGGAATCGGGCAACACGGCCTTGGTGGATGACGGATTGATGATGCAATTCGGAATCGACGTAGGTGACAGTGTCAAAATTGGTCAGGTCAGTTATGTGATCACGGGACGATTGATTTCCATACCCGGAGAAAGCTTGGCTCAGGGAATCGCGGGTCCGCGCATTTTCATTCCTTTGAACACCTTAAAAGCCACGGAGCTCGTCCAACGCGGATCCATCGTCCGGCATGTGAGATATTTTCATCTTCCGGGAATCACAGCGGAAGACCTTAAGGTGATGGAAGACGCGCTGGAACCGAGATTCGACGCACTACGCCTCGATATGGACACCGTGGAGGGCAGGAAGCGAAGCTTGGGTAGGACATTCGCGAATCTGACCCGGTTTCTGAACTTGGTGGGCTTCATCGCTCTTCTGTTGGGTGGCGTGGGAATCGCGAGTTCCATCCACGTGTACATCAAGCGCAAAATAAACACCGTAGCGGTATTGCGATGTTTGGGGGCGGGAACGTCGCAGGCCTTGTGGATTTACGTGATCCAAGCCGCGGGCATGGGCCTCATCGGCGCAATTGTCGGCGCCACGTTAGGCGTGCTCGTTCAAGTGATCTTGCCGCTGGTCCTCAACGACTTCCTGCCGGTCGACATCGACTTCGGCGTCTCCTGGCCGGCCATCGCTCTGGGCATGCTCATTGGCGTATCCATCACCGCACTGTTCGCCATGAACCCGCTCGTGGCCATACGACGGATTTCGCCGCTCCTGGCCATCCGTCAAAGTTTCGAGACCGAAAGCGACCTTCCTGCCGATCCATTGAAATGGATCTTATATGGAATCGTAGGTGCCGGCATTCTCGCATGCTCTCTCCTTTTGGCCGATAACATCGAATTCGGCGTCTGGTACTTCATCGGTATCCTTACCGCGTTCGCCTTATTGGCCGCACTTGGATGGAGCATCTCACGCTTATTCAAACGCTTCTTCCCGAGAAACAGTACGTTCACCATTCGTCAGGGCATCGCGAATCTGTATCGTCCGAACAACCAAACCACCGTCATGATCATGACGCTAGGATTCGGCACGTTCCTCATCGCCACGCTCTTTCTCTCGCGCGATGTGCTTCTCAATCAGATCAACATCACCGATGCGCGCAATCAACCGAATTTGGTGTTTTACGACATCCAAACCGATCAAGCCGATCCATTGCTTGGTGTTCTGTCTGATTTCGAACTCACTCCATTGCAAAATGTGCCCATCGTGACGATGCGCATGAGCGCCATCAACGGCGAAACCTTGGAAGAACTCCGGGCCAGTGAGAAACGCCGCATTCCGAGTTGGATGTACGAGCGCGAAATGCGGTCCACCTACCGCGATTCGCTGACATCCACGGAAACCGTGGTCGAAGGTGAATGGGTACCCGTTGCAACAGATCCATTCGGACTCATCCCCATTTCCATCGAAAAAGGCGTCTTCGATGATCTTAAACTCGCCATGGGCGATACCATTCTGTTCGACATCCAGGGCATTCCCTTCGAAACACAAATCACCAGTGTTCGGGATGTGGACTGGCAGCAGATATCACCCAATTTCGTATTTCTGTTTCCAGCTGGCGTGCTCGAACCGGCACCACAATTCCGTGTGATGGTGATGCGCACGACGAGCCGCGAACAAGCCGCTCACGTGCAACAACAGGTCGTGAGAGAGTTTCCGAATGTGTCCGCAGTAGATTTGGCCTTGGTGCTTTCCATCGCAGACACGCTCATCTCGCGAGTGAGTTTCGTGATCCGCTTCATGGCCTTGTTCAGCGTCTTCACCGGACTCATCGTCTTGAGCGGAACCGTCATCGCCAGCCGCTATCAGCGTGTTCAGGAAACCGTGTTGCTCAAAACCTTGGGTGCCTCTCGCAAACAAGTGTTGGCCATCATGGCGGTCGAGTATTTGGTACTTGGCTTCTTGGCGGCGCTCACAGGACTGTTTCTGGCGTATTTCGCGGCATGGGCCATCAGTTATTTCGTGTTCGAAACCGTGTTCATCCCGAACATGGGAAATATCGGATATCTGATGCTGGCGGTGATGTCACTCACCCTGCTGTTCGGCTTATTGAACAGCGGCGACATCTACCGCAGAAGCGCGCTTGAGGTGCTTCGAGAAGGTTGAGGCGGGTCAGTTCACCCGCTTCAACCAGATCAATTCGTCCAACTCGGCACCAATAGTGACGACGGATGGACCTTTGAACGACTTGCCGTCCGCATCCTTCCAGGTTCCGGGTGGAATCTTCACATCGCGCTTGCGCTGACCGCTCACCATTACGGGCGCGACCAACACATCCGAGCCGAGCATGAATTGATCGATGACCGAGGCATAACCGTTTCCTGGAAATTCATATTCCATGTAGCGGACAATCGGTTCTCCTGTCTTGGCGGCATGATCGGCCAATTCCACGATCATCGGAATGAACTGAGCCCGAATCGCGATCGCATCTTTGATCGCCTGAAGATTCTCTTCGTTCACTACCCGCCATGGAGCCACGGAAAATTGCATCATCGGCATCAAGGCATGGGTTTGCGCGGAGCGAACCATCAACTCCTGATCCACTTTTTCAAGATTGATGAAGGATCCCATCAATCCGCCGCCAATCATATCGGGACAGGTGAATGCATAGCCAGCCAGCCCTTGAACCAGGATGTGAGGAACCAAGGTTTGAAGATCTTCCCAGGAATGACCTTTATCGCGGAGGCGTTGCACGAGAGGTTGGCCACCCATCTTCCAGGTCGCGCGATATTCGTTCAAAGGAAATTCAAGACCGATTTTCGCAAACAATTCGGAATGCGTGTTTCCATCCACATTGGTTTTCCCAAACACATCCACATAATATTCCGGATCTCCGGCATCCAACTTGAATCCGTCGATGCCATATCGCTCTTGCAGGCTTGTGAGAACGCCGATGAACCAATCATTCGCTGCTGGGTTGGTCAGATCCAATACCGCGCTTTGTCCGTTCCACCAATGCACAGCTTTTGGACGTCCGGTTTCGTCTTTTAATAACAGGTCTTTGTCGCGCAACTCGCGATACACTTGCGAATCGGGGCTTACGAAAGGGCACACCCACACCATCACTTTGAATCCCATCGCGTGGAGTTCATCCACCATCCCTTTCGGATCGGGGAAGCGCTCATGACGAAATTCCCACACGCCGTAATCCTCCTGCCAGTTGTCGTCGATCATGATCACACCAGGAGGGAATCCATTGTCGATGATGGAATGTGCGTATTTCATGACATCCGCCTGATTCTGGTCATACAATAGCTCGATCCAGGTATTGTACTGTGGCTGCAGAAACAGCGAGATATCCGGTTTGGTACCGGTAGGCGGAAAGAAACGGGTCGAAGCACCCAAATACGCTTCTTTCAGGGTACTCCCTGATCGACCTTGAACAAATACACCCGACGCTTTTTCCAATCGAAGCTTCCCGCCGGATACCGCGATTTTGAACGGCTCTTCCGACCAGATATATCGCCCAAGGTTCGAAACCAGCAGCGGCTGGGCTTGGTTCTCATAGGCGAAATTCGTCAGATCGGCGGAATACCCATCCTCGGCTGGGAAAAGATGTCCCTGATTGGTGATTCCGACCCACCAATGCTCTTGAGGAAGGATATCGACCGCCAATTGAATCGGTGAAGCGGTTATTGAGAGTAGGAGTACACTTAAGAGCCACATATTGGGTTAATTTGAAATTGAATTGATTGCCAATCGCATTCAATATAATCCAAAACGAAAGAAGTCGAAAGTATTAACGTTCACTTACCTGAATCACCACCGGAATTCGAGCCGGGTTGCTTCCCGCCACATTCTGATCTTCGGCGATCAGTTCGAAGCGGTTCTCACCGTTCACGAGACGTAACTGCACGCCGGGTCCGGTGGCGACGGTCTGACCGTTTTGCACCCATCTCAGGACGATCGGCTGACCATCTGTGCGGTTCACAGCCGGAGCCTGCACTTCCGTGAACGGATTTGCGGGGTTCCAGGCTCGCTCCAGGCGGATGTCAGTCGCCGCGAATTGCAAGGGTTCCAACACGGTCACGTCCGCGCTGAATGTCGCCAAGATTTCTCCTCGTGGTTTCCAACCATAGTCGAGCGTACGAACCGATGCCTCACCCGGCGACCATACCGGAACCTCGGCGCCATCCTTCATCAAGACGAAAGGCTCCGGCAACCGGATGTCCGATGCATTCAAGATATGCGAGCTCACCATCCGAGCTGGAATGGAAAGGAAGGGTCGGGATGGGCGTGTCACAACCAATTGTTTCCCGACACTCGATTCCGAGTTCGACAAGCCACGTCCGTCATTTTGAATCAGGGTGATCGTATATCTCGGCTCAGTTGCTTTGAATTCTGCATCTTCCAATGGCGCTCCGTTCACCATCCAACGGGTTTGAAGCACGTCTCCATCCGCATCGGTTCCAGATACAGCGGATAAACGAACCGTCTCTCCTTGGTATACGATTTCAGGAAGATTGAATTGGGCAACCGGTGATGAATTCACCACGATACGCTGCTCTTTGACGATCATACTGTTTGCCACTCCGGCATTGTCTCGGGCGGTAAGGCTTAACACACGGGTGCCAGCCACATTCGTTGGTAGCGGAACCGAAAGTCCGGAACCGATCACGTCGCCATCCACGCGCCATACGAATTCTTGTATGAATCCATCCGAATCGGCGCTTCCAGCCGCCGACAACATAATCGGATCAAATTGAGCGACCACTTGAGGTGTGTTCCAAGCTAAGGTAGGAGCCGCGTTCACGGTGACCGTGGCTTCGGTTTTCGACACGTTGCAACTGGTGCTGGATTGGGTGCGGAGGGTCATCACAATCTTGTATGTGCCGGGTGCATCGGGCACATAACGTGACTCGAGACCCGTTAATGTCGTAATCAATTCCTCGCCTTTGAACACCTCCCATGTAACCGATTGGATGGCGCCTTCATACGTGGATGTGCGCCCATCGAGAACAATCGGATCACGAGGTGCGACCATGCGAGGAACCGTGAATTTAGCTTCCGGACCTTCCACCACGATCACTCGTGCTGTGGCTTGGCTGATGTTCGAGCACATTCCACTACCTGCACCGATCACCGTCAGAATCACATCATACACACCAGGTTCGAGATAGGAATGGGTTACATTCGCACCTAATCCGTTATTTCCATCACCAAAATCCCAAGAATAGGAGCCGATGCTACCGTTCGGATCGGTGCTCTGCGTACCATCAAAAGAGACAGATGTATTGGCGCAAACCGTGATCTCTTCGAATGGAATGACGGCAATCGGGGAACCTTCAATGCGGACCGGAATGAGGGCGACGGTCGGTTCTGGTGAGAACCCATCGTTCAATGTCAGTTTCACGGTGTACACTCCGGGTTTCGAATACAGATGTACCGGATTGCTATCGGTGGATGTGTTTCCATCACCGAAATCCCAGGTGGTGGTGAACAAATCCCCATCCGGATCATAACTGCGGGCGCTAGAGAAAATGATGATGTTGCCACTGCAAGATTCGATCAGCGTATCGACCACGGCGACGGGTGCTCGATTGATCATGACTTGTACCGCCTGGGAGATGCGCGAATTTCCAAGTGATTCACCATCATCGAGAATCAGACTGATGGGATGCAGGCCAGGCTTGGGTGCCGTCCATGTGAAACTGGCTTCATTTCGGCGCGATCCATCTGGTAGGATCCAGGTGAAGCGAAGTGCCGAGCCATCGGGATCGTAACTGCCCGACGCGTCGAGCGCGACTTGCATCGAATTGGAACGGATATACGGTTCAGACACCACGATCGGAGATTGGTTCACCCGGATCTGAGCTTGAATGGTGGTCACCGAATTGACCAACCCCTCCCCGTCGTCTGCCACTATCGTAAACGGATACGTTCCCGGCGCCGCGAACGCATGGCTCACCGATTCACCGGTGTACACGGCCCCATCACCGAAATTCCAAGTATAGGACAGTCTCGCATTGTCAATATCGCTCGAAGTCACGGCTGAAAACCGAGTGGCGCGCCCAGGCTCGGTCACCACCGGATCCGAAACCCATCGCACTACAGGCGGATGATTCACTCGGATTTGCGACGTCGCGATACCATAGGCTTCTTCGAAACCCGAATCATCCGTGACCTTCAACCTAATGGAGTGATAGCCGGGCGTCGTGATCCGCGTCTGCAGGGTCTGCCCTTCCCCGACCGGCGTCCCATTCACAAACCATTCATATCGGCGGATATGTCCATCCGGATCCACACTTTCACTTCCATCCAACAGAAACGGAACATCCGGTGCAACCAACGGCGGATGAGAGAGTTTCGCAACCGGACTCGCATTCACGATCAATTGCGACGTCGTTTTTTGAATGCTGTTCGGCAATTTCATGCCGTCATCTACCGTGAGCGTGATCGGGTAGGTTCCGGGTTTGGCGTACAGATGTCGTACGGTTTCGCCTGTGCCCTTCGCTCCATCCCCGAAATCCCAGGTGTAAGTGAGCTTCACCAATTCGTCGCCGCTACTTTCCGCCGCGCTGAAGGTAACCAAGGCTTCTTGCACAGTTCTTGCGGATGCGATCACAGGTACTGGCGTGGCATTCACACGGATTTTTCGGGTGAGTCGCTGAATCGAATTCTCCACACGTTCGCCATCATCCACAATCAATGTGATGTCGTACTCGCCTGGTTTTTCAAAGTCGATGATGTGGCTTGGGCCACTGTAGGTGCGACCATCCGACAATTCCCAACGGATCGAAATCGCATCTCCATCCGCATCAGAAGAAGCCGATGCATCCAATGTGATGGGCTGGGTCGGCGCCACAGGAGAAATCAACTGGAAGCGCGGTGTGGGCTCGGCGTTCACTTTGTAGCGCACAGATGTGCTGAAGGTGGCGTTCCGGGTGCCGGTCTGGTCGTCGGCTGTTACGGATACAGAATACGTTCCGGGCGAGGAATGGGCCACTTGGATAGCGCGGCCTTGCGGTACTCCAACGATTCCGGGACCTGCCCATTGGAAGACCAATGTGTTCTGATCCGCATCCTCAGCCTGAACCACCGCAATCGATTCCTGCACATTCCGCGATATCACGGATTTCGCTTCGATTTCGGCATATGGTTGAGTGTTCACAACGATGGTTTCCACACGTTCGGTTGTGGTGCAACCGGCGTTCTGGGCCCCATCCGAGACCACAAGGCGGACAACAAATCGACCTGAAATCAAGCTTGAAAAGGAAAATGTCGGGTCTGTACTACGCAACTCACCATTCACGAACCAATTGTATTGCAAGGGTCGACCTTCCGGATCGCTGGACGTAGACGCATCCAACAGAATCCGTTCGGTTGGAGATATGAATGGCTTCACACCGGTCAATGTGACCAACGGTGCTTGGTTCACCACAACCATGCTATTGAACAACACATATCGCGGATACAGGCGACCCGTGACCGGTATGATCACATCGAACCCGAAAGCGCTGTACGCGGGAAACGTGTGCTGAATGTCGCGTCCGGTCCGAATATCATTCAGGATGAACCAACGTGCGCGATCCAGGTCGAGTCCGACTCCGGGCTGACTCAGTGCGAGTCCATAAGTAAGGCACGAATTGGATGGTGCGATGCGAACCTCCGGCATCACAATCTCATCGGTCGTCAACAGTTGCGGTTCGAAAATGAAAGGGATGATCTCATCACGACCTTTGATCACCAAATTGTTCGATCTCTGTGTGGAGCCGCTCATCGCGATACCCCATTGGTTTTCCACATCTCTCACCGTGGTGGTGTAGGCCGGCCAGGCTTGGGTGATGGGTGCTCTGCGTCCGAACCCATCAATCAATTCAACCGTCGTTTCTTCTTCGCCGATCAGTGTGAGGACGGGTGGTGTGGATGTCGGGAAAAGGGGTTGGAAATAAATCCGATTGGTGAAGGATGTCTCAACAAGCCCTAGTGACAAATTCAACGCTACAATCTGCCAATTCTTGATATTCGTGCCAGCCAAACGGATTTTGAAATTATTGACATCATTTCCATCGTCGGTGTAGACACGCACGATCCAGCCTTGATTTCCGCTTTTCGGCATTTGGAAAAACGGCACCCAGCGATTGATGTACCGGGCTTCGGTTCCGGCCGTGATGCCTTGGAGCGGAAGCTGTGTCGATTGGATGGGACGCAAGCGCGTGTCTTCAAGCTGATAGAGAGCGTCGAACGAATACAACTCATAGGTAGTGAAGGTATTCGGCTCGCCATATAGCAAATCGGAAAATCCGCCCAAACCCGCATCATAGATATCGAGCGACAAATGGGTTGAATCGGGATTGCCTGATGTGGGACGAATCCAGATATCGTATTGCCCTTGGGTATCGCCGGAAGCCACACTCACTTTTTTCCCGGAAATGGACAGATAGACTTCTTGCGCCGAGGCGGTGCCGGCAATGGCGAACAACAAACAGAAAAGGATGGTTTTCAAATCTTACTCCACGGTATAGGTACGTTCGGCGACCGGAATCTGGTCCCGCTTAAATCGAAAGGCGATCCGAATGGAATCGGCATCGGCAG
Source organism: Balneolales bacterium (assembly GCA_041749075.1). Lineage (GTDB taxonomy): Bacteria > Bacteroidota > Rhodothermia > Balneolales > HLUCCA01 > CAMTWZ01. Next base: position 103,238 of record JBGTBY010000033.1, on the reverse strand, counting down.
GATTCGCATCCACCGCCCAATCTCCGTTGGTGCCACATGGTGCGATAGTGGTGCGTCCGCCGATCGTAACGACCACTTCAAGTGGCTCATAGGCCATTCCGGAAATGGTGATGGTTTCGGAACGACCCACTCGCGTCCCGTTCACTGGAACCGACCAGTTCAAATCGTATAACTTCGTTTCGGTGATCCAAACGGCCGTCCGTTTTTCCACTGTGCGATTACCAGAACGATCGGTGGCCACGATGTCGAGCGGAGTTTGAGGCTCTGTCAATTCGATCGTTGTCTCGAAATCGCCTTTGGCATCGACTGTCACATAAGCTTCATTCACAGTGAGTACGCTTCCGGGTTCTGTGGTTCCTGCCAACGTCAATTGGTTCGAGGGACTGTATAGGTTCAACCGCCCGGTATTCCGCAAGAAAATCGGTGGTGGTATCAGATCCAGATTCCTCAACACACGATAGGTCGGGCTATCGACACCGCGTAACGACTGACGATCATAGGCCCTCACCCGTATATAAGATGTTCCTTCTGGAAGGTCGGCTAAGCTCAGACGTGGCGATTCGGTACTGTACTGGGTGATGGTCTTGTCAAAAAACGGGGTTGGTGACAAATCCACTTCATATTTTGCGGAACCGGCGATGGCATTCCAATTAAGTGTGATTTGCTCCTTATAGATCACCGAATCCGTTCCCGTCCACGATAATCGAGGGGCCGGAAGCAAGTTGATGGGAGGCAACGGCTCGCGACCACGCACCACGATCGTGCCTTGGTTTTCTTCCAACGTCACCGAGCTCGATTCCGCAGTCACGGTGGCTTCGCCATTGTAATTCGATAAGATCACACGACGATCTTCCGTGCGCTCCGCATAAAAATTCCGAGACCGAACAGTGGTTGACGCGCTTTCCACATTCACCTGGTAATTCGAGCGTTCCACAGCATTGGTGGAAAGACGAGCCAAGAGTCCGCCACTACTCACGGTAATTTCCACATCTGTTTCGTTGGTGAGACGGTCGATTCTCGAATTCCGAATTACGGCTACGCTGTTCTCATTGACGATCACGTCGCTGCCGTCCACAAAATTCAACTTGGCGAGGGATTTGACCGCGGTGCGAATCCCATCCGACTGACGAAACAGATTGCCCAGATTGGCGGTGTCCCAAGCGCCAAGCAATCCATCACGGCGATCCACAGTTCCGGATTTTTCCGCCAATCTCGCTTCGACATCCACTTTCCGATTCTTGGCTACCGCATCGGCTGTCGCGCGCATCGCTTGAATCAGACTTTCCCCGGTTCCAATCGCATTGGTCAAAGATCCCGATTGGATGTGTCTCTGATACCAGGCGGAAAGTGTGTCAGCTCGTTGCATTTCCTCGGAAGCAAATACCTTAGCCCCACCACGTATCTGCTGATTGAAATCGATCCGTTGGGCCGAAACGGTATTGTAATTCGCTAAAAACCGAGCCAATTCCGCTTGCGCGGCCACGCTCAGCTCATACCAGTTTTCTTCCGGAAAGTAGGAAGCGACCGATGCCACAATCGGCCAATTCCGCTCCGACCCGGCATAACGCGTTGCGATTTCCTGCACTTGCGATGCGGCAAACCGTTGGACGGTTTGCGAATGCGCCGGCATCACCAAACCGACCATCATCACCAGAATGATCCACCCACCTTTCATACTTCTTCCAATTGCATAGGTAACCGAACGATGAATCGTGTTCCGATGTCGGGATTGGATTCAAACGATATCGTTCCGTTGTGCTTGATTACGACTTCTCTTACATACGCCAAGCCGAGACCATTCCCTTTCTGCTTGTTGTATGCTTTGATCCGATAGAATTTTTGAAACATCTTATCCCGGTGTTCATCCGGAATTCCATATCCATGGTCTGTCACTGAAAATACTACGGAATCCGCCTCAGTGCTAAGATCTACCTCGATCGTTCGATTAGAATCTCCATATTTAATGGCATTCGAAATCAAATTTCGGGCCACATCCTCTAACATCGAATTCGAGCCGAGGATGACAGGAACGAATGCGAGATTCAACTTGATATCCAATTGTTTCTCTTTGGTTTGAGGACGAAATGACTGAGCAACATTTGAGAGAAGGTCCTGCATCAGAACCGGTTCAAGTTCAATCTGCTCTTTTCCAGATTCGAGTCGGGTGATGGCAAGAAACCGGTCGATCAAATTTCGCAAGGTTTCGACACTCCTTGTGCATAATCCATAGATTTCCTTGAGTTCCTCAGCAGACATTTCCTCCTCTTGAAGGATTTCCAAAAATCCTTTCACCGCTGCCACCGGGTTCTGAAGTTCATGCACAATGATGTGGATCATTTCCGTGCGCATCTGGTCGATTTCCCGTTCTTGCGTCACATCATTCAACAGCATGAATCCACCCATATGGGTACCATCGGAGGCATAGGTTTCCATGATGTGTCCTTTCAACACGTAGCTGGTCACCTCCGGAGTAACGATTTCCAGATCCATCACTCGGTTTTCGATGCGGACCTGTTCTTTCACCACAGATGACGACTGCTCGTTGAGGATGCTCGTGAAATCGGATTCCAGCCAAGCGGACAACGATTCGATGTCGGCATCGGGTTGGGTCTGAGACATCAATGCCAAAATCGCGTCATTGCGAAACAACCATCGTCCCTTTTCATCGAAATGGGCCACCATCACAGACGAATGGCTCATGAACAAACGGTTGCGTTGTTCTTGCATGATGATCTGTTCCACATTGATGCGCTGATAATGGCGCAACTTGAGGCGGATGAGCTCCATTTGCCCCGTCAGCGTGGCCAACTCGGGAAGGGCGCTCGATCGGAAACTCCCATCGAATTTATACTCTGCAAAAGGGCGCACATCTTGCAGAAAGTCATCCAGCGGTCGGCGGATGAGGTCGGACACCACCCAGGCCCCGATGCTGAGCACAAGAAATACGATCGCCAGCAACATCAAGGTCTGAGCGAACAAAGCTCGGACCGGCGCCGTCACCAAATCCACTTCCGAATACACCACATGTTGGACGGGCAGCACTCCCAACGGACTCGCCATACCGATATATCGTGTTCCATCCGATTCCATTTCGGTGATGAGCGTGGCACTTCCCGCATCCGGACGCAATGCGGCCGGTAAGGAATCGGGAAATGAACGACCATCCGGAAGCCAAATGGAGGATGAAGAACCCTCTCCTAGGACATTTCGGATGAGATTTTCTTGCAACGTTGTGGCATCGAACTTAACGAGAAGGCGGAACGGATCGCGTCCCATCGAAAACTCTGACAACACATAAAACAAGGAATCTTGCGGATTCCACACGCCTTTCAGAGCTTCATCCGTCTTGAAATCAAACGCTTGCTCTCGGATGTCAGTGAACGCCGGTAAGATTTGCGAGCCGGATGCGTTCACTTGGATGAATTCGCCGCTACGAACTTCGGTGATGCGGATGGCCTTCAGTTCCGGGAATAATCGGATGTAGGCGTTGGCCGCGGATTCAAGCTGTAGCGGATTGGAGCGCAGGACAATAGCCAACTCATTCGAAATGCGAAGCCAATGTCCGAATCGAATCGATGCTTCGCCGATGCGTTGCTGCTGATATTCAGAAATCAGTGTGATGCGTTCGTCCAATAGCGCCTTCTCATAAGAAGGGCGCACACCGAACCAAGTAAATAGTGCGGATGCGAGCAAGACGACCAATAAAACGACGATCAGACGATAACGGAGGGTCATGTCGGCTTAGGACCTTTGATAATTCTGCCGAGCAATTTACCTAAAAATTTACGCGGATATATGCGACGCATATGGTTCAGGTCGGCAATCAAAAACACCTTTTCTTTGGCTCTGGAAAACGCCACATTCAGCAATCGGGGCACTTGAAGACCACTTTTTGTTTCGTCAAACGGACGTACACTGAAATGCCGTGTTTGCCCACGTTCCATCACGCCGGACATCACGGTATCAAAAATGATGACCTGCTTTTCGCGTCCTTGAAAGGTGTGTACCGTCCCCACTTCCACATCGTTGAAGCCGTCTTTGCGCAGAACTTGGCGCATGTCCCACACCACCGATCGGAACGGAACGATGATCCCGATCTCATACGGACTCACATTGTGCTTCAGCACCAGTTGCACCACCAAATCGCGCACCACGCCTTGATGCACCTCATTTACCGGCTGAAATCCGGTACCGGTTTTCGTGGTGATCATCGGATCGTTCGGGGATGTGTCGATCACCTGGATCGGTGAGGCTTGGGCACGTTTCTTCTTTTTTTCGGATGTTCCGTTCACCAAGCGCCCTTCATAGAACACATCCGAAATCAACGCCGCAAGTTGATCAGGCATGCGGTATTGCGTGTCGAAAAAGCAGGTGAAATCCGGATTCGCATCGTGCCATACAAACAAATCATTCGCGGTTTTCGCACCGGAGGCCAAGGCATAGATATCTGTCTCCATCCACAATTTGGCTTGGGCTTTTTCGGATTGGGAAATGGGAGGCAACTGCATCGGATCCCCGGCGATCACCATCTGGGTCTCGGCTTTGGCCGCCATCACCAGGATATAAGGAAGCGAGGCCATCGAGGCTTCATCCAGCACAACGGCATCAAACGTTTTTCCATCGAGCAGATCGCTGGTGCAGACTTTCGCGAGCGTGGTGGCCACGAGTCGGCTTTGCCTCATCAATGCGAAATCCAGATTCGACATCCGTTCGATGAGCTTGGCCAAATCCAATTCCATCTTTTTCTTTCCGCCATGTTCTTTGATGCGGACCATCGTGGCGTCGAGTTCCGTTTCCAACACCGCGGGGACGGGTTCACCATCGGTCTCCAGTCCGGTCAGCGCATCTTGCAAGGTCGTGTGACGAGTCATCAGACTTTGTGTGAACTGGATCTGCTGCCGCACCGCCTCACGCGCCCGATCCACGGCCGCTTCAAACCGGCAATCTTCGAGCTTTCCATTCTCGAGTGCAGTATCGCCCAGCCGATACACTCCATCCGACTGTTCCAAATGTTCCAAGACACTCAGCAATCCCACATCCACGGCTCGGTTCGTGTTCGACACAAATAGAACTTGCTTGCCCTCCATCAGAAGATCGGCCATGATGTGGCCTAATGTCGAGGTCTTTCCTGTCCCCGGCGGACCCCAAATGAAGGTGACGGGATTGATCAGACTTTTTTTCAGAGCGTCTTGCTGTGCCGAATTTAGGATAGAAGGTTGAATGTTGAATGTTGAATGTTGAATATTCAATGCGGACGATGGGCTTACGACGCGCTCGATGCGGGCATACACCGTATCGCTTTCATTTTCTTGAAGATCGACGAGTTTTTCGCGGAGTTTGCGAAGCACGAAATCATTTTCCCATTCCACTTCAAGCCGGTCGATGCTTTTTCCCACATCTTCGGGAAGGTGCAAGGTCAGGGTTTCGTCGTCCGAATCGGGGATGCTCACTTCATAGACCGATTCACCGAGGCGGGCTTTCACCACATCGGCGAATTTGAGTCCGAGTTGGGTCGATTTGAAGCGATAGGAAGCACCTTTCGTGCTTTCCGAGGTGAACAACTTCTGACCGTCGAAAAGGACATCGCGCGCGGGACGTACTTTCACCGCATCGATTTCCGCATCGACGGCCTGAACACAATTGGTGAGGAGTTCGGAAACCTGCATGGGTCGGAATATATCCCGAAAACAGCAGGTGCGAACGGACTTTCTATCCTAAAAGAAGCACAGATGTCATAGCCGCGACAATCCCACCGGCGATAGGAGCCACAACCGGAATCCATGCGTAACCCCAGTCACTACTGCCTTTGTTCGACATCGGAAGAATGGCATGCATGATTCGCGGAGCCAGATCCCGTGCCGGGTTGATCGCATAACCCGTTGGACCGCCAAGCGACAGTCCGATGCCTAACACCAAAAACGCGACCGGCAGCGCATCCAAGGCTCCCAGTCCCACTTGGGGCGCGGCCATATACAACACCCCGGAAACCAGCGTAAACGTGCCGATGAACTCGGTCATAAAGTTCTGAGTGGTGTTCCGAATCTGCGGAATGTTGCTGAAACAGGCCAATTTCGTCAATTCATCCTCTGTGGCCTCAAAATGACCCCGATATGCGGCCCAAACCAGGAACGAGCCGATCGCGGCACCGATCATCTGCGCGACGATGTACATCGGCACGCTCGACCATGCGAATTTTCCGGCCGTCGCCAAGGCGATCGTCACTGCCGGATTGATATGCGCGCCGCTATATGCGGCTGCTGCCACAACTCCGACAAATACGGCCATAGCCCACCCGAAGGTGATCACGATCCATCCGCTTCCATGTCCTTTTGTATGTTTCAGGACGACATTCGCCACAACGCCGTTCCCCAGCAAGATGAGCAGCGCGGTTCCAATGATTTCGGCAATAAATGGTGACATAGTGGTTTGTTGTTTGTGGGGCGCATGCGATGCGCCCTTACTGGTTATATATGCGTAAGCGAGGCGGCCTTACGATTTAGCCCAAGCGATGGCGGCCCCAAGCGCGCGGTTCCATCCTTGGGTGAGTGCATCCACATCCGCTTTGGACCGAGCGGGAGTGAATTTCCGGTCTTCCTGCCATTGGGAGTTGATGTCGGCCTGACTTCCCCAGTAGCCGACAGCCAAGCCGGCGAGGTAAGCGGCCCCAAGGGCGGTCGTTTCGAGTGTTTTGGGTCTTGAAACCGGCACACCCAGTATATCCGATTGGAATTGCATCAGCAGATTGTTCGCTGTGGCGCCCCCATCCACACGCAATTCACGAATCGGGATGCCGGAATCGGCTTCCATCGCCTTAAGAACATCCATCGTCTGATAGGCGATGCTATCCAATGCGGCGCGGGCGATGTGCGCGGCTTTGGATCCGCGGGTGAGTCCGGTTAGCGTGCCTCGCGCATCCGAATCCCAATGCGGTGCACCCAATCCGGCAAACGCCGGAACCACGTACACACCGCCTGAATCAGGAACCGTTGCCGCCAATGTCTCGACATCTGATGATGTGCGGATGATGCCCAGCTCGTCGCGCAGCCACTGCACGATCGCTCCTGCGATGAAAATGCTCCCTTCAAGGGCGTATTCCACTTTGCCGTCCACATCCCAAGCGATCGTCGTGAGCAGGTTGTTTTTTGAGACGATGGGTGTTGTTCCGGTATTCATCACCATGAAGCAACCGGTACCATAGGTGTTTTTCACCATGCCGGAGGTGATGCAACGCTGACCGAACAACGCCGCTTGCTGATCCCCCGCGATGCCGGCGATCGGAACCTTGCTTGCAAAAATGGTGGTCTTGGTATGACCGTACACTTCACTCGAGGATTTCACGGTCGGAAGCAGGCTCGCAGGAATGTTGAACAGGGATAACAAATCATCATCCCAACGACCCTTATGGATGTCGTACAGCATGGTCCGGGATGCGTTTGTTGCATCGGTCACATGCACCTCCCCCTTCGTGAAATTCCAGACCAGCCAGGTATCCATCGTGCCGAAGCATAACTCACCCTTTTCGGCACGTTCGCGGACTCCCTTCACATTTTCGAGGATCCATCGGATCTTCGTGGCGGAGAAATAAGCGTCGAGGATGAGTCCGGTTTTGGCACGGATCACATCCGCATGACCCGCTTTTCGAAGCTCATCACAATAGGCGGATGTGCGACGATCCTGCCACACTATGGCATTATATACGGGTTTGCCAGTGGCCCGATCCCAAATGAGCGTGGTTTCCCGCTGATTGGTGATGCCGATGGCAGCGATGTTCGTGCCATTCAATCCGGCATGGGTGATGGCCTCGGCTGCGACGCCGGCTTGCGTGGCCCAAATCTCGTTCCCATCGTGCTCCACCCATCCCGGTTTCGGATAAATTTGGGTGAATTCTTTTTGCGCGGAGGCGATCACAGACCCTTTCTGATCGAAAACAATCGCACGTGAACTGGTCGTACCCTGATCAAGGGCGAGAATAAATTGTGTCGACATTTGGAAGACCTCTGGTTTCGTATGTATTCTATGTGAAGATAGACTCATTTCGAGCTAATTCGTCAACCCCCGCTATTTATGAAATCCGTGCTTCTTATCGATGATGACGCCATCATCAACATCGTCAACTCCAGATACCTTGAAAAATCAGGGTACTTTTCATCGGTGAAGTACGTGAATACGGCTACAAGGGCTCTGTCTGACCTTTCCACTTCGTATGATAGCGGGAATAACATCCCAGATCTGATACTCCTAGATATCCTGATGCCTGTCATGAACGGCTTCACATTTTTGGATGAGTTCAGCCACATGCCCGATGATTTGAAACAGAAAGTCAAAATTGTGATGCTTAGTTCATCGATGGATCCAAAAGACCGGGCCCTAGCATTCGAATCACCCTATGTGGTGGATTTCATGGATAAGCCATTGAACCATGAGAAAGTCAAGCATCTCATCGAATTGCTATAAGACTCACATCCGGGTGTTGCACACGAACTCTCCGCGTGCACCACGTTGTGGCTTGACGAAGACGCCCGCGCTCAAAGCCGGAACCGTGACCACATCCGCATCCACCGTTTCCGATCCTTTCGAAAAAGGATGCACCCGGAGTCCGGCTACTGGCGATGTGATTTGATGATCCGTCTGCGTGGCATTGAACACGACCAAGATTCCATCCAAGGCCGGATCCAAATCGTCGCCGCCGCATGGTGCATCCGAAATGGACATCACGATGAGTCCAGGAACTTGATCCGGACCTGTGTTATGGAATGCCAATCGTTTGTGAACATCATCCGCTTCCAACAAACGGAATAGTGGCGACAGATACCGGATGCGGAGTTGTTGCAAAAATCCGTCGTGTGCTTCGGCCATATGCTCTTTCGTGATGGTGATGTTCGGATTGGTGAGGAAATCGCGCATGGCATCCCAACGCTGACGATTGTCCCAAACCGGTGGAAGTCCGAGACCCCAATTGTGGGTTTCCATCGTGAAGTCAACCCGATTGAACCAATCGCCCGAATCATAACTGTTGCGATCGAGGGATTTCGAACGAAGGATATCTGTCCCCATCTGATAAAAAGGCACGCCCTGACCGAAATTGATCATCGCATTGCTCAGCAGATGCACCTTCACACGGTCTTCCATTGAAAAACCGCCAGGTAACTTGGTTTGTGTGTTGTCCCAGAACGTTTCGTTGTCGTGCTTGTCGATATAATTGATGGTTTCTTGAGGCTGAAGGGTATATCCGATCCACTCATTTCCTCCATTCACAATCTCTCCGAAGCGATTTTCATAAATATAGGTGCTGAGGTTGCCGGCAAGTCCGACACGGATCCGATCTCCTGCTTCCAGCAAAGCGGCTTTTTGTGCGGCCGCATCCGTTCCGGCTTCTTCATTCGGAAACAAGAATTGCCCGTTAGTGAAGCCTTGGAAACGTCCGCGGTCGGTGAAGTTGCCACCTCGAATGCCGTCCCGCATTCGGTCGTTGAAGTTACCGATTCCGGTTCCGCCCATGTTGAATTGGGTAGCTTGCTCGAAGACGCGGTTATCGGCCACTTCCCCGAAATTCCATCCTTCCCCATAAATGTAGATGTTGGCTCCATCCACGCCATCGCGCGCCAATGTGAGTTTGGCGAGTTCTTCGCGGAGGCGGACGAGCACCGCTTTTGGATGGTGGCCCATCAGATCAAACCGAAAGGAATCGATCTTGTATTGCTTCGCCCATAGCAGAACGGAATCGATGATGAGTTTTTCCATCATCTTGTTTTCCGCGGCGGTATTGAAGCAACAGGTGGATGTGGCCACATCCCCGCTTACCGCATCGTAGCGGTAGTAGTAGCCCGGCACAATTTTATCGAGTACCGAGGTCGTGCGCAGGCCTGTTTCGTACGTGTGGTTGTAGACCACATCCACCACCACATTCAACCCGATGCCATGCAGCGCGCCTACCATGTCACGAAGCTCCTTGATCCGCGTCGGACCATCGGGCTCCGTGCTATAACTCCCCTCCGGGACATTGAAATGGACCGGATCATAGCCCCAATTGAATCCGTCTTTGCCCGATAATCCGTTCGCCCGACTCGGCTCACTATATGGACGTTGGATGCGTTCGGTGATCGGGTCCTCATCCGCCCAACGAACAAATTTCTCGAAGAACGTGCCGGATTCGGATTCATCTTGGATGTCGATGCGCTTGGAACGGTCTTCGATCACAGAACCGATATCGTTCAGCGGCAGCAGATGAAGGTGGGACAAGCCCGCATCGGAAAGTCGTTTCAGATGGCGCATCGCTGTGCTGTTCACATGCGTGAAGGCCAAGTAGGTACCTCGATGCTCAGCAGGAACACGTTCATCGAAGATGCTGAAATCCCGCAGATGCGCTTCATACAAGGTGATGTCGGTCGCGCGGGGCAATGATTTTTTCAGGGCATCCCATCCGGCCGGTTTCAGCGAGCGATCGTTCAAATCCACCAATTGGCTATGTTTGCTGTCCATCGACAAACTCAACGAATAAGGATCGGTCACGTCAATGCGGTTGATGAGTCCGTTTTCCGGATGATAGGCGCTAACCGTGTAGGTATAGAAGGTTCGGTCGCTCGAACGCGGTAATGTGAACCGATACACACCAGGAGCTGGTGCGGTCGATTCGGGTTGAACGGTCGACGTCAGATTCTTTTCCGCATCATACAAATTCAATAAAACGGATTGAGCGGTCGGCGCCCAAAGAGTGAGTGTGATGGCATTCGGACCGTAAACCTGACCCAAAACCCCATCAAACGCATACAATTCATCGATCACTCCGGCTGTTTGAACGCGTGTGGCTTGCACTGGTTTTCCTGCTTCATCATAGGCGATAGCCACCAGTTGACCTTTGAGGGCGTCTTTGATCACCGATTCGTCGACATCGACTTGAAACACGGGCCAGTTTCGGATGTGACGATATCGATCCGTCAATGTATCGATGGGTGTGCCGCCGGGTTGGATATCGAGCCGTTCACCGCCGGTCACGCCGTCATCTGAGACTTCGATGTCCGCCACGAGGCTATAGCGTAGTTCGAATCGGGACGCGGTTGCGGGTGCATCCCAAACCAATTGAGAGGAGCTGATCCAATGCGCCGATGCGCCTTGGATGGATACGGGTTCGGGTCGGGCGCACGATGCTGCCAGTAACAGGAGCAATAAAAGGTGTTTCATACCGCTAAATATAGCGGGTCAACAGGGGATTATTTAACCCTGTATAAAACCTGTTAATTCCGAATGATGCCCTGTAAAAGCCGGTTCGCCGCGTCAGATCCTTTTTTGATCAAATAGTCTTTGATGGCGTTTTGCAAATAATCACGATCCAATCCTACCGTCGGATCGGTCGATGTTCCTGTGATTCCCATCGGCACGACAATCATCCCGTCTTTATTCTTCAGGGCTTCCACGCCATCTTTGGTCAGCAAGCGCTCCAACCGGTTTCCATAACTACCGGGTAGCGTGATGTGGACTTTGTAATTGATCTGATCCGTCACCAAATTATGGGTTCCGTTCAAATTGAGCCCGATATCCTTGCTGGTGAGGTTCATATCGCGAAGTGTCATCAATCCGTCTTTGATCAGGAAGGTCGCGGTCCACGCATCGAGCGACACATCCTTCATTTCAGCGAGTCCCAACAAATCCGCGATTCTCACTTGATAAGGATGATCTTTGATGCGAGCACGATCCATTCCAAAAGATCCATCCGCCTGAATGGTTTTCGCATCTTGAACCAACATCTCATCCATGGCAGTCACAAAATTCGCTTTAGCCGTCAATCCACCGCTGATGTACTTATGGAAGTCGCTCTTCCCACCTAATTTGAATTCTTTGAAGAACTGCTCGCTCCGCACATTGGTCAGATCGCCTCGGAACGTGACCCAGGTGTAATTGGGTTGCGGGATGTCCCATTTCATGTATCCGGACATCGCTCCGCCGAACGCATTCGCCGAAGATTCGTTCATTTCGAGCATCTTCGGCGTGGTGTTGGCCTTGCCTTGGATCTTGGTGATCGACATCCCGACAAACACCATTGAATCGATGCGGGCGGTCAATGTGCTGCTCAGGTTCGGAAGTTCCATGTACAGCGGATCGTCGTTGGTGTCGTTGATATCGTAGATTTCGTCCACATTCAGAAAACGGGACACATATTGCGCATTCAGGCGCATCGGCGAGGCGCTTCCGACTGCTTCGAAAAAGTTCTTGTATTGCACCGCTGAACCTGTGATGGAGAAATCGGACGAACCCATCTGGAACACAAAACTCTTGAGTTCCACATTCGCATCACTGAAAATCAAGTCCCCGTTCATATTTGTGACGGGGTTATCCAGTGCAGGAGATGACACCGAGAAACTGGCCACATTCATGCCACCGTTGAACTTCATGTCGGCCAGTTTGTCCATGGCGCCGTTGAAGCGCACATCCGCACGGATTCCACCGCTCACACGCATCGTATCGGCGATGGAATGGTATTGGATACTGCCATTCGCCAGTTTGAGATCTCCACTGGCCAAGGCTGTTTCCGGATTGGATACCAATCCATTCGCTTTCGCATTGAATTGCAATTGGCCGCGCAGCGTGAGAGTGTCTTCGTCGATGGGGTAAAACTCTTTCAAAGACTCCAGATTCATGTTCGCAGTGGCATTGATGTCGAACCGAGCTTTATCCATATCCAATGGCTGACGCACCGTTCCGGTCAAGGATACCATGTTCGACGCGGCATTCGCGCTCATGGAACGGATCGTGAGCAATTCTTGTGTGGATGTGACCACCATCTGGATGTTCTCGATCGGCTTTTCAACCTCGGTGTACTTCATCCATCCGTCTTTCAATGTCAGATTGGCATTAAACACCGCGCGGTCGGGCGCATCGACACGACCATTCGCCTTGGCGTCCAAATCCAGCAATCCTCTCAATGTGACACCGAAATCCGATATCGGATAATACGTTTCGAGGGTGCCCAGATCCGCTTTCACAACCGCATCCAATACAAATTCGGCGGTGCGTTCAAGCGGACGATCCAATGATCCGGTCACATTCACGGTATTCTGCTCGGCACGAGCCCGGAAGGTTGTGATGGTGATGCGGGCATTGGTCGCAGCCATATCCACCTGGATGTCTTCGATGGGTTTCGCAGCGGATGGATGTTTGAGGAATCCATCCGTCACGGCCAGCACGAAATCGAAATTCGGGTACTCCATCGATAAATCGCCGTTCACTGTGCCTTTCAATGTGAGTGCGCCACGGGTTTCTATGCCTTTCACATCATCGGCATACTCTTCAGGAACCAGATCAAGCAACGCTCCGAAATCATCGGATGCGGATGCGAGCTCTAAATTATATGCCATCGAATCGCTGCTCCAGGCCGAAATCGAGCCGGTCGTATTGAGCGCTAGTCCACGGATGGACACGAAACCCTCGATCAAATTCAAGGTTTCCGCTTCCATATCGAGCGTGGATTTTTGACGTAGCGTGATGGGCAGTCGAGTCAAGTAAGTCACACTATCCATGACAAAGGTCACCCCTTTCGCGCTGGCATTCACATCCGAACCGATGATGTCGCCTAAATCGATCGATGCGGTCATGTCCAAACCTTCGATATCGGCACTCATCCCGCCCTGACGATCATCATAACGGATGCGGCCGTTCACCACTTGAATCTCATCGAGTCGGATGGTGGATGAGGTCGTATCTGCGACGACTTCATCTTCTTCCGTGAGCAGGAAATCGATATTTGTGGTGCCGTCTTCATACACGATGTAGGTCAATTCCGGTGTATCCGCCAGAATGCGGGTCACCTGCATCTCACCCGACAGCAAGGGCATGATCGGAACAGTGACTCGTAGCGAAGTCAGGCTGACAATCGTGTCGCCCGTTTGGTCCGGCACGGTCAATCCCTCCACAATCAATCCGAGATTGGGAAACGTTCGGAAGAACGTGTAGCCCAAACGATCGACTTGAACATCATCCCCCAGGGCTTCCTGAAGGGGTGGCATCACCATACTTTTGAGTCGATCATCGGTCAGATACAGACTTAATGATGCGACCACAACCAACACTAAAACGACGATGACGGCTAGAATGCCTAGGAACCATTTCATGACGAATCCAGACTAAATTATTTCATTAACATCAGCTTCTTGGTGATAACGTGACCACCGGCCTCAAGCTTGTACAAATACATTCCGGAAGAAAGGCCGCTGGCATTGAATGTTACCGAATGCATGCCCTCGGCTTGAACTCCATCCACCAGAACAGCGACTTCCCGACCCAAAAGATCATAGATAGTGAGTCGGGCTCTTCCGATTTCCGATATCCGATAACCGATCACTGTTGTCGGATTAAACGGATTCGGGAAATTCTGCGCCAATTCGATCTCTCGTGGCGTTTCCAATTCCACATCATCAACCGAAAGAGGATCCAACACATTGACTTCGATTCGACTCGTTCGGACTCCATTGTTTGTTTGAATGTCGACCAAGCCCACATACGATCCGATCGCCAAATCTTGCGCATCGATGGTGAGGGGGATGGATTTGGCTTCGCCGGGACGAACGGTTCCTTCGATGTGTCCAAACACGAAACCTGGAAGATTCTCCGAAATCAGTTCGGCTCGAATGTTATCTAAATCAACGGTTGGACTTGCTGAAGCCGGGTTCTGCGGCACGAAATTCAAGAAATTTAGCCTCGTTTTCCCGCTGATATCGGATTCGGATGCGTTGCCTCCGTTCAAACGATATCGGATTTTACCAGTGGATGGGTCCAGTTCACCGCTAAGCGTATGATATTGCCCCAGTATGGCTGTACCAAGAAAATTGAACGTTCCAGTTGATGGACCTGGGCGGATGAACACGCTCCCATTTTCATCCACAATCCAACCAAGAGCCATCGTATTGGTGAAGGAATCATAAACATACATATCGAAACGGGAAGCCGGTATCGATTGCCTGAAATCAAACGACAGAATATGATGCCCGGCACGTGAAGGGGCGAATTGAGGCGAATCGATGAACGCAAAACTGCCAGCATTCAATCCTGCGCTTTGCGACCACCGCAAATGCTGTGAACCGGAACGTGGGGATGTGTTGCTGATCTGAATAGCCGTATTGTTTCCAAACGTGCGCCAGTCTCTGATAATGGTATGAGGCCCGATAGTAAATCCTTGTGCGGCTTCAAAACCGGTTTCATACAGTACCCGCGAATCGTGAGCTTGTGTCTCGATACCTTTGGCCAATGGTCTGTACATCCGGCTGATCTCCCACTGCGCATCACCATTCCCTGTATTGGTCATATCCAAACTGACGTCTTTCGTCGAACCTCTTGCCACATTCACAACCAGCACGTTCGGAACCGTCAGATTGGATGGGTTCACCGTTGTATTGCGATAATTCGCGATCACACGCCGGATTTCCCTCATGCTTCGGGCATTGTCGGCTCCAAGTGAATCAGGGGCGGATGATCCGATGGCGACGCCGTTCACCAGTTGGCTGGTGCTCGAGAAGTACGGCGTACCCGTAAAACCTGGGCTTGTATAATGCATGACGGTCGCAAAACCATCCCCATTATTAGCCGTCCATTGGTACCCAGTGGAATATGAATGCAAACCGCCGAATCGATTCGCCGGGGAGCTTGTCTGAGTCGGCCGACGACCATGGCTGTTCCCCATATTGTGCCCGATTTCATGGACCAATGTATAGGTGAAGTGGGTTTGCTTGATGCGGTTCAGCGAAAATCCGTTTTGCGGCCGGCCTCCATAACTGCCCAAGCGCCAAGCGAGTCCGCCGGTATCGTCCACATCCACCAACAAGGCCACCAAATCGGCGCCGAACTGATCACGCAACGCATGCACTTCATCCATGAAGCCAAGCGTTCCGGAAGGCCATCCGGATTCGCCAGCGCGCGCGGTAAGTCGTTGCAAGTGAACGGTGGAACTTGCACCTGACGCCTCGTCATAATTGGTTTTGTGCAGATGCACCATGCGCAATTTGATCGCCAGATTGCTGATGTCCAGCGCTTGTTGCGACAAATTCATCGCTTGCGCCACGGCGGCATTGAAACTACCAGGTGCGCGAACGGTTGCCGTATCGGCCCATATCTCGGCTTTCGGGGTGTAGACCATCAGTAAGTCGATCGTCACCGAATCCAAACCAACGGATTGCGCTTCGTTCAGCAATTTTTGCATGGATCCGGGTACACGCTCGATGGGATTCATTTTCATGGCATCAGGCAAATGGTCGGATGGATCGTGCAATTCATCGGCACCACAAGAAATATGATCGAGCTCGGCTGGGTTCACCTTGGCCCGATACCCGGAACCAAACACATCGAAGCGATTGTCTCGGATGGATTGAGAGATGCCGGTCACGATGTCACCATCATAGGTGAGCGCGACATGATCGCCGGACCCATCCACTGCGAGTGCCGTGACGCTCACGGTACCAGGCACAAATGATTCCACCCGAACGATGCGATACTCTTCGTATCCGACGGATGTAGGCATTTCGACCACATCGCCCCTCCTCAATTGCATGATGGATGAAACGGGTGCAAATGATATGGCGACTCTCTCCTGTTCCACACCTTGTGGTTGCATTGCTTTTTGAGGGATCACGTCAAACAGACGTGGCGGCGCGATAAGCGCAAGGAGGACGAATAGGATGGGCATACTTGATGAATAAGAAGTTTGCGAGACACAATGTAGCAAATAAAAAGGCTCGCCTGTTCACACAGACGAGCCTTGAATGTTCCCGAAAAGCAGGTGGATTTAGAAATCCATTCCGCCCATTCCACCCATTCCTGGGTTCGGCATGGCCGGAGCGTCTTTATCCGATTTTGGCTTCTCAGACACGACAGCTTCCGTAGTGAGCATCAGACCGGCAACCGATGCCGCGTTTTGAAGCGCAGTACGGGTCACTTTGGTCGGATCGATCACACCGGCTTTCACGAGGTCTTCATAGACTTCGGTGCGGGCATTGAATCCGAAATTGCCTTTGCCTTCTTTGACTTTCTGAACCACGATGGAACCTTCCAATCCGGCGTTGGCCGTGATGGTGCGCAATGGCGATTCCAAGGCACGAAGCACGATGTCGAATCCGACACCCTCATCGTCGTTAGCGGCTTTGAGTTTCGACACCACATGCGATGCGCGGATCAACGCCACACCACCACCTGGTACGATTCCTTCTTCCACAGCAGCACGGGTAGCATGCAAGGCATCCTCCACGCGAGCTTTCTTCTCTTTCATTTCCACTTCAGAAGAAGCGCCGATGTACAGAACCGCTACGCCGCCGCCCAATTTGGCGAGACGTTCTTGCAGTTTTTCACGGTCGTAATCGCTGGTGGTCGATTCGATTTGCGCACGGATCTGGTTCACACGGGCTTTGATGTCGTCGGCTTTGCCTTTTCCATCCACGATGATCGTGTTGTCTTTGTCGATCGAGATGCGTGCGGCCTGACCTAGGTAATCCAAGGTCGCGCTTTCCAATTTGTAACCACGCTCTTCGCTGATCACCGTTCCACCGGTTAGGATGGCGATGTCTTCGAGCATGGCTTTGCGGCGATCACCAAAACCAGGGGCTTTGACAGCCGCGATTTTCAAGGTGCCGCGCAGTTTGTTCACAACGAGCGTAGCAAGGGCTTCGCCTTCCACGTCTTCGGAGATGATGAGCAATGGACGTCCGGTTTGAACCACTTTCTCCAAGATCGGAAGCAAGTCTTTCATCGTGCTCACTTTCTTGTCGTAGATGAGGATGAACGGACTTTCGAGCTCGGTGGTCATGTTGTCGGCGTTCGTCACGAAATACGGGCTGAGGTAGCCACGGTCGAACTGCATGCCTTCAACGGTTTCGAGGGTCGTTTCGGTGCCTTTGGCTTCTTCAACCGTGATCACACCGTCTTTGCCCACTTTCTCCATCGCGTCGGCGATGAGTTTACCGATGGTTTCGTCGTTGTTGGCGGAGATCGTTCCGACTTGTTCGATTTCGTTTTTGGAGTCGATGTCGCGGCTGATCACTTTCAGCTCAGCAACAACGGCTTCAACGGCACGGTCGATACCGCGCTTGAGATCCATCGGGTTGGCACCGGCGGTCACGTTTTTGAGTCCGGCCGTTACGATGGCTTGAGCCAAAACCGTAGCGGTGGTGGTTCCATCACCAGCATTATCGCTGGTACGGGAAGCCACTTCGCGCACCATCTGTGCGCCCATGTTTTCCACTTTGTCTTCGAGTTCGATCTCTTTGGCAACCGTCACACCATCTTTGGTGACCAATGGCGCACCGAATGATTTTTCGATGACCACGTTACGACCGCGGGGGCCTAGGGTCACTTTGACAGCGTTAGCGAGTTTGTCTACACCACGTTTGAGGGCGTCGCGAGCCTCAACGTTGTAATGAATTTGTTTAGCCATGTTGGTTTATACAGTCTTTATTTGAAAAAATGAGTTGAATCAGGAAACGATGCCGAGGATGTCGCTTTCGCGCATGATCATGTACTCTTTGCCATCGAGCACGAGCTCGGTTCCGGAATATTTGCCGTACAAGACTTTATCGCCTGTTTTGACATTCATTTCGATCTTGGTTCCGTTCTCGTATTTGCCAGGACCGACAGCGATAACCGTTCCGCGTTGTGGTTTTTCTTTAGCAGTGTCGGGAATGATGATACCGGATGCGGTTTTCTCTTCAGCAACGTCGGGCTGAACAAGAACCCGATCTCCTAGAGGCTTGATATTGGCCATAGTGAGTGAGTTTTTCTGTTTAAGGTTTTGGGTTAGATGCCCTTCACTATGAAAAACCGTGCCGCCCGCCGGCATTCTGTCAACGTGGCAGAGAGTGCGACACAAATTAGCAGTCGAGTGGCGGGAGTGCTAAGCGGGATGCGGGATGCGGGATGCGGGATGCGGGATGCGGGATGCGGGATGCGGGATGCGGGATGCGGGATGCGGGATGCGGGATGCGGGATGCGGGAAAAATGTTCTGACTTCAAAATAATGTCAAGCCCCTCTTCACATCGCACCTCGCGCTTCGCGCAACTAACAACTAACCACCAACAACCAACAACCTACAAAGCTCCACAAACTCGCCCGGCGTTAGTTCCTCCGCCCTCTTATCCAGCCAATGGGCCACGCGCGGACGGTTTTCCTCCGTCAATAGTTCTTTGATCGCGTTGCTAAGTTTCTTTCGTCGCTGGTTGAACGCCATGCGGACCACTTTTTTCATATAAGACAGCTCCACATTCGGAGGCGGACCATCGAAATGAAGTTTCACAACGGCGCTATCCACTTTCGGAGGTGGTACGAACACTGTAGGCGGCACCAGGAATAGCAGTTCCACGCGGCATAACAACTGCGTCTGCACACTCAGAATCCCATAATCTTTCGTGCGAGGCTTGGCCACCAAGCGCTCGGCCACTTCCTTCTGCATCATGAACACCGCCTCGCGGAAATATTCGCGATGATCCAACACATGGAATAAGATGGGGGATGTGATGTAATAGGGAAGGTTTCCAATTACGGAAAGTAGGGGCGCGTCGCACGCGCCCTCTTTGGGGGCGGATGCCATCCGCCCCGACATGCCATCCTGCCCCGACGTGATTTCCCCCCATTTCAAGTCCAACACATCTTGATGAAGGATATTCAGCCCCGGGATGTCTTTTTTGAGAAGCTCGATTGAGCGCGGATCCACTTCCACTGCCAGCATGTCGGGATGCAGCTTATGCAGGGATGCGGTCAAAGCCCCGGTTCCCGGACCGATTTCGATCACGGTATCGCCTTCTTTCGGAGTGAGGCTGCCCACGATCTTCCGGATGATGTTTCCATCGATGAGGAAGTGCTGGCCGAGGGACTTCTTTGGCGACACGTCGGGGCGCATGGCATGCGCCCTATCCGATGCGGGCGGATGCGATCCGCCCCTACGTCGATCTGCACTCATATGCGCGAGGCCATGAGCATATCGATGTCGCGATAGGGCAGATTGTGGAGCGTGGACAGCGCCTTTTTCGTGAGATGACGCTTGTACAGATACGTTCCGTTTCGGATGGTGACATGATGCCAGAGCGCCTCGTTCAGTCCGCCCGCATCGCCGATTTGGATCAGATACGGCACGATCACATTGTTCAGCGCATAGGTGGCCGTCCGAGCCACAGCCGCGGGCATGTTTGGCACAGCATAATGCGTCACCCCATGCTTAACAAATACGGGTTTCGAATGGGTGGTGGCTTTGCTGGTTTCGATGCATCCGCCCTGGTCAATCACGGTGTCCACAACCACGCTACCGGGCTTCATCAATTCCACCATCGAATCGGTGACCCAGCACGGCGCTCTGTTTCCTTCGACCAACGCCGCGCCAATCACGATATCGGCCGATTTCATAGCGATGGTTAGATACTGCGTGTTGGCCATGGCGGTGATGATGCGTCGGTCGAGCGCGTTTTCGAGGCGACGCAAGGCACTCAGGTCCGTGTCCATCACAAACACCTGTGCACCATATCCGAGCGCGGTTCGAGCCGCGTATTCGGCGATGATTCCTGCTCCTAAAATGACCACTGTGGCTGGCGGAATGCCCGAAATACCACCCAGCATGATGCCGGGTCCGCCACGGTTGCTTTCCAAGTGATGCGCCGCGATCTGCACCGCCACCGATCCGGTGATTTCATGCATCATCCGAACAATCGGAAACGTGCCGTCTTTGGATTGAAGGAATTCGAATCCGATTCCCGTCACGCCTTTGGTCAATAGGTCATTGAAATAGGTCTTGTCAGCGGTTCCCAAGTGCACGGCCGACATCACAATCTGCCCGTCTTTCAATAAGGCGCGCTCGGCGGATGTGGGAGGCGCCACTTTCACGATCAATTCGGATTTCTTATAAACTTCTTCGCTCGAATAGGCGATTTCGGCTCCGGCTTCGGAATACGCATGATCCGGGAAACGGGCATCGGCACCGGCATCTTTTTCGATGGTGACCTGATGTCCGTTCGCAACCAGCACATCCACCCCACCAGGAGTGATGCACACTCGCCGCTCATCGTTCGAGGTTTCCTTCGGGATGCCGATCTTCAGCGAGCATTGAGTCTGCGACCGCTTCACCGCCTCCTCGAGGGTTTTCAGTCCCACGCTTTTCGATAATTCCGATGGATTCAGGATTTCCATATGGGAAGATAGCAATAGAACAGGTGCTCATGTGGACAAGTACTCAAGGAAGTCAGGTACTCAAGTGGACAAGTACTCAAGAGCCCCGACGATGAAGACGCTGATTTCCAATTGTCCGATACACATCGAAATGATGGTCGAAACTGATGATTTCCGTGATGCCTTCGCGTTCGGCGAGATTCATGAGAGTCGCATCGGCGAGATCCATCGGCAGATTCGCATATCGAGCCATTCGTTCGCGAATGAAAGCCACCTCCGTAATCGGCACATCCATTACGTTGACGGCACCTCGATCTATCCAAGTCAGTACATTGTGAACTGCTTTCGGACTTTTTATTAGCAGATGGCATACCTCCGTCATCACCGGCCATGATGTCACCAGTTGGCCATCAATGTCCTTCATCAATCGAATCGCAGCCTCGTGATGATGATCATCCTGATCAAGCAAGGCAATAATTGGCCCTGCATCAACGAGAGTTTTTTTCACGGAGAATGTCTACGATTCGGGTTTTGTAGGTCGTGGAAAGATCCCCTTCACCGCTCGAATACACTCCGAACAGATCAGATCCAAGATCATAGGGAGATTGCTTGACTTCCCGATCGGTCAAATATTCGACAATCGCCTCTTTGATGAGGTCGGATTTCGTGCGGTTTTCGCGCTCGCTAAGTTGATCGAGACGGCGCTCGATATCATCAGATAATCGGATGGATCTCATGTATAAATGTAATACAATCTGTATTACAAAGTCAATCTCTTCAACTCTGTCAACAGCAACAACGCCTCAATCGGTGTCATGCGATTCGGATCCATCGCTTCGAGCTTGGTTTTGATCTGTTCATAGCGCGGATCGACAGTTGTCGCGAACAAGGACAATTGCGGGATGGGATCTTGCCGCTCCAGGTTTTTCACGACATCGCGCGTCACCTGTTTTTTTCCGGCGATTTCGAGGCTGTGCTCTTCGAGATTGTTCAGGATTTCCCGGGCGCGAATGAGGACCGCATCCGGCAATCCCGCCATCGCCGCTACTTGGATTCCATAACTGTGATCGGCACCACCACGGATCAGCTTCCTAAGAAAAATCACGCGTCCGTCATGCTCCGTTACCTGCACATTGAAATTCTTGATGCGGGGATATAGGCTTTCGAGCTCATTCAACTCATGATAATGCGTCGCAAATAAGGTTTTCGCGGCCACACTCGGCTGATTGTGCAAGTATTCGGCGAGCGACCAAGCGATGGATAATCCATCAAACGTGCTTGTGCCACGACCCACTTCATCCAAAAGTATCAGGGATTTCGGCGTGGCATTGTTCAGGATGTTGGCCGCTTCATTCATCTCAACCAAGAACGTGCTCTCTCCTGCCGCGAGGTTGTCTTGCGCACCGACCCGAGTAAAGATCTTGTCCACCAGTCCGATTTCGGCCGCATCCGCCGGCACAAAACTTCCGATTTGCGCCAAAAGAACGATAAGCCCTGTCTGACGCAGAATGATACTTTTACCTGCCATGTTCGGACCCGTGATCATCATGATCTGCTGATCGTCGGTGTCGAGTTCGATATCGTTCGGAATGAACGGCTCTCCCATCGGCATGAAGCGTTCGACAACGGGATGTCGACCTGCCTTGATGATGAGCCGCGAACTATCATTCACTTCGGGCTTGGCATATCGGTTGCGGAAGGCCACTTCGGCCAAGCTCTGAAACGCATCCAAGCGAGCAACAGCTTGTGCATTTTGTTGTACGTGTTCCGCGAATTCAGCCACTTCCAAGCGCAACTGTTCGAACAATTCACTTTCGATGGCCGACATTCGCTCCTCAGCCGATAGTATTTTTTCCTCGATGTCTTTCAGGTCCGGCGTGATGTACCTCTCGGCGTTCACCAGAGTCTGCTTCCGGATGAAATCTTGCGGAATCTTCTCCTTATGCACATTCGTGACCTCGATGTAATACCCGAACACCTTGTTATAACCGAGTTTCAGCGAGGTGATGCCGGTGCGAGCGATGAGGTCCTTCTGGACTTTCGCGATATAGGTTTTCCCATTCCGGGCGATGTCGCGAAGCTCGTCGAGTTCTTTCGAAAACCCATCCCGGATGAATCCCCCATCCCGCAAGGAGGCTGGCGGTTCTTCGACCAAAGCTTGGCGTATGCGGTCTTGCAGGGCACTCAAAGCCGACAAATCCGATTGAATGCCCTTGATCGCCGGATCATCGAACGTGGTGATGTGTCGCTTGAGGATGGGAATGATGCTGAGCGATAGTTGAAGCTGCACCAAATCCCGTGCATTCGCCCGACCCACCACGATTCGCGACATCAACCGTTCCAAATCCCCGATGTGTTCCAGTTCTTCGCGCACTTCCTGTCGCAAGGAGTTTTGCTTCATCAAGGCATCGACCGCATTGAGTCGTTCGCGGATCGTGGCCACGCGTTTCAGGGGCTGATGAAGCCAACGGCGTAATAAACGACCACCCATCGCGGTGCAAGTGTCATCCAAAATACCGATTAGCGAGCCTTCGGTGTGACCATCTTGCATGGTGCTGGTCAGCTCCAAATTGCGTTTCGTGGCCGCATCCAGCATCATGAATTCCCGATTCTCGAACGAATAAATACGTCGGATGTGGGCCAGCGAGGCTTTCTGATTCTCTCGGATGTAGTGCAGCAACACGCCCGCGGCCGTGCATGCGACGGGAAGATCTTCGACGCCAAATCCCTTCAGTGAATGCGTCCGGAAGTGATCCAACAGCAATTGATAGGCGTAATCCCCATCGAACACCCAATCTTCGACCAATGTGGTGACGCTCCCATCCGGCGACACCGGCGGTTCGTTCTTCAGCTTTTTTGGGATGAGGAGTTCAGCCGGACCAATGCTATTCACGAACGCGCCGAGAGCGGCTTTGTCCACTTGGGTAACCCCCATTTCGCCGGTAGACACATCCGCGAATGCGACACCTGCGGTTCCTCCGCTGATGTGCACCGAACAGAGATAATTATTGCGCTTGTGGTCGAGCAGCTTATCGGACATCGTGACGCCCGGAGTCATGATTTCCGTGACTTCGCGATCCACGATCTTCCGATTGTTGGCTTTGGCTTCGGCGGGATCTTCGGTCTGCTCGCAAATCGCGACACGGTGACCTTTGCGCACCAGCTTCGGCAAATAGGTGTCGAGCGCATGGAACGGGAAACCGGCCAGGGGTGTCATATCCCCGCCGTTATTGCGTTTCGTCAGCGTAATGCCCAATTCACGGCTCACCGTCACGGCGTCATCCGCGAAGGTTTCATAGAAATCGCCCACCCGGAACAACAGCAAGGTGCCGGGGTGTTTCGCTTTGATCTGATGATACTGCCGCATGAGCGGCGTAGTGCCTGTTGCGTTGGTTGACACGTCGGATGGGTTTATATTGGCGGGTATCGAAAATACGACAGAGTGAAGAAAGCAAACGCATTTATCCGTCGGTTTGGTCAGTTACTGGCAGAACGAGATCTTTTTTTCAACGCCTCGGCCATCAGCTTCAACTTATTCCTGTTCAGCATCCCGTTCACATTATTGGTGGGATCGCTGATCGGTTATGTGATGAGCATCGATGTGGTGATGGGGGAATTGTCGCGCTACGCCCGTGAGTTTTTTCCAGCGGGGTTGTATGATCAGGCCGGATCGGAATTCGTTGACCCCGCGAACCTGTTCACTGGCTACATCCAGCCTTTGGTCGATTCACGTCGATCGAACCTGATTTTCGGATTCGCCATCCTAACGTTCACCTCCTTGGCGTTGTTCACCACATTGAAACAGGTGATTTACCGCATCTTCGATTGCATCGAGAAAAAGCATCGCTTCAGCGATTTCATGTACTCGTTTCTGACGTTCGGACTCGTTGGCTCCATCTTCGTCTTTTTCAGCTACCTCGTCTCCCTCATCACCTTGTTCTCAACAAATGACATTGTGATACCATCGCTTGGCCTCTCGATCGGAGTCGGACCGCTGTTCGACATCTTATCGAGTCTGATCACCATTGTGTTCACGGTCAGCATTTTTTATGTGTTGTTCCGATACTTAGGTGAGCGATCAATCAAACGGCAGACAGCCTTTGTTGGAGCTGTGATTTACACCACCCTATTCCAGTCGGCGCGCTACATCTTCGGGTTTTTCCTGAATGAGACATTGCGCACCTACGCGTCGGTGTATCAGAGTTATTCGATTTTGCTCATTCTGTCGTTATGGACGTTCTACACGGCCATCATATTCGTGGTGGCGACGGCGGGAGCGAGGGCGTGGCAGGATGAGGTGTTGGAATGACAAGTTGATCACGTACTCAAGGAAGAACAAGGGATGAACATGCGCGGGGTGCGATGTAAGAGGTGCTTCGCAATTAATGAGTAGGTCCTTCGCTTTGCTCAGGAGGAGGGTGCTTCGCAACTCATACATAGATCCCTCGGGCCTTCGGCTCCTTCGCTACGCTCAGGACAGGCCCTCAGGATGACAAGCGTAATGCCATTAAAAGAAGAGGCGGCATAACGACGACCTAAGTGCACTTGGACATTTGTTATGCCGCCTATTATTTATGAGCGATGCACTTGTCATCCTGAGCGAAGGGCGAAGCCCGTAGCGAAGGAACTATATATCATTTGCGAAGAGCGAAGCAAAAAGCGCCACTTGTTTAATTAACAATCCCTGGCTAAAGCCAGGGGCTAGATGTCATCACTCCACGTGGCACGAAATATCGAGTGGTATCGCGGAGTTGTGATGAGATGCCCCCAGCTAAAGCTGGGGGTTAGAGTTAAGCCTGCCCCTTGAGTACTTGAGTACTTGATTGCTCGACATCACTTCACCAACATCACCTTCCGCATATCCCTGAACCCATTTGATTCCAACACAACGATATACATCCCGCTCGGCAACCCGGCCGCATCGAATGTGACGAAGTGCTGGCCTGGGGTTTGGCTGCCATTAAATAGTGTGGCCACATATTGACCTAACTGATTCACAACGCTAATGCGGACTTCACCGAAAACAGACAACCGATAACTGACAACCGTCGACGGATTGAACGGATTAGGGTAGTTTCCAAGGAGTGCAGGTCCTTCGCTTCGCTCAGGATGAGGCTCTATCGACGTGCCCACATACGGCGTGATGACTTTCATGTACGCATCTCCAGGGGAGGATCGACCATCCACCCACGTCAGAACGAAGTTCGTGTTGTCGTGCGTGACATGGGGCTGACCTGTGGCATGGTCCGCATCCGCCACCAATTTCACGCCTCCATAGATGCCGCCATCCACATCCAGTTCGCGCATGCGGGCTCGGAATCCGACAGATGAGCTATCGCCCCAAACCACCATGTAGCGTCCGTTGTCCATCAGGGCAACAATGGGTTTTGCATACACATCGCCTCCAGGTGGCACATCACTCACTTTGATGGGCTGAGCCGAGCGGGGTTGACCATCCGCACCATAGGCACGCGCCCAGACCTGAGGACCATTCGTCGCATCGTTTCCCAACCAAGCGACCACACTACTGCCGGATGCATTAACGGCCACGCTCGGAAGCACGGCTCCGGATCCGGCCGCGTTCACTTTGAAATTGGTGCCGGATAGATTCGCGCCATCGAAAAACTGGGCATACACTTGCATCGGGTTACCATCACGTCCGTCTTGCCAAGCCATGAGGGTGCGGGATGAATTCGACGCCACATCCGGATTCATGAACTGCGCTTGTCCGTGGAAGCTGGTCGGATACGGGTAGAACGCATTGCTCGAATACAGCTCCAGATTCGACTTGAACGTATAAATTGAGCTTCTCCACAATGAACTACTGGTGTGTTCTTCCTGGGTGACCATGAACACTTCGCCCGACGACAGCATCGCGATATTTGGACGATAGGCGCCAAATGCATCGCTCAAAAAAAGTTCATACATCACACCCGCATTTCCGGTGCCGTTCAAATCCGCAAGGCTTCCATCGGCATTTAACGCGAAGATGTTGATTTCGGAAGTCCAGCGGGATGTGAGCACGATCGATTGCTCCCCGTAATGCTCTAAAAATGCTAAAAACACCCCATCCGGCCTATACGCTGTATCATGCTGGCGAAACCGACTGTAAAACCATTTCGAGGTGGGATTCGGACGAAAGAACGACGGACTGATGGTTGGTGAAGCTGTCGTTCCGTTCCAGTTATAGAGCCGGATGCCCAGGATGGGCCCGTCTGCTGTGGACAAATCCCCTTGCGTGGTACGTTCCAACCACGTCACGGCCATCCGTCCACCCGGACCCATCGCCGCCTTCGGTTCGAACACGCCGTTGGTATTGGCCGAGCCGACATTCACGTTCACATCCCCATCACCACCGAATGTTGGGCTTGGGCGAACGAAACGCATGACAAAAGCAGAACCAACGCGATGAACCGCATACTCTCTCCTATTTCATAAGCAGCATTTTCTTACTGATCGAATACCCGTTGGAAGTGAGTCGGTACATGTACAGACCCGATGAAAGTCCAGCCGCGTCGAACGTGACGGAATGCTCGCCCGGCGCCAACATGCCGTTCACAAGCACCGCGACTTCCCTGCCCAAAATATCGTAAATGGCTAGTTTTGTCTGCCGTCCCACGTCCATCGTCCATCGTATTTCGGTCGAAGGATTAAAGGGATTGGGATAGTTCTGATGTAATGCAAATCCTTCACTTCGCTCAGCACCATCCTCAATCGATGTGAGGGTCAGTGCTCGGCTCACGGCGGCATGCGCATCCACCTTTCCGTTTCCGTACGACACATTCGGAGCGACACCCACTTGTTCGTCTCGGCGTGCGGTTTCGGTCAAAATGGCTACGGCTTTGTCGTAATCCAGGTTTGGGTCCACTTGAAGCATCAAGGCGATCACCCCGGCCACATGCGGAGACGCCATGCTGGTCCCTTGCGTCACCATTTGGGTACCTCCTTGAACAACATCACCTTTGTACACACCACCCAGTTCATACGATTCTTCTTCTGTAGCACGCACATTAAGATGGGACGACAGCGAGGATGCGATTTTTTCTCCAGGTGCGGCAATGATCGGAGCCTGGCGACCATCGCGCGTTGGGCCACGACTGCTGAATTCCGAAATCGTTCCCACTGCTGGAATGATGGTGCCTTCTCCGGATGGATGTTGCCAAACCACATTGCGGTTCACCCCATCGATATCCGTCCAACTCGTGCGCGTCACATACGAACCGACCGAAATCACCTTGCGGGATGTGGCCGGGGTGCCGATTGAAAAATCACGATCTCCTGAAACCTCGACCACACCATCGAATCCCACTTCGAACGGATAAAATCCTCCCCCATGCATCCACATATCCACACGGCCGCTAGCTGTCGCCGACGATTTGTATAAGACCGTCCAATACAGCTCATTCAGATCAACATTGGTGTCATTGTTCGTCAAAATCAAATACGCTTGGCCATCCCCATTTTCCGCATCAATCGTATTCGCCGACTCCACCGCAAAGTAGCCTACAGTCACTCCATTTGATTTGATTGCGACCGGATTCAAATCGCCATTTTGAGTGATACCGATGTTACTACCCACGGGGATGTAGTTTGTTTGTCCTAGGTAAACCAATTGTCCGTTGCTCAGACCATAATATGCGAATGCGACCTCCGCCATTGAACCCGCTTCGTACCACATCTCGATCACATTGTAATCGCTGCTCGTCGGATCCATCAACGATTCATACAACGTGTTGGGACTAAGATTCACGCCGGCATGGATGTAATCCGACCCTTCATTTCCTGCTGCCGCGACGATGATTTTACCGGGGCCTGTGAGATTGGACAAAAATTGATCTTGAGCGGACGTACCATCCAAGGGACCCGAATTCCCGCCCAAGCTCAAATTCACCACGGCGGGACGTCCCATTGCGGCAGCTTTTTCAAAAATGAACGCCGTGCCATTGGCGATATCCGCATCCGAAAAACCTCCATTGCTATCATGATCACGAATCCCTTTCACAAAAATGATGTCCGACTCCGGTGCCACGCCATTCAATCCGGCAGCGGTTCCGGT
The DNA here is from genome assembly GCA_041749075.1 of Balneolales bacterium. GTDB lineage: Bacteria > Bacteroidota > Rhodothermia > Balneolales > HLUCCA01 > CAMTWZ01. The sequence continues at coordinate 74,061 of JBGTBY010000033.1, read as the reverse complement.
CACGTGGGTTCCATGTCCACCCGATCCATTTCCATCGCGCTGAGCCACCGCGCCCGGATTCGCGTCGATCTGGGCTTTCGTGTAGATCACGTCTGTATCATCAGAGCGCATATCCATGATAAATTGGATGCGGCTTCCATTCGGTCCACTGAAGTCGGCATGATTGAAATCAATTCCACTATCCAATACGCCCACGACCACGCCACGACCTTTGATGGCTTCCGGCAATGCATCACCGGCATGTACCCGGTTTACGCCCGTATCCGCTTTTCCTGTGGCATTCAACCGACGCGCCACCCGACTCGTTTCCACATACCGTACCCGCGCGTCGGACGCCAGGGCTCGTACCGAGCGCGTCGGTATCCTCCCCACCGAAATATCGCCAGCCCGTGACCTCTCCACATATCCGAGGTCGGACAAATCCACATCCCCATCCAATTTCACAAACACATCGATCCAATCCCGGGTGGTGAGGGATTTCTTGCGGGACTGCTGTTCGTTGTGCATCCACAAGCCACTAGCGTCGAATTTGGACATCCAATCCATAGGTACCATCGGCACAACCGATTTGTCCATGGCGGCGGGTTGGAGTTTCGCATCGCCATAACCCGGAACCACTCCACGAATGGGACGTGGTTGGGCGTTCGACGCCACGGCGATACTGAAAAGAATGAGAAAAAAGGACAGGTGTTTCATGGATGTGATTTTAACCGTTAAATCATGTAAAACAAAGTGGTTTGCGAAATTATAAACAGTGCCATAGAGTTATACTTGTTTAAACAAATAAAAACCACCTCATATTATAATGAAAACCCTTGCCCTACTACTCACCCTGTTTGTAACCACATCCATTGCCAGCGCTCAGGAAGCCACGCTCTGGGCGGTTGACAAAGCCCATAGCACCATCAACTTCCAGATCCGTCACTTTTTCACTCCGGTTTCGGGAACCTTCAAAGATTTCGACGGCGTGCTTCGTTTCGATCCGTCCAATTTGGCTGGCAGTTCGTTGGATTTCTCCATCAACGTGCCTTCGGTCGACACCAAGAATGAGCGTCGCGACGCCCACCTTCGTACGGCTGATTTCTTCGAAGCCGAGAAATACCCATCGATCCGCTTCACCAGTTCCTCCATCGAAGCCACAGGCGAAAACACGTTTGTCGCAGTTGGTAAGCTCACCATCAAAGAAACCACGACCGACATCCGTCTTCCCTTCACCTTGCTCGGCACCATGCCACACCCGCGTGGCGGAACCGTAGCCGGCATCAAAGCCGAGTACAATCTGCTTCGCAACGACTATGGCGTGGGCACAGGCAGTTATGTCGAAACCGGCACCATCGGCAACGAAGTGAACATCGAAATCCTGCTTGAAGTGATCAATCGCTGATCCGACCTCGTTCGTTTTTTTTGTACCTTGAGAGGATAGTAACCCTATCCTCTTTTTTTATGCCTTCCACCCGTTACCTGATCCTGTTTTCCATCATTCTGATCGCGGCTTTGTTCCGGATCATCGGAACCGGTTTGCCGAATGTCTCCCCTGTCGCTGCCATCGCCCTTTTAGGCGGCGCATATTTTCCGAAGAAGATGTGGGCATTTGTCGCCACCTTCGCCGTGATGCTCATCAGCGACGCCATCATCGGCTTCCACAACACCATGTGGGCGGTTTACGGCAGTTTCGCGCTCATCATCGGAATCGGATTTCTCGTGAGTCGCAACCGCACCCCGTTGAATGTGACAGCAGGTTCCGTGGCCGGATCCATCATCTTCTTCGTGATCACCAACTTCGCCGTCTGGTACGGAAGCGGGTATTACAGTCAGGATATGGGCGGATTGTTGACCTCCTACATCCTTGCCATCCCTTTCTTCCATTACACCTTGCTCGGCGACCTGTTCTTCACGGCTGTCCTGTTCGGAACCGTGGAATGGCTCACCTCCCGCTTCCCTAAATTAACTGAAGCCCGCGCGTGAAACGCGCCCTGATTGTGGGGGCCACATCCGGAATCGGACGTGAAATGGCCCTGCAACTCAGCGCGATGGGTGTCGAACTCGGTCTCACAGGTCGACGTGTGGATCTGCTCGAATCCTTGCAGAACGAACTTCCCACACGAAGTGTGATCGCCAAGATGGATGTGGCCGATGCGGATGCCGCTCGCGCCGACCTCGATTCCATCCTCCATGAACTCGGCGACACCGATTGCATCATCCTGAATGCCGGCATCTCAGGCAACGGATTGCCACATGATTGGGCCCGAGTTCGGGATGTGATCGACATCAACGCCCGTGGCTTCGCAGGTCTTGCGATGGCGTCGGTAGCCTATTTCAAGGCACGCGGAACAGGACACCTGGTCGGCATCAGTTCGGTCGCTTCGCAAGTGCCCAGCGGACGAAGCGCTGTATATGCCGCATCCAAATCCTTCATCTCCTTTTTCATGCAAGGCTTGCGGGCCAATGCCAACGCCGAAGGCTGGACACTGCATGTGAGCGACATCCGTCCAGGCTTCATCCACACACCGATGACCGAAAAACTCACTCACATGTTCTGGACCGTGGATGTGACCTATGCCACTCGCCAGATGGTGCGTGGCATTCTCAACAAGTCACAACGTGTGTATGTGCCGAAACGCTGGTGGACGATCCATTGGCTCGCCCAACTCCTTCCCTACCGATTCTTCAACCGCGCCAACTGACCTATGAAACGCCTCCCCTTCTTCCTCCTCCTCATTACTCTCTTCACCCATTACCCCCTTACCCCGATCTCGGCCCAAAGCGCGTTAGAGCTTGAGCTCCGCGAATTGGTGAATGGCTTCAAGGGCGATGTCGGCATATACGTCGAACATCTCCAAACCGGAGAAACGATTTCCATCCACGCCGATAGTCTTTTCCCTAGCGCGTCGATGGTGAAAGTCCCCATTCTGGCGGGCATCTTCAAGAAATTGGAAGCGGGCGAACTCACCTATGATGGTGCTCAAGTCTATGACAGCACTCGTTATTATCCGGGTTCGGATGTGACCGGAAACCTGCGCTCGGGCGCCGAAATAAGCCTACATAAGCTCATCTTTTTGATGCTCTCGTTCAGCGACAATACCGCCAGCCTGTGGTTGCAAGAATTGGCCGGCACCGGAACCGATATCAATTCTCTTATGGACGAACTCGGTCTGCCAGACACCAAAGTGAATTCGCGCACTCCAGGTCGGCAAGAGTTTCAACAGCAGTTCGGATGGGGGACGACCAGCCCCCGTCAGATGGCAACCCTGCTAAAGAAAATCTGGGCAGGTGAGGTGGTCAGCGAATCAGCCAGTGAGGAGATGTATCGTCTGCTCACAAAAACCTTATGGGACAAAGAAGCCATTTCACAACTCCCTCCTTATGTGAATGTGGCATCGAAGCAAGGCGCTGTGAATCGATCTCGGTCGGAAGTGCTGCTGGTAAATGGTCCGGATGGGGATTATGTGTTATGCTTCATCACAAAGAACCAGCAAGACATGTCGTGGAACGGAGATAACGAAGGATGGGTGTTGTTGCGCGCCGTTTCGAAGGCCGTGTGGACCCATTACGCGCCGAGTGATGATTGGAAACCGAAAGAAGGCGCTTCGCGCTATCAATAACGGGCAAAACGCCCTATTTTGAGCGCGATGTAGACATCGCGCCATGATTAAAGAACTCCTCCTTCCCGAAATCCAGGAACTGATTTCAGCCCACAAGTGGGCCGAGCTCAGGGATATCATGGAAGAATGGCCGGTAGCCGAAATCGCCGACCTCATGATGGATCAGGAACAGACCGAGCGCGTCGTGTTCTTCCGCATCCTGCCTCGACATCTTTCCTCCGATGTGTTCGCGTATCTGGATACCGAGTATCAAAACGAGCTCATCAATGATCTGAACGCCGAGGAAACACGCCACCTGCTGGCCAACCTTGCTCCGGATGACCGGACCATGTTGCTGGGTGAATTACCTGGTCAGGTGACCCAGCGCCTGCTGAATCTTCTCTCGCCTCAGGATCTGAAGGAAGTACGGCAATTGCTTGGCTATCCGGAAGACAGTGTCGGACGATTGATGACACCCGATTACGTGGCCGTGCGTCCCAATTGGACCATCGCCCAGGCGATCGACCACATCCGCCAGATGGGCAAAACGTCGGAAACCATCAACGTGATCTATGTGACGGATACCCGATGGATTCTGATCGATTCACTCGATTTGTCGGCCCTCATCCTCGCGAAGCCGGATGAGTTGATTTCCGACATCATGGATGAACAGTTCGTATTCATCACCGCATCTGAAGACCGTGAAGTGGCCGTCGACATGCTCAAAAAGTATGATAAAATCGTGCTTCCGGTGGTCGACAGTTCCGGAATCTTGCTCGGAATTGTCACCGTCGATGACTTGTTGGATGTGGCCGAAGAAGAAGCCACCGAAGATTTCCAGAAAATGGGGGGTGTGTCGGCACTCGATACGTCTTATCTGAATGCGGATATTTGGACACTCTTCAAGAAACGCAGTGGATGGCTGGCGGTCTTGTTTTTCGGCCAGATGTTCACCGCTTCTGCCATGGAGCGTTTTGAAACGGAACTCAGCACCTTGCTCGCCCTAGCCATCTTCATTCCGCTGATCATCTCTTCCGGGGGAAACAGCGGGTCTCAGGCCACATCCCTCATCATCCGTGCGATGGCGGTTGGCGATATCGAATTGAAGGATTGGTGGAAAGTGATGCGCCGAGAAGCGATCGTAGGACTCATTTTAGGTGTGTTTCTGTCCGTGATCGGATTGCTCCGTGTCTTGTCGTGGGAGTATTTCGGATTCTATGATTACGACGGATCAGGTATGCTTATCGCCCTCACCGTTGCCGTGGCCTTGGTGGGCGTGGTATCGTGGGGATCGTTGGTCGGATCGATGCTTCCTTTCCTGTTGCGACGCCTCAATTTGGATCCCGCAACCAGTTCCGCACCTTTTGTAGCGACCTTAGTTGATGTGACGGGATTATTGATATACTTTTCGGCCGCACAATGGATGATCAGCCTATTCCGATAATCCCCCACACATGCCGATTCAGCAAGTCCTACTCATTGATGACGACCCTAACGACCGCGAGCTCATCCTCCGGGAGTTGAAGAAAGAACTTCCAAGCGCTGACATCCTTCAAATCGGATCTTCCGAAGATTTTGAAGCGGTATTGAAGGATGCCGACTTCGAACTGGTGATCACCGATTACCAATTGAAATGGACCAACGGCATCCACATCCTGAAGCGCCTGAAGAAAGAAAAACCGATGGTGCCTGTAATCATGTTCACCGCATCGGCTGGAGAAGAGATCGCCGTGGATGCGATGAAAAGCGGGCTGGACGATTACATCATTAAATCGACCGGACAACTGATGCGGCTTCGTGGCTCCATCCGCGCTGCCGCCGATCACATCGCCCATCAAAAAGCCCTCATCGAGGCGGAAATCCGGTACCGCGACCTATTTCAAGGTATTCCGATCGGACTGTATCAGACATCACCCGACGGCCGTTTTTTGGAAATCAACCGTGCCATGGTCGACATGCTGGGTTATCCCAATTCCGATATTCTGTTTAAAACGCCTACACGTGATTTATATGCCTCGGATGGGGATTACAACGCATGGTCGGCAAGGATGAAGAAAAACGGGTATGTGAAAGAGCTGATCGTCAAAATGAAACGGTTTGATGGAGACCCGATCTGGGTGGAGATCAATGGAAAGCAGGTATTCAAAGACGGAGTGCTGCACTACAATGAAGGATCGTTGCAAGATGTGACCGACCGCATCCTTTATCAGATGGAAATGAAAGCGAATGTGGCCTTGGAAGTGGCCCGTGCGCTCGACAAAGAACGTCAACTCGGTGATTTGCGCTCGCAATTCATCACCATGACGTCCCATGAGTTCCGGACGCCATTATCGAGCATCCTCACATCGTCGGAATTGTTAGAGCATTATGGTCAGAAATGGCCGCACGAGAAAATCATCATCCATCTCAAGCGCATTCAGGATGCGGTCAAGCATATCATTTCGATGATGGACGACATCCTGTATATCGGGAAAGCGGATGCTGGAAAAATTCCATTGCTAAAAGAACCGATGAATCTGGATGAGTTCATAAGCACGATCATAGTCGAGCACAGGCACAGTTCGAGCAATTCACATCTCATCGACTACATCTCACGCGGCGACTGCACGCATGTGATGGGAGACAAGAAGTTGATCCGACAAATCATGACCAATCTTATCTCCAATGCATTGAAATATTCGACGGAGGGCAGCCACATTGGGGTCCGGATGGGTTGCAATGGATCATTGGCCACCATCGATGTCGAAGACGAAGGGATCGGGATTCCTACTGGACAATTCGACCAGATTTTTGAACCGTTTTTCAGAGCCGAAAATGTTGGCGATATTATCGGCACAGGACTCGGGCTTCCCATTGTGAAACGATCGGTCGAAGCCCATGGGGGATCCATCACCGTATCGGCTCGAAAACCTACAGGCACCAAATTCAGCATCACCCTCTCGATTTCATGAAAGTCTACATTCTGTTAGTCGAAGACGACGCCATGGTGCGTCAGAACCTGATCGACCTCCTTGAAGCTGAATCGTTCGATGTTAAAGCCGCCCACAATGGAGCCGAGGCCTTGGATATTCTGGAACATTTCATCCCAGACATCATCATCTGTGATGTGATGATGCCTGTGATGGATGGCCATGCCATGTTGAAAAATGTGCGGGACATGAAAAACCTGGCCGATATCCCCTTCATCTTTTTGACAGCCAAAGCCGATCCGTCGGAGCAACGAAAAGGAATGGTGTTGGGTGCGGATGACTACCTCACCAAGCCGTTCACTCGCGACCAATTGCTATCTGCCATCGATATCCGTCTGCAAAAACGAGATCTGATGCGTCAGAAGTACAACGAACAGCTTGACTCGCTGCGCAACAGCATTTCCGGCACGTTGCCACATGAATTACGCACACCATTGACAGGCATCATCGGGTTCGCTGAATATTTACTGGACAATCTGGAAACCACATCGCCCGAAGAAGCGAGGGAATTTCTCACGTTCATCCTTAATTCCGGAAAGAGGCTGCATCGCCTCATCGAGAACTACGTGACCTACAGCGATTTGCAAATGAAGCGGATGTCGATGAACACGAGCGGCTATCGCACCTCGGTCGCCATGTCGGTGTTGGAAGTGATCACCCAGATCGCGCAGAACGAATCGTATGAATTCGAACGCAGCGACGATCTGGTGATCGATGTGGAAGACACCGAACTGCTGGTTCAAGAAAAAGATGCCGAGAAAATCTTCACCGAAATCATCGACAACGCATTCCGCTTCTCCAAAATGGGCAACAAAGTGAAGATTGTTGGACGCAAAGAAGAAACGTTATTCCTCATCCGCATCATCGACAGTGGAATCGGAATGACCCCCGAGCAGGTCGAGTCCATTGGAGCCTATGTCCAATTTGATCGGCACAAGCATGAACAGCAAGGCTCGGGTTTGGGCATCACGATCGCGAAAGGATTGACCGAACTGCTCGGTGGCAAATTCTCAATTCATAGCACGGTTGGAGTGGGCACTACGGTTGAATGCCGTCTGCCTCACAACGGGTAAAGACAGCTTCACTGGCACATCGAACAGAGTGCGAATCAGGATGCGGGCATACATCGATACACCCTGATTCATCACATATAGGATATCGAGCTCCGCTTGATGCAATTGATCGGAATAATCGTGAGCCGCAAATCCATACCCGTTCACCGATGCCAGTGTGATGATGCCCGGGTTCGATGCATATACTTTATAGAACCAATCCAATCGATTATTCAACCGTGTGGCAGTGGTTTCCTCACGTAGAGTCACACCTACCAAGCTCATACGCCCCATCAGCACATAAAAAAACAAAGGGGCATATTCAATCCGAGTCAGATGCAAGAAATTTCCCACACGGGTCTGATGTCCTTCCGACATTGTCCGAAATGTTCTGACCTTGAATGAAAACCCGCGGAACCCCACAACCGTCTGAGTTCTGAAAACCGACTCGTTGGATGTCACCTTCAATGCCGCCATCACTAATGGATAAAACGGAAGCGTCAACAGTATCGCGATGACGGATAAAACAGCATCCACCACACGGATGGAGAGCGATGGCTTGCGGATCAGTTCGTTGAAAAAATAGGATGCGGCTGGATTTGGGTCGTGATGGAAGTCGATGGTGGAGCGCGATTCGGTCAAAATCGACTCACTGACTGTCATAGGTGATTCTTTATACAAAATGCTCATTTTTTCGGGGTCTGGTTCATAAATTAAGCCCATAAACCAACCCGCCACGTCCAGGTTCCCATTTCGCCTATATTTTATGCTGATTGCTTCAATTTTTATTGTCATTGGATTGTTATTACTGACTTTAGGTGCCGACAGACTCGTGTTGGGAAGCAGTGCGGTCGCTCTCAAATTCGGTGTATCACCCCTATTGATCGGGATTACGATTGTCGCGTTCGGTACCTCCGCACCCGAACTGATCGTCAGCATCAATGCCGCTTTGTCAGGTAATGGTGGAATATCCGTCGGAAATGTGGTAGGATCGAACATCGCCAATGTGGGTCTGATTTTGGGAATCGCCTCCCTCATCACCCCGATGACGGTGCATGTGAGTCTCATTCGTCGCGACATCCCCATCATGATCGGCATCAGCCTGGTTTCGGCCTGGTTTATTTTTGGCGATGAAGTGTCCAGAGGGGAAGGATTGTTTCTCGTAGCCGGACTCATCGCGTTTCTCACGCTCAGTGTCTACTGGGCCAAGCGCGAGAAACCATCGGAAGCGTTGATTCATGATCTCGAAGAACCGCTCAAAAACGCCCATATCCCGATGTGGAAAGCTTGGGGTTTTGTGGGAATCGGCTTGCTCATGCTCGCCGGCGGTTCGGAACTATTGGTGCGAGGAGCGGTCCACATCGCTGAAGTCTTCGGAATGTCGCAGACGATGATCGGGCTGACGATTGTCGCCATCGGGACATCTCTTCCCGAATTGGCCACATCCATCACCGCCGCATTGAAAGGTGAAAGTGATATCGCGGTGGGAAATGTGATCGGATCGAACATCTTCAACGCATTGGGCATTCTTGGAATCGCCGCCATCATACGTCCGTTGCCAACTGCCACGTTTTCTCTTGTGGACCTTGGGGTGATGCTCGGTTTCGCCATCCTCATGTTGCCGATGGCCCGAAACAACATGCGGATTCTGCGCTGGGAAGGCGCCATCCTACTCACCGGTTATGTCGCCTATATGGCTTGGCTTATTTCAGGAGTGTCAATTTGATCACCCGCTGTTCGGTGGCGGTCCGCATCCGAACCACATACACACCGGATGCGAGATGTCTGGCATCGAACGACATCACATAAGATCCAGCTGGTTTCGATTCGTTGACCAATGTGGCCACTTCCCGACCAAGCAGATCATACAAGGAAAGTTGAATAGAACCGATTTCCGATGTCTGATATCTGATTTCCGTCGTCGGATTGAATGGATTCGGATAGGCTTCAAGAAGGACGAATGACGTGGGACGAGGGACGTGAGACGTCTGAAGAATCAACTCCTGCCCAACGAGTTCTGCATCGATATCTGAATATATGATTTCGGCTGGCGCAGATAATAAGATGCGGCGAGGCTCGGGGTTTTCGGGCAATGTCATCACTCGAAACCGGGTTCCATCCTCATCCAGCAAAGCCAAGGGCTGAGTGCCATCTAGAGACGCCATTTCGGGCACATCGTAACGATCCCAACTGTCACGGCCATCCGGATGCAAAAATACCATCACATCGCCATCAGCTCCACGCATATGAATATGAGGAAAATCGGGACGTTCACGTCCATAGAACACCGGCTCGGAATCGTTGACTGTCGATTCCGGTTCCAAGACCAAGTCCGCATCCGCTTGCAATGCAAAGACAAAAAATCCTGTGAACGGCGGGATGTAGCGACCCGCATCACCCGATCCGGAATTTCCGGATGTGTAATGACGGAATCCACTCGTTCCGCCTCCGGAAGTCGCCGACGGATCCCAAACATAATAGGTGTTTGATATACCGGTGGATGCGGCCACCACCGCATCCCAATCCAAGGTCCGGTGATAGGGGTTTCCCGCCAGCAAGAAACTTGTTTCCGCAGAACCAGACCAAGGAAGATTGGATGTGATGGGTCCGGATATCGCTTCGCCTCGCATCACCCAATTCTTCGGCGCATCCTCTGCGAACACATACATCAGATATCCTTCGCCAGGAACTGTCGCGCTTTCTTCATTCGTGATGGCGAGATATTGTTGGTCGGATGAGAATCGGTACAGGGTCGGATCCCCGTTGTCACCAAACTGAGTGACAAAACTCTCGCTCAACCTTGAAAATGAGGCATTTTCAAATGGAATGGACAGGAGCCGCCATCCCGGTTGAGCCAATGTGAACATGCGTCGCTGCGGATCTCCCGAGCTGATCACCAAAGTAAACGTCTGGTCGGATGGGAGACTTCCTTTGTGCGTGACCGTTACGGTATAATTTCCCGCCTCCAATCCCGATACTCGGATCTGCTCCACATTGTCTTTGTTGTTATCGGCGGTTCCTCCACCGACGGCCAAGGGCAGATAAGGTCCGCCCGGACCCGTAATCCGAACATCCAGATCGTGTATGAGTTTCGAATCCGGCGAATTCAACACCGCGTTTTGTGGCACATATCCCGCCGGATCTGTCCACACCAACGTCGCGACCACCTCACCATATCCTTGATGCTCGATCGCATACTCTTTTGTTTCGGATGCAGACAGGGTGTCAACTCGGATGTCGGTCAACGACACATAGCGCACCGCTTTTTCCACATCCATCAATCCCCATCCATAAATCGCATCCGGACCAGCATCCCCTTTATCAGTCGCCGTATGGATCACAATCGCTTTGAGTGTGGATGCGAGCGGATCGGCCCCCTTCACCACAGAATAATGTTCGTGGATGAGGGCGAGTCCACCTGCAGCCACACTGCTTGCCGCACTGGTTTTCGAGAAGGTGCCATACGATTGATCATCGGTGGAAGCGGGCGCCGACTCAACCGATCCCGGCGCTACGATGTCGGGTTTGATGCGGCCGTCATCCGTCAATCCACGGCCCGAAGTCGGATCATTGGGCCACGTTCCGACCGTCAACACATTTTTGGATACCGCAATCTGAGCCATCCCTGAATTCAGATCACGGGTAATGGACGAGGTTTCGGTCCAAAGTTCAGCATCGAAATCATAATAACAATGAATCACGGGTTGGCTTGAGGGGCCGCCTCCTTGCTGATTTCCTGCCGCCACAACGGGGAGATAGTGAGGCTCGTCCCATATCAACTCATCCCAATCCGCAGCCAACTCATTGTAATAGCCGAACATGACATCTTCTGTTTCAGACAAGGGCTCAGAACCGGCCCACAACCAAGACGTGGTTGGTTGACATCCCGCCCATCCGCCCGATTTGAACTGCCATCCAGCCGAATAATGATAGGGATGCACGCTGATTCGGAGTCCGGATTCGGCTTCAGCGCGCATCGCAGCAAGATCGTTCGTAGAACTAGAACTGAATACATGCGAGGACACATCCGCTTCATAAGCGATGCCCACAGAACCACCGATCAGAATTCCGACGACGGCTGTGGCGTGAGAATCCGTACTACCCGTGCCGACCGTAGTGATCGACTTGCCTGTGAAATCATCATGGGTGAGGCGGGGAAAGCCTAAGTCCCAAACACCGATCCTCACCCCTGCGCCGGTCACGGATTGTTGTGCTTCGCGGTTCGGATACACCGATGCAGCCCCGATCACCTCTGCAGGTGGGACTTCCATCAACAGCAACAAACTGAACCAAATCACAAACATGGATGAATATAGCGTTTCGTAAAAAGTGTCGCATAGGATTGCATCGCAGCGATTGAACCTTTAATCTCCACGCTTACAAATCGGTCATTATGAACATCGTACTTCTTGCACTCGTCCTACTCGGAACGCCTGTCCTGCTTTTTTCGCAGGATGAACCTGTTTTGGCCACAGACCTACTTCGAATCGCCCAGCCTGGCTCGGTCCAGTTCTCACCCAACGGCAGCAAATATCTGTTCACGGTGCGCACCATCGAAGCCGACAAGTATGTCACCCAGATCTGGGTGGCGGAATCCATCGGCAGCACGCCACGCCAACTCACCTTCGCCACAGAAGGCGCATCACAGCCCTTCTGGCATCCCAACAATCAAGATATTGGATTTGTGAGATCGGATGGAAGCCGTCCTCAAGCCTACCGTATTTCATTGACGGGTGGGGAAGCTCAGCCCATCACAAAGCATCCGAAAGGGGTTTCGAGTCCACGTTTTTCACCAGATGGTCGCTCTCTATTGTTTTCCATCAGCCTTCGGTTTGATGAGATCTTGAGCGATTCGCTGCATCAAAAAGGTCCATCTTGGGATGTGGAAACAGCAGGGCGTCGTGTGGGGGACATCCCGACCGGAACCAAACCGAATCCGGATGGCAGCCTAGCCGAAATCCGTGCTTATTTAAATCAGAACACATCCGAAACCAATCCGAGAGTAGTGAACCGTCTCAATTTCCAAGGTGAGACCGATCTGAATCCGCATCTGAGTTTCAATCATCTTTATATACAAGAAGCGCACATCGATGCCACGCCACGTGCGCTCACATCTGGCTTCTTTTCATTCGGAGGGGCATCTTTTTCGCATGATGGAGCTTTTGTTCTGTTTTCAGCGGCACTCGACAGTGCAAACCACCCCGACCGTGTGAATGTGTCATCCATTTATGGAATTCCGGTCGCCGGAGGACGAGTTCAACATGTGGCATCGGTTCCCGGCTTCAGCTTGGCGGGTCCGCAAGCATCACCTGACGGTAGCTATCTCATCACTGCCGCGTTCGACCGAAATGATCTCGGATTCGGGCAATCTCGCATCTACATGCATGATCAAACCACAGGAACTGTCACGAATTTAACAGACGGATTCGACCGAAGCGCGGGCAATTCATCATGGAGTCGAGACAGCCGGTATGTGTACTTCACTGCCAGTACCAATGGCGGTGTTCCACTTCACCGGGTTGACATCCGCACCAAACGCATCACCCGTCTCACATCCCTCGAGCATGGAATTTCGAGTTATTCGGTGTCATCCAATACCATTGTGATGGCCAGGACGGAAGTCGCGAATCCATATGAGCTGTATTCATCTCGCTTAGACGGAACCCAGCCCAGCCGCCTGACCGATCTGAACCATCATTGGGTATCGAAGAAAAAACTCAGCTACCCGCAAGGCGGCACCCTGTTGCAAGACGGATTCGAAGTGCAGTATTGGATCAAGGAGCCGACGTTTCGCGCCGATGGCGAAACCTATCCGCTGCTATTGAACATCCATGGCGGACCATCCGCGATGTGGGGACCCGGCGAAGCGTCCATGTGGCACGAATTCCAGTACTTCGCATCTCGTGGTTACGGGATTGTGTATTCGAATCCACGCGGATCTGGCGGATATGGCCGTGAATTTCAATCCGGGAATTATCAGGATTGGGGCGTTGGTCCAGCGAAGGATGTTCTTGCTGCCGCCGACATCGCCGCTACCTTACCTTGGGTAGACAAAGACCGTCAAGTGATCACCGGTGGAAGTTATGCCGGTTATCTGACGGCTTGGATCATCGCACATGATCATCGCTTCAAGGCGGCGATGGCCCAGCGTGGTGTGTATGAACTAACCACATTTTTAGGTGAAGGCAACGCATGGCGCTTGGTTCCGAATCATTTCGGAGGCTATCCTTGGGAACCGGAAATGGATGCCGTTCTCAAACGCAATTCCCCTCAGACCTTTGTGAATCAGATCCAAACTCCACTCCTCATCAAGCATGGCGACACAGATCTGCGCACAGGCGTCATCCAAAGTGAATTGCTGTACAAATCCCTGAAAATCCAAGGAAAACCTGTCGAATATGTGCGCTATCCGCGTGCTTCACACGAAATGTCGCGCACCGGAGAACCGAAGCAACGGATCGACCGCATGCTGCGCATGGCAGAATTTTTCGAACGATACATCCAACACTGAACCCTATGAAATCGATTATGATTAAAAAGGTCCTGCTGGGAGCCATGCTCCTCGCCACCACATCCCTAACCGCTCAAGACACACCTGTGGCAATCCGCGGCGCTACGCTCATCCCCATCAATGGCCCTGAAATCGCAAATGGCGTTTTGGTGGTGCATCGTGGTAAGATCACGGCCATCGGCGGAGCAGGTACTGCGATTCCTCGAAATGCCACTATCATCAACGGAACTGGGAAAGTGGTGATGCCGGGTCTGGTCGACACTCATTCCCATATCGGAGGTGGTGACGGAGGGGATGGATCCGCTGCCATGCATCCGGATGTGCGCATTGTCGATGCGATCGATCCACGCAGCGACACCTTCCGGAAAGCTCGCACAGGCGGCGTGACCACCGTAAATGTGATGCCCGGCTCGGGACATCTCATGAGCGGACAAACCGTGTACCTCAAACTCCGCGACGCCAACCGCACGGTGGATATGTTGCCTGACAAAACCATGGATGGCATTTATGGCGGACTCAAAATGGCCAATGGAACCAACTCCTTGCGTGGTTCTGGTCCGTTTCCCGGCACACGTGGACGTCAGACCGCCATGATGCGCGCGTTGTTCATCCGCGCTCAAGAATATCAGGCCAAAGAAGAAAAATCACGCGATTTGCAGCTCGAAACCATGGTCGAAGTCTTGGAAGGAAAGCGCATCGTCCACTTCCATACGCATACCCATTATGACATTTTGAACGTCATCCGCCTGAAAGAAGAATTCGGATTCCGGGTCGTGCTGCATCACGTGAGCGATGCCGCTTTGGTTGCTGAAGAGATCGCTGCGGCTGGTGTTCCAAGCTCCATCATTTCAATCGACGCTCCCGGTGGCAAGCTCGAAGCCGTGAATTTGAGCTTCGAAGCCGGTGCCGCGTTGGAACGCGCCGGTGCGGATGTGGGCTATCACACGGATGACGGCATCACCGACTCCCGCCTCTTTCTGCGTTCCGCGGCCTTCGGCGTGCGTGCCGGAATGAGCCGGGCCAAAGCCCTCGAAGCCATGACTTTGGCCGGCGCCCGCATGCTCGACCTGCAAGATCGTGTGGGTTCACTGGAAGTTGGCAAAGATGCGGATTTCCTGATCCTGAGTGGAGATCCCCTCAGCGTCTACACATTGGTTGAGCAAACTTGGGTGGAAGGATTGAAGGTGTACGACCGCGCCGACCCCACACAAAAACCATATTTCACGGGTGGTTATGATGTGTTTCGCGGCGAAACCTATTCGCACGGCGACCACTGAAGATGCTGAATGCTAGATGCTTAATGCTAAATGCCAGATGCGTTAAGCTCAATGCTCACTTTAACTATTGAATTTTAAATGTTGAAACCCATGAAAAATCGAGTCCATTTCGGCCCATTACTTCGGGCATCAAGCATCAAGCTTCAAGCTTCCTGCTTCACGCTTCTCGCATCATGCATCCTGCTTCTTGCATCTAGCTTCCCTCTTCATGCGCAGACGTATGCGATCAAGGGAGAACGTGTCTACACGGTATCCGGACGCATGATCGAGAACGGTGTTGTTCTCGTCAAAGACGGAAAAATCGAACGTGTCGGAACCGCCGCGCAAGTCCGCATCCCAAACGGGTATGACATCACTGAAGCCAAGGTGGTGACACCCGGCTTCATCGACGCGCACAGTGTAGTTGGTCTTGCTGGACATTTGAACATTCCTGCGGATCAGGACCAGTTGGAGCGCTCATCCCCTTTCCAACCCGAACTGCGGGCAATCGACGCCTATAATGCGCGGGAACTGCTTGTGGAATATGTGCGGGAATTGGGTGTGACCACCCTGCATACCGGTCACGGACCAGGTGCGTTGGCCAGCGGACAAACCATGATCGTAAAAACCACCGGATCCACCATCCAAGAAGCCTTGGTTGATTCTGTGACGATGGTGGCGTTCACCTTGGGCAGCTCTGTCAGCAGCATCTATACCTCGCCCGGTTCGCGGTCGAAGCAAGTGGCTATGCTACGTGCCGAGTTCATCAAAGCTCAGGAATACATGGCGAAAGAGAATCCGACACGCGATCTGAAAATGGAGATCATGGCTCGGGTGCTTCGCAAAGAGGTGAAAGCCATGTTCACCGTACATCAGTTACCCGAAATCCAGACCGCGCTTCGGTTGCAGAAGGAATTCGGATTTGATCTCGTTTTGGATGGAGCCGCTGAAGCGTATCTGATGCTCGACGACATCAAAGCGGCTGGTGTGCCGATCTTGGTGCATCCGCCAATGATGCGCACCACCGGACAAGGCAAAAACGCGACATTCACTTTGGCTTCCGTTTTGCATGAAAACAAGATTCCATTCGCATTCCAGGCCGGTTACGAAGGCTATGTGCCGAAAACGAGGATCGTCCATTTCGAAGCGGCGATCGCCATCCAAAACGGCTTGCCTTTCGACGCCGCGTTGAATGCGCTCACTCTCGGCTCGGCGCGCATCCTAGGAATCAACTCCCGTGTGGGCTCGCTCGAAGCCGGCAAAGATGCCGACATCGCGCTGTTCGACGGAGATCCGTTCGAGTACACATCCCACACCACCGCCGTGATGATCAACGGCGAGTGGGTATCGAAAGAAATCCGTTAAGGCTGCTGGATTTTATACGTACCGTCGATGGCGAATGGCACGCGGATCACGTCTGTGAACTGGAGCAGGTCGACACTCAAGTCGCCCTGCCCAGCCAGACTGTAGGTGAACTCCTCACCCCTGGTCAAGATGCGATACACGGTTGTACCCCAACGTTGCATGTTCACCTCGATCGGGATACTGACCACAATATCGGATTTCGGCATGATTTCGATCGAGCGGGCCAGACGTGAATTCATCCATTCCTCATTGTTCACTTTCAGCAAATACGCCGCGTTCGCCATCGAGATCGCAAAATAGTTCGGGTTCGATACGCGCACTTTCAGCGTGACCTCGGAACCAGCCAAGGAAAATTTAGTGAGCTCGAAATTGTCCACTGCGAAGGTCGGTACTTTGGGAACCGGGATGTATCCTTTGGTGACCACCGGAACCGAGCGCATACCCAAAACCGGCACGTCCAGATCTGCGTTGAGGTTCACTTCATAAGGCACACTGTCGTTTGTAAGCAGATCGCCAAATGCGTCGAACAGTTCTTTGAATCCAAACCGGACCGGCACTTGCACGATGCTGGTCGATTTTCCATTGACGGTCAAAGGGGATTCGCTTAGGCCCGACACAAACTCGCGTCCGCCGATGCTCATGTTCCAGTTATAGCCCTTCGCTTCCAGATCCAGGTCATTCGGATTGATGACAGCAAAATCAAACAACAAACTCACACTGTTGAAATCCAATGATTGCAATTTCACGGATTGATATTGGATATCGGGTTCTTTTAGAGTGAGCTTCTGAAGCGCGGCACAGGAGGAAATCAGGACGATCAGGCCGAGAAGGGAAAGGAATCTAGACATATGGGCTCTTGTTTGTGGTATTTGCCCAAGATACCGATTAACCCAGAAACAATGTCCGCTCTTCTGGGGTGGGCAGCCGACAGGTTTCGCGCTTTCCGAACCAACGGTAGCGATGCTTGGCGACGAGGTCATAGACCGCATTCCGGATGAAGGGTGGAACGATGAGGAACACACCCATCAGTGTCCATATTCCGCCCAATTTCACGGCCACGCGCAAAGCGCCAGACGATTTCGTGTGAAGCGTATCCCCATCCAAATACAGAAAGGATCCGAATTCGGATGTGGGCAGGTTGTGTTTGCGAAGCATGGCCTGTCCGGCGTCCGATTGAAGTGATGCGTAACGGAAATGTCGTTTTGTGTCGCGGTCGATGATGAAATCGACCGTGGAATTGCACAGATTGCAGACCCCATCGAAAAAGATGATTCGTTCGTTCATGCTTTGCAGTGTTTCATTCCGAAGACGCCAGCCATCGATGTGCTAATAACGAGTTTCTCGAGCAACACATGCCATGGTAATCCGATAAGAATGATTTGAATCAGATAGGCATCGAATCGTATTCCCATCGAAAGATAAATCCCGAAATGCATGCCTACAGCCATGATCGCAATATATGGTCGTAGCTTCTCGCTCCAGAACATGGGTCCGAGTGCTTCATTCAACAATCCGAAAGAAAGAATTACTGTTGCGATCGCGGTGGATTGCAACGCCAATTCTTGCAACCAATTGGGTGACCATGTTCCGAACTTGGACAAGGAATCCACTCCTTTTTCATAGATCCACAATTGGAGATGCTCTCCATAAACCCAGCTTGGACCGGTTGCGATCAATTTGCTAATGGCTGCTGTGAAATAGCCCAATCCGAAAAAGAACACGATTAAGCCGAATCCGAAGATCATCTGTTTTTGCCAATCCTGCCTGAATGTCCATGCGGCCATTGAAAGAGCCAATATTCCCATTCCGATCATGTTCATGGAGTGCGGAATCTCCCCTTGAGTGAACCGGATCACATATTGCATATGGAATAAGATCATTCCGATCGTGTAGCCGCTGGCTCGGAACGTCGTGAAAAAAGCGACAATCAGAGAAATCGTCGTCAGAATGGCGACCAACGTCATGAATGATCCGCCATAAAAAACGGACACATCCATGTAATTGGCGAGTCCGAGTGGCAAGACCACTTCACTCAATCGTGGCGCATAGAAACTCCATTTCCATACATAATGGATGGTATATCCGACCAGAAATAACTCGATGAGTCGGTAATGAAGCATGCGTCCGGATGTGAGTGGACGTTCGAATGGGAATAGGGATTTTAACATCGTTTATCTCTGTGATTTGTTTTCACCTGACATGAACATCGCGACCGGGTATGAAAGAAGTTGAACTTCTCCGGATTCGTTACGACTGCCGTAGATTCGATAGGCGACATAGGCCTCATCCGTTGCAATGGTCATTCCGAGAAAGGTTCGCAATGCGGATACCCGTTCAGGGGTCCACTCTTTCGTTTTCCCTACAAAATTGGCGTAATCGATGTTGTCTGCCCCGATGTCGGCCAATGCGACCACATTTCCCGGCAAGGAATCGGCTGGGACCGTTTTCCAATCAAACTCCGTTATTTCCTCGTTATCCAACCGAACCAGAAGAGCCCGATTCCATGGATTTCCAGCTTGAGAAAACATCGGATATATGCTGAAGGGCCAGAATTCGCCTTCATGGGAAGCCACAGCCAGGGTGAATACCATCATGACTATGGTAAGTGAATATGTCGCGCGTTTCATTAGAAGTCTATAGGAAAAGTGTGCGTGAAGCATCTCAACAACGAAAAACAAAACCCGTCTGTTGCACTTATTTCACCAACATCATCCGCTTGATGATCGATCGGTCCTGATGGGTAATCTGATACAAGTACATCCCCGATGCGAGCGTTCCGGCATGGAATGGAACCTGATGCCAGCCGGCATTCATTTGCTGATCCACCACCCGCGCCACTTCCCTACCCAGAATATCATACACCACCACACGAACCATGCCCGCATCCGGAACACCAAATGAAATCACTGTCGTTGGATTGAACGGATTCGGATGGTTCTGATGCAAGGTAAGCTCTGTAGGCAATTGCGCCGAGCCATCGTCGATCGATACCACGGTTCCGGTCACGAATGAGCGGGTGTCGCTCCAAGGTCCCCATCCTCCCTCATTTCCGGCTCTCACTCGCCAGTAGTACCGGCGGTTCTGAGCGAACGGCGAGCCTGTCCATGTGGTGTCTTGTATGGTTCCCCTGAACACGCTTGATCCGAAGTGGGCAAATAGGGAAATTTGAAGATCGTACCGATTGGCGCCGGCAAGTGAAGACCACGTTGTAGTGGCTTCAATGCCTCCTAATTTCGTGTCATTTTCCGGTGACAGTAGTGTTGGAGCCGGGGTTGGAGCCGGGGGAATCATGACAATGCTAAAGGTTCGTTCCGCCGAAACCGGACCCGCACCCGTGCTGTTTTCTGCCGTGATGGTCCAAGAATACATTTCCACGTTAGACGGCAGATTGGCCGACAACGTGTATGTGGTGTCGGAAATCGGACCATAAACCCGTGGGTTTTCGCTTCCATCCCGAATCACAAGGGTATACCACTCGGCGCGTTCGGCAGGATGCCATGAAAAGCTCGGACGTAGCGGGATGTCGGTCGCACCATTCGCTGGCGCATGCAATTCCACCTGATTCGGCACCGGGGCTGCATCCGTCGAGTTCACAGGGATATAGGAGCTGTGAAAGGGTCCGCCTTCATCACTGATGGTGTTGAAATTGACATTGAAACCGATATTACCGAAATCATCGGCGGTACCGTTCGCATTTCCGGGTACCGACACATCCGAGAAATAGGCGGTGGACGAAATCACAAATGCGAAGCCGCGCACTTGCCCCCCACGTACGCCGATGGCATCGCGTGGTATGGCGATCTCCCAACCTTCACGCATCCCACCCGTTTTGCGAAATGCGTACCGTATGGAATCGCCGCCCAGGGGCAGGAGCCTTCCAGACGGTACTGTTCCTGTGAAGTTGGCCATGCTCACGCCCGCTTGTCCACCTTGCATCCCGAATAATGCGAATCCGAAATCCACTTCGAAATCAAATGAATAGGATGTATGACTTGGATCTCCGCTGTTTAAGAAATGTGCAGCGCCGGGGACGGTCGAAACGGGACTTCCAGCCGCTAAGCCGTTTCGCTCGGAGAAATCCAACATCAATCCGATTCCATCGGCATCCGTTAGAGGAATCTGACCTTCCAAAAACACATAAATCGTATCCGGTGAATCGGCTAAGAAGAGGCCTTTTACGTTCTTACCGAGTCCGAAACCATCGTTGTCATTTTGTTTAAGGGCCAAGGTGCGATACCGCGATTCCGACCGACTTCCATCCACCCGGAACGGATACGCTGTAGCTGTATCCGCCACAGTGATGACTCGGCTAAGCCTATTATCTGCCGAAAGCTGGTCGAGGGCATATACAAGTTCTGCTGTCAATTCGAACTCACCGACCGTAGAAAATGATATGGATGGAAATGAAAGTCGCAACGTTTCACCTGCTTCGATGCGGTTCACCATCACCGAATCGCGATAAACAATGGAAGAGAGCGAATCGCGTATGGTGACATAGGTTTTAATGCCCGTTGCGCTGAAATCGGAGAGGTTTTCGATTCGGATGCGGGGTGTTTCCACATCCCCCAACAGATAGGACGTACCTGGCGCTTCGATTCCCGTCACCGCGAGGTTCATCACATCTTGCAATTCGTACCCGATCGGCACATAAATATGATACTCGGATGGCTTGGTTTTGATGAGCACGCGTCCGTCGGCAAACACTTGCACGGTATCGGGGCTGTTTCCGGTGATGTCGACCAATTTTTGATTCGCCCATAGCTGCGAGGTCACCCAGACATCGATCGGGAACGAACTATGCTTATTGATCGCCACGATTAAACCGGTGTTATTGGCGCCAGAATCATTCGTTCCGAGGCGCTGAGCCACATAGACATGATTGGCATCGGCGTTTCCGCCTGCGCCTGGCCAGAACGTATCGCCACGGGCCGTGAGCACGCGCAATCCGCCTCCCACAAACGCATTTCTCACTTGCATGAGACGGGTGATGCGATCGCGCAACCCGTAGCGGAAATAATCTCTCCACCAAACCGTGGCCATGCCGGGATGCGTGAGCAGATGCGCATACGCCAGATGTTTGTTGTTCACGATAGGGGAATGACCTTCTTGCTCAGCCACATTCAAATAGTTGTTCCGGTCGAAGTCATGGTTTTCCACAAAGGTGTTGATGCGGTTCCAATCCACACCGACCTGCGTGAACAAGCCTCGACCATGCCAATTCCGAATGTCATAGGCATTGCCGCCATCCGACATCTCCTTATAGGCGAACCGCATGTTGAAATCGAAAATGGCACCGGGCTTTTCAGTTCCGCCAATCAAGTTCAAATAGGATTTGAGGCGATCCATGCTTCCGTCATATAACTCATGAACAGTGTATTTGCCACGAACCGAACCGGTATTCACAAAGCGTTTGAAATACTCTGGATGCACCCCTTTCACGAAATCAAACCGGAAGCCGTCGAAGCCGATCTCATCCACCAACCATTGTCCCCACACCATCAAACTGTCGCCCATCGGAAGATTCGAGCCATCTCCATTGTGCAAAGCCACATCGTAACCGAAGGAATTGACATACATCTGATGAAAGCCTGCGATCTGGTTTTCCGCGAAAAAATCGCCTGTGTTGGATTGATTTCGGATGCCGTTCGGGAAAAAGTAACTTCCCCCGGAGCCAACTGGCCATGCAATGCGACCCGAGCCGTTGGTCAAAGGAAATGCCGTAAAGGTGCTGTCGCCACCCGGCGAATACAGTGAGCCGCCGGACCGATTCGTATAAAAAGCGCCATGGGGATTCGGCTCCAATTTGCCACCTGAACGGTGATTCAAGACCACATCCGCATAGACCTCGATACCTCGTGATTTGTATGCGGCGATGGCGGCTTCCAATCCGGCACGGGTTCCGTAGCGGGTTGGGATAAAATTTCCGAATCCAGACGTGACGTCACCCGGCGCCGAATCAAACTCACCCAAATCGTAATAATCGTACGGCGTATATCCTACATCAAACGAACCGGCGGCTCCTTTGGATGGAGGCGGAAACCAGACCGCATCGAAACCGACACGTTTCAGTAATGGCGCATAATAGGCCAAGGAATCGTACCAGACGGCGCCCGGACTCACATCCCAATAGAATCCTTGCATCATGGTTTTGCCATTTTGCGCGCTTAAAGGCATGGCAGTGAGCAAAAGTAGGCAAAGCGAATAGTAGAAATTTCGTGTCGGCATGATGTCGCAAGTTGATGTAAGCGCTTACAATACTCAAAAACGCGGTAAACTTCAATATATTCAACCGAATGACACCCACCGCCATCTTGCTTGTCCATTGCCCGGATCAGACCGGACTTGTGGCCAGCATAACCACCTTTCTTGCCGCTAACAAGGCCAACATCCTCGATCTGGACCAGCATGTGGATACCGCTCATAACCTGTTTTTCATGCGGGTTTCGTGGGATCTCACCGGATTCACCTTATCCGAATCCGATTTTCGCGATCGGTTTTCAAGTACGATCGCCTTGCCTTTGAATATGACCTGGGACTTGTATTATGATGCGAAACCGCCACGATTTGCGGTATTTGTAAGCACTTTGTCGCATTGCTTGGTGGATCTGCTAGGTCAATTCCACGCTCAGATACCGGTCGTAGTATCGAATCATGGAACATTAGGTAGGATCGTGGAGCGGTTTGACATCCCCTTTCATCATGTGTCGGTTTCTGCGGAGTCGAAAGCATTGGCGGAAGCGGCCCAGCTCGACATTCTGAAAACCTATAACATCGAAGCGGTCATCTTGGCGCGATACATGCAGATTCTGAGTCCGGATTTCATTGCTCAGTATCCGAACCGCATCATCAACATCCATCACTCGTTCCTTCCGGCGTTTCCAGGAGCCAAACCTTATCATTCGGCCTACCATCGTGGCGTGAAGATCATCGGCGCAACGAGCCATTTCGTGACGAAGGAACTCGACGCCGGACCTATTATCGAGCAGGACGTGGTTCGAGTGGATCACCGCGACGAAATCGAGGATATGGTTCGGAAGGGTCGTGACCTGGAAAAATTGGTACTGAGTCGTGCCGTTTGGATGTATTCCAACAGAAGAGTTCTCAGTTATGGCAATAAGACGGTGGTGTTTTAAATTCGTTTTCGCATTTATCGTTTCAGACCTACATTGACATCCATATTCCACACCTTTGAATAAAGCGACATGGCAGCTAAACATTACGACGCGATCGTAGTCGGGTCAGGTATCTCCGGCGGATGGGCGGCAAAAGAACTCACAGAAAAAGGCTTGAATGTTCTGATGCTTGAGCGAGGCCGGAACATCGAGCATGCCAAAGATTATGTGAACGAGGGGAAAGGATTGTGGGAGTTTCCACACAGGAATCGTCGCACGAGGCAAATGATCGAAGATTATCCAGTACTCAAACGCGATTACCCGCTCAATGAAGAAACCTCGGGGATGTGGGCCAGCGACAAAGACTCGCCCTACACCGAAATCAAACGTTTCGATTGGTTCCGTGGCTATCACGTGGGCGGACGTTCCTTGTTATGGGGACGTCAATCCTACCGCTTCAATAAAGATGATTTCGAAGCAAACGCACGTGAAGGCATCGCGGTCGATTGGCCGATCCGCTATGAAGACATCGCTCCTTGGTATGATTATGCGGAAGGATTCGCTGGAATTAGTGGAGCAATGGACGGATTGGATGTGCTTCCGGATGGAAATTTCTTACCCGCTGTGGACTTGAATGTGGTGGAAAAAGACGTGGCGGCACGCATCAAAGCGCATTACAAAGGCTCGAGACACTTGATCATCGGTCGTTGCGCGAACATCACCTTGCCAAAACCCGAGCAAAACCGTGCGAATTGCCAATACCGCTCTCAGTGCTGGCGCGGATGCAGTTTCGGGGCCTATTTCAGCACTCAATCGGCCACGCTTCCAGCGGCGATGGCCACAGGACGTTTGACCGTTCGACCCTTTTCCATTGTCACGAAACTCATCTACGACAAAGACTCACAACGCGCGAAAGGCGTGGAAGTGTTGGATGCGGAAACGAACCAGACCTATGTGTTCACATCCGACATCGTGTTTCTGAACGCATCCACCTTTAATTCGACCTGGATTTTGATGAATTCCGCAACCGATATCTGGCCTGGCGGATTGGGAAGCTCAAGTGGCGAATTGGGTCATAATGTGATGGATCACCACTTCCGTTGCGGCGCTAGCGCAAAAGTGGAAGGATATCTGGACCGGTATGAATATGGTCGCCGGCCGACCGGGTTTTATGTGCCCCGTTTCCGGAATTGGAACGGAGACAAGCGCGATTATGTGCGTGGATTCGGATATCAGGGAGGCGCGAGCCGACAGGGATGGGGGCATGAGGTCGCGGAATTGAACATCGGAGGCGCATTCAAAGATGCCATGTGCGAACCCGGTGGTTGGACCATCGGCATGACCGCTTTCGGCGAAATGCTGCCTTACCACGACAACAAGATTTCTCTCGATCGCTCCAAAACCGACAAATGGGGACTTCCCGTATTGGCGATGGATGTGGAGATCAAAGAGAATGAGCTCCGCATGCGCAAAGACATGATACAAGACGGTATCGACTTCTTCGAAGCCGCCGGCTTGAAAGATGTGAACGGCTGGGATGGACATTATTCACCTGGCATGGGCATCCACGAAATGGGAACGGCACGAATGGGTCGGGATCCGAAAACATCCGTCCTCAACAAACACAACCAAGTCTGGGATGCGAAAAACGTGTTTGTGACGGATGGAGCCTGCATGACATCCGGTTCCTGTGTGAATCCATCCCTCACCTATATGGCGTTAACCGCGCGGGCCGCCGATTTCGCAGTCAACGAATTGAAGAAAGGAAACCTCTGATATGGATCGTCGTGACCTCTTAAAACTCATCGCCTTGGCAACCGGTAGCGCCCTCATTGGCGGCGATCTGGTGCTCAGCGCGTGCACCCGCTCCCCTTACAAGTCAACCGGGCGTTTCAGCGCGAAGGATGTGGCCTTGCTGGATGACATCGCCGAAACCATCCTTCCCCGCACATCCACACCCGGCGCGAAAGATGCCGAGGTGGGTCCGTTTATGGCCATGATGGTGGAAGATTGTTACTCCGATCAAGACCAGAATGCGTTCTATGCCGGGCTCATCACCCTGCGCGACACCCATTCGTTCGGAACGATGGATGCGGCTCGTCGCACATCCTTCCTCGAACAGCTCGACCGGGAAGCCAAGGAGTTTCAGCGTCCGGAAGGCGGAGCACCGCATTCCTTCACGATGATGAAACAACTCGCGATGCTCGGATTCTTCACATCCGAGGTCGGCATGAAACAAGCCCTTCGCTACCTCCCCATACCGGGGCGCTACGACGGAAACTACCCTTACAAACCGGGCGACCGGGCCTGGGCAATATAATGGGCGCAATTGCACGGGCGCATCATATGGGCAAATCATATGGCATACCACGGGCGCATCAGTGATGCGCCCCTTTTGACATCACAATCAAAATTTCATCCTATGCAACGCAAAACCTTCCTCCAACTCACCTCCCTCGCCACTATCGGCCTTGCTGCCGGCTGCGCCAAACCCATGACCGCATCCCCCGCTTTCGGACTTCAACTCTATTCGCTTCGGGATGTTATTTTTGACGATCCCACAGCCACACTCAAACAAGTGGCATCCTTCGGCTACAAACAGATCGAAAGCTATGAAGGGAACCTAGGCATGTTCTGGGGCATGAAAAACACCGAATTCAAATCGTTGATGGATGGTGAAGGCATGACTCTCGTGGCAAGCCACGTCAACATGAATGAAGACTTTGAGCGGAAGGTGGATGAAGCCGCAGCCATCGGTGTGTCGCATCTGATTTGTCCGTGGATCGGTCCACAGCCCACATTGGATGCATACAAAGGCTTCGCCGAATCCTTCAACAAAGCCGGGGAAGTCTGTAATGCGGCCGGCATCCGATTCGCATATCACAACCATGATTATACATTTAAGCCAATAGATGGCGTGTATCCGCAAGACGTGCTGGTCGACGAAACCGATCCGAATCTGGTACAATTCGAAATGGACATGTATTGGGTGGCCGTCGCGAATGAAGATCCGATCGCATGGATGAAAAAACACGCCGGACGCTACACATTCTGCCATGTGAAAGACCAAGGCGTTTCAGCGGATGGGAGAAATGAGACCGTTACTCTCGGTACCGGAAAACTGGATTATGCCACGATCCTGGCTGAATCGAAACAGTATGGCATGACGCACTTCATCGTCGAGCAAGAGCAATATTCCGGTACGACGCCGATTGACTCGGCTCGGGAGAATGCGGCGTACATGAAAACAATACTGAAGCATTATTAATGTTGAATGTTGAAATAGGAAAAGAGATGAAATGATGAAGGGATGAAAAGACGAAGTCACTTCTAGAGTCTTACTTCAACATTCAAACTTCAACATTCAACATTGCCTTTCAACATTCAAACTTCAACATTCAACATTATTCTTCGTCTCTGAAGAACACAAAAAATAGTGCTGCGACACCCAACGCAAGAACACCCGGCATCACCCAAAACTCAAACGCGCCGGCCATCCATCCAGCCTGAGTGGAGCCGTCGAGCGCGATTTTATCGCCCCACCATCCCAAAACATAATTTCCGATGAGCATACCGGCGCCATAGGTGAGCAGGTTGAAGAAGCCTTGCGCGCTGGCCCGAAGATGTTCGGGAGCTTTTTTGTTGACATACAACTGCCCGGTGACGAAGAAAAAGTCATAACACACGCCGTGAAGGGCGATTCCGATCAACACCAGCGCCATGGAGCTAGGAAAGAGTCCGAACAGCAGGTAGCGAGTGGTCCAGGCCAACATCCCGACCAGCAACATTTTTTTCACACCCAGTTTGGCCAGGAAAAATGGAATGGCGAGCATGAAGAGAACTTCGCTCATTTGTCCGATCGTCATGAAGGATGCGGACTGTTCACCGAAATGCATCGCCGAAATGAAATCGTTCGTGCGGGCATAGTAGAAGGCCAAAGGAATGCTGATCGCAAAACTCGAAATCGAGAAAATGGCGAAGTTACGGTTCGTGAGCAGCTTGATGGCGTCCAAACCCAGGGCCTGCTTCACGCTGAAGGCTTGTCCTTTTCCGGATGGTGGCGTTGCGGGCAAGGTGAGGCTGTAGAATCCATAGAACAGCGAAACGATGGCACACATCAGCAATGGAATGTTCGTGCCTTGTGCGTTCTCGATACCGGTGGCGTCGCGGATGAACGGAATCGACACCCATCCCAATACGGTCTGAGCCACAACAAAACCTGCCACGATCCAACCGATGGTTCCCCAGACACGGATTTTCGGAAATTCTTTGTCGGCGTCGCCGATGTTGGCGAAACTGATGGCGTTCACGAGCGCCAAGGTGGGCATGTACAACATGAAGTAGGCGAGCATCACCCAAATAAAGGTCCCGGGATCGGTAATGGTGCTGGCGTACCATAACAATCCGGCGCCCACGATGTGACAAAACGCATTCAATCGCTCGGCATTGAAATAGCGGTCGGCCAACAATCCGACGAAGACCGGAGCCAATAATCCGGCCCAGTTATGCGTGGCGTAGGCGGATCCGATGATGGAATTGAGTCCTTCCTCGCCTTTGAAAACCTCGAGCAGATAACTGCCCATGGTTACGAAAAATCCTCCCCAGATGAAGAATTGGAGGAACATCATCAGACTGAGTCGCGAAATCAGATTCGTTTGTGTGCTCATGACCTTGGTTTCGAGGTGCTTCGGTTTATTTTAGATCAACGATTTGATGATACTAAAGAATCTCATTTAAAATAACTTCCTGAATGAAACTGACATTAGGCATGATCGGGGGCGGACCCGATTCCTTCATCGGTGCGGTGCATCGCAAAGCAGCATCCCTTGATGGGCGCTTCGACCTCGTTTGTGGCGCGTTCAGCAGCAATCCTGAAAAATCAAACGCCACTGGTGCCGAGCTGGGGTTGGATCCATCCCGGGTGTATGGCAGTTATGTGGACATGCTGAATACAGAAACCGGCTTGGATGCGGTCGCAATCGTCACTCCGAACCACCTCCATGCGCATCCGGCCATCATGGCTTTGGAACGCGGCATACACGTCATCATCGACAAACCCCTCGCCTTCTCGCTCCAGGAAGCCTATGAGATTCGGGATGCGGTTCGGCGCAGCGGACTCGTCCTGGCCATCACCCATACCTATGCCGGCTATCCGATGGTGAAAGAAGCGAGATTTCGGGTCTCGAGAGGCGACATCGGCACCATCCGCAAAGTATTCGTGGAATATCCGCAAGGCTGGTTGACCGGATTTTTGGAGGATGCGGGAAATAAACAGGCGTCGTGGCGCACGGATCCATCGAAATCCGGTGCAGGTGGATCGGTCGGGGATATCGGCACACATGCCGCGCATCTGGCTGAATTCGTGACGGGATCGCACATCACCCACATCAATGCGATGCTGAACACTGTTGTGCCGGGACGCAAGTTGGATGACGACGCCTCCGCCCTACTGAAATTCTCGAACGGAGCCACAGGTGTGCTTGTGGCCACCCAAGTGGCAGCGGGAGAAGAAAACAACTTGAAACTGCGTGTCTATGGCGAAAAAGGTGGATTCGAATGGTCGCATACCGATCCGAACACGTTGCTCTATAAACCACTCGATGCACCGGTCCAGATTCTGAGAACAGGAACCGGATATGTGTCGGATGCGGCCAAGAACGGAACGCGTCTGCCTGCCGGACATCCGGAAGGGTACATCGAGGCGTTCGCGAATATATATGTGGAATTCGGGCGCGCCATAGACGGGCACATCAGTGATGTGCCCCTTGATGCGCCCTTTGCGCCCGACTTCCCCACCGTCGACGACGGCGTCCGTGGCATGGCCTTCATCGACGCGATGATTCGATCATCGACATCCGAACAAAAATGGACTGAGGTTACCCTATGATGAGAACGGTTAAAGGCCCAGGTATTTTCCTGGCACAATTTGCGGGCGACGACGCCCCATTCAATAAAATCGACACGATTGGGCGCTGGGCGGCGGACCTTGGCTATAAAGGCGTGCAGATCCCGACTTGGGATGCCCGACTTTTCGATTTGGCAAAAGCCGCCGAGAGCAAAACCTACGCGGAGGAATTCGCCGGCATTTTGGCTGAATTCGGCATCCATATCACGGAATTGTCGACGCATTTGCAGGGGCAGCTTGTTGCGGTTCACCCGGCATATGGACCCATGTTCGATGGCTTCGCTCCGGAATCTGTCCGTGGCAACAACACCGCTCGAACCGAATGGGCCGTGAATCAATTGTTGCTCGCTGCGAAAGCCAGCCAAAACCTCGGACTTTCCGCGCATGCCACCTTTTCCGGAGCCTTGCTATGGCACACGGTGTACCCATGGCCTCAGCGTCCGGCCGGATTGGTGGATGACGGCTTCGCAGAACTGGGTCGCCGCTGGACTCCCATCCTCAACGCGTTCGATTCGGCTGGCGTGGATGTGTGTTATGAACTGCATCCCGGAGAAGACCTGCACGACGGCATCACGTTCGAGAGGTTCCTGTCCGCCGTAGGTGGACATCGCCGCGCGAACATCCTCTATGATCCGAGCCATTTCATGCTCCAGCAATTGGATTATCTGGCCTTCATCGATTACTATCACGAACGCATCCGCGCCTTTCATGTGAAGGATGCGGAATTCAATCCGACTGGAAAAAGTGGCGTGTATGGAGGGTTTCAGGGATGGGTGGACCGCCCCGGGCGATTCCGTTCCTTGGGCGACGGACAAATCGACTTCGCCGGAATTTTCAGCAAACTGAGTCAATATGGATACGACGGATGGGCGGTGATGGAGTGGGAATGCTGCATCAAATCGCCACAGCAAGGGGCTGAGGAAGGGGCGCCATTCATCGCCAACCACATCATCCGAGTCACGGATAAAGCCTTCGATGACTTCGCCTCCATGGGAAAGGACGCGGATTTGAATAAACGGATATTAGGATTAGATTGAGTATTACATCATGAAATTCTCCCTTACCCAAGTACTTGGAATCGTGGTCGTGTTCGCCGGTACCGTGTTCGCGACCTTCGCTTATATGCATCATTCGGATTCGTCGGCTCACGAAGCGAAGATGCGTCAAAACTATGTGAATGCGTTGATCCGCGATTTCACACGCGAAGCGGATTTTCTTGCTACCCAAATCGAAGCCGCCAAAGCCGACAGTATCCGGATGGATGCCCTCATGGCTCAAACCTATGCGGAAGATGCGACACCTGAACGCATTCTCGCCTTCCTGCAGTCGGAAATGGGAACCGTAGTGGACGGACGCAATCCGCTTGGATTCGGCATTATAGGGTCATTTTACAGAACCGGTAAGGCCGATGAACTGCCGAAACACATCCGCAGAGGGCTCACGTCCATCATCGACAAGCAAAACGAAATCCGTTACATGACCGATTATTTCGAGTGGATTCAAGCGCAGAATGCGGCTTGGAAGGGAGATGAATTGGCCACGGAAATCGAAAATGCCACAACACGAGTTTTCGGATTGTTGCATCTGAAACGCCATTCGATGGAAAACTTGACCGATAAACGCCGCCAATTGCTCGCCGAAACGAACCATATGCTGGCCATTCTGAACGAAACCACATCCTGATTCATGAAACTCCTGCTTCCGATGCTCATTCTGATGACGGCCTGCGCCGCGCAGCCCCAATCCACAGAATCCGATTGGATCACGCTATTCGACGGCACATCCACCGACGCCTGGCGCATCTACAATGGCCCGGATTTCCCCGCGCAAGGTTGGAAGATTGAGGATGACGCGCTCGTGTTCCGCAAGCCTGAAGCAAACACCGATTGGACATCCAACTTGGATATCATCACCAAAGAAACCTTCACCGATTTCGAGCTGGAATTGGAATGGAGTATCGCTCAAGGCGGCAACAGCGGCATTTTCTACTTTGTGTTGGAGCAACCGGGCGAGGCGATTTATTGGAGCGGCGCGGAAATGCAGGTTTTGGATAACGAAAACCATCCTGATGCCAGTCAGGGCGTGGATGGGAATCGCAAAGCGGGATCGTTGTATGATCTGATTCCGGCCAATCCGCAGAACACGAAACCGTTTGATGAATGGAATACGGTGCGCATCGTATCCAAAGGCAACTTGGTTGAACATTGGATGAACGGCGAAAAGGTGTTGGAATACACCCGCTTCACACCCGAGTGGTTCGCGATGCTACGTGCGAGCAAGTTCCGGGGTCAGCCCAGTTTCGCAGCCGTCCGCGATGGGCACATCGGCTTGCAAGATCATGGGGATGTGGTTAAATATCGGAATATAAAAATTCGTCGATTGTAGGGGCGCGTCGCACGCGCCCTCTTGAAAACGATAAGGGCGGATGCCATCCGCCCCGACAATTCGCCCCGACAAATCGCCCCGACGGATCGCCCCGACGGATGACGACACGATATCGAACGTAGGGGCGCGTCGCACGCGCCCTCTGGAAATCGATAAGGGCGCATGCCATGCGCCCCGACAATTCGCCCGACGGATGACGACACGATATCGAACGTAGGGGCGCGTCGCACGCGCCCTCTTGAAAACGATAAGGGCGGATGCCATCCGCCCCGACAGTAGTCGCCACAACATCATATATTCCACCATGGATGGATGAGTCATGCGCATAACCCCCCTCATCCATATGCCCAAGAAACACAACCGCAGATCCATCCGCCTGCGTGGATTCGATTACGCATCCACCGGCGCCTATTACGTGACCCTCAACGTCAAGTACCGCACTCCGTTATTTGGAACCTTGCGAGACGGCGTGATGCACCTCAGCCCCATCGGACAAATCGTCCAAGAAGAATGGTTGAGAACGCCCGACATCCGACCCGAAGTCGTGTTAGACGAATTCATCATCATGCCCGACCATATGCATATGATCGTTTGGATACGTGATGTCGGCCCATTGAATGGGGGTCGCGTGCAACGCGCCCCGACGGTTGACGCCACGATATCGAACGTAGGGGCGGATGGCATCCGCCCTATTGAAAATGATGGGGGCGCATGCCATGATACGAGGGCGCGTGCCACGCGCCCCGACAATGTGCCCCGACATAATGACGTACATCGCACGCGCCCTCTTGGCAACATCATCCGCGGATTCAAAGGATCCGTGACGCATCGCATTCAAAACGAAAACGTCGGGGCGACGAAAGACGCAATGACATCGAACGTAGGGGCGGATCGCATCCGCCCTCATGAAATTGAATTGGGCGCATGCAATGCTCCCCGACATTTCGATTTACGCCACGAATCCATCTGGCAACGCAATTATTACGAACGCATCGTCCGAGACGAACGCGAATTACGCACGTTCCGGGATTATATCATCGAAAATCCGATCAAGGGATGATGTAGGGGCGGATGGCATCCGCCCTCATGAAATTGAATTGGGCGCATGCCATGCGCCCCGACAATGCGCCCCGACGGATGACGCACGATATCGAACGTAGGGGCGCGTCGCACGCGCCCTTTGGAAAATGCGCCCCGACAATATTCGCCCCGACATCATTTCGATCGATTCACCAACCAAATCCCCGCGACCGTCACGAGGCTGAACACCAAGGTGTTCAGCGTGAGCTTCTCGCCCAAGATGGCAGCCCCCATCAGGATGGCCACAATCGGATTCACATACGCATAGATCGATGCCTTCGCCGGCGGCAGATGCGTGAGCATGTACACATACGCCGTGAAGGTGACGATCGAACCGATGCCCACGAGATAGGTCAGCGCTCCATAAAACGGGAGTCCGAGCGGTTTGAAAATCACGTTCTCACTGACAAATAATGACATAATCAGCATCGACACTCCCGCCGCGATCAACTGCACACCGCTTCCGAAAATAATATGCGTGCTGAGGCGCTTGCGGATGGTGAGCACCGATCCCAGACACCAGGTCATGGTGGAGGTGAGTCCGAACAGAATTCCCCATCGGAAATCCGGATTCAACAGTTCGGTCAAATAATCACGGAAAATACCGGCGATGCCTAACAATCCGACCAAGATTCCCAGCACCAATTCCCATCTCAATTTGGTGGGCACACCGAACATCGCGCCGAAAATGACCATCCAAATGGGTGTGGTCGCGGCCAACATGGCCCCGATGCCGCTTGGAATATGCTGCAGGGACCAGTTCATGAATCCGTTGCTGATGCCCACCATCAGAATTCCGGTCCAGATCAGCCGAATCAACTCGCTTCCTTTTGGGAATGGATGTTTGCGGAGCATGAAATAGCCCGCCAAGATCAACCCAGCGAGAGTCTGCCTCACGCCGGCCAGAAAAAACCCATGCACCGACTGCACGGCGATCGCCGTGGCCATGTACGTCGTGCCCCAGAAAAAACTGACGATGGCTAGAGCCAGATAGGCGCGGGATGCGGTGGTTTTCACATTCGGATGGTATCTTCAAAGGTACGCCGAAATCCGCCTGTTTATCCACCGCATGAATCCCATTTTCGAAGGGCTCGACGCCCGAAAAACCACCCGGACCTACCGCAAGGGGGATGTCATCTTCCGCGAAGGACAACAACCCGTGGGCTTGTTTTCCATCCTGTCTGGCAAAGTGAAGCTCTTCAAAACGGGTGATGAGGGACGTGAGCAGATTGTCCGGCTCGCCCGATCCGGAGATGTGATCGGTTACCGCGCCATGGCCGCCCATGAGCCCTATTTCGCAACCGCATCCGCGCTGGAAACCAGCAAAGTGGTGCTCATTCCCATCGATGAAATCCAACGGATGCTCGAAACCAGCGGAAATCTGGCTTTGTTCATGATTCGTCAGTTAAGCCAGGATCTGAAAGAAGCCGAAGCCAAAATGCTTGATCTCGCCCAAAAACCAGTAAAGGATCGGCTGATGGAAACCTTGATTCTGCTTCGGGAGACCTACGGGGTGATGGATGGTGAGCCGGGACTCATCCATGTCGAACTGACTCGCGACGAACTGGCTTCAATGGTGGGAACCGCTACCGAAACCCTCATCCGCGCCATCCATGATTTGAAGGAAGAAGGACGCTTGGAGACGGTTGGGAAAAAGATCAGGATAATTTGAATTCTCTTGGCGTGCAAACCATCATTTTCGTGTCTTTACCCTTCTTAAAATCCTTCACGTTTCGGGTGATCAATGTGGTGCACCCGGCGGCAAGACCGGAATAGTAGACGATGGCATCTTCGAGATCATTCCAATCGGCAGCAAGGGCTTCATCGATGATGGCTTGGGTCACTGGTGCGATCTCGAATTTCAACCGGACGAAGCGAATGATTCCGTTGATACGCATTGGCGTGTGAACATCCGACATCAGATACGCCATCGTATCGATGGAGGCACCTGAAAGCACCCCCTCGAACTCGCCTTTGGCAACCCTGTGCACTAGGGGAGCGGAATCGACCACATGCGGTGCCCGTTCCAACAGGACATCCAACATCACATTCAAATCAAACAGGATCCGTTCAGCCATGTTTTTTCTTCAGAATCTTTTTCAATACGACCTTATAATCCTCTTCCCCGTCTGGAAACGGCGGCAGCACTCCTAGAATGTTTTCAATCCAGCTTCCGGGTTCGGGCACCCATGGGCGTTCCATCTCGGCTGTCCGCTCCTTCAAGTAGGTTTCGACGATTTCGGACACGGATGTCCCTTCGGCTTGAGCTAGGCGCTTCGCGCGGGACGTCACCTCATCGTCAATCACCAGGGTCAGTTTCTTTTTCATGAGGTAATGTACACGTGCGAGATGGATTTTACACGTGCGTATTATCTACTAAGGAAATAGTAGATTCGAATTGATTTTTTATTTACTATGCCAGAATGATAAAACACCTACACTACTTCCTATTTGTCTCGTTCGTGATCACATCGTGCTATAATGAGCCATCGAAGACAGTTTCGAATGAACGAGTACCTCAATCCTCCGAGACCCGAACCGTCAACATGGTCGAGTATGACAGCCTTCGATTCATACCATCGGATGGCAGGATTTTCACGACTCAGAATTACAAAATCGTTGATGATTTCCTATTCATCTCCCATTTCCAACACGGAAAGGTATTTCAGTACAAACTCAGCACTGGAAAATTTGTCACAACCTTTGGTGATAGCATTGGCAGAGGACCCGGGCAATTTCAGCGGATCAAAGGCTTGGATGTGTTTCAAAACAAGTTGGCCATTTATGATGAGGATTTATTCAAGGTCTCCCTCTTCAATATTGAAACAGCAGAACTGTTGGATGAATTTGTGCTGGACGTACGTCCACAACGGCTCCAGTTTTTGAATGAGTCCACTCTAATCATCGCATCGGCGATGTCGGCAGATCGATTTATCAGTCGATTCGACATGAATGACGAATCCTTGACCACCATATATGTCGGTTTTGGTGAGACAGGTCCCTTGAAGTACGAGGGCTTCATCGCAACAAATGATGAGTCAGTTGTATTCGCAGGGTACTCCGAACCGATGCTTGTCCGAGCGAATCTGGATGGGAGTTTGGCCTTCACGCGAAAAGCGATTGAAGCCTATGAAACGGATTTGAACTATTCGAATCGAAGCGGCGACCAGCAAATTTCGTCCTACACCAACGTGGCTCAATTCAATGCGCTTGCAGTTGCCATCTCAGGCAAATACATAATTGTCCATGCTGTGAACAACGCGTTGCGTGGCGACAAATCGTATATCGATGTGTATGATCTGGCTTCCGGTGATTATTTGATTTCGGTCAACAAACCCGACAAACCGGTCGGCGGACTCACCATACAAGATCAAAAACTGACATTCATTTCCTATGAGGATGAAGCCATCGTGTTTTATCTGGTGGATATTGATGCGGTTTTGAGTCACCTATAAAAGTTCATCCCATGTCCAAATACATGCTGATTTCATTCCTCCTATTGGCCGCCTGCCAAACCGACGACTCGGATATCGACGGCGCGATTGTAGTGGTTAATGGAATACCCTCGATTCGAATTCCAACCGATTCATTGGATAAAGCAATCAAAATCAGTGACTTCATCTCGGAGATCGAGGTCGTTCCCCTAGAGTTTTCTTCCGAGAGTATGTTGGCAAGTGTGGACAACGTCTTTTTGTCTGAAGATCGAATTTACATCCACGATATGATGGTCGATCGAATTCTGATGTTCAAGCGTACGGGTGAATTTCAGGCCGAAATAGGAAAGAAAGGAAGAGGTCCCGGAGAATACAGTACAATTAGCGACTATTATGTTGATTTCGATCAGGAGCGTTTGATTCTCTATGATCGATCGTTATTCAAATTCATCACCTTCAATTTTGATGGCGTTTTCATAGATGAAGTTCAAAAAAACATAGCCGCAGAATCAATCATCACCGATTTCGACGGACATATCGTTTTGTTTAAGAACAATTGGTTTGGTATTGACTCTAGAGAGGATGCAAATAACATATCCATACTGGATCATGATTATGCGATCGTAAATGAGTTTTATCCACTGAATCCGCGACTAGTGAATTGGAGGCACCGATCCTGGGATCACTTCCACAAAAATCATCATAGTAAACAGCTCTTATTCAATAGCTATTTCGATTTCAACATTTATTCGATTGAACGCAACCAATTCAACGTAGCGTATCGAATTGACGCGGGATCTCGAGCCACGAATTTTGATGAATTGTTTTTTGACAGTCCGATGCCAAAAGTCATTAACGATAGGCTTGAAGAAATACAAACGATTCGTGGAATCGAGTCTTTTTATGAAAGTGAGCATTTCATTCACTTTCATTTTTGGGATACGAATGTCCGAAATGTGATCCTTGATAAGCGGATGAACAAAATCAAGGCATACACAGGGTTTGAAAATGATATCGCTGCAAACCACACCATCTACCGAAAAGTTTTTCTGATGAATGGGGATGAAGTCCTTCTAGCGGGACCTTCACTGAGCGACCAAAACCTAAACCGGTACTATGGGGAATGTTGCTTGAACGGGAAAAGAGACTTATCTGAAAGCACCGAGCGCGGAAATCCAGTACTGATCATCGGTAAGCTGAATCCGTCGAAGGAACTATTTAATTGATGGAATCCATCTGTTATTTGTACCGTCTACTTCTCTTTTCCATAAACATGCATCACTGTCGGATGATTGAATTGTGGTTGAATACGGATCCAATTCGTATCACTTATTGCTCCAATCGGATCGATCTCATCGGAGTAGGTTAACTCTCCGGTGTTTGAATGGATGAAGATTGTGTAGTATCTCCGTTCTTTGATTTCCATCCCCGGTTCCTTCGCAAAAAAGTCTTGAGGCACCCTGTCGATGAATTGAAATACGGCAAATTCTCCCAGATTTGAAGCGGGTATCGGGAGTTTGAAATGCAAGAAATCACTGTTCGTGAATTGATAAAAGGAAGGACCTTCTGCCGTTTTCTCCTCCGTAAACATCGTACTCATATAACCTTCAATTTTGGAAATCCACTTCCGATTGCCATCAAGGTCATAGCCGAACACATATGGAAAATGACTCATTATCCCGATGACCGTCTTTGTTTTCGAATTGCAACTCAATACGGTTCTCGACATTTCATTATTCAAAAAACCCCATCCGGAAATGGATTCATACACGTATCCAAACGATATAGGCTCTGTTTTCCCGGCTAAGTCCAACCGATAGATGGGTGGCATTGCGGTTGCCTCACCTTGCCGCTTGATTCCATCCGACACCGATTTTTGTTCCTCTCTCGCAATTCGATGACCCGTAATAAACAAGGTCGAATCAATCAAGCACAGATCCGTGGTTCGAATGAAGTCGGATTGAATGGTCGACTCATAAATAAAAGACTCATCAGATCGTGTGAAGACTTCAATCTCATTGTAATCCAACACATATAAGGTGTTGAAGGAGTCATCGAATACAAAAGAATGAATTCGTGTAAACTCCCCAGGCCCCCGACCTTCACGTCCGATTGAATACCGATAAATCCCTTCAGGATCATACACATTGATCGAATGGCTATAGTTCTGAACAACATAAACCCATCCGTTGTGATCCAACTCCATTTTAGGTGGAATCCAATCGAATGAGTACCGGGGATCGAATATGGAATCTGTGCCAATGCGAAACAGTTTTGTTCCGATACCAGAAATATGCTCCATCATGGCCGTTGCATACTTAGGTTCAGCCAGATCCAAGCGGTGAGTCACTTCTTCGTCTTTCGGAAATTGTGACACCTGTGGATGTTCGATCAAATTTGATTCCATGCATCCTGTGAGGCAAAGTATGCTGGCATACAAAGCGGTGAGCTGATTTCTTTTCATCGAATAATGTAAAGATGCAATGCCGAATTGACTCAAGAATAATTAAGTGATATACTGACTTCAATACGAAACACCTTGTGTGCACCAAGTCGCTGTTTTTTAAGTATCTATCATGAAACTATTCACAGTCATCTCTATCTCGCTATTTGTCGCTTCTATCGCTTTCGGGTTCAGGGCAAACCGCTTCAAAAATAATGGGGATCGAATTCTCCTTCTCGCTTTTCTCGCCTCGTTGATTGGCATTGCTCTTATCGGTGCGACGATGTATTACTCAATCCACATCAGCACGATAAGCATCCTACTTCTATCCTATTTCATTTTGCTGTCCACTATCAGCGGTGCCAGATTGTGGTCGATTCGATCGAAGGTGTAGAGGGAATGCATGCTCCGTACATCGATTCTCATCTTCATCCTATCCAGTTGCGGCTCTTCCAACGAATGGGAAGTCGCGCACCCGGCAGCAGATCGTTTGCCGCAAGAGGTTGATTTTTCGGTCGACATCACAGAAACGTCTACCGCGGTATTGCCCCTCCTTCCGCATCCGAATTCGATCGTTTTCCAAAAGGAGATCGGAGATAGCACAGCGATCGAAGATGAATTCTACCGGGTATCCAATGTGGTGATGGGGTCTGATGGACGCACCTACATCCGACACTTTCATACGAACTCGATTCGAGTCTATGATTCTTCCGGAAGGTTCGAGTATGTGATCGGGCGTGAAGGGCGAGGCCCAGGGGAGTTCATACGAATCGGCTCGTTCAAACTAGATCACCGAAATCAATTGTTGTATGTCATTGATGAATTCGGATACAAAGTGGAGGTTTTTGAAAAACAGGAGGATCGATTCACTTATTCCAGATCCATCTTCCACAAATACAATATGGCGCTGGATCTTTGCCTACTCGGTGACGACCTCTTTGTGAGCGGCGAATCCCTACCAATGGATACGGAGAATGGTAAACTTCAAAATGCGGGTCCGATTGCGCGGATCGATCCGATGACAGGTAACGTCGAATACACATTCGGATTTAGCTATCCGACCAAATCGGGTCGGCAGGATATGAGCCTCTCAAAATCCTTGCTGAGTTGCAATGAGAATACAAATACCGTCATCGCCTATTCGCTGTACTTCCCCTACATCATTGGTTATTCTCCTCAGGGAAATGAAAAATGGAGATCGACTATGGATGGGTTTGTCAGTTGGGAATTCATCGAATTCAAAAGTAGCGAGTATAAAAACCCAGGGATGAGGTTCTTCACCAACAAGGATATCTTCAACTATAAGTACCCGACTCAGGACATTCCGCTTGGTGAGTATTCCCTTCTACAATTCGGATGGAATGGACCATTTGTGAGTGTTGGTCAAACTCCAAAACTGAATCCCCCAATCCGTAGTGAAGACAAAGAACCCCGCACCCGCACCATCCTTGTGAATTCAGGAACTGGAGAACTGCTTCATTCCGATGCCTATCCGCCAATCGGCGATATCCGTGATGGAAGGATGGTGACGTACGAGATCGTGGAACCCTATCAGATCCGGTTTTCGATCCATATCATTAAATGACAACAATACGAATCATTGTAACCTTTGCCGTCTGTTCAGAATCTATCTTGTAGCACCACATCCTTGCGAGTTCGAGATGAAAACCCTCACCCTTCTCACTTCCTTCTTTCTCCTTACGACCTCCCCCTCCTACGCCCAACTCCGTATCCAAGGCACCATCGTCGATGAGGAAAATCAAGGCCTTGCATATGTTTCCGTAGGAATACCCGGCACCAAATTCGGGACGCTTGCCTCGACCAATGGTCGGTTCGAGTTGATGGTGGATGAATCCATGTCGGAGTCCGAACTCTGCTTTCATCGGATGTCGTACGCACCTCGCTGCATCCCCATCCGAACGATATCCGGCGAGTTGAGCATCACATTGATAAGTCAGCCCATCCCGATGCCAGACGTGATGGTGACCCCAAATGCACGTATCAACCCTACAGATGTCGTCATCTATGCCGCATCCGAGTTTCAAAAAAGGAATAACGAGATGTATGTGTCAACCGCATCCTACGTTGAGAAAGCGACCTGCGGTGGGCGCACCTGCATGTTCACAGAGGGTTCCGGATATCTGGTTTCGTTCGGAAGGCATTCACCCATCCGATTGGATAAGTTTGCTTTTCTGACCGAAAACATGCGCAAGAGCGACCGACGTTCGGAATGGCTCGACCTCACGCGTCACTCCGCCGTAGGTGGCCAGCCATCCGACATGCCACCTGGGTATATCTACGCATTGAATGCGGTTACCCGCTTCGAAGGTGGCGGTCCATTAAGTAGACCTGACCGCTATCGGTATGAGGAGGTCCTTTCTTCGGACATCCCATCGGACGAACTGCATATCGCATTTCGCCCTAAACGTGCCAACGGTGCGTTCCGAGGAGTGCTCATCCTGGACCGATCCCATTGGCAAATCCAGAGAGTGGAGCTAGGTAAGACGGAGTATTACTCGACGTGGATGTTCCGCTTGGTCTCTGCATCGGGCCGCATCGATTATGAGCATGTGAATAATCGGATTGTCATGCAGTCCCTCGGGTTCACTGTTCCAACCGACGACGTGGTTGTACATATTGAACTCCATAGTGGAGCCCCGCTGGATCCGGGCTACGCGATCCAACCTGATGATTTCAACGTGCTCAATCGTTACGATCGAAATCCGTTTGTCCATTACGATGAGAGCCGTTGGACCAACACCGATCATTACTCCAACATCGATTACGATCGGATTCAGCGCGAGCTTGGGATGGAAGTCTCGCTTGCCGATCAATTCAAGAAAAATGCTGACCAACCCTTCATGTATCGGACATCATCCGATGGCAAGCTTGTGGGTGTATCGGGTGGAGATGCGACCTACAATACCGTCAATGATCGCATTGAAGAGCTGAATAAGTTGTTTGGAGCGACCTCGAAATGAAAATCTTCACCCTTATCACTTCCATCTTTCTACTTTCCACCTCCCCCTCCTCCGCCCAAATCCGTCTCCACGGAACCATCGTCGATGCGGAGAATCAAGCCATTGCATATGTGTCGATCGGAATTCCGGGCTCGACATTCGGTACCGTCAGCACCAAAACGGGATGGCTTGAACTGGACTTGGATGAATCGGTGCTGGGATCGGACTTGTGTTTCTACCGGATGTCGTTTGCGACCCAATGCGTCCCGATTCGAGGCGATTCAGACGAGTTGGCCATCATTCTGAAGCAGGAGCCATTGCAATTACCTGAAGTAACTGTCACCCCGCGCGGTTCACGATTGGAATGGGATCGAAACCGGCCACGCGTTGTCAATCCGGGTGGATACATGTTTGGGATGACAACCAAAGGGACACAAATCGCTCAACGGATTCCCATCCTTCAAAGCGGATGGATTGAAGCGATTTCGTTGAACACCATCGTCGAAACACACGACAGCGTACTTGTCAGAGTCACGTTTTATGACGTGATGGATGGGGATTTCGGTCCCCAAATTCCCCAATCCGAACGTTGGATGACGATCAGGAAGGGAAAACACGAAACGGTACTGCAATTGGAGGAGTCCGCTTTTTATCGAACCGAAGACGTCATTGTCCACTTGGAATTCATTGAAGCACACCCAGCGAATTATGGTCGAATTTTCATGTTGGCATCCAGAACTAGCGAAACCACATCTTGGCTTCGTTCCCATCAATTCATGAAATGGGAGGTGCAAACGGAGTCTAACTTCGCGATCGGAGTTGGGATTCGACTCGACTAAGTCTTTATTACATTTTCACTCGTCTTTGTTATTCTATAGTTTCAGATTTTCGGCATTTCCCCCTATCCTCCCCTATGCTCCTGTTAAACCGCCCCGTGGCCGCGTTGGTGCTCATCCTGGCCACGTTCATCTTCGGAACCATTGCCCTTCGTGAATTGTCGGTCGATCTGCTGCCCCAGATCGACACGCCAACCCTGCTCGTGCAAACCGATTGGCTCGGAACCTCACCTCGTGAAGTGGAACAACGTCTGAACGAGCCATTAGAAGCGCTGATCAGCACGGTACCAGGTGTGGAGAATATCCATAGCCTGGCGCGTCCCGGACAAAGCATCCTGTCCATCACCTTCGCCTGGGGCACGGACATGAATCTGGCCTTCCTCAACACCCGCGAGAAACTGGAACGCGCGCGACCCATGCTTCCGCAGCAGGCCGGCCGACCCCAGTTGCTCTACGCCAATCCATCCGACGAACCCATCATGGTGTTGGGAATCACGGATGCGGGTCAGCCGGAACCCGATTTCAACACCCGCCTCGAGCTGAAACGCTGGGCTGAGCAAGTCCTATCGCGTCGATTGGAGCAGTTGGATGGTGTCGCCCAAGCTCTGATTGTGGGCGCCGTTCAGCCCGAAGTCCACATCCGTTTCGATAGCGGAAAACTCGACCGATTCGGACTCACGCTCGATCAAGTCCGCAATTCGCTCATGGAAGCCAACCGCTTCACTCCGGCCGGAGAGCTTCGCGACGGATGGTATCGCTACTCGGTGCAGATCCAGAGCCGCATCAGTAGTCTCGAAGACATCCGCGACATCCCTCTCATGCGCACCGGCGAGAACTTGATTTTGGTCCGTGATTTGGCGGATGTGAGCCTTGGCGAAGCGGATCCCCTTTCCTTCGCGATGGTGGACGGACGCTCCCTCATCACCATCCTCGTCAAAAAAGACTACGGCAGCAACACCGTGGGCGTCGTGAACGATGTGTTTCCGGTTCTGGATGAAATCCGCGCCGCTTTCCCCGGCATCCAGGTGGATGTGTTGAAAGAATCCGCATCCTTTATTGATGTCCTCATCAAAAATCTGCTGCAAACCTTGGCGATCGGGGCGTTTCTGGCGTTCATCATTTTGTTCATCTTCTTGCGCGATCCGCGATTGCCGCTCACCATCGGCATTTCGATTCCGGTGTCCATCGGCATGACCTTCTTCGTGATGTATCTGTTT
The DNA here is from genome assembly GCA_041749075.1 of Balneolales bacterium. Classification (GTDB taxonomy): domain Bacteria; phylum Bacteroidota; class Rhodothermia; order Balneolales; family HLUCCA01; genus CAMTWZ01. The sequence goes on along the minus strand of JBGTBY010000033.1, from coordinate 29,955 downwards.
GATGTGAATTTGAACATTGTGTCGCTCAGCGGACTCACCCTCGGCATCGGGCTGCTTGTCGACAATGCCATCATCGTGCTTGAAAACATCAACCGCTATCGCGAAGGACGCACCATCAAAGAAGCGGCCGCACTTGGCACCAAGGAAATCGCCCTTGCGGCCACGGCATCCACCCTCACAACGATTTCGGTTTTTGCTCCATTATTGTTTCTGAGCGGGTTTGAAGGGGCCCTTTTCCGCGATCAAGCGTTCACGTTATCGGTTTCCTTGCTGGCGTCGTTGTTGGTTGCTTTGTTTGTGTTGCCGGTTTTGGTGGTATATGCGCGTCCGAAGCAGCTGAGTCTGTCGGTGTCCTCTTTCGACCGACTCACCGAGCGCTATGAAGCGTCTGTGCAACGGGTTTTGGGTCATCCGGTGCTGGTCGGCGTCGTGTTTGTGGGATTGGTGGCCGCATCGGTATTGTTATGGAAAGGACTTCCGAAATCGCTCCTCCCTCTCGCCGATCCCGATCGCTTGGAACTTCGTGTGAGTCTGCCTCCGAACACGTCTTTAGGAGCCGCACGACTGGCGGCGAATAGTTTGAATCAGGCATTGGATCGACCGGGCACACTGATCATGGGTGGCTACACCGACCAGACCAGCATGGGAAGCATCGCCAACGAAGCTCTATATGTGTTTCGGATGGATATTCCCTTGCAAGGTGAGGGAGATGCGGACCGTGTGATGGAATCCGTCGCTTCGCTGCGAAGCCAGCATCCCGAATGGGTGATTGAATCCGTCAGTGGGGATGATGTGTTTTCGCAATTGTTAGGTGGCTCGGAACCCGCCCTTATGGTGCAAATCGTAGGTGAGGACAGAGAGAAAAGCCAGGATGTGGCTCGATCCTTGGAACAACATATTCCCGGATTAGCGGAGCGTTACCCCGAGCGCCGTTCCATCTACCGCATCCAATTGAAATCGGAGATCTTGCTTCGCTATGGCGTTCAGGATCAGGCCGTGATCCGTTATTTGGAAACCTTGGCCCAGGGAAACCGCGTCACCGAATGGCAACGCGACGACGAACAAGTGGCACTGAGATTGTATACCGGCACGGAAGCCTCGTTCGATCCGAATGATGTGCGCGTGCCGGTTGGCGGACGTCGAATACCACTCATCGAGCTGGCCGACATCCGCATCGAAGACGAACCGGCGCAATTGGAACGCTCGGGTCAGGCACCCATCCTCACCTTCACGACACCATATAGTATCGGCGAAGCGTGGGATCAGACCGACCGCCTGCGGGATGTGGCTCGCCAAACCGCCATCCAAACCGGCACGCAAGTCCGATTGGCCGGGGCGATACTGAGTGTGGAACGATTGGTCAACGATATGTCGGTGCTCATCGGCATCAGCCTGATTCTGATGTATCTGATCTTGGCCATCCAGTATGAAAGCCTCGGATATCCGGTGCTGATTCTGCTATCCGTGCCGTTCGCGTGGGTCGGATCGCTGGTTTTCTTGTGGATCGGCGGTGCCGGACTCAACGTCATGTCGTTCATGGGCATCCTTATCCTCACCGGAATCGCGGTGAACGATGCCATCCTGAAAGTCGATTTCATGCGGCGTTATTTGGCTGAAACTGGAGATTTGGATCAATCCATCCGGATGGCGAGCCGGCATCGGTTTCGTCCGGTCGTGATGACATCCGCCACTACCATCCTCGGATTACTGCCCATGATCATCCCGATCGGTGATGGGTATGAAACCCGTCTTGCTCTGGGATTGGCACTGATTGGGGGGCTGATAACCTCGACCCTTCTAACACTTTACGTGATACCGACGGCGTTTCGAGTTATTAACCGAAGACTTCTTTAATGTTGAATGTTGAATACCGATCAATTTTAAATTGAAAATTTTAAATGTTGTAGCCCGAACCATTCTATCTCACCATCCACCACATCAGACCCCCATCCGCATGTACAAAAAGAATCCATTGCTCGATCGAAGTTTCAATTATGCCGTTCAAATCGTCGGTCTTTCCAAGCAAATGAACTATCAGAAAGAATTTGTGTTGTCGAAGCAGTTGCTTCGGTCGGGCACCAGTGTCGGTGCGAATATCGAAGAAGCGATTGCGGCCTCATCCAAGCGGGATTTCGCTTATCGCATGAGCGTAGCCTGCCGAGAGTCGAGGGAGACGAGATATTGGCTTCGTCTGATCGCAACCACGAACTTAATTAATGTGGATTTGGATCCCATGATCGACGAATCCACAGAACTGATCAACATCCTCACCAAGATTGTCAAAACCTCAGGAGATTCACCCAAATGAGCATACCTCGATCATTTAAAATTTATCATTTAAAATTGCTCACTCTTTTCGTGATTGCATCCTGCACTACCCCGGAGGCTGATAAGCCCTCGACCCCCAAATCGGTCGACATCCGCCCCATCGTGATTTTTGCGGTTGCGGATGGGGAGTCGGTGTCCACATTCCTGGAAAGCCAAGGGATCGTGGAAGCGCGGCGCGAAGTGGTGCTTACATCCCGCGTGAGCGGGTACATCGACGAATTCCGGATCCGGGAGGGACAACGGGTTTCGCAGGGCGATACCTTGCTCACGCTTCAAGACGAAGAATGGCGTCTGCGAGCGGATGAGACCAGCCACGCCTTCCGGATCGCTGAAGAAACCTATCGCATCGAATCGAGGCTGCGCCAGCAAGGAACGACATCCGAAAACTTCAATGAGGATTTACTCAAACAACAGACCGGCTACACCGTGGCCCGCATCGCCCGCGACCGCGCACAACTCGAGCTCACCTACACGACGCTGATCGCCCCGTTTTCGGGGTACATTTCGTCACCCATCAACCTGGCATCGGGTGCGTATTTGCAAGGCGGATTGGAACTGGGCAAACTGATGGATGTGTCCACGGTGCAGGTGCGCTTGGATGTGCTCGAATCGGAAGTGAACAAGCTTCGAGTTGGGAATGAGGTGGACATCCGCAGTCCGGATGGAACCCGCCATGCCGGACGAGTAAGTGCCATTTCCCCTCGCATCGACAAAGACCGCAAAACCGGACAAATTGTGGTGGATGTGGCCAATCGCAACCAATCGCTCCGCCCGGGAATGACGGTCACAGGTCGCATCCAACTGGCCACTCATACCGGCCGCATCCGCGCCCCACGCGCCGCTTTATTGGAACGCGACGGACGCCCGCTGGTCTTCCGCCTGCGGGGAACCATGGTTGAATGGATCTATGTCGAACCGGTGGTGATCACCCCTGAATACGTTCTTTTGAAGGAAGACGTCTTCCAACCTGGTGATTCGTTGGCCGTGGATCGTCACTTTGCGATATCCCATCAACAAAACGTGGACGTCCGGGTTCGATGATCTTCGCGCGTCGCTACACCTTGTCGCTTCTGTTTCTGATGCTGGCCGTGATCGGCTTGCTCAGTTGGTCGCGTCTACCGGTAGAGCTTACGCCCGATATCAGCCTTCCATCCGTCACCGTCAGTTATAGTTGGGGTAGCACCGCGCCCGAAGTGATGGAAATGAACATCACGCGCCGGGTTGAATCCATCGCCTATCGGTTGAGGGATGTGGCTCAGGTTCGGTCGACCACCAGTGAAGGCATCAGCCGGGTGGTGATTGAATTCACAAAGAAAGCACCGGTTGATTTCCGGGTGATCGAGCTTCAGGAAGCCCTCTACACCTTGTATGACGATCTTCCGAGGGGCGTGTCGCAGCATTCCATCAATCGGTCTGTACCTCGTGAATTGTCGGATGTGCCTCAGTTCATGACCTGGTCGCTGAACGGGATGATGGAGCCTGCCGAGATGCGTCGCATCGCCGAAACGCGCATCCAAATGCCCTTGCTCGGAACGTCGGGACTGGCCGACATCCATATCACCGGTGTGCCTGAACCGGCATTGCTGATCCATTTCGATGCCTTGGCGTTGGAGCGATATACTATGCGTGCGCCAACCATCTTGGCGATGGTGTCGGCTCATTTGTCGTGGCGGTCGACGGGTTATGCCGAGCGTCCTGGCGGCCGTTACGAACTGGTGATTCCGCCATCCATCAAGGATGTGGGCGACATCGAAAACCTGCCCATTTCGTTGCCGAACAGCAATCGCACCATCCGTCTGGGTCAGCTCGCAACGGTGGAACGTGGCACGGTGCCGGAACGAAATGTGACCCGCATCAATGGAAACAGGGCTCTCACCATCACGATGATCAAAGAACCCGGTGCCGATGCCTTGGTCTTGGCTGAGAGCATCCGTGAAGAGATGGAATTGATCCGTGCCGAACTTCCGTACGGACTCGAACTCCGCCTCGAGCGCGACGCCACCGAAACCATTCGCAAGCAACTGGGCGAGTTGCAGGTGCAGGCGGGATGGAGCATCATCGTCATTCTTGTGCTTTTGTTGGTTCTTCTTCGCCAAGTGAAAGCCCCGATCGTGATTCTCGGCAGCATCGCTGGAAGCCTGTTTCTAAGTGGCATCGCGCTGTTGCTGATGGGGTACACGCTGAATTTGTTGACCTTGGCCGGCTTGGCGGTATCGCTGGGTATGATCATCGACAATGCCGTGGTGGTATATGAGCGCATCCATCCCGGCTTACCCAAGGATCGACTCGCTCGTGTGGATCATGTGCGTCGTTTGCTTCCGGATGCTGTAGTTCCGGTGATCGGCGCCACCCTCACCACCATCGCGATATTCATCCCCGTCATGTTCGCCATGGAACGTCTTCGCGCCTTTCTCGAGCCGCTGGCTGTGGCACTCACGGCATCTTTGGTGTCGTCGGTGATCGTGAGTCTCGTTTTCATCCCCTATGCCTTGATCTGGATTTTCGGAAACAAGAAAGCGCCCAAGGGTTGGAATGTGCCTCGCTTCCGCTTCACCCGACATTTCTTCACTCTTCGCCACAAATTGCGCTATGTGTTGGCGTTGATGTTCCTCGGCTCCGTCGGATATATAGGCTACACATCCTATAAAAACGTTCATTTCGGTGATCCCTGGCGAATGAATTCCGGCGAAACCATCCAGATTTGGCTTCGCGCGCCGCAAGGCTCGCCACTGGAAGAAATCGATAAAATCGCGTTGAATTTTGAAACGGTGATCCATCCCTTCATGCCGTGGATTGAGTTCTATCAGACCGACTTGAGCGAATATGGATCCAGCACCATCCGCATCACACTGATCGAAGGAGCGGCGTTCATGCCCGAACCCTATCGTTTGATGGGTGAGCTGATGTACCTGGCCGCACGCACCGGTAACATCGGCACCTCGGTTTACGGACTTGAGGAATCCTTCAGCACCGGTTTCGGAGGTGGGTTTAGCTCTCAACGACTCACCTTGGTCGGTTACGGCTATCAGGAATTGGCCAATGTGGCCGAGGAACTGAAAATCCGCCTCGAACGCAGCCGACGCGTTTCAAATGTGAATACGAATGCCCATTCATGGATGCGGGACGATTTCAAGCAATTCATCTTACGCTTGGATGCGGCCAAATTGGCACGATTGGACATCAACCGAATGCAACTGATCGACGCGATGTCGCTGGATCTGAGTCCAGACAACTCGTATGGCGATGTGGAAATGGAAGGGGAACGCCTTCGACTCATCGGAAAAAATGATGTCTTGAGACAATATTGGGTCGATTTCCGCGATCAAGCCCGTGTCCAGAACGATGCGTTTTTCACGGTAGGTGAGATTGCCTCCCTCACCCGGGAGTCTGGAATGGGGCAGATCATTCGTCGGAATCAAGCCTATGAACGAACCGTGAGTTATGATTTTCTGGGTCCGAGCCAGATGGCGCAAGATGTTCAGAAAGCGATCAAAGAGACATTTCCTCTGCCCATTGGAATCCGGTTTCAGGACGATAACCGCTTTCGGTTCGAAGATTCCGAAACCCGGAAAAACACGATTTGGGTGCTGCTGATGGCACTTCTGAGCGTGTGGATGGTCGTTGCCGCACTATTGAACCGGTTCCGGGCATCGATTTATGTACTCACCGCTGTGATGTATGCCATGCTTGGCATCCTATGCGGGGTGTTGTATCACGGGATGAGTGTGGGTCAGGGAGCCATCGCCGGCGCACTGCTCACAGTTGGCGTCGTGGTGAACAATGCGATCCTTCTGTACTATGGCCGCGAAACACTTCGCAATCAAGGCATCAACCGCATGCGTGCTTGGAAACAGGTCTATCGCAACCATACCCGCACCGTGCTCATCACCTCGCTCACCACCATGGGCGGCTTGGTGCCTTTGCTTATTTGGGGAACGGAATTGTTCTGGACTCAGCTGTCGACAGTCGTCGTTTGGGGACTCGGTTTCAGCACCGTCCTCGTGCTTTTGTTCACTGGGATGTGGGAGAAGCCACATACCTCCGATACAGCTCCTGAACCGAGCGATCGTACGTGGCGTCGACATCTTCGGCTGAGCGGATGGTTATCCCGAGGTCGTTAACAATGCCATTGTCCAAGCCATACACCCATCCATGTACGGCCAGTTCTTGTCCGCGAGCCCAGGCATCTTGCACCACGGTGGTGAGAGCCACGTTTTCAACCTGCTCTATGACGTTCAGTTCGCAGAGAAGGTCCAGCTTGGCATGCTCATCGTCCATCGACTGAAACACGGATGTGTGTTTGCGATGGATGTCCTGTATATGGCGAAGCCAGTTGTCGATCAACCCGTGCTTTTCTTGGTACAGCGCCGCACGGACGCCGCCACAACCGTAATGTCCGCATACAATCACATGCTTCACTTGAAGCACATCTACTGCATATTGAAGAACGGACAAGCAGTTCAGATCGGTATGAATCACCACATTGGCCACATTTCGATGCACGAACAACTCACCGGGTTTGAGTCCTACGATTTCATTGGCTGGGACGCGGCTGTCGGCGCAACCGATCCATAGATAGCGCGGCGCTTGCTGCCTGGATAGGTCGTGGAAAAATTCGGAGTCCCGGTCGAGCATCTTTTCAGACCATGCTCTATTTTTTTCAAAAAGGATTCGGATGTCAGGCATGACGAAAAATAAGTGTTTGCTTTCGCCTTTCAATTGTGAAATATTCAAGGCCATATGCAACGACGTATCGCTTTCTTGTGGATCGCAGGCACCGCGATTTTGACATGGGTTTTGAACACCTCATTCGGATCGATTCCCGCCATCGGGACCTTCCTCGATCCGATCAACGGCTTTTGGCGGAACGCCGAAACGAAACCCTTCAACACCGAATTGACGCTTCGATCGGGCGTTCGCGAACCGGTGAGCGTCGTGTTCGACTCGCTCGACATCCCTCACATTTTCGCCACCAACGACTACGACCTCTACTTCGCACAAGGCTATATCGTGGCACGAGACCGGCTGTGGCAAATGGACTTCTCCACCCGTGCCGCCGCCGGACGCCTATCTGAAATCCTCGGTCCACGCGCCCTTGAATACGACAAGTATCAGCGCCGCACCGGCATGACAGACGGCGCACATACATTCTTGCAAGCCTTTCTAACGGATGGAGACTATGGCGCGGCCGTTGCCGCCTATGCGGATGGGGTCAATGCCTATATCCTGTCGCTCAAACCACGCGATGTCCCGATCGAGTATAAGTTATTGGGCTTTGAACCCGAACCATGGTCGCCGCTCAAAACCGCTTATATGGTGATGAACCTCACCCGCACTCTCAGCTTTTCAAGCAGTGCGGTATCGATGTCAAATACCCGGAACCTGTTCGGTGACGAGTTCATGGATCATTTCTTTCCTTACTACCCCAAAGGAACCGAACCCATCATTCCGGCGGACACACGATGGAATTTCACTCCTCTTCCGATTCCTTCCGCCCCGGATTCTCGGCCTATGAGCTCGTCCGCATCCCCCATCCTTCCGGAAAAAGATCATGGCATCGGGTCGAACAACTGGGCCGTGCATGGGTCACGCACAAAATCGGGTCATGCGATCTTGGCGAATGATCCGCACTTGGATCTGACGCTTCCATCAATCTGGTACCTGTCGCAATTGAGTCTACCCGGACATTCAGCCAAGGGCGTCACCTTTCCCGGTGTTCCGGATGTCGTATTAGGCTTCAATGAACATGTGGCCTGGGGCGCGACCAATGTGGGAAACAGCGCGCTGGATGTGTATGCGTTGCAGCTTCGGAACGATGCGACAGAATATTTGCACGACGGACAATGGAAGCCAACCACGCTCAAAACCGAAACCATTCATGTGAAAGGTGCGCCGGATGTGATCGACACGGTCTACTACACCCATCATGGTCCGATAGTCTATCGCGAGGGAGAGAAACCCTATGAACGGAGATTCGAGTCAGGTCAGGCCATCCGTTGGACCGGCTTCACTGCCGAGAAACCCTTCAAAACCTTCTATCTGATCAATCGCGCGAAGAGCTATGACGATTTCAAAGCGGCGTTGACCTATTTCGACAGTCCGCCTCAAAACTTGGTCTTCGCCGACCGAAATGGGGATGTGGCCATTCACTTGGCGGGTCAGTTTCCGCTGAAATGGAAAGGACAAGGCCGTTATGTGTCGGATGGAAGTGATCCTAACTACGATTGGGCCGGATGGATCCCGAAAGAACACAATCCTTTCACACATAATCCTGCGCGCGGATTTGTGAGCTCGGCCAATCAACATTCCGTCGATCCGAATTATCCATATTATTTGGAATGGGATTATGCGCCATTCACACGCGGCAATGTGATCAATGAGGAACTTTCGGCCATGACCGCAGTCGTGCCCGACGACATGCGTCGCCTTCAAATGAACACCCGGAACCGCTATGCCGAACTGGTGCTGGATGTGTTGTTGGCGACCATCGACCGCTCGCAACTGAATCCCTCCGAACTCGCCGGGCTCGATAGTCTGAGCAACTGGAACCGTCGCAATGATCGTGACCTTGTTGGTCCTACTATTTTTTCGAAATGGTGGGCCGCACTTCATTTGAACATCTGGACGGATGTGTATCCCGAACGAGGTTATTTCAAACGGCCGAATGATCAGAACACCATCCAACTGATTCTGGATGACTCCAATAGCCAATATTTGAATGGAGACACTCCATTTGCGGATCGTGTGACGGCAGCATACCGCACATCTTTTGAAAAACTGGATCCTGAAACCATGGCATGGTGGCATCACTTGAACGCGAGTGTGGATCACATCCTCGGTCTCGATTCCTTCGGCACCGGACGCTTATATGCCTCGGGCGACAAGCAATCGGTACTGGCCTTGAATGGCTCGAACGGTCCGTCGTGGCGCTTGGTAGCCGAGTTAGGCGATTCCGTGGTGGCGCGAGGCATCTATCCCGGTGGGCAATCCGGGAACCCCGGCTCGCCACGTTATATGAATTTCGTGCTGGATTGGGCGGAGGGGAGGTTGTACCCGTTGCCGATTATGAAAAAGGGCGGTTCAACAATCACATTTATCCCGAATTAACATGGCTTGGTTCTTCATCTATATCGGCGGTATGATATCCACGTTGCTGGGCCCCTGGTGGACGATCGTGATCGTGGCCATTGTTGCCGGGTTCCTGTTTCCTTCATCGGCACGGTCGGCATTCTGGCAAGGCATGATCGGCGTCGGGCTGCTTTGGGGAATGTCCACCATCACCATCTATCTGAAAAATGATGGGTTGCTGATGGATCGCGTGGCACCCATCTTTTTCCTTCCGGATGGATGGATTCTCATTCCTGTGACCGTGCTCATCGGAGCTCTGTTAGGTGGCTTGGCCTGCACTGCGGGCTGGAATCTGCGTCGGAGCGTATGGTCGCCCTCCTCCTCTACCTCCTGATCGCGCCGCCTGCGGACATTGCCGAGTGGCGGTACCGCAGTTATTCTACTCCGCAAGGTCTCTCTCACGAAACCGTCTTGGCGGTGCATCGCGACCAGCGCGGTTTTCTATGGGCTGGAACCATGGGTGGCTTATTTCGCTTTGATGGACGCGAATTTGATGTGTTTTTGAATGATCCCGACGACAGTCTGAGCCTGTCCGATCATTTTATTCATGGATTTGTTGAGGATGCGGACGGTATCATCTGGATTTCCACCCGAAATGGCGGCGTGAACCGCTACGATTGGAAAACCGATACCTTCGAACGACATCTGGACGGACAACATATCCAATTCCTGCAATCCGATGCGGATGGCGTTCTATGGGCCGGTGTGTATCGGGTCGGACTGTTCCGATTTTCCGACGAAACCGGAACTTTTGAATCGGTCAACACGCCTTATATGCAGTTTTTCAGTATGGCCTCTTATGAAGGTGGCCCTACCTATTTCCTTACCGATGCGGGACTTGTGACATTGGATCCGAGTCGTATCGTCGTTCCAGCCACTTGGCGAGAAAATTCACCGGTCTTCATGTCGGCAGACCACAAAGGCGTGTTGCATATTTATCAACCAGGACAAGCCTTCATCCGCGTCTCGAAACCTGCAGCGGCTTTTCCCACACGAGTCGTGCATCCTCCATCCCGAATGCTGTCGGATCGAGAAGGGGGCTTCTGGTTTGGCACCGATAACGGAGAGATCGCCTTGCTTCGCTATCCAGATGGCATTGTGAGCCAGACTACCATCCCTGATCAGGCTGGCATCACAACGAATATCTTGTATCGCGATCGTGACGATCACATCTGGCTCGGGACTTGGGGACGCGGCCTAAAACAAGTTGTCCACAAGAGCAAATTCCGTCATATCGCGCAGGCGGATGGGGACAATTTCGTGCTATCGATGCTCGAACCGGCGCCGGGTCGTGTCTGGGTGGGTACCTCGCGAGGCGTCAGAGAAGCGGAAACCAGGCTTCGATTCCGATTATCGGATGGCACGATCTTGCAGAATGTCGTGCCGTATGTGATGCATCGAAATTCGCTCGGCGCCTGGATCGGAACGCAGTTCCATGGCTTGATTTTCGTGCCGGCATCGGAACTCGCGTCACCACGCGAAACGATGAACGCCGTTCAGTACACCCACTTGCCGCAGATGTTCATCCGAGCCATTCGGACCGAAGAAAAGGGGAGGATGTGGATCGGAACCGAGAACAACGGCATTTGTGTGATCGAAGACACATCCAGTATGCGTTGCGAGCCGATCCGTGATGAACTCAGCGACGACGATACCCGATTCATTCTGATCGAGAAACCCGGTGTGGCTTGGGTATCCACCTTCCGTGGTGGCGTGAACCGCGTGGAATGGCCGTCGAAAAAGACACGAGTTTTCGCCCAGGACATCGGCAATGCCGCCGGACTCTCCCTTCAAGACAGTACCGCACTTTGGGTGGCCAACTATGGCGGCGGACTCACACGCATCAACCTGCAAGACAGCACCACGCGCACGTTCACCATCCGCGATGGGTTGCCCACGAACAGCTTATATGGCCATTTGTTGGATGAGGATGGGAACTTATGGATCAGCACGAACAAAGGATTGAGTCGGATGGATACCAAAATCGTTGAGTTTCGGAATTTCACACAGGCTGATGGATTGCAAAGCAATGAGTTCAATACGGGTGCTTTTTTGATCCTCGCATCGGGAGAACTTCTGTTCGGTGGGATCAACGGATATAACCGGTTTCATACGGATGATATTCGTGACAACCCCATCCCACCAACGGTTTTCATCAAACAAATTCGATTGTTTGATCGTCCGTTGAGATCTGAAACGGCGCATGCAGCGCTCGATACCATCCGGTTGGGCTATCAAGATCATTTTGTATCGTTCGATCTGGCCGCTTTGGAATTCACAGACGCCGAGCAGAACCAATTTTCTTACAGGATGCAGGGCGTGGATCAGGATTGGATCGTGGCCGGCACCCGGAATTATGTGAGTTATCCGAATCTCATGCCTGGCGACTATGTGTTTGAAGTACGCGCGGCGAATAGTGATGGGATTTGGACCGACACTCCGAAGCGGGTCACCATCCTCATCGCTCCGCCGTTCTGGCAGACGGCGTGGTTCCGGATTCTTGCTTCGCTCACGCTCATCATCGGATTCAGTTGGACCATCCGCGAGGTGTCAACCCGCAAACTAAAAGCCGACCTCAAACTGCAACATGAGCGCGAACGCATTTCGCGCGATTTGCATGACCATGTGGGAGCTCAGCTTGTGAATATCCTATCCGGACTTGAATTGGCTGGAAAGGATGCGGCTCGATCCACCGACATCCTCGCATCGGTGCGGGAAGAAGCGCAAACCACGATCCGACAATTGCGCGACACCATTTGGACGCTAAAATCCACGGCCATCACACCACAAGCGTTCTTGCAACAACTCGACCGGTATGTGCGCCAGTTGGAGACCATCACTGGGTTGCCGATCCGGGTTGAGACAGAGGTCACATCCGCACTGACGCTCTCACCGGCCCAGGCGCTGAACACGTTCCGCATCATCCAGGAATCCTTGCAAAATGTGATCAAACATGCGGGCGCGACGACAGTCGACATCCGATTCACCTATCATCCCACTGGTTTGGATGTGATCATTTCCGACAACGGACGTTTCGTGATGCCCAATGATGCCACCCATTTCGGATCAGGGCTCGATAACATGAAAAAGCGTGCCGAGGAAATCGGCGGGAAGGTGGATATTCAAGGCACAGAATCCGGAACGACGGTTTATTTGCATGTGCCACTGTCCTGAAAATACTCCATACGGGGGATGTCCATTCCCTAAAATTCTCGCGTTCATATGGTTATGAATTTGATCATTAAAGTCGGCATCGTCGAAGACCAAAGCCCATTGCTCAAGCGCTTGCTGGATCATTTCCGGTATTACCCGGATTTGGACGTCACCATCACCGCGCAAAGCGGAGGGAAATTCCTGGATCGGATGGCGACGATGCCGGATTCAGCCCTGCCCGACATCATTCTCATGGACATCGAACTTCCAGGAATCAGTGGCATCGAAACCACGCATATGGTGAAAGAACGCTTCGAAAATGTGGATGTACTGATGTTCACCATTTTCGAAGATGATGAGCGCATTTTCGATGCGATCCAGGCCGGAGCCAGTGGGTATCTGCTGAAAGATGAGCCCATTGAAACGATTGTGTCAGCGATTCGGGACATGAAATCGGGAGGCGCGCCGATGTCTTCTGTCATAGCAAGAAAGTTGTTGGGGATCATGCGTCAGGCAGCGCCTGTCAAACCACGTGATCCGTCGGAAAGCGAACTGACTGAGCGCGAAGCGGAAATCCTTAGGGAACTGTCATCCGGAAAAACGACAGCGGCAATCGGAGAGAGTTTGTTTCTGAGTCCATTGACGGTTAAAACCCACATCAAGAATATCTATCGGAAATTGCATGTGTCGTCGCGGGTGGAAGCCACGCGTCTGGCCCTAAAACGCAATCTCATTTAGAAATATACTCCGTTCGGAGTATGTCGGATGCCGTGGCGAGTTGGTAGGTTTTTTCCAACATTCACCCAGGGAAACGACACTATGAAACGCCTCAGTACTTTTATTCTCTTCACACTGATCATTGCCTCCTGCGCGCAAGTCGGTAATCTCGCACTCAAACTGATGACGCCCAAAGAGAACGACCTCTCGAAAATGGCCGGCATCGGGTACTACATGGTCAACAATTATGGCGCCGAAACAGGCGTGACCATGGGAACCGGCGGCAAAGATTTCTATGAGGGCGGGAAAAACTACATCGGCATTCAGTTCGTGAAAGCCGAAGGAATCGGATTCTATAATTTCGATGGCGCGGTAACCGTGGATGGAGATACGACCACGAGCCTGGGAGCAGGTTTTTACGTGGTGAAAGCCGATCGTGACGACTTGCGGGACCGCACAGTGAGAATCGCGAGTCCGACCGGGCAAACCGCTGAATTTCCACTTAAAGCGCCCGTTGCCATCCGCATCAAAAGCATCAATGGAAGCACCGATAACCCGGTGATCGATTTGACCAAGCCATTGACTGTGGAATTGGATTTCCCAAACTCAGCACGAGGAAAAACCGTGCATTTCAGTTTGGTGATCAATGTGTCCATGGCCGGAGTGAAAGGCTTCGCCAACTTCTTTTCGACCACCATCGCTCCTACGATCACCATCCCAGCAGAAGCATTCAAGCATACACATATCACAGGTGGAGCACCGAGTGGCGCATCGCTCGTAAGCTTCAAAGAAGGAGAAAACTTCTTGAAAGTTGAGATCGCAGAGAATAGCGGTCCACAGACACTCGCGCCATTCGCTTACTTCAAAACTCAGCAGAATACGATGGACACGAAAGCCATTTCTGTTGAAGGCGAAACCGCTGGTGTGAGTTATATGAAAGCGGAAGGAACATTGCCTGCGCCGAGTGGCGAATTCGGCGTGCGCGTGACTGGCAACAATGGCTGGTATGTGCGTCCATTGACCACCCATGTGCAACGATTGGCTCTTGGATCGTTCAACCTCGCCGGCACCTTGTACAAGAAGGAAGTGTCGACGTCCACTACCGAAAACCGCCTTGCAGGCACCATCACCACCACCACCTTCACACAGGAATGGGCGTTTCCGCAACTCGACGACCAGTACTGGAACACCTTCATGGAAAACGTCTATTCCGATTTTGATGCGATGATCAAGCGGAAATATGGATTCAACCTGGTGGATGTGAACCAGGTGACGGCCAATCCCAACTATGCGAACTTTTTCGAACCGAAAGAAGCGAACTCGAATTTCGTGATCCGCAAGAACTTTCGTGAGACGAAGCGTCTTAAAGCCGCGACCATCGGTGAAATCGTAGGGACAGCGACGACGGCGATGGTGGCAGATGGATTGCCCCTAGCCCGACTTATGCGAGACCTGAGACTGGATGGTGTCGGTTACATCACGCTTGATTTGCAAGTTGGTGGTGATAGTGACGATAAAATCATTTTGAATCCACTACTTCGATTCACCATTGACGGTCACAATCAGTTGAAAGACGGCTTCGTGTCCGAATGGTTCACCATTCAGGTATATGGCGCAGGAGTACCCTTCAGTCGTGAAGAATTCACGGATGTGAACGCGCTGAACCGCATCCTGCAAAAAGATGCGTTACTCGCCGGACTTGAAAAAGGTCTTGATCTATTACTTCAAGGTCAGACGGAGAATGGCATGGTCACCGTCTGGGCGGCGAAGAAGTAGGAAAGAGTTAGCAGGAGGATGGAATTCCTCCTGCTTTAGATATGCGGATGCGGTGATTAGTAGGCTTCGAGCACCACTCTGAACCGTCCGTTCGTTACACTGAGGGTATCCGGTTTGCGGCGAAAAGGGCTGTTGCGGTCCACTTCCCGTACCACATAGGTTACTTCGAACGTGCCCTCGGCAATCTTGCGGTTTTTTCCGGCATTTGTAAGGGTAAGAGTTGCGACTCCCGGATTACTATGGATTGGATAGTAGGATGCAATATGTACATCGCCGTCAGATTCATGGTAGGAACTCTGACTATGGTAATAATATTCCATACCTATGTAACCTGTAAGTGCATATTCCTCTGTGCCTGGTTTGTACAGTACGTTTAGAACCAAATTTTCTTCATACGGCCAGACACTTTTTTCTCGCTTATCCATGCCAATCATTGCTAGCAAGGTGTCGCCTTCTATTCGGTAAATACCCCTAATGTTTGCCGTCCAGACCGAGTCGTTCATTACAGCATCAAAATACGTATCCTCTTCCCTCTTATCCTCAGAACCTAAAATACCGCAGGAGACAAGAAGGGAAAAGAAAAGGGATAGTAAAGCCATCGGGATTGGGTACATCATGAATTATATACTCCTACTTGATCAACGTGATAACATGCGAATCTACTGACTTGGATGTCTGCATTCGAACCAAGTAAGTTCCGCTCGACAACAAATCCCCGTTGATTGAGACTTCATGCTGCCCTTGCTGCTTGTGGCCATTGAACACGGTCATAACGTCCTTTCCACTTAAATCATAGAGCGTGATTCTGATCATATCAGATTCCGCCACCTGAAATGACAATGTAGTCGATGGATTGAAAGGATTAGGGTAGGATGAAAGGATCCGGGTCATTTCCGGAACGTCATCCGATTCCGGCATCACTTCTTTGAGGGGACCACAAGGGAGCCAGGGGTCCGTGCATTCCGGCTCACCATAGACATAAAAAAAGGCGTATTTATATACGTGTTGCCCAGTTGATGTGCTGATTTTCAACTGAACATACCAATCACCCTGAGAGAATGAGTGCGCAAATTGCTGACTAGTTGACACTACACTCCCAAAATTAAACGGGTCATTATGGCTAAAACGCCATTCATAACTGTAAGACCCACTACCCCCGCAAGTGTACGCTGAAAGATCGTACATAGAGGAATTTATCTGCATGGGTAATATGAGACCACCCAATTCATTTGGGTTTCTGAAATCTGCTAGTGTTGCAGACGTAGAGGAAAGAACAGAAAAATTCTCGCGCTGACCTGCCACACCTGTCGAAACCCCACTATAATTCAAATTTGGATTTGAAAATCGGTTAACATTTGGGTAGTTATGTCCATTTGTGGGGCTATATGGGTATGCCATAATAGTCGCGCGTCGGCATGTCGCCAAATTCAGAAAACCGCAACTGTAACTAAACCGATGACCAAAACCATTACTGAAAGGACCGTTTGGGTCGACTGGGTCATTTGGGTGGTGCTGTGCCCCTTGTAAATGACCCAATTCATGTGTAAAGGTATAATAACCACCCGTTGCATAATCCACTTGTGTAATAGCATATGCAGTATTTGTATTTGCCAAAATGGCCGCAGCCCTGCCTATTACATTTCCATACTGACCATCCGTAAGTAGCATCACAACATCTGCATTATATTGGTTTCTCAATGCCGCGACTGTTGAACTGTACTGTAGATTACTTAAATCTGTAATAATGCTTTGAGACTCACTAAGATTAAACTGTTGCTTGTGAGCAACTCGAACACGCACATTTTGACTATTGCTGTTGACATACGCTTGGTTGGCCTCTGTGATTGCCAAGCTGATAATTCCATTTATATCCCGACCATTTGCCGCATTTGGGGTATATAGGACCAATAAATCGATAAAGTTTGGAGAGCATCTTACATTCGTTATCGATATGTCGGGAACTTGAGCGGGCAGAGCTTTACCATAGACACGCTTTGATGGTATCTCGACATCTCCGTGGTCTCTTGTCCGATCTTCGGGATCTACCATCACAATGGCGTGTAAATCAGACTGGCCAAGAGATTGAATTCTGTAGAAATTGCCCTCAATGTCGATCGTGCCTGTAATATGGCCATCCCTGTTTTGGATAAAAACTGCCTCCCCGATCATGTCGGTAAAACCATCGGCAAATATCGTCCCCATCCACGCGATCTCGGTTTCGGATAGAATTTCGATGCTAGTTCTCTTGATATACACAGGCGTACCGTTTGAACCAAGCCCGAGTTTTTGAGAATTTCGCTCAATCGTCATGTCAAGGCGATCAAATAGATGCAATGCCTCAGGCAAACGTACAACACTTACATCCTTGCTAAATGATGGACGTTTGAGAGTGGCCAAGCGTAGATTGGCTGCTGGGTTCAAGTTAGGAGTTGCATTTTCAGAACGAATCAAGTCTATGGATTGTAAGCGTCCATCAACTCTTGTTTGCGCTTTCGTATCGGCAGCATGTTGAAGCATCAGAATTGCTAACAAGGGGAGTATCCGATATCTATTTTTCATGGGTCTGACCTATTGGTTTATTTTGATTTTTCTAATAATCGAGAAATACCGACTTAACCAATGATTCCAATTCACTTCAATTGTTACAATACCTGCAATTGTTTTACATATTTTTGCATTTGGCATCAAAATGTAGAACCCGGTGTAATTGAACATCCACAATTACTGCTATCCCATGATGTTCCTGAATAACCCATAAAACCCTAGAATGTATCGAATAATCGACCTCTTACTTCAGGGTCAGACGGAGAATGGGATGGTCAAGTAGCGGTTTGAATCCCATTTTCTTGAGATAGGATTGATGCTCGTCATTTCCCTGGCGGGCATCAATTGTGTGGATACCCAGATCCAAGAAATCTTGCCGATGATCGGACCAAAGAAAGGTTCCGATCTTGAAATCGCGATACGCCGGTGGCACAAAATCCAGCCGGACCTGCATCACACCGGGTTCGGCAATTCGTCCGATCAGGATGCCCGCGGGGATGGTGTTGCGAAGCACCAGAATGCTAATATCGCCCGCGTTCAGCACAAAATCGAACTCGGATTGGTTTTCGCGAATCTCGCCTTGATGGTAGGAGAGCGTATATCGAAGGAATTCGCCATCCGAATTCACGCGGAGCCATTTGAAGAACTCATTTCGGCTCCGCATCTGATTCAGATAATAGATATTGATGCCCACGATCAGCGCGTTCATGAAGGCGACCGGCCATGCATCGATCAGCGCCCCATACACCGTGAAGGTGAGCGCGCCGATCAGATTGAGGATGCGCAACCGCACGATGTTGCTCATCATGAGGGAAATGGCCACCAAAATGGAGGCGAGGTAACCGATCAGTTCGAGAATGAAAGAATCCATGAGGTCGACTTAGGAATGAATGAAGGTGAAGGTCTCAGCGTCGAATAAGCCTTTATCGCTGAGTTTGAGACTGGGAATGACCAGCAAGGCCATGAACGATAGCAGCATGTATGGAGCAGCGACAGTGGCGCCCATATGTTTGGCAAGAGCATCGAGTGTCTGATAGGCTCGGGCGACGTCCTCGCCGGGCAAGACGCTCATGAGTCCCCCCACAGGCAACGGCAGTACCTCGGCGTGGGTCCCGTTCGACGCAGAGATGCCACCACCCGAGTCCATCACCACGTTGATCGCCCGTAGCAGGGAGTCGTCATCCGATCCCACGGCAATCACATTATGCGAATCATGCGCCACACTCGAGGCAATGGCGCCATTGGTCAGCCCGAATCCCCGAATCCACGCCACGGCCGGTGGCTCTGGCGAATACCGATTCACAACCACGAGTTTCAGAGTATCGGGGTGCGCATGCGGATCGGCATGAACACGCCCCGTCACGATTTCCCCATCTACGGCGACAATGACTGGAACGGCTTCCGTTTCTTGTCGTTGAATGTCTTCTTTATGGATCGTGCGACTTGCAAAACGGTTAATAGGCGTTACCGGCTCCGAGGCCCAGCTCAATTCCCCATCCGCATACACACGCTCCCCGCGGATATAGGTCTCTTGCACTCGGAATGTTGTTTCAGAATCCACCACAATGAAATCCGCCGCATCCCCTACTCTCAACAATCCCACATCCATCCCATAATGCTCGACCGGCGCCACACACGCCGCATGAAGCACATCAAACAAATCATAATCATGTGATAAGGCTCTTACTACTAGGCGATCGATGTGGCCTAGCAACAAATCATCCGGATGCTTGTCGTCGGACCCGAACATGAGATTTTCTGCGTGATGCATGAACAGCGGATGCAAGGCCTCGAAATTACGCGCGGCGCTGCCTTCGCGGATGATGATCTTCATGCCGGCCGCGAGTTTGTGAAGGGCTTCATCCAGATGTGTGCACTCATGATCGGTGGAGATGCCCGCCGCGATATAGGCATGAGCGGCATCGCCTCGGAGTCCGGGCGCATGACCATCCACTTTCTTGCCTCTTTTTTGCGCCGCGGCGATTTTGGCCATCACATAGGGATCTCGAGCCAACACTGCGGGCCAATTCATCATTTCAGCCAAATAAGAAAGATCGGGATCATCAAGAAGGGCTTCGGTATCGGCCACATCCAGAATGGCGCCGGCGGTTTCGAATCCGGTGGCCGGCACGCACGATGGAACTCCGAAATGAAACTTGAACGGGGTGCGTTTTCCATCCGCCACCATCCAACGGACGCCTTCCGCGCCGCATACATTGGCGATTTCATGCGGATCGGAAACGGTGGCCACAGTCCCATGCCTGACCGCCATCCGAGCAAACATCGATGGCACCAACATGGAACTTTCGATATGGATGTGGGCGTCGATGAAGCCGGGTAGGATCACGCGATCCGGAGCCGTTTCGCACTCGCGGATTTCGGTGATTCGACCCTCGGAATAGGTGATTTCGGCAGGATAAATGCGACGCTGATGCAGGTCCAACAGCCTGCCAGATAGGGATTCCATCCGTGAAAATACGTACCTTTGGCCCATGCGCCATAACGTAGTTCTCATTCCAGGTGATGGAATCGGTCCCGAAATCACCTCCGCCGTTGTTCGAATTTTGGACGCCGCACAGGCTCCGCTCGACTTCCATCCCGCATCCGCCGGTATGACCGCCTTCCGCGAAACGGGAAATCCTCTGCCCGATGAAACCATCGCTCTGATCGATAAATACCGATTGGCGCTGAAGGGTCCGCTCGAAACGCCGGTCGGTGGCGGGTTCAGAAGCATCAACGTGAGTCTGCGTCAGCGATATAATTTGTATAGCAACATCCGTCCGGCGAAAACGCTTCCGGGTGTGCAATCGCCGTTTCAGGGTGTAGATATTGTCTTGTTCCGCGAAAACACGCAAGGATTGTACATCGGACATGAAAAATGGGTGGATGAGGATAAGACCCATGCCGAAAGCGTCGCTGTTGTGACACGTGAAGCCAGTGAACGCATCATCACTGCCGCATTCGAATATGCGCGCAAGAATGGTCGCAAAACCGTGACCTTGGTGCATAAGGCGAACATCCTGAAGCTAACTACCGGATTATTTCTCGAAATCGGACGTGAAGTGGCCGAGCGCTACAGCGACATCCAGTTCAAAGACATGATTGTGGACAATACCGCGATGCAGATGGTGATGAAACCGCAGCAGTTTGATGTGATTGTGACGACGAACTTGTTCGGGGACATCCTCAGCGATCTGGCATCGGGATTGGTGGGCGGACTCGGACTCACCGGATCGGCCAACATCGGCTATTACTGCGCCATCTTCGAAGCAGTGCATGGCTCGGCGCCGGACATCGCGGGTCAGAACAAAGCGAATCCGACGGCACTACTTTTTTCCGCCATCATGATGCTCGAGCATCTGGGCGAAACGGCGATCGCGGCGAACATCCGTCAGGCCGTCAATTCCGTGCTGCAAGAGCGAGAGCTTTGCACGGGAGATTTAGGCGGGAAGGGCTCGACATCGAGTTATGCGGATGCGGTGATTAGTAGGCTTAAGTGATGACATTGCCATAGAAAGTCACAGATTTAGGAACGAAAGTTCTTGCTTCAAAACCGGGAAAGAGGTAATTATCCCAGGAATTCATCTCATCGAGTAGAATCATGGCAAGAAACACAGAAGACGGCCGAAAAGGAAGTGTGAAGGAACGGGTTCAGGTATTAAATCCACTCACCGAGCGATGGGTCAAGGTAGACACGAACACGGGCCGCATCATCGATCACAAAAGAACTCCAGGCCCCTATAAAGGCATCAAGAAAAGGTAGTTCTTACCATGGCCCTCATCTTCTCCCCCTTATCAGAAGATATTCTTTCAGGTGCGTTCATTCCATATCCGAAATCCGCATTTCTCATGATGCAGGATAATGAAGGCACTCCACAACTCGATTCTGAGATGGAAAGGATCGCTCGAACCGAATTTCATGATTTGGGATATGGCCTCAAGAAAGCAAGTGAAGAAGCCGGGACAAAGGATTTTCTTGAAAAGATTTTGGCTTTGATTCGCGGATCTGGATTCGGAGTCGCGATTTTCTCAGAATTCACAGATTCCAGATCGTTGGCCAATATTTTTTTCGAGATTGGAATTTGCAATATGCTCGGTAAACCTGTGATTCTACTGAAAAGCAAAGATGCTCGTGTGCCCTCTGATTTCACACGCACGGAATGGATCTCATACAACCATGATGCGGATGAATTGGGAAATCACATTCGTCGTCATGTTGATAAGTTGGAGCGTAGTGCCGGTTACTATCAAGAATTAGGCGATATCGCAGCCGAAGCTAGAAGTCCTGATTGGGATCTTGCATTTGAACGTTATAAACAATCTTTTTTGATTTTAGGATCTAGTGAGACACGATCAAAGATGATTCAACTTCAGCAGGGCTTGAAAACCCACTTGGATCTTTTTGACCGAATCGATCCTATGTACATTCGTTTGCATCAATCGATGACCGAATTCACTCGCCTATCGCGAGAACATCACTAATGCGGGTTCACTCATTTCAAATTAGCTTTTAGCCTTTCCGTATTCAACCTGACGACTTGCACATCCACTCTTCCATGACCTTCATTGTCATATCGATATAGTAAGAACTCATTTTTGCCAACACGGTTCTCTAGGATCTTATACTCTCCGATATTTGTTGTGAATAGGGTGTTTCGCTTCACCAAATCCTGGATAAGAAGTCGGTTCGGTAGATCACTATTATTCTGTTGATAGGACATCAACACATACGGTTGTTGATAAACTACACCGTTGATGAATGAATGGGGAATTTGTTGCTGGTATCCCATCAGCTTGCGCATGTCTTGCATGTCTTTGACCTCGAAATCGGCCAGTTCCTCAAGGATGGATACAAACGTCGTATCTAGTAGTTGATAGTCTGTGCTATCCCCTGTTTCCAGATTCACTGAATAAAACGTCTTCGAGAAGTTATTTCCCCAGATCACATGGTCTCCATGATTTGCGGCATAGTAGGAGTAAATCAGTTCATCGGGAGTTGTGACATGTGACTTCCTGATTTCCCCGTTCTGCACAACATGAATGAATTTCGGAAAATCGCCGCTGGAATGGCTACCAACTACTGTATAACTGCCGCTCGCCTCATGATAAATGGCATCGGACGGCATGAATGGAAGGTTGACAATCTCACCACAATCAAATTGCGTTGAGAGAACCTGAATGCGGCTATTGCCCATCTCAAGCACGCTGATGGTCTTGCCGCTGATCATCAAGGTTGTCGGCATATTGAAATCACACGGACCCCTACCCTCCCTACCAATTTTCTCCACCAGAGATCCATCCCAATTATATCGGAAAATCTGATGCTGCCAGCCGGATGTGATGTAGAAGGATTGATCGACCCATTTGATGTCACTGGCCCCAAGCAATGGATTTAAACTGTCCCCCATCAACGAATGCGATGAAATAGTGATCAGCACGTCATCCATCGGCAATTCAAAACGCCTTGGCGAATCATCCTTCGGAGCGCAAGATGACAGCAATAATAGAATTATGAGCATCCGATAGGATGCGAGGGAAACTGACATTGGGGTCCTGATAAAACCTGATTTTGCCCTAAATATACAACGGTAAAAAAAAAGTCAACATCAATACATGTCGGATTTCACTCGCCAATACCTATGATTTCTCCAACGCCAGTTACCGTATCATACATCGCCACGGTCGGCGGATTTCCCAATCCGTTCGCCGAGCCCGGATTGATATGCAGGGTCTTTCCGTGCATCTGATTCACAGCGATATGTGTGTGACCTGTCACGACTAAATCATACGTTCCGCAAGCGATAAGCGCATCGGTGATGCCTTGCTGCGTGCCATGATACATCGCGATGCGTTTTCCATCGAACTCGCGATCCATGAGCTCGGCATACAGGTGTCCGCCGATTTCTGTGAACCGATGTTGGATGCGGAAGTGATCCCCATCGTTGTTCCCGAACACACCATGGACCGGGAAATTCCCGAACAATGGAATCATGAATGGCGAGCAGTAATCACCGGAATGAAGCACGACGTCGATATCCAAGCTGCGGAAGATGCTCAGCGCCACTCGTGTGTGGATGAGGTGATCGTGAGTGTCGGAGATAATGCCAAGGCGCATGTGGAAGTGTGGAAGCGTGAAAGCGTGAAAGCGTGAAAGCGTGAAAGCGTGAAAGCGTGAAAGCGTGAAAGCGTGAAAAATGTGGAATCAGGGCTTAGTCTTCAAGCTTTTGTGCAATTTATACAACATGATCGATATATGCCGACAATCATCAATCAATACATCGGCTCGAGCACGTTGAATCAACTCCAACTCGACCGCGACGTGAAGCATGCTTCTTACTTCAGCGCATGAACGTTTCGCTATCAATATAAATCGTGCGAACTCGGCTCGATAACCAGCATCAAACCCTTCGGCGATATTATTTGAGATAGATAATGTCGCTCGATGCAATTGATCCCGAAAGTGCCAATCCTTCGGTTGAACCCGAATTAAGTACAATTCTTTATACAAAGCCACCGACTTCTTCCAAACCGTCAAATCTTCAAAATTATCCGCAAGCATAGAACCTCCGCAGTGATTGGTGATTCTATATAAGAGGCGCAAAACGGAAAATTCTTACAAAGAATCTTCACGTTTTCACGCTTTAACGCTTTCACACTTTCACACTTTCACACTTTCACAGTGTCTTAAACATCCCCAACAACACATCAGCTACCGGCGTCGCAAAGCCGTGAATTTTGCCCAGCTCGGAGAGATATCCTACAAATATGTCATGTTCAAGAAGTTTCCCTTTTACTCTGTCCTGCATCGTAGAGGTTTTGTAGCCAACCATTCCTCGCATCGGATCAATAATGGCTTTGTAATTGGCTTCGGCGAGAGTCACCCCATGGAAGGATGCGGCTTGAGCCACTTCCCCGAACAGCTTGAATAAAATCGCTTCGCTTTCGGGATGGGCGAATAGTCGGTCGACGGTGACGCCAGTTAAGCCCGTCGTCATATTGAACATCACATTCCAGGCGAATTTCTTCCAAACATCCTCGACGATGGACGTGCTTGGCTGGCTTTTGATATCGGCGCGGGACAGGAGTTCGTCAATGGCTCTGATCCGGTTCGACATCGACCCATCTTCTTCCCCGAACACGATTTCACCGAAGGCGGTTTGATGGATGTGTCCCGGTTCCACGATTTCGGAACCCACGCGGCAATAACCACGAATCACCCGATGCGCGCCGAAGGCATCCGCCATCAGAGGAAAGTTTCCAATACCGTTTTGAATGGCAAGAACCTGGGTACTTGGACCCATCACCGGACGCAGTTGCTCGATCGCGCCTGCCGTATCCATCGACTTCACGCCCATGATGATCAGGTCGGGCGTGATGCCGAATGCGGCAGGATCCGAGTTGGCTTGAAGATGCGCGACATAATCGCCGATGGTGCCAGTGACACGCAGTCCGAAGCGCTGGATCGCATCCAAATGCGCGCCACGAGCCACGAGATAGACCTTGTTTCCGGCCTTGGCGAGCTTGGCGCCGAAGTAGCCGCCGACAGCCCCGGCACCCATGATGAGGGATGTCATGATAGAGATTGGTTAGTTAAATAGGTATGCTGTCCGCAAGTGGTCATCCGAATCCTAAAAGTAGCGATATCTTTCAGGAAACGATGGTTTTTATTTCGAATAATTGCGGTTTCTGCACAGATTCCACAGATTTTTTTCACAATGATTTTCTCGTTTCAGGGCTTGCGTTCCCGGTGCAAGAGTGAAATCCGTGCCCATTTTTGGGAATCTTTGCCATGAATTTGGCCGTAACTCGGTAATTGGTAAATGGTATTTGGTAATTGGTAATTGGTAATTGGTAATCTGAAATCGGTTCGTCTTTTCTAAATACCAACTACCTCTTACCAATTACTGATTTCCCCGACTCACAACTCACGACTCACGTTTTTCCATACACCACAAACCATCCCTATGCTAAAATTCTTACCCATCCTCCTCTTCCCTGTCTCCCTTCTTGCGCAGACATTCGAAGGCACCATCCACATCCAGACCGATAGTGATGACATGATGTATCACATGAAAGGCGCCAACGTCCGGTTCGACATCAGTACGGATGAAGGGCTCGTCAGTATCCTCATGAACCGCGACGAGCAAAAAATCATGCTGCTGATCGAGACGTCGAAGATGTCGATGGAAATGTCGCTTCCATCTGATGAGATAGAAAAAGAAATCGCCGAAAGTGATTCCGACATGGATATGGGCGGTTATCTGCAAACCGGTCGCACGAAAATCATCGCGGGTGTTGAATGCGAGGAATGGACAAAAAAGGATGAATCCACGGTTTGGACCCCAACAACTCGACGTTTCGGATCCATCATGGTCCCGAACGCACCCGGACTCCCCAATATGTTCAAAGATTTTCCAGGTGTCGCATTCTTCCCGTTCGAAGTGATCGACAAGCATGGCCAAACGAAATGGCTCGTCACAATCGTGAACTCCCGCACCCTGCCCGAGACGTTGTTTGATGTCCCGACAGGATGGGGTTCGTTCAAGATGAACTTTGGGAATTAAACAAGATGCTAGATGCTGGATGCTGGATGCTGGATGCTGGATGCTGGATGCAATTTAATATCGCGCCTATTTCATCCAGCTTCTAGCTTCACGCTTCTTGCATCCCGCTTCCCGCATCTAGCTTCTCAAATCTTCCTAACCACATCCCCACACCGCAACATCCGGCTTCCGTGGTATGGATTCGCGATCTGCTCTTCACGAGCCAGCCAATCGGCCGAACCGCCACGCACCATCGGGCACGTCTGACGATACACTGCATTGCTCAGGGGTCCGAATACTTCCACCACATCGATCATCGCCATCGATAAGGTTTCGAATTCCATCCGTTGTGCGGCCACATCGGCTGCTCCAACAATCGCTTCTGAACGCGCAAGAAGGATGGATTTCTTGGCCGACCAGATGGAATCCGCTTCGGCACTCAATCCTTCAACTGCCCATCCGTTCAATGATGTGATCAACGTGGAGGCGATAATCTTCGCTGTATCCGCGTTCGTCGCCACAAGGGCATCCTTCAACTCGAAATAGACCGACAATTGGGTTTCGAGTCCGGCCAAAAACTCATTGGATGTGGCCACCTGTGGGTCGGCAACGGTTTCAACAACTGGCGTTTCTTCTTTGGCTCCGCAAGCAACCGCGGCAAAAAGTAGAATGAATAGAAGGTTTTTCATGATTGGATTGGTTTAGATGAATGATGTCACAATTTACACAGGTTCTGTCAGCCGAAACTTGTGTAATTCTTGGAGTGAATGTGTCTGCATATACCAGTTGTTCCCGACCAATGAGAGCTTTGGAATCTCGCATCTCCCAAAATCAACGTTTCTCCATTTCGCGATCGTTTCAACAAATGTGTTTGCATGCCTCAACGGCTTCCGAAATCTTATCACCGTCATATGCGCCGTTTGAAGGGTGTAGCGGATGTCGATCGTCTGCCGAAGTCCGGATGCCTTAATTTCCGACCTCAAACGATTCCTCAACACATTTAATGTCTCGTTTTCCGGAAACCCTTGGATGAGGATGCCGGCGGGTGATGCGGTCAGTCCGCGAAAATGAATGTCTATCGACGGCAACTCCTCGCATGCCGATTCGATGATGCGGATGTAGTCTTCCGATCGTATGGAGTCAATCGTAAACCCCGGACTACAAGATAGAATAGACATCACCGTCAGATGCAGATCGGATGTGGGATACGCATACTGATCGGGTTCGAGCGCCAATAATTGTCCAACGATGTCTTCCACCTTCCTACGTACATCTTCTGACGGCCTTACGATGAGCGTCATCCCATATCTCGTATCGGTTGTCGAGCCGATCATGTGATCTACCTCGACAACCCCATTCAGAAACCCCGTCCGCGTGGATTCCCAAAGGGCATCATAATGGGATGTCAGATTCATAAGCGAGAAATCACTTCGCCACAGCCAAGCATCGTTTCTGGCAGATATGGATTTTCGATGGTAGCGGAGTTGCTCAACCACCGCGCGCCGGTATTGTCGAACGCCATCGGACAGAATTGCACATAGGTCACTTGTCCGCCGCCGAAGGAACTCAAACCCGCACGCAAGGCATCGCTCAACTTGAACAGATTCGCGCGTTGTTGCTCCAAACCGGGTGCGTGTTCCCAATGCAGAAGCATCCCTTTCAACGATTCGATCAATACATTCCAATCCTCATTGCGTTTGGGTTGCGCTTCAATCACCTTCAACAGGTTTTTCGCTGCAGCTACGCCCGCATCCGCATCCGAACCGATCAACGCATCTTTCAGCGGGAAATACGCATCCATGACTGGTTTAAGGAAGGTGTTCGATGCCCGTTCCGGACGATTCATCATGCTCGCTTTCCCCGCCAGCTGAAACTCCGCATCCACCGTGAACGCGCCATTCACCACGACTTCGTCACCTGCTTCCAATCCTTCCAAAATGAGATAATTATTACCGGATTTGGCTCCTAAGTTCACTTCCCGCAATTCAAAAGTAGGATGCTCCGCAGCGACTTTCACATACACGACCGACCTCGGACCGGTCCACAGCACCGCACTTGACGGTACAGTGATGCCGCTCGAGCGACGTCCAGCGATCTCACCCCGCGCCAACATATCGGGTTTCAGTTTGCCGGATGAATTTGGGACTTGGACTCTGATGCGGACTCGCCGCGACATCGCGTCCACCGTCGGATTGATGAACGTGACTCGACCAGTGAATGTCTCTCCTGCGAGTGCATCCAGGGTAAAGGAAACGGACGAGCCAACCCCCACCCCCGCCACGTCCCCTTCAAACGCGTCGAACTCAACCCACACGGCCGACAAATCCACAATCTCATACAGTACCATGCCCGGTGCCACCAACGAACCCGGCCTCACGTCCCGTTTCATCACCACACCACTCACCGGCGCCAGCAAAGAGATCTCCTGAACCGCGTTCGGAGAATCGCGAAGCTCGGTAATCTGCGCGTCGGTCAGTCCCCAGTAGCGTAGTTTCGTGGCAACGGCTTCGTAGGCGAGGCCCTCGGTTCGCAGTTCGATCCAGGCCGTAGCCACATCCGGCGATACGATCCGAAGCAGTTCATCACCTTTTGTCACTTGCTTGCCCGCGTATCCGACGGCCTCGCTGGTCACCCGGCCATCAATGAAACTCGTGACCCACTGCGTCGCAGATTCTCGAGCCACCACCCGGCCCGGAAGCTGAATCATGGATCCGGACGAGCTGCTTTGAACGGTCATCGTTCGGATCTCGGCCAGTCGAACGGCCGCTTCCGTCATTTGCATCGAGTAAGGATCGGTATCGGAACCAGATGCCGCGCTCGTGGCCGGAATCAGGTCCATGCCACAAATCGGACAACTTCCCGGTTCATTCTGACGGATGTTCGGATGCATCGAACAGGTCCAGATTTGATCCGCGGTTTCGTGGTCATGGGTAGATTCGGCAATTGGCGAAAAAATCAGATAGCCGATGATGAGTCCGACAAATAATGTCAGTATGGGTATGGAATATTTAGGCATGTCAGTTCTCCTGATTCGGATACAAGGATCGTAGTTTTTCAATAACAGAATTGCGCTCGGTGATGGCGTTTTCGAGCATCATCGAATAATCGAGGGAAAGTCGACGTACCTCGATCACTTCATTGGCGGATCGTTTTCCAGTGGAATATTCCAAGAGAACGAGATCGGCCAGTTCGATCGAGCGGGGAATCAATCGGGAACGATACAACGTCACCATTTCTTCGGCTTGTGCCAGCATGAGGCGGGTTTCGTCGCGCTCTGCGGTTAGCTCAAGCGCCACTGCATCCAGCCGGAACGTGGCTTCAACTTTTCGGATGGAGGCTTCCTGGCGGATGGCCTTGGTTTTGGAGCGCCAGATCGGAAGTGTGACACTCACACTAGGCACGATGGGCCAAGCGAACGAACTTCTCATCATGGAGAACTCCGGACCCATCACATCGACCCCGAATCCGATCATCGGTCGGTTTGCCAGCGCGGCACTCCGAGTCATCGCTTCGGATTCATCGATCATGGATGTGGCTTCCAACAGCATCGGATGCGCTGCATCGAGGGAATCGGCTGCAAAGGCGAGGTTCGGTTGTGATCCATTTGGTAGAGGAATAGCATCGCCTGGTGTCGCGTTGAGGAGGGAGCGGAGGCGGACGTCGAGGGCACGGGCCTCGAGCTCCATCACGCGCAGCTGCGAGCGCATCTGCTCGCGCTCGAGCTCGATGCGCAGCAGCTCGGCCTGGCTCACCAGGCCGAGCGCAT
>JBGTBY010000032.1:0-41636 GCA_041749075.1 Balneolales bacterium | reverse complement strand
TTGTACTTTGGTGAATTCCATGGTTGGGTCTCCTTTGTCGGTTTGGGTTGGTGCTTAGAACTACTAAATCTAAACACGTTCCGAGGAGACCCTTCCTTTTTTACCCGTTAGGGCGAGACACACTTTTTGATAGAACTATCCACATTGTCTTGTTCGAACAGCGAGCAAGAACACAGAAATAGGACCACAAATGATAAATGAGAGAGTTTCATTGCACTTGATTTTGAGCAATTTACTCCATTTGATCCTTAGTGCAAATAGGTCCTTCGGTCGCTACGCCTGCCTGCCGGCAGGCTCCCTCAGGATGACAACGTAGTTTTATTTATATAGAAGAAGCGGCTTGTCATCCTGAGCGAAGGGCCGCCATAGAGATATGTCACCACAGGTGCTCACTCGACAGCTGAAACAAGGGTGCCTACTATCCACTGCTTAGTAGCCCTACAATTAAAGGCTTTCCTTCCGAACCCCTCAGTTAGCAATTCTTCAGGCAGATACTCATCATACTTTTCAATTAATTTTTGCTGAATAGAAAGTGTTCTCGAGAGTTCGGCTTCATTCGGTAGTACATCATTTGCTATACCAACTAAACACTTCTTTATGTCAGCCGCGTCTGAATTTTGTACTTCAATAACACCAGCAAAACTGCTGCATACAAAACCACTTCGAACGAGTAACACAGTAAGAGTATTAACTACTTTATCGCCCATCCAAGAGAAAATATAGCAGTGCTTACCATTTTGATAGACGGGTTGATACTCAAGGTTAGCTTCTTTGAAAAAATACGCTCCTTCTTGAAATAACTGCCTCCCAAGACTATCCACGAAATCAATTTTCTGATCGCCAACCTCAATACGATAGTCACCAGTTCGATAAATGTTTAACATCTCTTGTCGAACCCTGTCATGAATTGACATGCCACTACCGTTAAATTTTGGGGGTTTCCCGCCTTTTGTAGCAGTGACATAGATGACTTTCTTTTCATCATCAATATCCATGACCTTCCACCTACGGCCACCAAATATAATGTTCTGGTCTTTAAGGATTAACGAATCAATGGGTAGCGATCCAAGCGTTTTGCTACCCGCAACAATGCGGAATTCCTCTGGTGTTTTAAAGACGGCATAGAAGGTATATGAATTGGAAATACGTTCGCCTTCACTTCCTAAAACTAGTTCACCGCTATTGATCTGTTGTATCAGCTGAACGGTTCCCATATGGGTCAACAGTTGCTTTAAGTGCTGAATAGATATTTCTTTGAATGGTCCATGCTCACATAATAAAGAGTACAGCTGATCTGCTCGGACGCTTCCCCACTGTGCTATTACGGCAAGAATCTGGTGTAAAAAAGTCGAAAGATGCATTTGTTCTGTATCTGCCGGTTCAAACCAATTCTCTACGATTAGCAATCGTATCATTGCTAATGACTGAACCAGCTCTAATCTAAGACCATCTACAACATTAGATTTATCACTCAGTTCATTTTCAGAAATGAGCATTCGTAAAATAGATGCTGAGTTTCTTCTGCCGGACCGGCCTAACCGCTGACGCAAACTTGATACGGAGTGTGGAGCAGTAACCTGAATAACAGAACTCACCTTACCGATATCGATGCCTAACTCTAAGGTCATTGTGCAAATGGCAGTAGTAGGTAGGGTTTCCTTTTGCAATCTAGTTTCTAAAAATTCTCGGAGTTCTTTGGCTAAAGAACCATGATGTGGGAAAAATTCATTTGGTACGACTTGCTGTTCGCATAAATCGCTTAACTGTGCAGCAATACTTTCTGTTCGGCTACGGCTATTCGCAAAAACTAGATGTGAGTCGCCTCTACAGATGTTGAAAATTTCTTGACAAATTTGTTGTTCGGCAGAGGCACGTGTTTCATCAGACATGATATCGACCGGTTCTAAATATCCCTTAACCTGAACCTTAATAGTGCTTTGGTACTGACTGCTGGTAATGGTTTCACAAAGCAGACTTTTATTCGGTCTGAGAGATAGCGGAACTTTTTCAAGCTCTCCTAGAGTCGCACTTAGTGCAACTCTAGGAATAGGATTTGAGATTCGACCAGTAATATGTTCAAGGCGAGTAAGTAGAGAGAGTAATTGCTGGCCTCGTTCTGTTCCGATAAACGCATGAAATTCATCAATGACGATATAATTGAGTGAGGTGAAGGCCTGCTTTACCCATCCTGGCTCCCGTACAAGGAGGGATTCCAAGGATTCTGGGGTAATAAGGAGAATGCCCGAAGGATTTTTTTGGGCTTTCTTCTTTTGGGATTGGAGGCTATCGCCATGCCATGCCGTAACCTGCATATCCAACATTTCACTTAACGATTCGAGCCTGCGGTACTGATCGTTAATCAATGCCTTTAAAGGACTGATATACAGAATGCCGAAGCCATTTTTCTTTTCGGCTATTGCACTACATGCTGGTAGAAAAAATGCTTCTGTTTTACCTGCTGCAGTTGATGCGCTAATCAAAACATCTTTATCGCCGGACAAAATAGGATTGATTGCCCGTTTTTGTATTTCTCTTAAATCAGACCACCCCTGACTAAACAACCATTTTTGTACACGTATATCAAGGCGCTGATATTCCTCTATCATAATTTGAAATCAGCTAATCCTTCAGAATTCATAATTTCGCCAGTCTCTTCATCTACGATAATTTCATCTGAATCACTTGGTCGATCTTCTTCAATCGCAATAGATTGAACTAATTGTGACCATCGCATTGAAGGGTTTTGATCTAGTACCGAAAGCATGTCTAAAAACGCTTTGATGGTATTTCTCGGTGTACGGAAATAAGCATCCCCAATAGTCTGGCTGCAATGATGAAGAAATGAGATTAGGGCATCATCTGGAACGAGATATTTTGACGTGTCACCTTCGGCATATACATGACGCAGGTTTTTTAGAAGAATGAAGAGTTCTTCAGGTGTTAAACTCGCTAGGTGAATTGATGGAGAGGAGTAATCAATCACGCCTGCTCGCTTTGCAAAACTGTTTTCAGCTAAACGGGTTTGTAGCGCTTCATAACTATATAACCCTCTGCGGGGATCAAGTAAAAACTCCGGTGTACCACCTAGTAGAAATCCGAGATATTCTGCCGACCCCTGAAGGCAGTCATTCAAAATTCGTAGAATCTGCTCGTAGTTAGATGTGCGTGCTTGCGTGCTGCTCAATTTATAAAGATTGACCATCTCATCCAGATTAACAAGTAAACCCCCATAGCCTGCCTGACGCACAAATAGACTCATTAATTTTAACGCATCATAAAATGAGTTGTCCGAAATTATTGTTCTGACATCAAGATCCCTTCGCGCATCGGTCTTCGTGGTGTATTCAGCACGTAGCCAACGAATAGCATTAGATTTTAATTCTTCATTATCCTGCTCATGACCAATCCAGTAAGCATCAATAACTTTTGCAAAATCATACCCGCCGACCAGTTCAGATAAGGATGCTAGTTTTTGGTGTATTACTGTTGAAACATCAGTGCTCTTTTCATCTGCTTCTATGCGAGCCTGAGTTACAAACCGTTCTACAACACTGGCTAATGCATTTCCATCCGGCTTATTTCGGGTAGCCAGATTCTTCATTAGTTCGGAATAAAGATTTCGTGCCTGACCTGAAGAAGCGTGTACACGTCGATCCGGTGAAAGATCCGCATTGACCGTAACAAGTTTCTTCTCAAGAGCAATGGAACGTACTACGCTCAGAAAAAATGTTTTCCCTGAGCCATAATCGCCAATGATAAGCCTGAATACTGCGCCACCTTCAGAGATTCTTTCTATGTCCTTATACAACGCTTTTACTTCATTACTTCGACCTACCTGAATATGCTGAATCCCAATCTTGGGAGTCACCCCTGATTTCAGTGATTGAATGATTGCGTCACGTTCTTTTGACCTGATACGTTTTTCCATAAGTTTAACCTTCTATCTCAAAAACAATTTCCTGATCGACATAAATTGCATCACCATCCTCTTCGAGTACAGTTGCGCCTACTTTATCAGACGACCAATCATTAATAGTTTCCAAAGCTCCGCTTACCATCAGACCTGAATCACGGCACAACATTTCCACTTCTTCACGAGTCCATTTATCTTTTCTTATCAAGCTTTCAAACAAAGCATAATGCTGTTTATCAATTCCAGCTCCTTCCTCGACTGCAGTGTTCTCCGCATTTGAGACATCGGTTTCACTTGCAGGCTCATCCTCCATAAATATAGCACCCAGCATGCTTTGTACATCCTTAGTTTCAGACTCATGTATTGCGAGAATACTTTCATCGAGGTGGTACGAAGTAGAAGTAGTAGAGACAGTTTCTGGCCGAGTGTTGACTGGTCGCACTCCAGTTTTACCGGATGAAATTCGATGAATGTCTCCCATGACGAGAGATTTATCTAGACCTAGTAGGGTATACAACTTTTCGAGTTGTTTGATTTCTTCCGAATCAATTTT
The DNA here is from genome assembly GCA_041749075.1 of Balneolales bacterium. GTDB lineage: Bacteria > Bacteroidota > Rhodothermia > Balneolales > HLUCCA01 > CAMTWZ01. The sequence goes on along the minus strand of JBGTBY010000032.1, from coordinate 37,170 downwards.
CCCATCGGCCATCGCAATACTGACCAAAATACGACTAACGGTCGCTTTTTCTGCTTTACCGAGTAATTCAACTCTGGACTTTAGGCCCGTAACATTTGAAGGCGTATTTAGCCTCCACACCAGATAGGCGTGTAATGATCGTTTCTCGATAGGCGATAGATTATTATCGTGCTCAATGAGCTGAGTTAATGACTTTAATTCCTCCTGATCGACATTTGAATCAATCGTGGCGACCATTGCTCCTAGACGCAAAGCCATACCCATTTCACTAAATGCTTTGGATGGCTCAAAGTATTTTCCGTGTCCTTCTGGAAATAGAACCAGCTTCCCATCGGAGCTCGTCTTAGCGTGATGGTAACGTGCATCGGGCGCTATGCCATAACCTGCTTTTTGCGCCAGATTCTGAATTAACTCAGCTTCCTTGCTACTGATCTTGGCAGGCAAAGGCAATTTGGTATACGACCAGAATTCTTCAACACTCACAAGACCATTTTTTGTTGAAATGGCATCATCCGCCCATTTCTTAAACTTCCCTAATCCTGTAGAACCCAAATCACTAAGCTCGTCCGGTAGTAACAAGACAGCTTCAATATCTGTGCGTGCCGTATTGGGCTTTGCTAAATAACGACTATAAGCATCCAATTCAGCCGTACAGTCATCTGCTATTGAAATAAGTTTACTTACAGGGCCTTTCAAAAAACTAGCGTCAGGAAGATCCTGTTGAGGAAAAGTTATCCCCCGTAGGGATGAGCTGGCAGGAAAATACTCTATTTTTAATCGTGTTTTATTGGGCTTAACGATAATGCCATCCCCATATTTTTTGCTGTAGATGCGAGTAAACATCTGGCTGAATTCTTCGCCACAACGCCGTGCAGGTGTCTTCAGGTTATACTCTGGATAAAACCGAATCCAAGCCAATGCAAGTTCGGCGGGAATGGGTTTTTCATCATTTACAATTGAGGCTAGTCGATGTTTGAATAACAGAGAATCCCTTTGAGATATTTTGTCAAGATCAGTATGCGATACAACGTGAGGGCGCAATAAACACATGATTTCCAAAAGGCGAGTGGAATAATTTGAAAAAGAGCGACTACTACCGTAGATGCCGATTAATCGTAGAATTTCGTCAAACAACGATTTAAATTCAGTGTCATCTACTGACTGTTTAATTGAGTCAACAATAATGCGCCTTTCAATTCCATAGAAATAAATGAACACATAACCCAAAGGCGTCCCCGAATCGCTTCTATTTCCGGATAACCAACTAAGAAAAGCTCCTCGCCCGTTCGGAGATAGAGTGTTAAATTTCGGCCAATACCCTAAACTTTCATCCTCAAATGCGGATGGTTTGTTTTCAATTTTTAGAGAATCATCAACCAATGCGGCTTCTGTACCATATCCATCTAATGAACTGAGTTTTCCTCCAAAATAAAAGTTACCTCTTGAAATTAATTGTCCCTTAATGGTGATATTTTCACCCGATTTTATCCATTTTGCAGGTGTCTTGTTTTTGCTTTTTTCTTCATGATAGCCATATGAAATACTAAAGGTAGCCAGATTGTCGTCATCAACTCGACTTCTGTTCGCTACCTCCCGATTACTCGTAGTCACGGATAAGCGGATCCCATTATTGGAGCTTCGTCTATTATTCTCCCCAACTTTCCGCTTCGAGGAATTTGACATTGCTTTGTTAACGTAGTACAAAATTACTACACCTATCATGATCAATAATTCCATATTCGTCGCATATTTTTTGGTAGTTAGTATCACTCAGCCGTTTCGGCTGCGATAACCCGGCCTGACGTTTGTTATAAGATACTTAGCGGTCTGAACGAAATGCACTATACTTGATTTATCGTTTAGTAGCAATATGCGCCGGCATTATCGAGCCACATCATCCAGAATCACCCGATTCCCTCCTTGCGAGCCGAAGTCTGCCTGCAGGCAGGCAGGCTCCCTCAGGATGACAACGTCGTTTTATTTATATAGAAGAAGCGGCTTGCCATCCTGAGCGCTTTTCGCGCGAAGGAACTCCGCCTATGTATTTACGAGCTATACATGTCATCCTGAGCGAATTGCGAAGCCCGAAGCGATGGACCCATTCAACATTTAGAATTTACAATTTAAAATTCCTCGACATCAACCCTTCGCTGCGCTCAGGGCTGGCATCCCGCATTTTGCATCCAGCATCCAGCTTCTAAACAACCTCATCCACATCATCCACCTTAATCACAGACACCGCCCCGAAGATCATCAGCACTCCGGATGTGACCAATGCGAAAATGGCTTCCCCACCATATAAGTGCTTCACCACTGGTCCGCCAATGATGCCGTTGATGATCTGCGGCAACGTGATGAAGAAGTTGAAGATCCCCATGTAGATTCCCATCTTGTGTGCAGGGATGGAGCCAGCCAAAATCGCATAGGGCATAGCAAGAATACTCGCCCAAGCGAATCCAACGCCCACCATCGGCAAAATGAGCATCATCGGATTGGTGATGAAGTAGATGGAAATGAGTCCGATGCCTCCGAAGGTCAAGCAAATGGCATGGGTCCCCTTCCGACCGAATTTTCTTGCCATGAACGGCAATAGTAGCAAGGCCACAATCGCGGAAACCCCGTTGTATACGCCGAAGATGATGCCGACCCAGTTCCCCGCTTCATTATATAATGCATCGCCCGGACCCGCCGCGCCATACACATGCATCGCGATGGCTGGTGTGGAGTACACCCACATCCCGAATAGGGCGAACCATGAGAAAAACTGCACCAATCCCAATTGCTTCATGGTTTTGGGCATCGAGCGGAAATCATCCACGATATCCATTAGCCCTTTGCTCGGCACTTTTTCAACGACCGGCTCATCTTCTTCGAACGCGGCAAGCTGCTCCGGTGAATATTCGGTGGTTCGGAAGACGGTCCACAAGATGGTGGCCATGAACACGAACGCACCGACATAGAAGGAAATGATGACGTTGGGTGGAACAAGTCCTTCGCCCGCTTCACCGCTCACGCCCATCCAGTTCGTGAGCACATACGGAAGCCAGGATCCTAGCACAGCTCCAATTCCAATCAGTGTCGTCTGAATGGAGAAGCCAAGAGTTCGTTGATCGGATGGAAGTTTATCCGCCACCAACGCGCGGAAGGGCTCCATCGCCACATTCATGGACGCATCCAAGATCATCAGCAGACCCGCGCCGATGAACATGGCCGGAATGACGGCCGCCAGCATGGGCGAATTCGGCATGAATATGAGAGCGATCGAAGCGACCACCGCTCCTGCCAAGAAAAAGGGACGACGACGTCCGAGGCGAGTCCACGTGCGATCGGAATAATGCCCGACAAGCGGTTGCACGATCATACCGGTGAGCGGCGCCACCAACCAAAACCACGACAAATGCTCCACATCCGCGCCAAATGTTTGCAAAATCCGGCTGGCATTGGCATTCTGAAGAGCGAAACCGAATTGAATACCCAAGAATCCGAAACTCATGTTCCAGATATCCGCGATGGAAAGACGAGGTTTTTTCATGACCGTTTGATTGATGTAAGCGCTTCCGTTCGTCTGAAGATATTCAATAAAGCACTAACTTCATCCCATGTCAGCCACAAACAAAGAGATCGCCGCGCGTCTCGAAGAAATCGGAACCTTGCTTCGTTTAGCCGGCGCGAACGAGTTCAAAGCCATCGCCTTCGACCGGGCTTCACGAACCATCGAGACCTACGATAAACCTGTTTTCCTGCATGTGGAAGCGGGTACGCTCACATCCATTCCTGGTATCGGGGCGTCAATCGCGAACGACATCACCGCGTATGTCAACACCGGGCACATTCCCGTTCTAGAGGAGCTCGCGGCCCTGATTCCTCCCGGTCTGCTGAAATGGCTCGATATTTCCGGCCTCGGACCTAAGAAAATCCATAAGATTCACGAAGCGCTCGGCATCACCGAACTCGACGAACTGAAAGAGGCCTGTTCGGATGGGCGCGTCGCTGGACTAGCTGGGATGGGAGCCAAATCCGCCGAGAAAATCCTGAAATCCATTGAGTGGATGATGACCTTCGCCGATCGCTGCCGGCAGGATGAAGCCCTCGACATCGCGCAGTCCATCGCCGACGAGTTGAGAGGATACCCAGGTGTGGAGCAGTTGGACATCGCCGGTTCCTTACGCCGCAAGCTCGAAACCATCGGCGATATCGATATTCTGGTCGCCGCCACACCGGAGTCCGTTGTCGGACTCTTTGATTTGTTTGTGGCGCATCCGATGGTGGTGGAGGTATTGAGCCGAGGCGATTCGAAATGCTCGGCTCGAACCACATCCGGCCGACAGGTGGATGTGAAAATTGTGCCGAGCGCCTCCTTCCCTGCCGCCATGATGTATTTCACGGGTAGTAAGGATCATAATGTGGCGGTCCGTCAGCGCGCGCGAGACCGCGGCATGACGCTCAATGAGTATGGGTTGTACAAGCTGACGTCGACTGGCGAGCTCGACATCAACCAGCCGGTTCCGTTCACATCCGAAGCCGACATTTATCGGCACGTCGATTTGGATTTCATTCCGCCGGAACTGCGCGAAGACCGGGGCGAATTCGAATGGATTAAAACGCATAAGGCGGAGGATCTGGTTGAGTTATCCGACATCCGAGGCATTCTCCACGCCCACAGCACGTGGAGCGACGGGTCCTATTCCATCAAGGAAATGGCCTTGGCCTGCATCAGCGCAGGGTATTCGTATCTCGGTCTTACGGATCATTCCCGTGCCGCCGCGTATGCGAACGGACTCGATGCGAACCGTGTCTTCGCCCAATGGAAAGAAATCGATGCCTTAAACGACTCCTTCGCCAAGAATAACATTCCATTTCAGGTACTGAAGGGCATTGAATCCGACATCCTCACCGACGGTAGCCTGGATTATGAGTCGGATGTGTTGGCCGGCTTCGATTTCATCATCGCCAGCGTCCATTCCTCGCTCGACATGCCGCCCGACGCCATGCTGAACCGCTTCAAACGTGCGGTCGACAATCCCTACTGCCGCATCATTGGTCACCCGACCGGACGATTGCTGTTGAAGCGGGATGGAAATCCGTTCGATATGCATGCCCTGATCGAGCACGCCGCAGCGGCCGGAGTGGCGATCGAAATCAACGCGAGTCCCTGGCGCTTGGATCTGGATTGGCGTTATGGGAAATCAGCGAGGGATGCGGGATTGATGTCGGCCATCTGCCCCGACGCCCACGACACCGAAGGCATCAACGATGTTCATTTCGGATTGGGGATCGCGCGGAAAGCGGGATTCACAAAAGATTACATCCTGAATGCAAAATCAGTAGATGATTTGCTCACTCATTTCAGAAAACGAGGATGATATGAAGATCGATCATGTCGGCATTGCGGTTCGCGATTTGGAAGCCGCCATCAAAACCTACGAAACTCTGCTGAACACACCTTGCTACAAAAGGGAATTCGTAGATAGCGAGCACGTCGAGACCGCCTTTTTCCAAACCGGAGAATCGAAAGTGGAACTGTTAGGAGCCACATCCCCCGAGTCTGCAATCGCCATGTACATCGAAAAAAAAGGCCCGGGTTTGCACCACGTGGCCTTTGATGTTGAAGACTTGGATTCGGAATTGAAGCGGCTCGTTGATGAGGGCTTCACGTTAATCACGCCTGTGCCGAAACGAGGAGCAGACAACAAGCGGATCGCCTTCCTTCACCCGAAATCGTGTGAAGGCGTGCTGATCGAATTATGCGAATCGATTAAGGAGTAGTCGGCGTAGCGTTGGCGGTTGACGATCTCACTTTGTCTTTGTCTTTAAGATCACGCGATAAGACCCGATAGCTGCCCGTCACGATTTCGGTATCGTTATCGATTCCTCTCAAAATCTGGATGAAGCGATCATCGTTGATTCCGGTTTCCACTTCAATCATCGAAACGGCACCATCCACGACAACAAATACGACGCGGCGGATGTCTTCTTTCGCTTTTTCAGTCGATCGAACCACAGCGACGGAATCTGTATGGGTGGAATCCGTTTCATTGGATTTCAGCTTCGCGAAATCACGAACCGTAACGGCCTGGATGGGAACCACAATCGCGTTCAGAACGGTTTGGGTTTCCACATCCACCGACGCCGACATTCCCGGCTTCAAAAATGGTGTGCGCGATTGGAGATCCACTTCCTCTGTGGATGTCTGTTGAAACCGAACCGGTTGCGAGGTCAGGTTATGCGGGGTGATCACTCGAATTTTGACCGGGTATTCCGAAATCTGCTCGGTCGTACCGGCGCCGCGGGTCACAGCTGAGTTCGCGATTTCCGTCACAATCCCACGAATGGACTGATTTGAATACGCATCCACCATCACACGAGCGGTATCGCCAAGGGCCACCTTCACGATATCATTCTCATTCACGCGCACTTCCACTTCCATCTGCTCCATCCGGGCGATGCGAAGGATTTCAGTACCCGTCATTTGTTGCGATCCGACAACCCGTTCGCCACGCTCCACATTCAATTTACTGATGGTGCCCGACATCGGCGCACGAATCACGGTCTGACGCAGTTCTTCCTCCGCACGACGCAATTGCGCCTCTGCGCTTTGAACCGTGAATTCCGATGCTTTATGGCTTGCCGTTTCCGCATCGAAATTCGTTTTTGCAGTGATGTATTCCATCTCGGCGATCGCATTTGATTCGAATAACATTTTCTGACGGCTATACGTCATTTCCGCGCGTAACATGCTGGCGCGGGCCTGTTGTTCACGGGCCCGTGTGTTCATGAGCGATGCGCGAAGCTCGTCGATGCGAGCTTGATACAGATCAGGGCGGATGCGAACCAGCAAATCGCCTTGCTTCACGATATCGCCTTCAACCACGGTAAGTTCGATGATCTCACCCGATACATCCGGAGAAATGATCACTTCCACTTCAGGACGCACCGTTCCGGAAGCCGACACCAACTGCGTGACGGTTTTCAGTTCGGATTTGGCCGTTTCAACCTGAGTGCCCATGGGCTCCCCCCCGATCCAACCCGCACTTTTCGCAATGATGCCCAAGAGAATTACGCCACCGATCAGTCCGCCGAGCGTATACATGCTTTTTTTAGTAGATGCCGTCATATGTGCCTTATTGATTATTCATATCTCAAACTTACGATGGGATCCAAACGTGAGGCTTTCACCGCCGGATACACACCAAAAACCAACCCGATGAGGGTCATGCCAATCACACCTGTGAAAACAGCTACCCATGGAATCACGACAGATGTCTCCATCACCACGGCCAACATGTTCCCACCTGCCACACCCACCACGATGCCGATCAATCCGCCGATCTGACAGATCACAATCGTCTCGAGCAAAAACTGCTGTACGATGGCTTTTCGTGTGGCGCCGATCGACTTACGAATGCCGATCTCCCTTGTTCGTTCGGTGACCGATACCAGCATGATGTTCATCACTCCGATTCCCGCTCCCAAAAGACAAACTCCGCCGACGATGATTCCGAAAGCAAACAAAACGCCGGTCACGCTATCGAATGAGCCTTGAAGGGAATCGTTGGTGGACACCTCGAAATCATTCGGGTCGCCAGGAGCCACATTTCGAATCACCCTCATGTTGCCGATCATCTCATCGATGGTTTCATTCACCATCAACATATCGGGGGCTTGGGCTTGGATGTCGATGTTGCGATACGTGCCGTAAACGGCTCCCAATCTGGAATACGGTGCCAATACGAATTTATCCAACGACTCACCAAATGCGCTCCCTTTGGGTTTCACGATGCCCACAACCGTGTACCATTGACCGTCGATCCGAATACGCTCGTTCACAGCCTGTTTCGTGTCGAACAGTTTTTTTCGAACATCCTCACCCAACAACACGACCGGGCGTGCATTGATCACATCTTCTGCAGATAAATCCCGACCGACTTCAATCTCATAGGCGTTGTTCGAAATCCAATGCTCGTTGCTGCCATAAATGACGACATCCGGATTCGTGGTTAAGCCGTCGTATTCGACTCTTGTCCACGTGAAACGCGCTTCAGGGTTCATGGATCGTGCCAAAAGAGACCGTTGCTGCAATTGCTCAAACACATCAAATGTGATGTATTCCCTATTTCGATACGCATCGCTATTGCCCATCTGCACGGTTGGACGCGTACTCACTTGAACCACCGACCCACCAAACAGGGTTAGGGTTTCTTTGAAGTAATTATCGATCACGGACACCGCCGTCGATGCGCTGATCACTGCGAACACGCCAACAACGATGGCCAAGATCGTCAACATCGATCTGGTGAGATTGGCAGACAATGCGCTGAGCGCCATTCGCAGAACTTCCATGATGTTCATCGCGTGCTCCTATTCATAACGCAGGGATTCGATCGGGTCTGATTTGGCGGCTTTCCATGCGGGAAGAAATCCGAACAACAACCCGGTGATCGCACAAATTGAGAAAGCCAATATCACGGTGTTCCAACTCAAATAGGCTACGAAAATCTGATTCACCAAGGCGGTCGTCCCCATGGCTAACAAGATTCCGATCACACCTCCAAACATGCATATCACGACCGATTCGGTGAGAAATTGCCACAAGATCTCTCGACTCTTCGCCCCGATCGCTTTTCGTATTCCAACTTCCTTCGTCCGTTCTTTCACCGATACGAACATGATGTTCATCACACCGATTCCACCTACGAACAGGGATAGAAACGTCAGAAAGATCCCGATTCCATAAATAACAGTGGTCATCACTTTATACTGGTCGCGGAACATGTCCAATTTGTTGATGGAGAAATCATTCACAACGCCGGGCTCCAACCCACGAATTCGCCGCATCAATCCCTCAAACTCATACTCGCCTTCAGCCAGCAAGTCTTCGGTTTCGAATTTGGCCTGAAGTTGTACGAATCGTCTGAATCCATACAATTTTCCGAATGTGGACGCCGGCATGATGGCTTGATTGTCGAAGCTCTCCAATCCCAAAAACTTGCCTTGCTTGGCCAAAACGCCAATCACTTCGAAACGCAGCCCGGATACTTTAATAATCTGGCCGACAGGATCCCGCTCGTCGAAAAGGGCATCCGCGATATCCGTTCCAATCACAATCAGATTCGCACCACGCTGGTAATCATCCTCACTGAAAAAGCGCCCAGACTGAAGTTCGATGGCTCCTGTGACAGCATAGGATGTGGTTGTGCCACGCAAATCAGCTCGTTCCACGACCTTCGACTCAAACCGAAGGATGTCTGATCGGTACATGCTGGCCGATACAGCCAGAGATGTGGTGGACAGCTCCTGTAGACGAGCCGCATACGCGACCTGCATCTCCCTGCGATTAATGAAGTCCCACCAATTGTAATCCGGACCAAAACTCCATGGCCATTTTTGGATGTACAGAACATTGGTGCCAAGCATTTTCAGACTGGACTCGAACGATCGGTTCACTCCATCAATCAGAGTCGCCATCGTTGTGACCGACACGATTCCGATCACGATTCCGAAGGTGGTGAGGCCGGCACGCAGTTTATTCGCCCATAAAGCGACCCATGCGATTTTCGTACTCTCAATAAAACTGCGAAGCAAAACCATCCGGGGTAGTAGTATGACCTATTTAGTGGACAAGCCTACGCATCCCGTTTATGAACGTTGCGTCAATATCGCTCGCCGACCCGAAAGATACGATTCACATTGAATCCGAATCGGAATGATGGTTCATTATCCCGAATCAACGAATTTTGCGTTCTGGCTATCGCATATTGCTCATTCAATCCATCCCCTACGGAGAAAAACAACTGGAATACATGTCCACCGGTCTCCATTTCATAACTCAAGGCCATGTGCGGATACGTGTTGGCGGATGCACCGGTCAGAATCGGTGCGGTTTCAAAAGCGACGGCACGGTTCGGGGCATACCTATATCTCGTGATCAACCCCAACGAAATAGCGGTGTTTTCTTGGTCGGCTCGAACCAGATTGAAATGGGTGATGGTTGGAGACAACTGTACACTGAAGTCTTCATTCAGTTTTCTAGCCACCAAAACCGATCCCATGAAACTCATTCGGTCACCCACACTTCGGTTCGAAGGAAATTTACGGGTGTCGAACGCCGTATTTCCGATAAATGCGATCGACACCGGGTTCTTGCCCGATTCCATCTGCCTCAACCAATTGGTTTTGAAACGCACATCCACTGATTTATCCAATTTCGAACGTCCGATACCCACCGACAGATTGTCTCGAATGCCATAATCCAATCCGAGTCGGATGTTGGCGTAGGTATCGAGTCCCCAGAAACCATCCACACCGCCGTTGACAGGACCAAACACATGCATGATCGAAAACAGCATCTCTTTCTGGGAAATGGTTTCCACTGTTTGCAGGATGGAGGCTTTTTGTGAGAAAAATGTGTTTTCGATCGGGCGATCGGCCACCACTCGCTGACGGGCGATTTGGGCGGATAGTGGGTGAGCCGATATCAAGATCAGCAATAGGATCACATGGCGCTTCATTGGACCTTGGTTAATTCGAGTTGGACAGACAGATTCAACACCTCATTCAATCGATAAAATAATAAGCTCGGCACTTCGATCTTATAATCAGACAACGTCAAATTCCACTGAGCGGATGCGGTCAAGCGTCCATCCCGCGTTGGAGTCAATGTGGCCACGAGCTCGAGTTCCTTTGTCACACCATGAATCGTGAAATTGCCGAGCACAAACACCTTCTGAGGTTCGAGGGATGTAAGGTCGACCGCATTATAGAATTTGCCGAGAAATTCAGCGAAGGGATATGTCGCGGTCTCCAGGAAATTCTCCCTCATCTGACGATCTCGTAATGTGATGCCGGTTTCGAGCGTATTCAAATCGAGGTAGAAATCGAGAGTGGAATCGGCCAAGGACAGTTGGCCGGTCAGATTTCGAGAAATCCCTTTGAACGATTCGATAGACGCCTTCGATTCGAATTCGGCATACCCCTTTTCTGTGCCGAATACCTGGGCCGATGCAGGCATCGCAATAGCGCTCGCCAATAGCAGGAGGAAGATTTGGCGTCTCATTATTCGTTCAATGCTCCGGCATTGATCCAATCTCGAATAGCCGTGATCTGTTGTGTGGTCAAAGGAGCACCTTGGGGCATCTGCGATCCGAACTGCGGATTGGACTGCAACTTGTTGTGCAGCGGACTTCCATTCGCATTTCCAGGATTCACAATCAATGCGTTATACTGCGTTCCGCGACTCGCCATCGTGGCAGAATACGAACTCACATTTACACCCGATTGCGGATTCGATGCGCTATGGCACGACACACATCGACTGTTGAAAATCGGTTGGATGATTCCGGCATACGTCGATGTTCCGTTTGGTGGTGGATCCGTACCCGGGTCGAGGTCTGCCGCAACGGGTGTTTTTTTGCTGCACGACATCAGCGTAACAACGAGAAAAAGGGAAAACAGGTAACATTTCATAGACGAGGGATTGCAAATATGTCAGGACAATGTCTGCATAATACCATCATCTTTCCAAAATGTTCCTCACTCGCCTTACCTTTAGCGAAATGAATCCATTATCGCTCTCCGATTACGATTTCGAGCTGCCCGAAGTACTTATTGCCCAAGAACCCGCTCATCCACGCGATGCGGCTCGATTGTTGGTTTATGATCGTGCCACGAAATCCATCCATAACGACATCTTTCGAAACCTGGGCAACTGGCTTTCTGCGGACACAACCTTGGTCTTGAACAACAGCAAGGTCGAAAAAGCACGCTTGGCCCATGGTTCCTCCGAAATCTTCATCCTTCGACAGATCAATCCGACGGTGTGCGAGGCTTTGGTGAGACCCGGACGCCGGTTCAAGCTCGGGAAATCCATCGAATGGGCGGATGGGATTCATGTCGAAACACTGGGCATCAGCGAAGATGGCATCCGCACGCTTCGATTCAATGTGGATGCGGACAGTCCGATTCTCGATGCCTACCGCCAAACACCGTTTCCACCCTACATCAAACCGAATGAGGCTTTGGCGGGCGAATACCAGACCGTGTATGCCAAGCCGGAAGGAAGCAAGGCCGCTCCAACCGCTGGATTGCATTTCACGACAGCACAATTGACGGATTTGGGAAAAACACATCCGATCGCGGAAGTGACCTTGCACGTCGGACTCGGCACCTTCGCCCCCATCAAAGCAGATCGGCCTGAAGACCACATCATGCATTCGGAATGGTACTCGATGGATGAAGCCACGGCAGAAATGCTTTCCAAAGCGAATCATATCACTGCTGTCGGAACGACCACGACGCGAGTGCTGGAATCGGTGGCGCAAGCTGGTAGGCAGTTCGAGGCCACATCCGGCGACACATCTATTTTCATCACTCCGGGATATCAATGGAAAGCGGTGGACGCCCTCATCACGAATTTCCATCTTCCGAAAAGCACCTTGTTGATGTTGGTAGGCGCGCTGACCGGTGTGGATGAACTCAAACGCATTTACGCCCACGCAATCGCAGAGAAGTACAGGTTTTATTCTTTCGGCGACGCCATGCTTATCCGATGACATTCAGACGGAATGTCCGTATTTTTGGAATCTGCGCCCGTAGCTCAATGGATAGAGCGTTGGCCTCCGAAGCCAAAGGTTATGGGTTCGACCCCCGTCGGGCGCACTGCTGTCATAAGGTTTTTGAAAACCGCACGTCTTGCATGGCGCTCAAATGCGCATCGAACAGCATCGCGATGTTCCGCAAGTAGTACCGACCTTCGTGGGTCACCCTCAGCGATCCATCGCCCACTTCGACCAACCCATCTGCGATGAACGGAATGAGTCTCAGGTTTTCGCGCACCAGCATCCGTTCCAGATCCAATTGATGCAGGTGGCTAAGTTTGGTCCAATCCACCCTTCCCGCGCACATGATGCTCATGATCACATCTCGGCGGATGCGGTCGTCCTGCGTGAGCACATACCCTTTCGCCCATGGATGTCCACCTTTTCGCATGGCCGTGGCATACGTATCCAATTCTTTGTGATTCTGCCACATCAGGCCGTCCACTTGCGATATGGAGGAGATTCCGAGTCCGTACACATCCGTCCCGGCTTGGGTCGAATATCCTTGAAAATTGCGCTGAAGGGTTCCATCTCGCATTGCCTGGCTCAGCGGATCTTCGCTCAGCGCGAAATGGTCCATTCCGATATGGATGTAGCCTTCGGACGACAGATGATCGATCACATCCTGCAAGATTCCGAGTTTGATGTCGGATGCGGGCAACCATTCATCATGAATCAATTTCTGCGATGGAAAGCGGGATGGAAGATGAGCATAATGATAAATCGCAAACCGACTCGGCCGCAGCCCCACCACATGATTTAGCGTGGCGTTCATGGATTCACGGGTCTGATGAGGCAGCCCGTAAATCAAATCCATGTTAATTCCGGTGATGCCCACATCCCGAAATCCTTGTACGGCCTGATCCACCATCCACGAGGGTTGGATTCGATGAATCGCTTCTTGTACATTCGTTTGGATGTCCTGCACGCCAAGTGATACTCGGTTCACACCGATATCAGCCATTGTTTCGGCTTGTTCGATGGTGAACAAACGCGGATCGATCTCGACGCTGAATTCCATGTCGTCCGACAGTCTCACATGGGTGTCTAACATGGCGCGCAGACGACGGAATTGATCGTTGGTCATCGCGTTTGGCGTTCCACCACCGAGGTGCAGTTGTGTGACTACGTTTCGGTCGTGAAGCATTGGGGCCAGCAATCCCAATTCCATATCCAATAAGTCCAGATAATCATCCGCATCCTGCGAATTCCGGCTGATGACCTTATGACATCCGCAATACCAGCATAGAGATTTGCAAAACGGGATGTGGATGTACAAGGATATCGGTTTCGGACTCCCGTTCAAGGCCTTCACGGTGTCGAGCCAAGGCTCGATATCGGTGATCGGAGCGAGATTCAAAGCCGTCGGATACGATGTGTATCTAGGACCTTGAGTCGTGTATTTAGAGAGTAGGCTGATGCGATCGGACATGTTCCAATCTAACCGCACAAGCAGGAACCATTCTTGCCGGATGATTCACCTTTTTTAGCTTACGAAATCCTGAGACTCACATTTTCATGGTATCAACCCGGTTCATGGAAACTCGTGTAAGTGGCGATCATCTGAAACACCTATTTCTTTCGCCATGAAAACATTTCCAACTCTCATCGCTCTGATGCTCTTAAGCGGATGTTCCATCTTCAAACATGGACAGTCCTATGACGATACTCATATCCGCAAAAACCCGACTTACATCGGAGTCGAGGTTCACGAATCACCTATCGTCTTGCATTCAACCGTGCTCATCGATCCATACACCCAGGAAGACCCATTTTTCCAAAATCTGAAGCCGACATTGACCATGATGAGCGACAGCATGACTCGCTATTTGAATTCATGGTCCTTCACCGAGTCATTCCCAAATTCATTGAAGAAAAAAGGCGCTCCGAAACTGTTTGCTGGCGTTGTGGGATTGAATGATGGATTCGATGATGTGCCCGAGCATTGGGACAGTCAAAACGGACCACATCCTGAAATCATGCGCTTGCACCATCCCAGCAAGCCTTGGAAAGAATGGGTCGTTCAGAAATTGGATGATACCCAAGCCGATTATCTGATGATCGTTCACATCGGCATCAGCGAATATTACCCGAAACAAGTGGATTGGAAAGGCAACAAAGCCTTTGAAATCGGAACCGGGTATGTAAAACGCATCCAATGGCTTACCGCCCTCGATCAACCCGTTGAAATGATCCAACTCACCGGAATGCTGATCGATCGTGAAGGCCGCGTCGTGAAATCAGGAATGGAAGGATTGCTTCCGCTGCGGACTTCGTTCGGAATATCCGTCTTAGGATTTTCCCGCACCACGACGAATGAAGACCTTGATACCCTCGCCACATTGGAACGCGAGGACATGGAAAGTCATCCGTTGGTCTGGCAAGTGGCCTTGCACAATCTTCATGCGCGACTCACAGACCAGCGTCACTTGCTGTGGGTTCCTTGAATTGCAGCTCATACAGACGTTGATACAACCCGGATGACCGCATTAGGGCATCGTGTGAGCCCACTTCGCTCACGCGGCCTTGGTCGAGCACCACGATGCGGTCCGCATGCCGCACCGTCGACAGGCGATGCGCGATCACGAACGTGGTTCGTCCCACCATCAACCGATCCAAGGCCGCTTGCACGGCGGCTTCGGATTCGGAATCGAGTGCGGATGTGGCCTCATCCAACAACAAGATTTTCGGATCTCGGAGAATGGCTCTGGCGATGGCGATCCGCTGACGTTGACCTCCGCTGAGTTTCACGCCGCGTTCGCCCACCTGTGAGCCGTAGCCTTCGGTGAAGCTTCGAATGAAGACATCCGCATTCGCGGCGATGGCCGCGGAAATGACGTCCTCATCGGTTGCCTCCAACTTACCATATCGGATGTTTTCCATGATGGACGTTCCGAACAGGTGAACATCCTGCGGAACGATGGCGATCTGATTCCGGAGCGATTCCTGCATCACGTCTTTCACATCCAGACCGTCGATTCGGATTCTGCCATCTGTGACATCATAAAACCGTGGGATGAGGTTCATCAGCGTCGTTTTTCCTGCGCCCGACGGACCCACCAAAGCGATCACTTCACCCGGCGCCACAGAAAACGTGATCTTGCGCAGGACTTCTGCGGTTTCGGAATAACGGAATCCGACATCCTCGAACTCCACCTGTCCACGAATCACCGACATGGGTTGGGCATCGGGTGCATCGGCCACTTCCGGTTTCTCATCCAGAAGTTCAAAGATGCGTTCGGATGCGCCCGCGGCAGTGTTGAAGGAGGTGTACAAGCGCGACATCCCTCCGACCGATCTCGCGATGTTGAAGGCATAAAAGATGAAGGCAACGAGATCTCCTGCGGTGAGGCGGCCATTCAGCACTTCGAGTCCGCCATACCAAAAGATGCCGATCATGACGCCCATGAACAGGAGTCCGATGGAAGACCAAAACAAATTACTGAGCAGGGCCCGTTTGCGCGCGGTTTCGAAGAGCACATCCGTCGCTTCGTTGTATCGCCCGATCTCAAAGGGTTCCCGCGCGAAGGCTTTGACAACCCGGATCGCCGCCAAGGCCTCTTCCGCCACGGCGGTCGTGTCCGCAAGACGGTCTTGCACGGTCCGCGACAGCTTGCGAATCTTCTCCCCATAGTAACGCGTGGCCAGACTCACAATCGGCACCGTGATGAAAATGGCCAAACTCAAGCGCCAATTCAACACCACCATCAAGCCGACGGATCCGACCAGAGAGATGCTTTGAGTGAGGGCGTCCACGATGCTGCTGGTAGCGGCCGTACGGACGGAAGCCACATCATTCGTCAAGCGCGAGGTGATGTCGCCCAATCGCTGCTCCGAAAAGAATCGGAGTCCGAGGCGTTGCAAATGGGCATATAACTGGCGCCGCAAATCGGTGATGAGCCGCTCACCGATCCATTCCAGCCAATAGCTGCCGATGAACCCGAATATGACTTGGATCAGGAATAAGGAAATGAGTCCGAGCGCAAGCCAGTTCAGCATGCTGCGATCGCCGGCTTCGAAAACGGCATCGAGCAATTCGCGCAATCCCAGCGGCACGATGAGCCACAACATGGATCCGAGCAACGTGAAACACAGCGCAAACAAGAATCGCCCGCGGTAAGGGCGAGCGATCTTGTATAATCTGCCGATCAATTGAAGTATGGTAATTTTCATGCTATTTCAGGAATAGCATCGTCTTCGCAAGAATGGTGCCGTTTCGGACGACCTGACAGAATGCCTGTCCCTTTATAAAAGCAACCGACGCAGTTGATGGCGGTATCCGCGACTCAGATACACCACCGATCCCGTGATCAGTTTGATCTGATATTCGCCATGATACCACGGCTGCATTTCCTGAATGCGACCGGTATTGACGATAGTGGAGCGGTGGATGCGCAAAAAGTGGTCTTCCGGTAAGCGCGATTCGATGCCCATCATGGTTTCCCTGGTCAGGATTTTTTTGCCATGCGCATGAATCTCCACATAATTTCCGGCCGCTTTCACGCAATCGATGTCGGTCACGTTCAAGAACACCATCCTTCCGTCGGTTTTTACGATGATGCGGTTCGAAGTCGTTTGTTCCATGTCGTTTTGGGCTTGCTTCTGAGAAGGTGCCCGTTACGAAGGAACTCAGCTCGGGATTCGAAAGATATGCGGAAGCGCTTCGTCGAGGGTGTTCACCGAGACAATCAGGAGCCCGTCTTTGACCTTAGCCGGGATCTCGATCAGGTCGCGCTCATTGTCTTTGGGGATGAGGACTTTCTGAATGCGGTTGCGCTGCGCGGCCAATAACTTCTCGTTCAATCCACCGATCGCATAGACTTCGCCTCGCAAGGTGATTTCACCAGTCAATGCCACATCATGGCGGATGGGGCGGCCAGTGGCTATCGACAAAATGGCCAATGCCATCGCCAATCCGGCGCTCGGGCCGTCTTTCGGTATGGCACCTTCCGGAATATGAAGATGGAATTCGTGTGTTTCGAAATAATCCGCCGGGATGCCGAACGGTTCGGCGTTCGAGCGGATAAAAGTGAGCGCGGCTTGAGCCGATTCTTTCATCACATCACCCAACTGTCCGGTGAGTGTGAGTTTGGATTTGCCTTTCATCACGGCCACATCGATCTGAAGGATGGAGCCACCGGTGCTGGTCCAGGCCAGACCATTCACGCTTCCGATCTTGTCGCGCTTGTCGAGGTCGCGATCGCGGTATTTCTCCACACCCAGCAATCCGGGAACATCCGCCAATGTGATGCTGCGTTTTTTCGAGGTTTCACCTTTCGCGCGAAGCGAGACTTCCTGCTTCGCCACTTTCCGCAGTACCGAGGCAATTTGCTGTTCCAATTGACGCACGCCCGCTTCTACGGTGTATTTGCGGATGATTTCGAGCACGGCGTCATCCTTGAACGCGACTTTCTTGGCGGTGAGTCCGTGAGCGGTGAGCAATTTCGGAATCATGTGATGCCGTGTGATTTCCAGCTTGTCGTGCTCCAAATAGCCAGGAAGATTAATCACTTCCATCCGGTCTAACAATGCGGGTTGGATGTTGCTCGCCACGTTTGCTGTGGTGATGAACATCACATTCGACAGATCGAAGTCGACATCCAGATAATGGTCGTTGAACGTGTCGTTCTGCTCCGGATCCAACACTTCAAGCACGGCCGACGACGGATCTCCGCGGAAATCATGCGACAATTTGTCGATTTCGTCGAGGATGATGACCGGATTCATGGTTCCGGCTTTTTTGATCGACTGGATGATGCGGCCCGGCATCGACCCAATGTAGGTTTTGCGATGGCCTCGGATCTCAGCCTCATCGTTCACGCCACCAACCGAAATACGCACCATTTTGCGACCCATCGCTTCAGCGATGGATTTCGCCAAGGAGGTTTTTCCTGTTCCTGGCGGACCCACGAAGCACAAAATCTGTCCCTTCATCTGACGCACCAAGTTCAAAACCGCGATATGCTCGAGGATGCGCTCTTTCGGCTTTTCCAAGCCATAATGATCGTTGTTTAGCGCGGTTTCGACCGCGGAAATCTCCAGATTGTCTTCCGAAAACACACCCCAAGGCATCGAAATGATCCAATCCACATAATTCCGTGCCACGGTGTATTCGGGCGACATCTGAGGCGTCTTTTTCAGACGATCCATCTCTTCCAGAACCTTGGTCCTGGCTTGCTCGCTCATTGGTAGTTTGTCGATCTGCTCCTTGAGTCGAGCCAACTCGGGATCGGCGAATCCTTCCTCATCTAATTCTTCCTGCAAGGCGCGGATCTGTTCTTGTATGAAGAATTTCCGCTGCGATTCCTGGATGTCTTCCTGCACTTTCTCGTTAATCTCGTTCGAGACCTCAAGCATCTGCAACTCGCTGGTGAGGAACTGCAGCACTTCGCGGAATTTCGCTTCCAACGGCTGGGCTTCGAGCAGACTTTGCTTCGCATCCAGCTCCAATTCCAGATAGCCGGCCATATAATAGACCAAGTGCATGGGCTGATCGATCTGGCTGAAACTGAGCAATAATTCTTCCGGGAGCTCCGGATTCACCAACACATACTTTTCAAATTTCTCGCGCGTCTTGCGCACCAGAGAGTTCAGAACCCGCTCGCTTTTGATGTCTGGCGCTTCTTCGATCTGGATTTCGGCCATCATCAGACCTTTTTTGGTCGTGGTGCTGACCAGCTTTGCCGTAGCGAGTCCATTCACAAGAACCTTCATCAACCCGTTCGGAAGGTTCAGAATCTGGACGACTTGAGCCAAAGTTCCGACCGTATGCAGATCGTTGATCGACGGATCTTCCTGTTCCGGGTTTTTCTGCGTGAGCAACAGAACCCGTTTATCGGATTCGGATGCCAGTCGCACGGCTTGAACGGATGTGTCTCGGCCCACAAGCACGGGAAACATCGTGTTTGGGAAGATCACAGTATCCCGCAAGGGCATGATCGGAAGTAGGGTCGCGGCTTTGGCTTTTTTCGCTTTTCGAGGCATAGGGACTGAAATTATGAAGAAAGCCTCATTTTCTTTGTAAGGAATTCACGTTTTCCGCCTCTATAAGGATATGCGGTTTATGTTAACTTTCACCCTAGGCTCAGAAACACGTGATCGAATCCTTATACATCAAAGATTATGCCCTGATCGACGAGCTCGATGTCTCGTTCGGTACGGGGTTGAACATCCTGACGGGTCAGACCGGAGCAGGAAAATCCATCATCATCGGGGCATTGAACCTGGTGTTGGGCGAGCGCGCCGAGACGGAGAGCATCCGCACCGGCGCCGCGAAAGCCATTGCCGAAATCAGCATTCGGGTTCCAGATGATGACGGACTTGCCGCGCTTTTGAATGAAGCGGGCATCGATCCAGCTCCTACTCTTTTATTAAGACGGGAAGTGAGGGAAGCGGGAAGTCGCGCGTTCATCAACGATACGCCGGTGACGGTCGCCATCCTGAAGCAAGTCGGTGATTACTTGGTGGATTTGCATGGTCAGCACGATCATCAGTTGTTCCTCAAAGAAGAAGAACATCGAAAAGTGATCGATGCGCTTCCGTCTGTGAAACCGGCCTTGGAAGCGTGGATGAGTCAATTTGCTTCTGTTCAGTCCTTGAAAAGTGAACTGAATCGCTTGAAAAAGCGCGAGAATGAGCTGAACCAGAAGCTGGAATTGTCGCAATACCAGTTGAAGGAATTGGATGGAGCGCGGATTGATGCCGATGAGATCGGATCGATGCTGCAGGAAATGAAACTCCTCGATTCGGCTGAAGAACTGGATTTGAAAGCGGCGATGGTGGCGGAAATTGGCGCCGAGACCGAGCCGAACGTGATGGAATTGCTTGGCAAGATGGAAAGCGCTTTGGACGATCTGGCGCAGATCGAGCCTGGATTTCAGCCGTTCTTGCAGGAATTCACGGCGGCAAAAATCAGCATTGATGAAGCCGTTCGATTCGCGGAACGATATCGAAGCGGGATCGAGCACAATCCGCAGCGATTGGAATATCTACGGGGAAGGCAATCGGAATTGAAGCGGCTCGAAAAGAAGTATGGAAAATCGCCGGTAGAGTTGGTGGCATGGATGGACGAGCTGCGCCGCGACATCCATTTGGCTGAGAACTTCGACCTGGAGATCGGAAACAGCGCGGCGCAGCTCGAAGCGGCGCAGGCGCGGCTCAGTACTGCGGGAGAGCAACTGCACCAGGCCCGCGCCGGCGCCGGGCGCCAGCTGTCTGCCGCACTGGCCAAGGCCCTCGCGTCGCTCGGTCTGCCCTATGCCGTGTTCGAGGTGCGGCAGGACAAGCTGGCGCAGCCAACGGAATTCGGCGCCTCGGACGTCCGTTTCTATATATCGACCAACCGTGGCGAGGCGCCGAAGCCGTTGGCCCGCACCGCCTCCGGCGGTGAGATCAGCCGCGTGATGCTGGCCCTGAAATCGGTGATCGCAAGGGAGCAGCGGCTGCCGGTCATGATTTTCGACGAGATCGACACGGGCATCTCAGGCGCCGTGGCCGAGAAAGTGGGTCAGACCATGCGCGAACTCAGCCGTGTTTGCCAAATCATTGCCATCACGCATCAGCCACAGATCGCATCACAAGCGCATCAGCATTATGTGGTAGCCAAAGAAGAGCAAGGCGATCGCACCATTACCACCATCCATCCGCTCACACCCGATCAGCACATAAGAGAGGTCGCTGTACTAATGAGTGGTGATGTGGTGACCGACGCCGCGCTCACAAGTGCGCGCCAGTTGATAGAACGGGCTGAACGCGTCTGATTTCCGCGGCGATGCCTTCGGCATCCAAGCCCACTTCCCGATACAATTCTTTCGGGGAGCCATGTTCTACGATGCGGTCGGGCACTCCCATAATGGATACTCTTATTCCGGGATGCTCGGCCGACACATACTCCGCGACAGCCGACCCAAATCCGCCGATGCGTGTTCCATCTTCTATGGTGATAAACCGGGTATACCGAGTCGACAACTCATCGAGTAGTTCCGTATCCAGCGGCTTCGCAAAGCGCATGTTCACCACGGCAGCGTTACATTCTTCCGCTGCTTCGAGAGCTTCGTACACGAGCGGACCATAGCATAGTACTGCCACATCGTGCCCTTCACGTAGCACGATACCTTTGCCGATCTCCATCGACGCCGCGCTCTCAGGCATTGGCAAACCCCGACCCTCGCCACGTGGATAGCGGATCGCGAACGCACCATCCTCATAGGTCGACGCCGCATGCATCATGTCCCGAAGCTCCACTTCATTCATCGGTGAGGCCAACACGATGTTCGGAACTCCCCGCAAGTAGGCGATATCATACAATCCGTGGTGTGTGGGCCCATCCGCACCTACCAATCCGGCACGATCCATGCAAAACACGACAGGTAATTTTTGAATCAGCACATCATGCACCACCTGATCATATCCGCGTTGCAGAAAGGATGAATAAATACCGACATATGGCTTCAATCCTTGTGTGGCGAGTCCGGCAGCGAACGTGACCGCATGTTGTTCGGCGATGCCCACATCAAAACAACGGTCAGGCATTTCGTTCATCATTTTCAGGAGTCCGGTGCCGCTCGGCATGGCCGCCGTGATGCCATAAATACGACTATCATTTTTTGCGAGCTCGATTAAGGTATCCGCAAACACATCTTGATACTTCGGAGGAGATGGTTTTGTGGGCTTCACAGCCAGCGAAGCGCCCGTGATCTTATCAAACGGACTTCCGGACGCATGCCATTTCACTTGATCGCGCTCGGCTGGCAGAAATCCTTTCCCTTTGATGGTGACCACATGCAATAATTTGGGTCCGGGAATGGATTGCAAATCTTGCATCATTTTAACGAGGGCCTTCACGTTATGTCCGTCCACCGGACCATAATATTTGAAGCCCAGTGCGCGAAATAGAGATCCGGGAGTCAGCGCCGTCATCATCATCGATTCCAAGCGCGACGCGATTTTCCGCATCTTGTCTCCTGCCGCTCGGAAATGCCCCAACATGTCGTAGATCTCGTCGCGAAGCTTGTTGAAGGTGCGCGAGGTGGTGATGTCGGCCAGATATTCTTTCAAGGCGCCCACATTCGGGTCGATCGACATGTTGTTGTCGTTCAAGATCACCAGAACATTGCTTTTCATGGCGCCGGCATTGTTCAAGGCTTCGAAGGCCTGACCTGCCGTCATCGATCCATCCCCAATCACTGCTATCGTCTGACGCGTTTCTCCTTTCTTTTGCGCGGCAACGGCCATTCCTAATGCGGCGGAAATGGATGTGCTGGAATGTCCGACGCCAAACGTGTCATACTCACTTTCGCTGCGCTTGGGAAATCCTGCGAGGCCGTGATATTTGCGATTCGTATGGAAATTGTCGCGCCGACCGGTCAGAATCTTATGTCCGTAGGCCTGATGTCCCACATCCCAGACCAACAGATCATGCGGTGTGTTGTAGGCGTAATGCAAGGCCGTTGTGAGTTCGACCACGCCCAGGCTGGCGCCGAAGTGTCCGCCGTGCACCGACACGACATCAATAATCTTGTTTCTCAGTTCATCGCAGACCGTTTCCAATTGGTCTGGCGACAGTTTCCGAAGGTCCGCTGGGGAATCGATATGCTCAAGCAAGGACATAAAACATCATCTGGTTTCAGGCAGAGTTCACTTTTTCAATTCGCAATTCGGCTTCTTCCAAAATGGTGGAGCAGTATTTCGAAAGGGCGATGCCCTCCTCATACAACGTCACAGATTCTTCGAGAGATACACTCCCGTCTTGAAGCTTAGTCACGATGGTTTCCAGCTTCTTTAAAGCCTCTTCAAAAGGGATTCGTTCCTGCGAGCTCATGTTTACCAGTCGATTAGCGTGATGTGTGTTCCGTCTGAACGGTAATGTAGGGCTCGATGCCGACTTGTGAAACGTATTTCAGCATCAGATACACGCATTCGTCGCACAGCTTCGGCATGCGGATGTCGGTACCGATTGCGCAGGCCCAGACTCACGGCGATATGGCTCGGATCCACCGTTTCGATGAAGGGAATACTACTGCTGGTCTTGCTTCCGTGGTGACCCGCTTTCAGTACATCCGCCCGCAATAAGGTGTCGAAGCGCGCGACCAACTCATTTTCCGCTTTCATGTCCGCATCACCGGTGAACAGAAAGGATGTGGATCCATAAACGAGCTTCACGACCACGGAATACGGATTCGGGTCGCTTCCGCGCATGAGGGAATCGGGATGAAGGATGATCATCTTCATGGACGGATCCGGACTGATTTCCATCCCCCTTCGACCCGCCAAAACGTCTATGTTTTTTTCCCGTGCTTTTTGCCGCCAACCCAGTTCGAAGACGGATTTCGAAGGAAAATCGGCATGGATGATGCGTCCGATAGGCAAATTGTCAATCAAATAATGCATGCCTCCGGTATGATCGGCATGCGGATGGGATAAGATGATCAGATCGATGTGGGCTATTCCGCGTGCTTCCAGATCTGGGGCGATGACATCTTTCCCTGAATTGCGCCCCGGGGAAAACATCCCGGTATCGTATAAGATGGTGTGGCCGGATGGGGTTTGGATTAAGACAGCGTCGCCTTGACCGACATCATAAACAAGAATATCAAGTACTCGGGTACTCAAGGAAAGACTAGTACTCAAGTGCTCAAGAAAGACAAGAGAAGACTTTAATGGCCAAATGGATATCAATAAAATGAGCCAGATCCAGCGCCGTCGTTTGTTTTTCCATACCGCAAGGAGTGCGCAGGCGAAGAACCAGATGAGGAAGAGCCAGGGGCTGGGCTTCGGGACGGAGGTCCAGGCGCCGGGGACGGTTTCCATCCAAGTTGCGGACCATGAGAGTGCTGTCGCGGCCAGATCCGCAGGAACGTTGAAGATCCAGCCCCAATCCGGCATCAAGAAACTGAACGGTACTACCGCGAAACCCCATAAGAATAGAAATTGGGTGAGCGGGACGCCCATGAGGTTCGCGATGGGTCCCATCCAAGCGAATTCGCCGAAATACCACGCCAGAATGGGATATAAGCCGATCTGAACTACGATGGAGACACTCATGAACTGGATCAGTTTTCCGAACCAGCGCTCCTGCCAGGCATAAGGCATGGATTGCTGCACGACCGGCATGATCAGCAATAGGACCAGTACTGCCGAGAACGACAGTTGGAAGCCGATATCGTACAGGTAAGCGGGTTTGATGAGGAGCAGCACAAAGCCCACACCTGCAAGGATGTTCACGCTGTCGCTCACGCGTTCGAAGAGTCGGGCATAGGCGAAGAGGATGGCCATGAGTCCGGCGCGGTTCACTGAGGCGGAAAATCCAGTGATGGCGGCATAAAGGATCAGTGTGATGGTGATCAGCAGGAAGCCGCCCAAGCGACCATGCCGCTTCGTCCAGATATATGGAATGAGGAACCAGATGGGCGCGAGCAGGAAACCGACATGCATGCCGGAGACGGCCATCAGATGCGAGAGTCCGGACCGCGCGAACGATTGTCGCTGCGCGGGATCGAGCTCGTTTTTTTGTCCGAGGAGTATGGCAAGGGCGAGTTCCTGGTTGGCGGGCGAGAAGTTGGCCCGGATGCGGTCGGCCAAAAGGTGACGTTTCGTGTCAGATAGGATGCGGGGCACGGATGCGAGGGTGCCGACATGGCTGATGCCTTGCTTGCGAAGCCAGTTGCCGTAATCGAACTCGTTGGGGTTGCGTCTTTGCGGAAAGGGGTTCAGGCGGATGGAGGTGGTGATGGAGACGCCCGTACGGAAGCGTCGCAGGTCGAGGGAATCGGCGCTGAGGCGAAGGGCTTCGCCGGTGGGGAGGTCGAGCACGAGGGCAAAGCGTCCGGTGCTGGTGATGTTGCTGCTTCGGATGCGGCCGTCAACGACAACGGTATCGCCCACGAAGGGATCGAGCGGCGAGCTGGGGAAGGGTGCCGGACGTCCCGCATCCGCCACAAAGCTTCCGGCCAGTATGACCATCCATAGCGAATGGGCCACGGCGAAAATGTAGCGGGGGGACGAGAAAGCGTGATGGAGACTCCATTCGGCGAGGGCTTGGATGGCCAGGGTGGCGAGCATCCATTCGACGGTGACGGGCAGCTCGGCCACGATGCCGGCGATCAGGCATAGACAGACGCGCACCGCGGGGTAGCGGGCGAAGGGGAAGGAAGTGGTGTCGACTCTCATCTCGGTTAAGAATCGCCACTGAAGAGTTCCTGGAACTTCCTTTTCAATAGCTTTTTGTCAGGAAGCTGTGTTTTATACTCGGAGACCAAAGTTGGCGACAGGCTTCTGCTTAATGAGTACTCAACAACTTCCCGGTCTTTGTCTTTACACAGTAGAATTCCAATACTCGGATTCTCATTGGGCTTTTTCACATCACGATCCAATGCTTCCAAGTAGAAATTCAATTGTCCTAAATGATCTGGCTTGAACTTGTCTGCCTTGAGTTCAATGGCAACCAGACATTGCAGTCCGCGATGAAAGAACAGCAGGTCAACGTAAAAATCACTGATACCTACTTGCAATTTGTATTCTTCACCGATGAACAGAAAGTCTTTGCCAAGTTCGAGAATGAAGCCCTTCATCTGGTTTACCAGTCCACGCTGCAGTTCACTTTCGTTATGTGGTTCGGGCAAGTTCAAAAACTCAAATACATAGCTGTCTTTAAAAGTCAACGAAAGGTCTCTATTACTTTCTCTCACCACTGGTGAGAGATTTGAGTTTCCAATCATTGATCGCTCAAACAGGCTTGAGGTAATTTGTCGATCGAGTTCCCTTTTGCTATAGTTTTCTTGCCCGACAAGTTTTAGATAGAACTCCTTTTCTTCAAATGTTTTGCATCTTGAAAGGATGAGCATATTGTTTGTCCAACTGATTTCTCTCAACACTGTTGAGAGTTTTGGGTAGTCCCTGTAGGATTCATAAAATTGCTTCATTCTCCAGATATTTTTGTCGGAAAAACCCTTCAACTCGGGTTCATTTTGTTGAATGTAGATGGCTAACTCAGACACGACAGAGTCGCCCCATTCCGATTTCTCAAGTTTGGCGCTTATATATTCACCGATACTCCAGTACAGCTGAATCAGCTCGGCGTTTACCGCTCGAATGGCCTTCGCCCTCGATTGCTTAATCAGGTGGATGATTTCCGAAAATTGTTTACTCATACCTCTATAGAGGCGAGAAATCGGAAAATCTTACAGGAATGGTGCTTTTTTTAGGAATGAAAACGTGCGAGGTGCGAGGTGCGGGGCGCGATGTGCGAGGTGTTCTATATTGAAACAAATTATTATTTGATTATCTAACATTTCATACATTTAATGTCCATTCATTTTCCAGGGAGACCGCCATGAACACCCCATTAACCCAAAAGCAGATCGGCCAGAGAATCGCCGATCGACGCAAATCAAAGGGCTTATCGCAAGAAAATTTGTCGAAAAACCTTGGACTGTCACGTCCATCATTGGCTCAGATCGAGTTGGGAAATCGAAGCGTCAGCATCCTTGAACTTCAAAAACTGTCGCAGCTTTTGGGATTTTCACTGGATGAGTTCATGTCTACGGATGTTTATATCGTCAGAGAGTTGGCGGTGGATTATGCTATACCGACATCCGACGTGCATGAACGTATTTCTGTACCCACGCTCCAAGTCGAGAAATTCAAAAACGTACTCTTGTACATCCTCGAACGTTGCGCGGGTAAACCGAATGTCGGAGAGACGGTTCTATACAAGCTCCTCTATTTCTCCGATTTCAACCACTATGAGTTGTATGAGGAGCATTTGACCGGGGCCACCTATCGCAAACTTCCGCATGGACCGGTGCCGCAGAATTTAGATGATGTCCTCTTTCAAATGATGGATCAAGGGCAATTGCAGCGGGTAAAAACCGACTTTCACGGATACATGCAGACACGGTATCTACCGTTGGCCAAGCCCGATCTCACCACCTTGCGTGCCAGCGAGAAAGATATCATCGACAAGGTGATCGAGCAGATGAGTGATTGGTCCGCCAAGTCGATCAGTGATTACTCCCACAAGGATATGCCTTGGCTGGCATCCAAAGAGGGCGACAAGATTGATTACGAGTTGGTGTTTTATCGAGAGGCTCCGTTCTCGGTGCGGACTTATGATGAGGACGAGGTGTGAATTCTGGGCTTAGGTTGATTTATGAGTACTTCCCTGAAGAGAAGAGAATCACTTTCATTGAATTGTATCATAAGAACGACAAGGAGAATGAGGATCGAAGCCGGATAACCGATCATTTTCAGTAGACATCAAAATAATACCGCTCAACATTTCTGCTAAGCGGCATTTGATTTTTATTTGCCCGACATCACGTCGTCAAGTTCTTCTCTCGTTTTACCGAGTTTTTTCTGGAGTTTGCCGTACATCTCGTCTTTTTTGCCATCAGCGAACATCAGATCATCGTCTGTCAAATTCGCATATTTCTGTTTGAGCTTGCCTTTCTGCTCATTCCAGTTTCCTTTCAATTCGGTTGTATTCATTTTTGAACTCCATCTTGTGAGTGTTTTTTCTTACATCCTCCAAGGTGCGGATATTCGATCGGGGTCATTTTATACTTCTCAAGGTCATTATTTACATCGTTCCCACTTTGGGGTCGGCTAACGCATTATTCACGGCGTGGGTAAGGGTCGATGAGATCGACCCCTACGTATGTCGCTCAATGCGTTCAACCAACTCATAATTCGCACTGCGCCCCCGCTCCTCGGTCTGACGCAAGATGCCTTTGTCGATCAGGTCTTTGATGTCCCGCAAGGCGGTGTCGGTGGATGTTTTTGTGAGTTTCGCCCACTTCGATGTCTGAAGCTTCCCTTCAAATCCGTCGAAGAGTTTGTTCAGGATGAGTCGTTGCCGTTCGTTGATGGGAGTGTGTTCGTGACGCTTCCAAAACTCGGCTTTTTGAAGGATGTTTTGAGTGGTTGATTCCGTGGCCAGCATCGCCTGTTTCAGGCAATGCAAGAACCAGTCCAACCATTCGGTGATGTCGCCCGTGCTGTGCTGGACAGTTCGCAACACATCATAATAGCGCTTGCGCTCGGTTAGGATCTGGCTCGACATGCTGTAAAACCGATCACCACTGCCTTCGGCTCTAGCCAGAAGCATATCGGTGATGGCACGTCCTATTCGTCCGTTTCCGTCATCAAACGGATGAATGATGATGAACCAGAAATGTGCGATGGCGGCTTTTAACACCGGATCCAATTCATGGTCATTATTGACCCAATCCAAAAATTGATCCATTTCCGATTTCACCAATTTGGGCTTGATGGCTTCATAATGCACGTTTTCTTTACCCATTGCACCCGAAACCACTTGCATCTCTTGTGTGCGATACATTCCCACTTCTATTTTATACGATCCGCTATACCCAGTCGGGAAAAGCGCGGCATGCCAGCCAAACAAGCGCTCTTCGGTCAAAGGTAGGGCGTGGCGCTGGGTGGCATCCAACATCATATCCACAACGCCTTCGATGTGGCGGCTGCTTGGTACGAGTCCGGCCGTATTGATTCCCAGACGCCGGGCGATGGACGATCGAACCTGATCCTTATCGAGCATTTCACCTTCGATTTCGGACGATTTCAGCACATCCAAGGTTAAGGCTGCAAGCGTCGCATCTTCCTTTGCAGAAAAGCCCAACGCGTTCATCTGACCGATGAGTTTCCCCTGCATGAGCCGCACCTCACCGAACACCTTTTGGATGACTTGGTCTTTCCATGTGAAGGCGGACCAGTTGTCGTATTCGTATATGTAGGTGGGCATGCGGTAAATATACAAATAATTACCGCATATTTGCGGTGATTAGGACGCCTATTCACCGCATTACAGGTTGAAGACGTGCTTCAGGTCGTTATCAGATAGGTTCCATCAACAAATTCTGAACTCGTTTCCACATCCGCTCCGGCACATGCTCCTTCAACATCTCGATGAAATCAAGCGATGTCGGGTAGCGATCCGTGCCATGATATTTGTCGAAAAACTCAGATAAAAAACGTTCGAACGCGTCCCGACCCATCTCCTCGGCAATCGCATTCAACACCACGGCCCCTTTCCCATAGGAAACATGTTCTTGGCCCGCTTCCACCAAATACAAGGGTGGTTCCTCACCCGATGCGTTGGCCCGACCTCGGATGTATCTCTGTTGCTGAACGCGCAGGAAATCCGGATCGAATACGGTCGACGTCAAATATTCGGTGAGGCTTTCCGTCAAGAATACCGCGCCTTTCGCATCGGCCGGCAGCAAACGATTCCCGAACCAATGATGCGTCATCTCATGCGCCGCCACATAAAACGGCATGTTGAGTTTTCCGGAATAGCGCGTATTCACACCGAATACCGATTCCGATATCAGAATCATGTTCGATTTCAAGGTGGCATGGGAGCCTTCTGACAGAGGAAATTCGATGACTCTTATTTCCTCTTGCGGAAGTTCCCCAAACAAACGACCGTTCAGCTCAAGCACCGCCTTCACCCCATCCACGATGTCCTCAAGATTCTGTGTATGGCTCGGATGATGATAGACGGTGATGGGTATCTCATTCCATCGATCGCGACGTGCCTCAAACCGCCCCGACAAAAAGAAGAAATTGAATTTGATGGGTTCTGCGGATCGGTATTCCGAGAACTGTCGCCCATTTTCGGACCATTGCCTTACCATCGATCCAGTAGAAAATGCTACTTGGTTTTCTGATGTGCTGATGGTGATGTTCGCATCCACCCGATCACTGTCCCAAGCGAAGTAATGGTTTTCGGAATGTGCCGACTCCTGTGGAAATCCGATTCTTGGAAGGATGTCGTGCGACAAAAAGGTTCCGCTTTCCAGGACACCTGAATTCCTCTGAAATAAGGAATTGGGCTGGTTCTGAATCGAAAACGACATCCGCAATGAGTCGCCTGGTTCTAGTGACTTTTCCAACACATGAAGGGTCACCATCCATTCTGGAATGGAATCCACGATGGCGTTCGCGGCATTCAGGTCGACTTGCGTCACTTCATCAAATCCGCTTTTGATCATCAATGTGTCGATCGCTTGTCGGGATGTGTTCACCAACACATATTGCCCATTTGCGGAGAATCGTTGCTCTTCCGGAAACAGGTCCATCGTGATGGAAACGGAGATGATTCGAGGCTGAGGGATGTCGTTCAAATGGGGGTAGTTCTGCCGATTTTCATCAAAGGTGATGATCTTCGATTCTTCGATGTGGATGAACAACGACAACGCCGACAGCCCGATGACCAAGCCTCCGAATCCTATCAATTGAATCTTGGATCGTTGATTGCGTTCGGACAGGAAAACGGTGATGAATAGGAGGATGAGTCCCCAAACGAGCCAATAGCTTTGCATCACCCATCGTCCGAATGCGTCATGTCCGAACCCGTTCAACTCACTAAACACCAGTATCGGATAGGTGTTGAATTGAAGCAGCTTGGTCGTGATGCCGATGAGCTCGTAGCTGTATTGCGCCAACCAGGCCAACAGAAGGAAGAAGAGTCCGGCATACAGATGTCGCATCAGGCTGAAGACGGCAACCGACAAACATCCCCATACCGCCAATACCGGCGCATGAAACAGGAAGAGCGTCGTCATATACTGCGCCAGATCCAGGTGAGGATAGTTGTTCCAAAGCTGAAGGCTGATGCCAGTCGCCATCAGCAGAAACAGCAGCACGGCTTGCATCAGCACAAGACTGAACGCTTTTGATGCGACCCAGACCCATGTTGGCATGGACGTGCTGTTGATGAGCGGTTCCATCTGTGAATCGCTGGCGCGGAGCACGATCATTCCCGAAAAGACGAACGTGGCCATCACGATCAACTGATTATAAAAGAACGCTGGAATGTGCAGGATCAGGCGCGTGAGCGGAAGCATCACCACGTCATTCGTGTGCAGGACTCGGTTCAGCATGAACCCAAACAGCAGAATTCCCATCACACAAAAAAGCTGGAAAAGCCAGTGGCGCAGAATAAAACTCACTTCTGAGCGCACCAACATGCTTAATTGCGATCCCGACATCACGGATTCAAATCGTCTTTTTCGCGTCCGACGTGGCTGAACGACGTGAAATTTCCATCCGAACTGGCTCAGGGAAAACAAAGAATATGCGACGATTCCGGCACCCGAAGCGATCAGCATCCATAGCAGTCGATTCAATAGCAGTCCTTCAGTGAGTAGAAGCGGTGTGCCATTTTTTTCGGCAAAGGACCATTCCCTCGTCTGCTCCAATGATGCGAGTTCGCCCAAAGGATCGGCCATGGATTGAATCATGAGCAACAGAAGGACGAGGATGAACCCGGCATAAATGTTTCGGGAAACCGCGACGAGGCCGAACACCATCAGTCCAAATACCAGAAGATTTGGGATCAGGATCGACGAATAGGTGAAGGCATAGGAAGGCAGATTCGTGTCCATCCCCATCAGACTATTTCCCGCAATGCAAGCAAGGAATGGCATTCCGGAAATAAGCATCACAAGAGTGATTGCGCTCACACATTTCCCAATGAGATAAACGCCTTTATGGATGGGATAGGAGTACAACAGAACATAGGCCTCGTGGCGAAAATCCTTATGAATGACGGTACCGAAAAAGACCGGAATCAGGAATAGAAGAAGTTTTCCGACATAAAGCAGAAATGTGTGGATTTGATAGGGAGATTGGATGGGATTTGATTCTGCGGTTCCGATGAATAGCACCAACGGAAGCAGGAAGTAGGAGGCCAACATCACATAGAATCCTGGAGTTTTCAGCCAGGAGACGATCTCGTGTCGGTAAATGGCCCAAAACATGGATCAGCCTTCCGCCATGATGTGGAAGTACACATCTTCGAGCGTACCACCGAGGTCTGACTTGGCGTTTTCCGGTGTTTGATGCAACATGATTTTCCCATGGTTCAAAATGGCCATGTCGTTGCAACATTCGCTGACATCCTCCACGATATGTGTGGAAAAAATCACGGTGTTTTCGGTCCCGATGGCGCGTAGCACATGCAGAAATCGTTTGCGCTCGGACGGATCGAGTCCGGATGTGGGTTCATCCACGATGATGAGCTTGGGCTGATTCAACAGCAGTTGCGCGATGCCGAATCGTTGCTTCATTCCACCGGAAAAGTCGCTCACATGGTGATGCTGGTCCTCCGTCAGGTTGGTTTTCGCAAGGACCTCATCCACCATTCGGATTCTCTTGGTTTTGGACGAGAGCCCCTTCAGCACCGCCATATAATTCAGAAGTGATCTTGCGCTTTCGTTCGGATACACGCCGAAGGATTGGGGCAAATATCCCAATTGGCGTCGAATGGCATCGGGGTGTTTCACGACATTGATTCCATGAAAGGTGATGGAACCGGAATCGGGGACTTGCAACGTCGCGAGAATTCGCATCAAGGTCGATTTGCCGGCGCCGTTCGGACCCAACAGGCCGAACATGCCGAGGCCGATGTCTATCGACAGGTTGTCTATCGCGACGACGCCATTCGAGTAGCGTTTTGTGATGTTTTGGATGTGCAGGCTCATATGGTGAGCCATGATAGGGCGACGACCGGCCTTATGCCTGCGCGATGGGTTCCAAAAGATGATTTGACACCACAAACTCGCTCGGTGTACATCCCATCACCTTCTTGAAGGCGCGGTAAAATGTGGTTTTGGAGGAGAATCCGCATTGGTCCGCCAATCCCGCGACACTCAGATGTGTCAATTGTCCTGCCTCCACCTGCTCAATGAAATGCCGCACACGATACTCGTTCACATAATCCGAGAAACCGATCTTGATGTGTTGATTGAGCAAGGTCGACAGTTTTTTGTCGGTGATGGTGAGCAGCGAGGCGAGTCCGTCCAAATCCAATTCTTTATTCAAAAATGGCTTCTCATCCTGCATCAACCTTTCCAACTTATCGCCGATCTGCTTCGCGTCGGTTTCATCCAACATTGTCTGAGCGGACATTTTCAGTTCGAATCGGTCTTTCGCCAATCGGTAGATGAACGACACGATGAACGCCAACCAGACCGTATTCAGGCTTCCGAACAGAAAACTGTCGCGGCTGGTCAATTCAATATGATAGGGTCTGTCGAATGCGATCTGATAAAACAGAAGACGGATGAGTTCCGGAACGAGGAACATGAGCATCAGACGAAATCCGTATTGAACCCATTTCCGCGAAACCAAAAACGCGGGCAAAGCCCAATAAGCGTGCGCATAGAACAGAAACGGGAACATCACGACCGAAAGCGGGGACGGTGTGTTGGGCCGGATGGATGGATCGAACCAATTCTGCTGCCACTCCACATTCACCGCGGAGAAGATGAACACCCAGAACAGGCTGTGAAGGAGGATTTCGAGGTTACGTCTTCCCATACCTCAACGCTTCGAGCTCATCTCCCCAAACAACCAGAGGAAAGAGTAGCACATCCCCATCGAGGGTGATGACATTCCATATAATGAGGTTGGACATGGCGCGCGAATGGTGCATTGCAAAGTATCAAAACATGTATTCTCAAACCACCCTCTCCCTCAAATCATTCAGATCATTCGGTTCAGTGATGGTTTCCTTACCCAACGACATCACCATGTCGGCATGCTTAAGCACGGCTTTTATATGATGTTCTTTGGTTGTGAAGTTTCGAATCGTATTCATCGCATCCATCAGTCGGATCATCACAGCCGGACTCCCACCCGCAAATTGCCGGATCTGATTGAAGGCCGCATCCATCACCCCTCCGAATTCAACGATATTGGCGATCAATCGGGTGTTGCCGTCTTTGTCGAATCGATGGGCTGAAGGAAATTTCGCTTGCGCCAGGTAACACATCGTGGCCGACAGATGGTCGATGCAGGTGATGGCCGTGTACGGATCATTCACCCCCGGCGACAGTGCCCGTACCGCGATTTCAACCATTTGATGGATGGAATATTCCAAATCCTGTTGCGGAGTTTTCGTCTTTCCGATGACAAATTGTTTGACCAATTTTTTCAGCGAATCATCGTTCACCTCCGCGTTCGAATACAACATTCCGATCTCGCTTCCTTCCACGATAAAACTGCCGGGTCGGGGATGGATCTTTAACAACGATTTCTGTTTGGCAACCTCTTCGATTAGCACCACATGGTCGATGTATTGCAGATACCCGTTATTGAGGGATTTTATAGGGATCTGGTTCGAGTAGGCCGACAGTTCAGCGGTTTCATCCATCACATTTTCATCATCCCCATCCCCCATTTTTTCCGGAAACAGCGTTTCCACCTGCTTCGAGATGAAATCGGAGATGTCAGAAATCACCCGGTCCGCTTGAATACTCACGGATATTTGATGGATGAAAAGAATCAACAGGATGATGTTCCCGACCGTGATTATGAGCACAACCAATATGGAGATGGACGGGATGAAGTTGTATCCATCGTTGTCGCGGATGGCATTCAACACCAGCAAACAATACAAGTATGTGGAGACATACGACCCCAGCACCACTTGATTGAGCCTCACATACATGAAATTCTTGATCAGCCGAGGACCCAATTGGGAGGATGCGAGCGTCAATGCCACCAAAGTGACCGAAAACACCGTTCCCGCCACCCCGATCATGCCTCCTGAAATGGTCGACAACATGCTTCGAGCGGAATCCGCACTATTGACCAGAAAAAATCGAACCCATCCTTGGTGTGAGATGGTAACGGAATTATCCAACGATACGAGACCGAGTGCCAATACGACCGAAAACGCAATGATGAGGACCGGCAGAAACCAAAATGTGGAGGTGATTTCTTTCCAATAAAACAGCCATTTTTTTGTGGTCAAAATTCTTACAACCTCTTTCTATTTGTTCTATTCATCATATTAATCATAATCGGTATACGAAATGTACGTTGTGAACCTATGAAAAACGCCATCGCCAATGAACGCAATCAGTTACTGAAAACGGTTCAGCGAGTAATAGAAGGACCGATGATCTTTTTGGGATTTGTCTGGCTCGTCTTGCTGGTGATTGAATTGATCTGGGGCATCCACATCATTTTGGAGTATGTGAGTCTGGGCATTTGGGGAATCTTCATCGTGGATTTCATCATTACATTTTCCCTCGCTCCGGAAAAACTACCCTATCTAAAACGGAATTGGCTCACTGCCATTTCTTTATTCATTCCCGCGGTTCGGATCTTCCGGTTGTTAAGATTTACCCGATATCTGCGGGCCTTTCGCGGAATCCGACTTGTACGGATCGTCGCTTCGCTCAACAGAGGCATCAAAAGCGCTGGAAAAGCGATGCAACGCCGCGCTTTCGGCTATGTGATGATGATCACCTTGATTGTGACCATCGCCGGAGCCGCTGGCATGTATGCGCTTGAAAATCCGAATCCCGGTTTCACGAGTTATGGGTTGGCGCTGTGGTGGACCGCCATGCGCTTGATCACATCCGACAACGGCTTTCATCCGCTATCGCCCGAAGGCCGCGGACTCGGATTCTTGATCGCCATTTTCGGGTACAGCATTTTCGGATATGTCACGGCCACCTTCGCCACCTATTTCATTGGTCGGGATGCGGAAGAAAAAGACGCTCCGATTGTGGGCGCGCAAGATATTACCGAGCTGAAAGAGGAGATTATTGCGTTGAGGAGGATGATGGAGCGAGATCGGTGTCCTTAGGGTCGATGCTATCGACCCCTACTTCATCATTTCATCGCTTCATCGTTTCATCATCGGGTCGATTCTATCGACCCCTACTCTTATACTTATCATTCAGCCCAACCCCATTAAAAATCGGTTGCTTGCTTTTTTCGATGCGCTCGAGGCGGGTCTGCGTTTTCGGAGATGAGGAGATATGGATGATGTAGCCGCGCTGGCGTCCGGGTGTCAAGGCGTAGAACGCCCGCTCAAACACGGGATCGTCTTCGAAGGCTTGAAGCAGTTCATCCGGTACCGGCTCCGGATTCTTCACATACTCAAACTTCGCTCCGCTTTCTTCGACGGCAATCGCTTCGCGGATGTAGGATGGGAGCAGATCTTCCACCTTCATCACATCCTCCATCGATGTGAAGAAAATCACCCGGCTTTGCTGAATGTTGGCTTGCTGTTGCAGGATGTTGTGCGGATCCGACATCAACACGCCTTTGAAAAATCCGATCATACAGCTTTCTCTCAAAGCGCTGACGGTCACCACATTTTTCCCATTGTGCGTGTACACGGGGACGCCCCATTTGATTTCTTCGGTGAGTCCGCTGGCCAGAACGAGTTGCCGAAGGGTGTCGAGCTCGGCTCTCCATCGGTGTACCTTGCATCGAGGCGTGGCCCCGAAATCGCACCGCATGCATCCGTCGATGAGGTAGTTGTCTACTTTAGGATTCATGGGAAGGAATATATTGATTGTAGGGGTCGATCGCATCGACCCGTGTCACGACATCCATTTGGGGTGCGAAGCATGGGTCGATATCCAATCGGGTCGATACCATCGACCCCTAGGGAGTCTTCAATTAACTGTGTCATCTTTTAAGAGCCGGTCTTCAAAATAAGCATACAGGTCCCTTCGGATTGCCGACCAGCCGAATATGGATCCAGACCATTTGGTCTGAGCATTGATCGTGGCCAGATAGATCTGTT